>JAEUHZ010000046.1 GCA_016795205.1 Planctomycetota bacterium | reverse complement strand
GCCCGCCCCCCTCGGGCGCGCCCACGGGCTGTCACTCTGGGGCCCCTGAGAGGACCCAGGCCGCCCAATCGCGCAGCGGGAAGCCCTCGGCGCGCAGGCTCTGCTTGGCCTGCCACAACGCCTCGGCCTTGCCGAGCTGCTCCCCCCAGAGCTGCGCGTAGAAGCGCTCGAAGAGCCGGCGCGTCGCCTCGTCGTCGACCTTCCACAGGCTCGTGATCGCACTGCGCGCGCCGGCGGCGTGAAGGGCGGACTGCAAGGACTGGATTCCCTGACCGGCACGTCGGATGCCGACGTTGGTCTCGCAGGCGGAGAGCACGGCCAGCTCGCAGCCGCGCAGGTCGAGGCTCGCGAGCTCCTCGGCGGTGAGGATTCCGCGCACGCGCCCATCCTCGTCCCGGCCCCGGTTCGCCCCCGCCAGGGCCAGGCCGCAGAGGGTCTCAGGCGCGAAGCCGCGCCGGGTCGCCTCGGCGCGCTGCAGGGCCTCGCGCTCGCCCGCGTCCTCGGGGTCGAGCGCGGAGTGGAAGCTCTCGCCAGCGAACCAGCCGTGGGTCGCGAGGTGCAGGAAGCGCGCGTCGGGGGCCGCGCCGAAGAGCGCAGCCTTGGTCGCCGCAGAACCCTCGAGCGTCACGGGCTTGGCGTCCCAGGCCTGGCGGTACTGCTCGGCGAGCATCGCGAGCTCTCCGCGCGTCCCCTCCAACGGCTCGAAACGTGCCGCGCGCGTGGTGCGCTCGCCGGGCGGGAGAGCGGCGCTGCGCAGGGCGGAAGGCAGGTCTTCTGGAGCGCGTTCGTCCGCCGCCTCCGCGAGTGCAGCGCCATCGAAGTCGACGCCCCCCAGCACGACGAGGCGCCCCGCGTCGACGGGCGCGCGCCCGCCGCGCAGGAGACGGGCCAAGCTCGGCTCCACGTGGATCGAGATTCGCTCGCCGACGCGGCCGTCGCCGTCGAGCGGGAGCGCGTCCAGCGGGACGAGGAAGACCGAATCGTCCGGCACGACGTGCAGCCTGCGCACGCCTTCGCCGGCCGCGCCCAACAGCGGGTCGAGCAGGCGCGCGCGCAGCGTCCGACCGCTCGTTCGCTCGTCGGGATGCTCCCCAGCGGACGCAACCGTCTCGGCCCGCGGCGCGAGACCGCGGTCGAGCCGGCCTTCGAGGGGCTTGCCGAGCGAGAGGCGCCAGTCCTGCACGAGGGCGTCGAGCTCGCGCGTGGAGCCGAGCTCGAGCCGCCGCACCGCGCCATCCGGGCGCAGGACGAAAGCCAGCAGCGCGTCCTCGGCCGGTGGCGTGACACCCGTCTCCTGGTCCGGCTCGAAGCGTCGGTGGTAGCGCAGGAAGGAGACCACCGCCGCTTGGGCGTCGAGGCGCTTCGCCACGGCGCGCGCGTCGAGCTCCTCGAAGGCGGTTCCGCGCTCGGCGAGTCGTTGGCGCAGGAGGCGCTCGGCGCGGTCGCGCTCCTCCGCGAGCCCGTGCAGCTCCAGCCTCCACGCCTCGGGGTCCTGACCTCGTCGCGGCCCGGCGGCGGCCAGATCGTTGAGGCGTGAGCGGGCAGCAGCGATCGCAGTGGACAGCTCGGCGAGCGTCGCGTCGGCGCCGATCGCGTGAGCGACGTCCGCGCTCGCCTGGGAAACCGCGCGCAGGCTCTCCAGCGTCGCGAGCAGCTCGCGTTCGAGCTCCCCGCCGGCGTCTGGGTCCGAGCCCAGCGCCAGCAGGGTCGCGAAGCGCTCCAGCTCCGCCCGAGCACCCTCGCGCGCGCTGCGCAAGCCCTCCGCTCCGAGGGCACGCGCGCGCAGCCGCAGGTGGGCGAGCGTGCGCAGCACGAGCTCGCGTGCGCCCGCACCGTCCCCGAGCTCGTGACGCGTTCGAGCGAGGTCGCTCATCGCCGCCAAGAGCGCCGGATGATCGGGTTGGAGGATGCGCCCTTGCCGCTCCAGGACGACCTCCTGCAGCTCGCGCACTTCCTCGAGCTCGCCGAGCGCGCGCAGCGTGATGGCGAGGTTGGCCATCCCCCGCAGGAGACCCGGGTGGTCGGGCGGGAAGAGTCGCCGCTCGATCTCGAGCACGTGCTCCTGCAGCTCGCGCGCCCCTTGGGCATCGCCCATCCCGCGCAAGGTCAAGGCCAGGTTCGCCGCCGCCATCCGGCGCTCGCCGCGCTCCGGGGGGAAGCGGCGTGTCGCGGACTCGAGCAGCTCCTCTTGGAGCGTGCGGGCGCGCTCGTGCTCCCCGAGCTTGAGGAGCGTCAACGCGAGGTTGGCCTTCGCTCGGCCCACCTCGGAGTGGTCGGCCGGAAAGCGGCGCGAGTAGCCTTCGAGACCGGCCTCCTGGTAGGCGCGCGCCCCCGGGTAGTCGCCGAGGGCGTAGCGCGCGAACCCGACGTCCTGCAACGAGTCGAGGACGTGCGGATGGTCCGGGGCGAGCACCCGACGGCGTGCCTCGAGCACCGCCTCGAGCTCCTCGCGTGCACCCCACGGATCGCCCAGCTCGATGAGCAACCAGGCTGCGCGGGCCCGCGCTCCCAAGACGTCCGGGTGGTCGGCGGGGAGCCGCCGCTCTCGGGCATCCCGGATCGCGACGCGCAGCTCATGGGCGCCGCGTGGGTTGCCGAGCTCGAGCCGCAGGGAGGCGAGCTTCCCCATCGCGGCGAGCAGATCGGCATGGTCGGGAGAGAGACGTCGGCGCTGGACCTCCAGCGCACGCTCGAGCAGCTCCAGAGCGGAGCGCAGGTCCCCGAGTTTCTCCAGGGTTTCAGCGAGGTTGCCCAGCTCCTGCAGGTACTCGGAGTGCTCCGGCGAGTCGCGGCGCGACCAAGCCTCGACCAGCGACTCCTGCAACTCGCGGGCGCCCTCGAGATCGCCGAGATCCCGGCGGATGCGGGCCAAGCCGCCGAGCGCGTGGAGCAAGTCGGGGTGATCGGGCGGGACCCGCCGCTTCCAGCCCTCGACGCCGGCTTCGGCGAGCTCCAGGGCCCCGTGCGGATCTCCGAGACGCCGCTTCGCGAGGGCCAGGTTGCCCATGGCTTTCAGGAGTTCGGGCTGATCGGTCCGGGCTCGACGCTTCCAGGCCTCGTGCACCTCTTCGAGGAGCGGGAGGGCGCCGTGGGTGTCGTCGAGATCGAGCCGCGTGACCGCGAGGTTCTGCTTGGCAACCAGGACCTGAGGGTCGTCGGGGGGGAGCTGGCGCGCGAGCGCCGCGAGCAACGCGGTCTGCACGCGCTCGGCCTCGTGGAGCTTCCCGAGCCCCCGAGTGGCCAGGGCCAGACCCTGCAGCGAGCGCAACAGGTCGCGATGGTCCTCGGGGAGCTCTCGCGACTGCACGTCGACCACGCGCGTCATCAGCTCGTACGCCCGGTGCATGTCGCCCAGGCGCCAGCAGGTCCCGGCCAGCGTCGACATCGACTGCAGCAGGTCGGGGTGGTCAGGGGACAGGCGCTGCTCTTGGATCTCCAGCACGGATTCCTGGAGCTTCCGCGCCTCCTTCAGCTCGCCGAGCAGGCCGAGCGTCGAGGCGAGGTTCCCCATGGCCATCAGGGTGTCGGGGTGATCGGCGGGCAGCAGGCGCCGCCGGCCCGCGAGCACCGCCTCCTGGAGCTCGCGCGCCCCGGCGAGGTTGCCGACCGCCTGGCGCGTTCCCGCCAGGTTGTTCCGCGTCGCGAAGACCTCGGGGTGATCCTCCGGCAGGAGCCGCAGGCAGGCCTCGAGCCCGGCTTCCTGCAGCGCGAGCGCGCCGTCCAGGTCGCCGTGCTGCTCGCGACTGGCAGCGAGGCGCCGCCGAGCCCGCAGGACCTCGAGGTGGTCGACCGGGTAGACCCGCATGGCGGCCGCGAGCACCGCCTCGCGGAGCTCCTGGGCTCCCCGCGGATCGCCGGTCCGGCTCTTCGCCCAGGCGAGGTCCGACATCGCAGCGAGAAGGAGCGGGTGGTCGGCAGGCAGGACGCTCTGCGCCTCCTCGTGGAGGTCTCCGAAGGTCGCGAGCGAGCGGCGCGGGTCCTGGGTTCCCAACTCCAGCGCGGCGCGCAGCGCGCGAACACGCAGCAGATCGACCGCCTCCGCGTCGGGCCGTCGCAACCAGGCCGCGAGCTCGGCCTCGCAGAGCTCCCGCGCGCCCGACCCGTCGCCGAGTTCCTTGCGCACCGCGGCCAGCGCGCCCATGGCGCGCAGGACGTCGGGGTGGTCGGCCGCGCGCAGCAAGCGTTGCGCGGCGAGCGCGAGCTCGCGCAACCGGAGCGATTCGCGCAGACAGCCGAGTTCCTCGGCCGCTGCGTCGAGCTGGCGCAGGAGCTCGAGCTGCTCGGCTGCCTCGTCCGCGCTGGGCTCTGCCAGGGCCGCGACCTGCGCGCGCAGGAGCTCCCGCGCCCGCTCTCGCCCGAACTCCGCCGCGGTCGCCCGCAGGTGCGCCAGGTCCTCCTGCGTCGAGCCCTGGAGCAGGCGCGTGAGCGGCTCGGGAAGCGCGATCCACGCCAGGCCTGCGGCCAGGGCGAGCGAAGCGGCGAGGGTCGGCATCAAGCTACCGCGGTGGCCCCCGGGGGATTCCGGGAGGACCCGATGCTAGGCGCAAGAGCCCTGACGCGGCTAGCCGAACTCGAACTGGGCGTGCCCAGGGACTCCCGGATCGACGGTCGAGGCAGCCTCTGGGATGGGCCTTCCAGAGCTCACCTTCGATCGATCGGCACGAGATCGGCCTGCCAGAGGCTCAGCGCGGCGAACAGCGGTCGCGCCTCGTCGCGCAGTCTGGCCCACGCCGCCGGGATGTCTCCGGGACGAGCGTGGAAGTCGAGTCTCTCCGCAGCTCGAAGCGCCGACTCGACTTCCTGGAGTGACGGACACGCGCTGAAGTGGCGTGGGCAGAAGGCGATGCAGGCGTCCAGCAAGGAGTCTGGCTGGTCAGGCCCGGCCGGAATGATGACGCGCAGCTTGCCGATCGGTTGGATGGACTTGTCGAAGTAGTGGGGTTCGAGCCACTGGCGGCTCGCGTCACCCACGAGAATCAGGAGCTCGATGGGGTTGACGCCATCGGCTCCCATGACTCCTCCCTGACCACCGATGACGTAGATCTTCGAGTAACCCGCCACGTTTGCGCCTCCGGGCTCGTCCTGCGCACGAACGCTGCGCCACAGCGGCGGCGCGCAGTGCTCCTCGGCGGATGTTACCCCGAGGCCGCGCGCGGCGAGCGCTTCACCGGCCTGGTCATCCACCGCCTGAGGGGTCGCGAGCCGGTTCGCGGTGGCTCGCGGCAATCGGCGCTCGTCTCCGTCGCCAAGCAAGGACGCAAACGGAGATCACTCTCGATGGCTCGCCCGCCTGGCGCTGGAGTCACCCGCGGTCAGCCAGGCGTTCCCGGCCTCGAGGCGCGGGCCTGCGCAAGGCTGGCGGGACCGTCTCCCGGTCCCGACCCTGCCCAAGCCCGGCCTCAGCGCGCCTCGACCGGCGGCAGCGGATCCGGCACGCGGTTCTTCACCGCCGGCAGCGACCGCAGGTACGCGAACATCGCGCGCATGTCGTCCTCCGTCATGTTGCGGATCATCGTGATCGGCATCGGCGGCAGGATCTCGCGTCCGCGGCCCATGTGGCGGCCGGTCTTGAGCGTCGCGATGAAGTCCTCGGGCGTCCACGCGCCCAATCCGGTCTCCACGTCCGGCGTCAGGTTGGCGGTGAAGCTCGTGCCCCACGGTCCCGACCAAGCCGTCATCGAGGCCGCGATCGAGGCGATCCACGGACCGGGCGGCAGCGCGGGCGCGGGCGGCAGTTGCATGTCGGCCGGATGGCCGGACAGGTGGCGCGTGCGGTCGGGCTCGGGTCCGTTCGGGCCCAGGACGTGCGGCGTGTGGCAGTCGACGCAGCCGAAGCTCTCGACGATGTAGCGGCCGCGCGCGACGAGGTCGGCGGGCGACGCCACGCCGCCCTTCGCGTCCGGCGCGATCGCCAGCGCGACGATGGCCGCGCCGGCGGCCAGGAGGATGGAACCGAGGATCAGGTGCTTCATCGTGACTTCTCCGTGAGTTGGCTGAGGATGTTCGTCGAGGCCGCGTGCTCCAGGTCGCTCTCGATCCAGGCGCGGATCAGCGCGACGGCGTCCGCGTCGACGGCGCGCGTGCCGAGCGGCGGCATGGCCGCGACGGGCGAGCGCGAGCCGATGCGGCGGGCGAGCGTGCTGTGGTCCGGCACGCCGGGCTCGACGCGCGGGTGACTGGCGTCCGCGAGCGGTTGCCAGCGGCTGATGCGCCCCAGCGTCGAGCGGATCGCGGGCGCCGCGCGACGGCGGGCGCCGGCGAGCGGGTAGTCGAGCTCGAGGCCCAGTGACGCCAGCGCGCCTTGCGCCGTGTGGCACCCGCCGCAGTTGCCGTGCAAGTACCCGAGCGCCGCGCGCTCGCGCGCGGTGGCGGCCGCGATGCGCGGCGGCGTGTCCGTGATCGACCGCGGCAACCCGCGCACGAGTCCGCGCTCGACGAGGTCGTCGAGGAACACGGCGCCCGGCGCCGGCTCTTCGCGGTGTGGCGCCAGCGGATCGCGATCCGCCGAGAGCTGCAGGCCCGAGAAGCCCAGCACCGCGTTGGGCCCCGCGGCGTGGCACGCGCCGCAGTCCGCGACGCTCGGCACGTCGTGGCGCGTGCCGAAGGCGCTCGTCGCCACCCCGCGCACGCCGCGCTCGTCGGCCAGCACGGCGTCGCTCCCGTCCGCGCTCCAGACGTAGGCCGCGAAGACCCACGCGCCGTCGGGTCCGCGCTCCATCGTGCGCGTCTCGACGCGGGCCCCGAACGAGAACTCCTTCCAGAGCTTCGTCCCGATCGGGAAGCGCCACACGTCCGGGTCCGAGGCGTCGATCGCGCTCCCCGGCGGCAAGCGGATCCAGCGCGCCTTCGTCGCG
This sequence comes from Planctomycetota bacterium, assembly GCA_016795205.1. Classification (GTDB taxonomy): domain Bacteria; phylum Planctomycetota; class UBA1135; order UBA1135; genus JAEUHZ01. The sequence continues at coordinate 66,384 of JAEUHZ010000046.1, read as the reverse complement.
CCGTCCGTCCACAACGGGTACTGGGGCGTGAACGGCAGGACGTCCGCGGCGATCGTGCGCGTGGCGAAGTCGGCGTAGAGCCCGGTGTCCGCGAGTCGCTTCGGGGGCGTCGCGGGTCGCGCGGCCGGCGTGGCGGCGGGCTCCGCCACCATGGCCGCGGCGGCCAGCGACAGGGCGCCGGTGGCGGCGAACAGGAGCGCGATCCCGACCCAGGCCAGGGGCCCGGGGCCCCGCGGCGCGCTCGATTCCGTGTGCTGGTCGTTCATGACACACGCACAGACAGGCGGCCGGGGGGCCCTCTTACGGGCACTTCGGAAAACTGGCCGGGGCCTAGACTGCCCCCCCACCCATGACGGAGCTCACACCGGCCGAACTCGCGATCGACCAGTACGTCGACCTGCTGCTGCGCGGCGCGGCGCCGACGCCGGAGGAGTTCGCACGCGAGCACCCCGAGCTCGCGCCGGCAGACGTGGCGCGGCTCGCGAAGCTCGCGCGCACGCTCGGGAAACCGTCCCAGGCCGCCGCAGGCGCGGGCGAGCTGCCCTTCGAGTCGCTGGGCAGCTACCGGATCCTGGCACGGCTCGGCGCGGGCGGCATGGGCATCGTCTACGAGGCCGAGGACGCGCGGCTCGGCCGGCGCGTGGCGCTCAAGGTCGTGCGGCCGGAGCTGGCCGGGTCGCCCGACACCTTGGCGCGCTTCGAGCGCGAGGCGCGCGCCATCGCGCGGCTGCGGCACCCCAACATCGTCACGGTCTTCGAGGCCGGCGAGGAGCGCGGCGTCCCGTTCCTGGCGATGGAGTTCGTGCCCGGCGCGAGCCTCGACGCGCGCTTCGCGCAAGCGCGCTCGGCGCGCTCGCGCGTGCCGCTCCAGGACCTCTTGCGCTGGGCGCGCGACGTCGCGCGCGCGCTGGCCGCCGCGCACGAGGCCGGCATCGTGCACCGCGACGTGAAGCCCTCGAACGTGCGCGTGACGCCCGAGGGCAGTGCGCTGCTGCTCGATTTCGGCCTGGCGCTCGACCCCGACTCGGCCACGATCTCGCGCACGGGCCAGATGCACGGGACGCTCTTCTACGCGAGCCCCGAGCAGATCTCCGGGCGCGGCGCCAAGGTCGACGCGCGCACGGACGTGTGGTCGCTCGGCGTGCTGCTCTACGAGGGCGTCACCGGCCGCGTGCCCTTCGAGGGCGCGCATTCCGAGGAGGTGCTGCTGCGGATCCTGCAGTCGGAGCCGGTCGCGCCGCGCGACCTCGCGCCCGACGTGTCGCGCGACGTCGAGACGGTCGTGCTCACCGCGCTCGAGAAGGAGCGCGAGCGGCGCTACGCGAGCGCGGCCGAGCTGGCCGACGATCTCGACGCGCTGCTCGAGGGCCGTCCGATCCGCGCGCGGCCGTCCGGCGCGCTCACGAAGGCCTGGAAATGGAGCCGCCGCCGCCCCGCGCACGCCGCGGCCATCGCCCTGTCGCTGGCGCTCGTCGTGGGCGGCCCGGTGATCTGGGCCATCGTCCAGCAGCGCCACGCGTCGGCCCTGAAGGCCGAGAGCGAGCTGGCGCGAGCGCAGCAGGAGCTGGCCGAATCGCGCGCGCGCGACCTCGAGTCGATGGCCCAGTTCCAAGGCCGCGTGCTGGCGCGGATCCAGCCCAAGGTCATGGGCGCGCACGTCGTGAGCGAGCTCTTCGACGAGGCGCGCGAAGCCTGGGCGCGCGACGGTGCGACACCGCTCGAGCTCGACGCCCGCCGACAGGAGCTCGAGCGCCTGCTCGAGAGCCTCAACGCCACGAACGTGGCCGTCGCCGCGCTGCGCGCCGACGTGCTCGAGCCCGCGGTCACCGCGGCGCACCGCGAGTTCGAGGCCGAGCCGCGCATGCGCGGCATGGTGCTGCACTCGCTGGCCCAGACTTGCTGGGTCCTGGGCGTGCAGGACCTGGCGCTCACCACACAGCAGAGCGCCTGGGACGCGATCGCCCCAGTGGCCGACTCAGGCGACCGTGACCGGCTCGCTGTCCAGGCCAACCTGGGCTTCTTCCTCTTCTCGGCCGGTCGCCTCGACGAGGCCGAGACCCACCTGCGCGCCGCGGCCGAGGGCCTGATCGCGCTGCACGGTCCCGACGACGACCGCGTGTCGAACGCGCGCAGCAACCTGGGCATGCTCCTGCGCCGCCTCGACCGCCGCGACGAGGCGGAGTCGATCGACCGCGAGATCCTGGCGACACGCCGGCGCAAGTACGGCGACGACGCGCCCGAGACGTTGACGTCGATGAGCAACCTCGGCGCCGCGCTGCTCCAGCAGGGCAAGGTCGACGAGGCCGAGCCGCTCCTGCGCGAGGCCTACGAACGCCGCCGCCGCATCCTGGGCCCGGCCGCCGAGCCGACGCTCTCGACCGCCAACAACCTGGCCGTGCTCTACCGCGACGCGCGCCGTCTGGCCGACGCCGAGCGCGTCTTCGACGAGTCGAGCGCCGCCGCGATCGCCGACCTCGGCGACCGCCACCCGTTGACCGGCTTCCTGCTGGCTGGCATGGGCGAGGTCATCGCCGAGCAGGGCTGCCTCGACCTCGCCGAGAGCACCTTCCGCCGCGCGCTGCGCGCCTCGACGGAGGCCGTCGGCGCGAACCACGATCACACGCTCTACGCGGCTTCCAAGCTGGGCTCGCTCCTGCGCCGCACGGGCCGCTGGCGCGAGGCCGAGGACGTGCTCTCCGGCGCGTACGAATCGGCCGTGGCCGCGCTCGGCGGCGCGCACCCCGACGTGCGCCTCATCGCGACGCAGTGGGCCGCGCTGCTCGTCGACCAGGGCCGCTGCGCCGAGGCCTGGCTCGTCACCATCCGCATGCGCGACGCGGCCCGCGCTCAGCTCGGCCCCGCGAACGAGCGCGTCCAGCGCTACACGGCCGACCTGGCGCGGATGCTGACGTCGGGAGGCGCGCTCGACGAAGCACGCGAAGAGGTCGAGTTCGCGCGGGCCGCGCTGCCGGAGGGCCGCAAGCCCGCGAGCGCGCTCGTCGATGCGGCGGTGATCGTGTACGAGGCCCGCCAGGAGGTCGAGGCATCAGCGGAGAATCTTGCGGCACTAGCGCGTTGGCGGGCGTTCTTCGCCCGCTGAGCAGCCCTATTGACTCACCTGCCCAAACCCCGCAAGCTCCTCTTTCAGCGGAGGCAAACAGATATTCTATGGCGCAGCGGTACGGTGATCGATGGGAGGTAGTCAGCCATCTTGTTCCTGGAGGTCAGGCAGAGACTTTCCGCGTAAGAGATCTCAAGGAGGGTTTGCAAGTCGCACCGAAGTACGTTTTGAAGCGACTTCGGAACCCAGAGCGACACGCGCGATTCCGCCAGGAGATCGAGATCCTGCTCAGCCTGCAGCTTCCCGGCGTAGTTCAGATCGTTGACCATCAGCTCGAAAAGGATCCCTTTTACCTCGTCACGAAGTACCATGAACGAGGCAGCCTGGAGGGCCATGCCGAGCGCTGGAAGGGCGACCCCACTCGCGCCCTTGAGTTTGTAGTGCGCTTGTGTGATACTCTTCGCCAGGTGCACGGCGCAGGCGTCATTCATCGAGACATCAAGCCCGCCAACATTCTGCTTTCAGACGATAGCGACAGTCCGGTAATCGCCGATTTCGGGATAGCGTTTGTCGCAGGTGGCCAGCGAATGACCCTCACGGATGAGGCTGTCGGGGCGAAGTCGTTCATAGCACCAGAACTTGAAGGCGGACGCACCGACCAGGTCGGCCCAGGTGCCGACATATACTCGATCGGCAAACTCTACTATTGGCTAGTCGCCGGGGGAAGCGTCTATCCGCGCGAGCATCACCGAGGGGAGAGGCACGACTTGACTCGGCAGTACGCGGCCGACGATCGGTTTGAGCATGTTAACATGCTACTGGATCGACTCGTGACCGAAGACCCCAACCAGCGTCCGCCGGATCTCGCTAATGCTATCAGTATCATGCGGGGCACGCTTGATGATATGAATCGCAATAGCAGGGTGCTGAAATCTGCTATCCCGCAACGTTGTGCCTTCTGCAGAGCCGGATCATATCAGTCGATTCGCACTTCAAGAAGTGGGGATATCCACAATTTCGGCTTTGCACGGGTAGGCGACGCGAAGTGGAATCTCCTGGTTTGTAATCGGTGCGGCAACGTTCAACTCTTCCGCATGGATTTCGTTGAGGCTGGTACGTGGTGGGGGCCAGATGGGGTAGTACCCCCAGTGAAAGGAACCTAGGACCGGGTCTCCGCGGAGCGCCCCTAGTTCGTTCATCGCGCCTGTCCATCCCCGCAGCTTGCTGAGGATCTAGCGTACAGGCGATGTCGGCGTTGGCTTCGGGGCGCCTTCGAGGACAACCGAGGGGCGAGGTGGCACAGCTTGCTGAACTGACCCCGGCGCTGAGAGCGTCAGGGCCGCGCTTCAGAGCTGCCACAGGCCGTACCCGATGCCTGACTGGAAGTAGATCGCAAACTTGCCCTGGCCCGGGATTTCCGTGGCGGCCATCGCGATCTCCCCGCCGGCCGCCTGAGCGGCCTTCACCGCGGCCTCGATGTCGTCGACCAACACGTAGGGCCGGACCACGGGTGCCTCGTCCTTGCGCAACGGCGCTCGCACGCCGAGCCGGCCGCCACCCGCGAGCTTCGCCGTGCGCGCGTTGCCGAGCCCGGCCACGGGTGCGCTGAAGGTCACCCCGTGCAGCGACTCCAAGGTCTTGCAGGTGGTGTCCACGTCGGCGGTCACGACCTCGAGGTACTCGATGCGCACGGGCTTCTCCTGCTTGGTTGGGGGCGCATCGGCGCTGCTCGAACCCTGGATGTCGGGGGCGCCCGGTCCAGAGGCCAACAGGACGAAGGCCGGCGCGAGCAGCGCCAGGACGGGATGGAACCTCAGGGCAATCCTCACGTGCGTGACTCCTCGTGGGTGCGATTCCGGCTCGCGCGTCTGCCGTCGGGCGCGGCTGTCGCGCTCACCGCGGGGCGGATCATCCTGCGCTTGGTGTGGGATCCGCAAGTTGCGGACGGGGCGCTCTGCCCGCTCACCCCACGACGTCTGCCCAATCCACGAGCCGCTCCGCCAGCCGCCGCCGCGCGCGCATCAGCCGCACGTCGAACGCGCCGCGCGTGACGTTCGCCGCGCGCGCCGCGTCCTCGACCGACAGCCCGCGGAAGTACACCAGCGTCAGCGCCTCGCGGTCGTTCTCGTCGAGCAGGTTGACCACGACCTCGAGCGCCGTGCGCTGGTCGTCGCGCTCGATCGCTCCCAGCCCACCCGTCGCGCCGAGCATCCCCGACAGCGTCCCGGTCTCGGAATCCGACAGGCGCACGAGCGCGCGCCCAGGGCGCTGGGCTTGGTTCGCGAGCAGGCGCCAGGCCGAGGTCCACAGGTAGGCGCGCAGCGCGCGCGGGTCGTCGAACGTTGGCGTCTCGTCCAGGCGCAGGAGGCGCAGCACGGCCTCCTGGGCCAGGTCCGAGGCGCTGTGGGACGCGCTGACGGCGCCGCCGCGAGCGCGCAGGCGGCGGGCCAGGAGGTCGACCTCGGAGCGCAGCAGCTCGTCGAGGGCGTCGACGTCCCCCCCCACCTGCCAGCGCTCCAGGAGCGCCCGGCTGCGAGCGTCCGGGTCGGCGGGGGGCAGGTCGGGCTCGGAAGCCATCTGCCTGATTCTCCCCCGGGGGGCAGGCGGGGCAACGAGGGCGCCAGATTGACCGGCCGCGCAACCTGCCGAGGGTCGCTGTATAACCAAGACGGACTTGGCGCCCCGCGGGAGAGACCCGCGCTCTGGATCCGAAGAGGACAGCTCCGATGCAAGCGAAGTTCGCACTGGCCGCCGGCCTCGCCGCCCTGACCGTGGGCGCGGCGTACATGCCGGCGAAGGCGCTCCCCGGCTGTTGAGGCCCCCGGCGAGGGGCGGCGAGTTCGCCGTCCGCACCGGGTGACGCGCGCGGAGGCGGCGTCGGTGGTCGAGCAGGTGGCGGAGGCGCGGGAGCGACCGGCGGCGCGGCCACGCCCACCGGTGCGATGAAACCCGCCAAGATCGTGCGCGGCGTGCCGACCAGCGTGCAGCGCGGCGTCGGCTCGCGCGAGCTGCTCGATCTGCGCTGGAACTACCCGGTGCACACCGCGGATCCCGCGGCGGCGCCGGCGCACGGCACGGGCGTCGAGGCCCGACGCGCGGCACTCCCGCGCGAGCAGGCCATCGCGGTGCTGGCCGGGAACGACCCGCGCCCGCTGCTCGTCCTGCGCGAGTGCACGGTGTGCAACAAGACCGACGACGCGCTGCTCTCGCGCACCGAGTCCAACGAGCGCACATTGGTCCTCGCGCGCTTCTTCCGCTGCGTCAAGCTGCCGGTCGACGTCGTCGACCCGACGCATCCGTTCAACGCGCTCTTCCCGGACAACGACGCCGAGCACCTCTTCGTCTCGGCGCGCGACGGTTCGCTGAAGCGCCCGCTGGAGTCGGACACGTCGCGGGTGGAGCTGTGGTCGGCGATGGAGGCCACGCTGCTCCATGCCTACGGCCTCGACGCCGCCAAGGTCACGAAGCAGGTGCTCGCCGGGCTCGACCGGGTCGACGAGTGCGAGCGCAAGGTCACGGACCTCGAGACCCGCCTGGGCGCGCTCATGGAGACGCCCAACGTCGACGTCACGAAGGTCAAGAAGCTCGACGCCGACCTTCGAGCCGCGAAGCAGGCGGCTCTGGCGGCGCGCGAGGGGGTCGCGAAGATCTTCGAGGTCCAGCCCCGCACCCCGGCCTCGGAGGCCGCGGGCGCGGCCCGCTGACCCCGGCGACGATGATCGTCCCGGCCGTGGGCGGGCGGCTCCGGCTCGCCCTCGGCTGCCTCCTGGGGCTCGCGTGGGCTCTCTCCCCCGCGCGAGCCCAGGAGGACTCGAAGCCCGAGGACTTCGAGACCGTCGACCCCTACACGCGCGGCGAGCGCGCGGGGCTCGACGCGGCGGGCTACGTCTCGCTCGGGCCCTTCCCCTGGTGCGAGGGCGTGACCACGGTCGAGATCCAGCGCGAGCTGGGCGGCTTGCCGATCCTGTGGGTCGAGACCGAGCACTTCCGGATCGGCTCGACGCTCCAGACGTACAAGCTCTCGGCGGACAAGATCGAGCGCAAGCGACTCTCCGACGAGCTCGCCTGGGTCCGCGAGACCTTCCCGAAGGCCCGGATCCCCGCGGGCAAGCTCGACCCCTGGCTGCGACTGCACCTGTACGCGCGCCGGATCGAGAGCGTGCACGCGGACTTCCTGCGCTGCTTCGGCCTCACCGAGGACGATTTCGGCTCCGGTCCCCAGGCGATCGCGCCCGGCCCGTACCTGGGGATGGAACGCAAGCACACGGTGCTGCTCTCTGAGCGGCGTTCCTCCCTGGCGCGCTTCGTGCGCTTCGTGGTGCAGCGCGACGGCACCGATCCCATGCGCGAGCGCCTGCCGGGGGGCTCGCTGTTCTTCGGCATCAGCGCCGAGGCCGTCGAGTCGTGGGGTCACGAATCCGACTCCGCGCTGCACGCACAGGTGGCGGCGAACGTGGCCATGAACCTGGCTGTCGCCTTCCGCGGCATGTCGTCGCCGATCCCGCTGTGGTTCGAGTACGGCTGGTCGCACGTCGCCTCGCGCCGGGTCGACGAGCGCTACACGCTCTACGCGCGCGGCACGCTGCGCGAAGGCGCCGACGCCTGGCGCTGGGAGCCCCGCGTCGCGGGCTTGGTCACGAACGGCTTCGCTCCGACCTGGACCGACCTCGCGGGGAAGCGGCGCTTCGAGGACCTGTCGGGCCCCGATCACCTGGTCGCGTGGTCCAAGGCCGCGTGGCTCTTGGAGAGCCTCGGTCCGCGCGGCATGCGCACCTACCTGCTGACGGTGAGCGATCCGCTCCCGCGTCAGGACGGCCTCGACCCGCCCGCGTTCCGCCGCGACCGCGAGCTCGCGGCCCTGGTCGAGATCAGCGGCCTGGGGCTGGAGAGGCTCGAGGAGTCCTGGCGCCGCGCCGCGCTGAAAGCGACTTCCAAGCGCTGACTCGCGGGCTGTGTGTTCCCGCTCGCTGCAGGCGGGTTGCGGATCCGGGGTGGGAAAGGGCGTCCGCGCCCACCCGGAACTTTCGTCAAGGACCCGGCAGGAAGTGCCGACACACACCGCGGTCCGCCTCCGAGCGAGGTGCGCCGCCGCGCAAGCCCTTCCACCCGATGCCCACGACAGCCCTCGACCCCGTGCACGTCCCCGCGCCGCCTTGCGGCGAGGGCGCGGCGCGCGCGTTGAGCCAGCGCGTCGCGGCCCTGCGCGCGGCCCTGGAGTCGGTGCGCTCCTGCCTGCGGGCCGAGGACGTGCTCCACCCGCCGGTCGCGGGCGCGCTGCGCGAGCTCGAAGGGCTGGCGCGCGACGTCCGCGCGCTCGTGGACTGGTCGCTGCCGCCGGCAGTGCATCCGCAGAACTGCACGCTGGAGGAGATCGGGAGATCCGCGCTCGATGGTCTCGCGCCCGCGGCGCGTGGCGCCTTGAACGTCACCGTCGAAGCTCCCAGCGCGCGCGTGCTCGTCGACGGTCTGCTCGCGTCGCGCAGCCTGGCGCGCGTCGTCGAGCACGGCCTGGCACGCGGCGCCGGCAACGCGACGCTCTTGGTCGTGCCACGCGGAGCGGGCTTGTGCGCCACGGTCACCTTCCAAGGCGCGGACGTGGGCGCGGACTCCCTGTCCGCCCTGCTCGCGGAAGCGCTGGCGCGCCGCGACCTCGCGCGCCTCGGGGCCCGTGTGCGCTTCGAGACCGAAGCCAGTCGCGTCGTGGTGGAGTTCGGGCCCAAAGCCGAGGACGCGCGATGAGCGGCGGCTCCAGGCACCTGCACCCGGCTCCCGCCGCGATCGGACCGGCCGACGTGGCCCGCGCGCTCAGCGGCGTCTCGGAGGCCGTCCTCTGCAGCCTGGCGGAGCTCTCCGAGCGCTGCGAGGCGGCTGAACGCGAGCTGGCCGCGCTGCGCGACCGTGGTCCGGCCACGGAGCACGACCCCGCTGCGCAGAGCGCTCGCGTCCACGAACTCGAGCAGCGGCTGGCCGGCGAGGAGCGCCTCGCGCGGCTGGGAGCGATGGCCGGCGGGATCGCGCACGAGATCCGCAACCCCCTGCACGCGGCGCGGGGCTTCGCCGAGCTCATCGAGCGTCACGCCGACCGCGACGGGAACGAACGCCGCTGGGCGACCCGCATCGTCGAGGCCGTCGACGAGGTCGAGGAGGTCGCGACCAGCCTGCTGTCGATCGCCTCGCGCAAGCCGTTGGCGCGCGAGGGTGTCGATCCGGACGAGCTGGTGGCCACGGCCGTCGCGTCCGCGCGCCGCGTCCTCGACGGGCGCGGCGGCGCGGAGCGCTGGACGATCACGAACAGCGTGGATTGCCCGCGATTCGCGGGTGATCGGATCAAGCTGCGCACGGCGCTGCGGAACCTCGTCGCGAACGCGCTCCAAGCCGTTCCCGACGGGGGCCGCGTCGACGTGCGCGTGACGCTGGCCGGCGGCGAGATCGAGATCGCCGTCCACGACTCCGGCTCGGGAGTCCCGGCGCACGCGCGCCGCGGGCTCGACGAGCCGTTCTTCACGACGAAGTGCGAGGGCACGGGGCTCGGCCTCGTGCTCGTGCGCGCCATCGCCGAACTCCACGGGGGCCGGTTCGAGGTCTCCGCTTCACACGGGCCCCTGGGCGGGGCCGCGACACGACTGCGCATCCCCTTCGAACCCAGGTAACGAGACCCCCGATGTCCATCCAACGAATCCTCGTCGTCGACGACGACCAGCTCAGCCGCGAGTTCCTCGTCGAGGCCGTCACGGCCCTCGGCTACAAGCCGGTCGAGGCCAAGAACGGCGCCGAGGCGCTCGAGCGCGCGGCGGCCAGCGCGCCCGACCTCGTGCTCGCGGACTTGCGGATGCCGGGGATGGACGGCGTCGAGCTGATCAAGCGCATCCGCGAGACGGTGCCGGGCGTGCCTTCGGTGATGATCACCGCGCAGGGCACCGTGGAGACCGCGGTGCAGGCCATGCGGGCTGGCGCGTCCGACGTCTTGCTCAAGCCGTGCACGGCGGAGGCGCTCGAGGTCGTGATCGAGCGCGTCGAGCGCACGGCGCGTCTGATCCGCGAGAACGAGTACCTGCGCCAGGAGATGAGCGCGTCCGCGTCGGGGATGGTGGCGAAGAGCGCGGCGATGCTCGAGACCCTGCGGACCGCGGCGCGCTACGCCCGCAGCAAGGGCACGGTGCTGATCACCGGCGAGAGCGGCACGGGCAAGGAACGCCTGGCGCGCTACATCCACGAATCGAGCCCGCGCAAGGACGGACCGTTCATTCGCGTGAACTGCGCCTCGATGCCCGAGCAGTTGCTGCTCCTGGAGCTGTTCGGGCACGACCGCGCCAGCGGCTCCCAGCGCGGCCGCGAGGGCCGGGTCGAGCTGGCCGACGGCGGCACGTTGCTCCTGGACGAGATCGGCGAGATCCCCGCGTCCGTGCAGGCGCGCCTCCTGCGCCTGGTCGAGGACGAGGAGTTCGAGCGCCTGGGCGGCTCCACGACCCAACGCGTCGACGTGCGCATCCTGGCGACCACCAGTCGCGACCTGGCCTCCGAGATGCGCGCCGGCCGCTTCCGCGAGGAGCTGTACTACCGCCTGAACGTCTTGCCCGTGCGCGTCGCGCCCCTGCGGGACCGCCGCGAGGACGTCATGCCGCTGGCCCAGCACTTCGCCACGGCGTTCGCCAAGAGCACCGGCCTCGAGACCCCCACGTTCACGCCGGAAGCGGCCGAGGCGCTCCAAGCGTGGAGCTGGCCGGGCAACGTGCGCGAGCTCGAGAACACGCTCCAGCGCGCGGTGGTCGCCCTGCGTCACACGCGCATCGACGTCGCCGACCTGGCGCTGGTGGCTTCCGGCGGCACGCCGGCGTCGACCGCCTCCGCGTCGAGCCCCACCGAGGCGCTCGGTCCCCAGCTCGCGAACCGCAAGCTCGAGGAGATCGAGCGCGTCTCGATCCTGGCCACGCTCCAGGCCACGCGCGGCAACAAGACCGAGGCCGCTCGCCGCCTGGGCGTCACGGCCCGCACGCTGTCGAACAAGATGAAGCTCTGGCGCTCGACCGGCTTGGTCGCCTGACGCGGCGCCGCTGCCGCCGCGTCACAGGCCGAACGCGCGTGACTCGCGCCCGGCACCCCGCCGGGCGAAGCGCGCCGGGTCGAAGAAGGCCGGATCGAAGGCCGTCACGGGCTCGCCGGCGAGCATCTGCGCGACGCCCGCGCCGATCGAGGGCGCGAGCTTGAAGCCGTGGCCGCTGAAACCGGTCACGATGAAGAGCCCCTCGAGGGCGGGCCACGCACCGATCGCGGCCTGCGCGTCGGGCGTCAGCGTGTAGAGGCCGACGAGCGAGCCCGCGTCGGCCTCACGCGCGTAGGCGGGCAGGCGGGCTTCGAGCGACGCGCGCGCCCAGGCGCGGAACGCGTCGCTGACCGTCTCGTCCAGCGCGTCGGGGTCCGGCACGGGCTCGTCGCGGGTGTAGTCCATCCGGCCGACGCGCGTGCGCTGCGCGTGCCCCTCGCAGCGGGTGTAGAAGCCGCGCTCGACGTCCAGGATCACGGGGTGTGCCGGCGACGGCAGCTTGCGCGCCGCCACGCCGAAGCGGTCCAGCACGGAATCGGCGACGACGTCGTGCGACGCCGGGCTCGGCGTCTCCGGCACGCGCGGCAGCGCCAGGAAGTGCTGCTCCGGCCGCACGACGGTCAGCGGGAGCTCGATGCCGGCCGCGGCGAGCAGCGGCCGGCTCCACGGCCCCGCCGCCACGACGACCCGCGCGGCCTCGACGAACTCGTGGTCCTTGCGGACCCCGCGCACGCGACCGTGCTCCACCACGATCTCGCGCACGCGCTCGCCGATCCGCGTGATCGCGCCGAGTTCGCGCGCCAGCGCCGCGAAGGCCTCGACGGTGCGCACGGGGTCGACCCCTGCCCCGTCGGGCTCGTAGCAACCCACCGCAGCGTCGTCGACGGCGAGCCCGGGTACCAGCTCCCGCATCGCCTGGGCGTCGACCAGTCGCGCGTCGACGCCGTGAGCGCGCAACAGCCTGGCGGTGCGCTCGACGAGCTCGACCGTCCCCGGGGCACCCGGTCCGCCGATCGAGAGCACGCCCATCCGCTGGAAGGCGATGTCGCGCCCCGTCGTGGCCTGGAAGCCGGCGTAGGCCCGCAACGAGTCCCGCGCGACCCGCACGAGCTCCGCGTCCGAGTAGAACTGCCGCAGGATCGCGCCCGACCGTCCCGACGAGCCGGCCGCGAGCCGAGTCTGCTCGTAGAGCACGACCGGCGCCTCGATCGGGTCCGCGCGGCGAGCCGCGCTCCAGGCGATCGCCGCGCCCATGACGCCGCCGCCCACGACGATCGTGCGACCCTGCATGCCGCTACCGTAGCGAGAGAGCCGCCCCGCGGACCGTCGGGGTCCGCGGGGCGGCAGGTACAGGGGGAGTCACCGCGCCAGAATGCAGAGTCCGTGATGAGGGGGGGACACGGGCGACCTGCGCAGGCGCTGGCGGACGATGAGCTCCCGGCCTCACCTCCGAGGTCCGCCGGAGCCCGGGTGGTGGAAATCCTCGGGAAAACGTCGGCGCCGGACCCGCCGCCCCCGCGGATCCTCGGCGGCCGTGGAGTACCCGCGGGAGAGCAGGTTCCCCGTGCCTGGCCGGCGGCCCCAGGTCCCGGCCGTCGTTGCAAGCCTCCAGCGGAGTCCCGACTCTCGTCCCCGCGGGGGCGGGGCTCGCGGGCGCAGCTCCCGATTCGCGCGCTCTCACGGCGGGTTCACGGGGACGTACGCGGCCCCCACCGCTACCCTCGTTGCCCCCATGCTCGAAGCCCTGAAGCTCACCAAGCGATTCCAGGACCGCGTCGCCCTGGATGCCCTCGACCTGCGGGTCGAGCCCGGCGAGATCTTCGCGCTGCTCGGACCCAACGGCGCCGGCAAGACGACGACGATCAACCTGTTCCTCGGCTTCCTGACCCCGGATTCCGGCGAGGCGCGCGTGGCGGGCACGAGCGTCGCCGCGGACCCGGTCGCGGCGCGGCGCAAGCTGGCCTACATCCCCGAGATGGTCTCGCTCTACCCGCGCTTCAGCGGCGTCGAGAACCTGGACTACTTCAGCCGCCTCGGCGGACACCAGCGCCGGCGCGACGAGCTCTACGGCTTGCTGGAGAAGGCCGGCTTGCAACGCGAGGCCGCCGAGCGGCGCGTCGGGACGTACTCGAAGGGCATGCGGCAGAAGGTCGGCATCGCCTTGGCGCTCGCGACGGGCGCCAAGGCCCTGCTGCTCGACGAGCCGACGTCGGGCCTCGACCCGGCTGCCAGCCACGAGTTCTCGCGCATGCTGAAGCGGCTGGCCGGCGAGGGCGTGGCGGTCCTCATGGCGACGCACGACCTGTTCCGCGCCCGCGAGGATGCTGCGCGCGTCGGCATCCTGGTCGGCGGCCGGCTGGTGGCTCAGTACTCGGCGAAAGACGTCAAGGACCGGGATCTCGAGGAGATCTACCTGGAGCGGATCTCGGCATGATCCTGACCATCGCGAGGAAGGAGTTCGTCGACGCCTGGCGCGACGGACGGTTCCGGGTCGGTGCGCTGCTGGTGCTGGTGCTGCTCGTCGTGGCCGGGCTGCTCGCGCGCCAGCAGGTGGAGCGTGCGCAGGCGGAACGCGCATCGGCCGCCGAGCTGGAGCGGCGGAACTGGGTCGAGCAGGGCAACAAGAACTCGCACTCCGCCGGCCACTACGGAGTGAACGTGTTCAAGGAGAGCTCACCGCTCGCGGTGTTCGACCGCGGCGTCGAGCCCTTCGTGGGCACCGCCGTCTTCCTCGAGGCGCACCGCCAGAACCAGGTGGCCTTCCTGCCAGCGCAGGACGCGACGGCGATGCGGCGCTTCGGCGAGCTGTCCGCCGCGCTGGCGCTCCAGGTGCTCGTGCCGCTGCTCGTCATCCTGCTGGCCTTCGGCGCGATCGCCGGCGAGCGCGAGAGCGGGACCCTGCGCCAGGTCCTGTCCCTGGGGGTGTCCCCCAGCGCGATCGTGCTGGGCAAGGCGCTGGGGCTCTTGGCTTCGGTGGCCGCGCTGCTGGCGCCGGCCGCGGCCATCCTGGCCTGGCTCTTGGCGCGCGCGGCCGGGCCCGGCGCGTCCGAGGTCTGGACCCGTGCGGGCTGGCTGGCCGCCGCCTACGGGGCGTACGTGACCCTGTTCGCCGCGATCTCCGTGGCGGTGTCGGCCTCGACGCGCAACGCGCGCACGTCGCTCACGATCCTGCTGACGTTCTGGGCCGTGAACTGCATCGTCGCGCCGCGGCTCGCGAGCGACGTCGTGCACGGCTCGCTGCCGACGCCCAAGCTCGCCGAGTTCGAGACCGAGATGCAGAAGGACGTGCAGGACGGGCTCGACGGGCACGACTCGCGCAGCAAGCAGCTCGAGGCTTTCACGCGCAAGACGCTCCAAGAGCACGGCAAGAGCCGCGTCGAGGAGCTGCCCTTCAACTTCCAGGGGCACGTGATGCTCGAGAGCGAGCGCCTCGCGAGCGTGGTGTTCGACCACCACTTCGGGAAGCTGTGGGATCGCATCCAGGAGCAGGATCGCGCCGTGGCCCTGTGCGGCGTCGCGGCCCCGATGCTGGCCTTGCGCTCGGCCTCCATGGCGTTCGCCGGGACCGACTTCGCCCACCATCGCCGTTTCGCGCGCGCGGCCGAGGAGCACCGGCGTGAGTTCGTGCGGCTGCTGAACGAAGACCTCAAGTACAACGCGCGGCCCGGCGACCACCGCTACACGGCCGGCCGTGAGCTGTGGGAGCGGCTGCCCGTGTTCCAGTTCGAGCCGCCGCCCTTCGCATTCGCCTGGAGCGAGGCCCGTCGCAGCGTCCTGGTGCTCCTGGGTTGGTTCGCGGCGTCCATCCTGGGCCTGGTGTGGAGCGCGACGCGACTGCGCGCGGTGGTCGCATGAAGTCGTTCGGCCTCGAGCTCAAGCTGCTGTTCGCAGACCGCGCCACATGGGGGCTGCTGGTCGTCTTCGTGGCGACGCTCGTCTACGGCCTCGTGAACGGCGCCGAAGCCGGCGCCCGCGCTCGCGACAACGCGGAAGCCGTGCAGCGCGACGCGTTCGAGTGGAACCGGCAGGTGCGCGAGGTCCTCGAGCGCCAGTCCCTGGACCCGCGCCAGGTCGCGGGCCGGCCGACCAGCGCGCTGCTGCCGCCCGCGCCCGTCCCGGCCTTGGCCGTCGGCCAGTCGGACCTCCTGCCCTCCGTCGAGCAGGTGAGCCTGTGGCGCCTGGAGAAGCCGTCCGAAGGGCGCGCGGAGCTCGAGAACCCCTCGCGCCTCATGGCGGGCCGCTTCGACCTGGCCTTCGTGCTCGTGTGGCTGTTCCCGCTGTTCCTGCTGGCCGCCGCCTACGACCTGTGCGCAGGCGACCGCGAATCGGGGACGCTGCGCATGGCTCTGGCACAGGGCGCCTCGCCGCGCCGCTGGATCGCGCTGCGCGCGCTGGCCCGCGGCACGCCGATCCTGGCGCTGGCCGTCGCCGCCACGCTCTTCGCCGGTTCGTCGGGCACAGCCCCCGACGCCGGACAGCGCGGCGCGCTGGCGGCCCTGGTGGTCTTGGCCTACGGCCTGTTCTGGCTGGCCGTGGCGGCGGTCATCAACGGGTTCGCGCGCTCCGCCGCCGCTGCGGCCATGGCGGCGGGCACGATCTGGGTCGTGTTCGTGCTGGTGGTGCCGACGCTCCTGAACGTCGTCGTCGAGAGCCTCCACCCGGCGCCCTCGCGCGCCGAACTCGTCGCGGAGGCGCGGGCTGCAGCGTCCGACGCGGAGAAGCGCGGCAACGAGCTGATCTCCTCCTTCTATCGTGACCACCCGGAGCTCGCTCCGCCTGGCATGCAAGCCGACATGATGAGCCGCATGCTGGCCGTGCAGGACGAGGTGGGTCGCGCGATGGAACCGGTCAAGGAGCGCTTCGACGAGGCGATCCTCGCCCAACAGCAGGTCGTCGATCGCTGGCGCTTCGCTTCGCCCGCGATCGCGAC
Source organism: Planctomycetota bacterium (assembly GCA_016795205.1). Lineage (GTDB taxonomy): Bacteria > Planctomycetota > UBA1135 > UBA1135 > JAEUHZ01. The sequence goes on along the minus strand of JAEUHZ010000046.1, from coordinate 50,352 downwards.
GCACGAGGCGTTGACGGAGCTGGCTGGCACGGGTTACTGGCGCCACCGCGCCTTCCGCGAGCAGGTCGAGGCGTTCAAGGGCGCGGTGCACGCCTACTACAGCCCGAAATTCCACAAGCGCGTGCCGCTCACGAAGGCCGACCTGCCCCATTTCCCCCGGTTCGAGTTCGCCGAGGAACCCGCGTCCGTGTGGCGCGCGCGCGTCCTGGCGGGCGTCGCGGGGATCCTGGCGCTCGCGCTGGCCTGCGGGATCTGGGCGGCGACCCGGCTGTCCCCGCAGAAGCTCTCCGCCTGACCCCGGCCTTCCCTACGGTCCCCAGAAGATCTCGAGGCCGTTGGAGAGGTTGAACGTCGAGATCGTGCAGTAGCTCGCGGCGTTGCGGTACCAGGCCTGGTACGCGCGCGTCCCAGGCGCGACCACGAGGCCGCGCACGGAGACCGGCTGGTCGCCCCACTCGGGGTAGGAGCTCACCCCCGCGACGTTCGACTTGGTGCCCAGGCGCACGACCGTTCCGCCGGCGCAGCGCTTGCCGTCGCCGAACTGGGTTCCCGCGCCGCCCGACTGTTGGCTCGTGCCCTGGAAGAACAGCACCGAGCTGTTGGGCATGCCCGCAGCGTGGAGGACCACGCTGTCGCTCGCGAGCGAGGTGACGCCGACCCCGGTCAAGCGCGCGCCAGCCGCGTTCACCGAGTTCGCACAGCCGTGGCCGAAGGAGCCCGTGTTCCCGCACGGACAGGTCGTCCCGGAGCCGTCGCCGAAGCAGAAGCCGGCTCCGAGCTGGCCGACGGGCGGACCGGGCTCGCCCAGGGCGGTCAGCGCCTGGGCATGAACGTCGCCGGAGTCGTTGCGCGCGTCGTCCCAGGCGAGTCGTGCGTCGTTGTAGGGCCCGACGACGAGACCGGGCTTGTCCTTCGGCGAGAGCACGGAGCTCACGACGACCGGCGACGGGCCCCAGCCCGAGGACCCATTCGAATCGAGGAGGAAGGCCAGCGCGCGCAGTCCCTGCGACGGGTAGTTCGTCTGCTCGAAGGTCACGACGTGCGCGAGGTTGCTGCCCGACGCCACGGTACAGCGCTCGAACTGCTTCGGGACCCCGTTGAACGGCAGGAGCTCGATCCCGTCGTTCGTCCACAGGCGCGCGCCGGCCGGCGAGATGCGCTGCGCGCAGGTGGCCCACTGGCTCTGCGCCAGGTCGCGCTTGTTGAACGCCACGACGACGTCGCCGTTCGCCGCGAGGCCGATCGAGGGGTCGAGCTTGCTGCGTGACGCCTCCGTCGAGACCTGCACGCCGTTGTGCGCGTGCACCTCGGCGCCCGCGGCCGTGACGCGCTGGATCCAGCAGTCGAACGTGCTGCCCACGGCGCTGTGCCAGGCGAAGACCGCGCCGCCCGCGCCGTCCGCGCGCACGATCGGCTGGTAAGCGATCGGCATCGAGGCCGCGTCGTAGATCGCGAGCGGCGTCCCGCCGTTCCACAGCGGAGTCCCGGCCGCGTCGAACTTCTGCGCGCGGTAGTGCCGCGGGCTCGCGAACGTGCTGATGTCGCGCACGTAGCCGACGACGTAGCCGCCGGCGTCCGAGGCCGCGATCGCGCTGAAGCCCGGCTTCTCCGTGCCGGGGCCCACGATCTCGATCCCGTCGCCGGCGTACTGCGGGACGCCGCTCGCGTCGAGCTTCTGCACGTGCACGGCCCCCGGACCCGGGCTCGGGAGGCGCGACCAGGTGACCGCGAACGAGCCGTCGCTGAGACGCGCGATCTTCGGATTGGCCTCGTAGTCGGCGTTGTTCGAGAGCGGCACGCCGGTGGCGCCCCACAGGAACGCGCCGCTCGCGCTCAGGCGGTACGCATGCACGTCGAGGTCGCCGCCGTTGCGGGTGTCCGTGAAGGCCAACACGCACCCGCCCGCGCCGTCGGACGCGATGTCCCAGTCCACGAGCGAGCTGGACTGCGGCTCCGCGCTGACGAGCAGGCCGTTCGCCGGGAAGCGCGGGTATCCGGCCACGTCGAGCTTCTGCGCGTAGACGGCGTAGCTCCCCCCTCGGTTGTCGAACCAGGCGATCCAGGTGCCGCCGTCGGACGCGACCGCGATCTTGGGCACGGCCTGATCACCGGTCGCGGTGCAGACGCCCAGGTTCTGGGAAACGTCGCTCGGCCACTGGGCCAGGGCCGTGGCGGAGAGCAGGAGCGGGAAGACGAGGCGCGGCGCGACGGGGATCATGCTGTCCCTAGTCTGCATCACCTGGCGAGGTTGCGGGCAACTCCGGGCTCTATACTCCTCTCGATCCATGATCCCGCCCCGCAAGTCCAGGACGATCCGCATCCGCGACCTCGAGCTCGGGGGCGGCGCTCCGATCGCGGTCCAGAGCATGGCCGCGACCCGCACGCAGGACGTCGCGGCGACGTCGCGTCAGATCCGCATCCTGGAAGCAGCCGGCGCGGACCTGATCCGCATCGCGGTCGACAGCCGTGCGGACGTGGAGGCCCTGGCGGAGCTGCGAGCCGGGACCCGGGCGCGGCTCTCGGTGGACCTGCAGGAGAGCTACCGCCTCGCGGAGCTCGTCGCGCCGCACGTCGACAAGATCCGCTACAACCCAGGGCACCTCCACCACCACGAGAAGGAGAAGTCGACGCGCGACAAGGTCGCCTGGATCGTCGAGCAGGCCGCGCGGCACGGCTGCGCGCTGCGCATCGGCATCAACGCCGGGTCCATCGCGCCCGAGTACGACGCGCGCTACCCGGACGACCACGTCTCGGCCATCGTCGCCTGCGCGATCGAGCACTGCGCCCTGGTCGACGCGCTGGGGTTTCGCGACTACGTCGTGTCGATCAAGGACAGCGATCCGCGCCTCGTGGTCGATGCGAACGTGCGCTTCGCCGCCGAGCGGCCCGACGTGCCCATTCACCTGGGCGTCACCGAGGCCGGCATGCCGCCCGAGGGCATCATCAAGACGCGCATCGCGTTCGAGCAGCTCCTGGCACGCGGGATCGGCGACACGCTGCGCGTCTCGCTGACGCTGCCCTTCGACGACAAGGGCCGCGAGATCGAGGTCGGGCGCGAGCTGATCCGCGACGTCGAGGCCGGGCGCTTCCGGTCGGTGCCGCCGAACTTCTTCGATGGCTTGAACATCATCGCCTGCCCCTCGTGCAGCCGCGTCGAGAACGAGAAGTTCATCGAGCTCGCCGCCGACGTGCGGCGCATGACCGAGTACGCCCAGCAGCACCGCCTGACGATCGCGGTCATGGGCTGCCGCGTGAACGGACCGGGCGAGACGGACGACGCCGACCTGGGCCTGTGGTGCGGGCCGAGTCACGTGAACCTGAAGCGCGGCACGACCGAGCTGGGCGCATTCAAGTACGACGAGATCCTGCCGCGGCTGCAGCGCGAGCTCGACGCCTTGATCGCGGCTCGGGAGACCACGCTCCCGCGCTGAGGACCAAGCGCGCTGGGGCCGCGACGAGCTCGTCGGCGCCGGCGGCACCTCGGCAGTACCATCGCGGACCGCCATGCGTTCCCTGCTCGAGCGCTACCTCGCCACGCGCGCCGCCACGTGCGTGCTCGCCGAGCCGCTCAGCCCCGAGGACTGCCAGGCCCAGGCGGCGCCGTTCGCGAGCCCGGTCAAGTGGCACCTGGCGCACACGAGCTGGTTCTTCGAGACGTTCGTGCTGGAGCGCGCGGTCCGCGGGTATCGCCCCTTCCACCGCGCGTTCCGCGAGCTCTACAACTCGTACTACGTCGGCGTCGGCCCGCAGTGGCAGCGGCCTCAGCGCGGGATCCTGACGCGCCCCTCGTTGGACGAGGTGCGCGCGTACCGCGCCCACGTCGACGACGCCGTGGTCGCGCTGCTCACCCGCGGAGCGGACGACACGGCGCTGGCTCGCGTCGAGCTGGGCCTGAACCACGAGGAGCAGCACCAGGAACTCGTGCTCACGGACGTCAAGCTCCTCCTGGCGGCGAATCCTCTCGCCCCGGCGTACCGGTCGGAGGATCCTCGTCCGCGCACGGATGCGCCGCCGCTCGCCTGGGTCGGCTTCGCGGGCGGGGTCACGGAGATCGGCCACTCCGGAGCGGGCTTCGCCTTCGACAACGAGTCGCCGCGCCATCGCGTGTTCCTCGAGCCCTTCGAGCTGGCCTCGCGCGCGGCCACGAACGCCGAGTGGCTGGCCTTCGTGGAAGACGGCGGCTACGCGCGTCCGGAGCTGTGGATGGCCGAGGCATTCGACGCCCTGCGCTCCCAGGGCTGGGAAGGGCCGCACGGCTGGCGCAGGAGCGACGGCGAGCGGCGCGAGTTCACGCTCGCCGGCGAGCGCGCGCTGGATCCCGCGCAGCCAGTCTGCCACGTCTCGTGGTACGAGGCCGACGCCTTCGCGCGCTGGAGCGCGGCGCGGCTGCCCACCGAGGCGGAGTGGGAGCACGCCGCGGCCGGCCTCGCACCAGCGGGCAACCTGGGCGGAGCCGGCGCCCCGCACCCGCGCCCGGCCACGGCCGGTTCGGGCCTGCGCCAGGTGTTCGGCGACGTCTGGGAGTGGACGTCGAGCGCCTACGCGCCCTACCCCGGCTATCGCCCCTGGGAGGGCGAGATCGGCGAGTACAACGGGAAGTTCATGGTGAACCAGCTCGTCCTGCGCGGCGGTTCCTGCGCGACACCGGCGCGGCACGTGCGCGCGTCCTACCGCAACTTCTTCCATCCCGACGCGCGCTGGCAGTTCAGCGGCGTGCGACTGGCGCGAGCGCGCGGCTGAACGCCGCCGTCGTAACGGACTCGCGCGTGTGCTAGAAGCGCACGATGCCGGACGCCACGATCTCGACCGTCTCCTTCGCGCAGATTCGACGCGACGCGCGCATCATCGCCGAACGCGCCGCGCACGTCGGAGTCCTGACGAAGGAGATCACAGACCTCGCCGCCGCCTTCGTCCAGCCCCCCGCCAGCCGCCTGCCGCATGGCGTCGCGGCCGAGCACGTGCCGGACTTCCTGCTCATGCTCGCCACGCTGCGCTTCGGCAGTGGCTACGAGCCCAAGCTCCGGCTCGCACCCGGGATGACCGCGGCCGGGGCGCTCGAGGCCGCGCTCGTCGCACGCTGCGCCGAGCAAGGCCTGCCGGCTCCGCGCGAGATGGCCGCGGCGACGCTCGCGGACGTGGCGCGCCTGCGGGGGATCGGCGTCGAGGACGGGCCGCAAGCCGAGTTCGCCGAACTGCAACTGCGCGCGCTGCGCGACCTGGGCCGGTTCCTCCTGGAGCGTCCGGACGCAGCGGTCGAGCGCTTGATCGCGTCTGCCGAGGGCTCCGCCGTGCGACTGGTCGAGACGCTGGCGACGATGCCCTTCTTCCACGACGTGCAGCGTTACCGTGGGATGGACGCGCACTTCTTCCACCGTGGACAGCGCTTCGTCCTCGACGTGGCCGCGGCCTGCGACGGTCGAGGCGCGGGGCGCTTCGACGACCAGCATGAGCTGGCGCCCTCTTCGGACGCCGAGTGCGCCCTGGCGCTCCGCGCGGCCGGCGTCCTGGTCTTCGACGATCCCCTGAAGGACCGCGTCGACAGCGGCGAGATCGTCCCAGCCCACAGCGAGCGCGAGGTCGAGATCCGCGCCGCGACGGTGCATGCCGCGGACCGGCTGCTGACGGCCGTGCAAGCGCGGCTGCCGGAGGCCACGGCGGCGGACGTCGATCGTTGGCTGCGCCTGCGCGCCGCGGATGCCCGCCGCGCCGGGCGTGAGCCGCACCGCACGCGCAGCGTGCACTACTGAGGATTCAGCCGGCCGTGCGCTCCTGGCCGCGGCCGCAGGCTTCGTGCCGCGTGGCCTGCAGCGCGACGGAGCAGGGCGGTCCGGTGTCGCGCTCCAAGCCGCGCGGGTTCGTGGAGCGCGCACCGACACAGGCGGCGTGTAGGATCCGCGCTCCATGCCGACGCCCCGCGAGACGTTCCTCTCAGCACTCCGGCGCGAGCCCGTCGCCCGCACGCCGTGGTGGATCATGCGCCAAGCCGGTCGCTACCTGCCCGAGTACCGCGCCGTGCGGGGGAACCACGAGTTCCTGGCCATGGTCCGCGACCCCGCGCTGGCGGCCGAGGTGACGCTGCAGCCGATCCGACGTTTCGGGATGGACGCGGCCGTGATCTTCTCCGACATCCTGGTGCCGTGTGCCGCGATGGGCGTCGAAGTGCGCTTCGAGGAGGGCGAGGGGCCGAAGCTCGCCCCCGCGCTCCGCACCCGCGCCGACATCGAGCGCCTGCGCGACTTCGACCCCCGACGCGACACAGCGTTCCTGGGTGAGGCGATCCGCCGCGTGCGGGCGGAGCTGGGTCTCGAGCGCGCGATCATCGGCTTCTGCGGTGCGCCGTGGACCACCGCGAGCTACTTCGTGGAGGGTGGCACGAGCAGGAACTTCGAGCACGCCAAGGCGCTGCTGCACGGCGATCCGGCGGCGTTCAATCTGCTGTGCGAGCGCCTCGTGACGAACCTCGTGCCCTACCTCGCGCTGCAGGTCGAAGCGGGCGCGGACGCCGTGCAGGTGTTCGACTCGTGGGGCGGCGCCCTCGACGCGCGTACGTGGCGCGAACACCTGCTGCCGCACGTCGCTCGGCTCGTGCGCGAGACCCAGGCGCTCACCAAGGCACCGGTGATCCTGTACGTGAACGGCGCAAGCCAGCTCCTCGAGGTGCTGGCCGAGAGCGGCGCGGACGCGATCGGGATCGATTGGCGCGTCGATCCGCGCGAGGCCGTGGCGCGCGTGGGAGCACGCTGTGCCCTGCAGGGGAATCTCGATCCGTCGATCCTCTTCGCGACCCCCGAGGCCGTGGAGCGCGAGACGCGCCGCGTCTTGGCGGGTTTCCGGGAGGCTCCGGGTCACGTCTTCAACCTGGGTTCCGGCATTCTCCCGGGCACGCCGGTCGCGTCGATGGAGCGCATCGCAGGCGTGCTGCGTGGCGTGGCGTGAAAGCCGGTTATCCTCGGAGCCCAACCATGAAGACCGCATCCCTGTTGGTGGCCGTGGCCTGCGTCGTGCTGGGCGCGTGCTCCAGCCTCTCCACGAGCTTCGACTACGACACGGACCACGATTTCTCAGGGCTCGCGACCTACGGCTGGATCGACCGCCAGCCCGACTCCATCGGGATGAAGCGCGTACGGCAGGCGGTGGACACGGTGCTCGTCGAGCGCGGCTTCCGCCTCGTCGAGGAGCGTCCCGACTTCCAGGTCGCGGCGCACATCAGCAGCGCCGAACGCATCCAGGTCGTCGACTGGGGCTACACCTACCGTCCCTACGGGACCTGGTACGGCGGCGGCCGTGACATCGACGTGTGGCAGTACGAGGAGGGCACGCTGATCGTCGACATCATCGACCCTGGCCAGAGCGCCCTCGTCTGGCGCGGGACCGCCAAGAAGCCCGTCGACCGCTCCTGGACCCCCGAGGAGCGCGATGCCGAGGTGCTGGCCGCCGTGCGCGCTCTGCTGGCGAAGTTCCCGCCCAAGTGAGGCCTGAGGCCTGCTGGCCACGCCGTCAGCGGCAGGCGTCGAGCTCGGCGAGCCAGGTGGCTGCGTCCGCATCGCTGGGGGCGCGCCAGTCGCCGCGCGGGGACAGCGAGCCGCCGCTGCCGACCTTGGGGCCGTTGGGCATCGCGCTGCGCTTGAACTGAGATTGGGCGAAGAAGCGCACGAGGAACACGCGCAGCCAGCGACGGAGCTCCTCGCGGTCGTACGCGCGGCGCTCCTCGGCGGGTACGTCGGGCCACGTGCCGCGGGCAGCGTCGCGCCAAGCATTCCAGGCCAGGAACAGCACCTTGCTCGGCCGATAGCCGAAGCGCAACACGTAGTAGAGGTTGAAGTCCTGCAGCGCGTAGGGACCCACGACGTCCTCGGTGCGCTGCGCGGGCTGGCCATCCTGCGAGCCGGGCACGAGCTCCGGGCTGATCTCCGTCGCCAGCACGTCGAGCAGCGCGCGCGAGGCCTCGGGCGTGAGCTCGCCGCTCGCGGCCTCGAAGCGGATCAGGTGGCGAATCAAGGTCTTCGGCACGCTGGCGTTCACGTTGTAGTGCGCCATCTGGTCGCCGACGCCGTACGTGCACCAGCCCAGCGCCAGCTCGGACAGGTCGCCCGTGCCGACCACGGGCGCGCCGTGCAGATTCGCCAGGCGGAACAGGTGGCTCGTGCGCTCGCCAGCCTGCACGTTCTCGAAGGTCGTGTCGTAGACCTCCTCGCCCCGCGCGAACGGGTGGCCGATGTCGGCCAGCATCTGCTGGCAGCTCGGCCGGATGTCGATCGTCGACGCGCTGACGCCGAAGGCGCTCATCAGGCGGTGCGCTTGGTCGAGCGTGCGCGCGCTGGTCGCGAAGCCCGGCATCGTGACGGCGATCACGTTCTTGCGCGGCAGCGCCAGCGAGTCCATCGCGCGGCACGCCACGATGAGCGCCTGGGTGGAGTCCAGCCCGCCTGACACCCCGATCACGGCCTTGGTGGAACGCGCCGCTTCGAGCCGGCGCGCGAGACCTTGGACTTGGATGCGATAAACCTCACGGCAACGCTCGGAGCGCGTCGCCGGGTCGCTGGGCACGAAGGGAAAGCGCTCGTAGGCGCGCTCGAGCGGCAGGTCGCCCTCCGTCGCCAGCATGAGCGGCGCGCGCACACGGCGGAACCGCGCCACCTCGTCCGCGTGGCGGCGCGCGGTCGCGCCGAAGCTCGTCATGCGCTCGCGGTCCGCCGCCAGACGTCCGAGATCCACGTCAGCCGTGACGAGCTGGTCGTCGCGCTGGAAACGCTGACCCTCGGCGAGCAGCGTCCCGTTCTCGGCGATCAGCACGTGCCCATCCCAGGCGAGATCCGTGGTCGACTCGCCGTAGCCCGCACCGGCGTAAACGTAGGCCGCGAGGCAGCGCGCCGATTGACCCAGGACGAGTGAGCGCCTGTAGTCCGATTTGCCGACGGTCGCGTTCGATGCCGACAGGTTGAGCACCAGCGTGGCGCCCGCCAAGCTCGCGATCGACGATGGGGGCAGCGGTGTCCACAGGTCCTCGCAGACCTCGACCGCGACGACCAGACGCTCCTGCCCTTCGACCGTGAACACCTGGTCGGGCCCGAACGGCACGAGCCGGCCCAGGAGCTCGACCTCACGTCGACGCGCGTGCGAGGCGGGCGCGAAGTGCCGCAGCTCGTAGTACTCCCGGTAGTTCGGCGGGTAGCTCTTCGGCACGACGCCCAGCACCTGCCCGCGGCAGACGACCACCGCGACGTTGAAGAGCTCGGCGTCGACGGAGAGCGGCAACCCGACCGCGAAGAGGAGCGGGAGCTCCTGCGTCTCGCGCACCACCTGACCGAGCGCCTCCAGCGCCGCGCGCTGCAACGCGCTCTGCTGGAACAGGTCGTCGCAGGAGTACCCGGTCAGGGTCAGCTCGGGCAGGACGGCCACGTCCGCACGCCGCCGCGCGGCCTCGCGCAGCAGACGGACCGCGCTGTCCGCATTGGACGCGGGATCGGCCAAGCGCACGCGCGGCACCGCCGCCGCGACGCGGACGAAGTCGTGGGTGTGGAGGTTCTCGAAGCTCACCGCGGGGTTCCGGAGGCCGTTGACCGTCCTTCATCATCGCCCGGAAGGGGCCGCCGGTCGAAGTCCAAGGCGTCCAGAGCCCGAGGATTCCGCCGCGGAGGCCTCCCGCGGGGCTATCTTCCAGGCCGAAACCGCTTCCACCGCATGCATCCGAGCCCCTCGCCCGCCCGTGCCCTCCTGGAGCGCTACGCGACGTCCGCGCCGCGCTACACGAGCTATCCCACGGCGGTCGACTGGTCGCGGGACTTCGACGGCGCGCGCTACCCGGAGCTGCTCGAGCGCGCGGCGCGCTCGCCGGAGCCCCTGTCGCTGTACGTGCACCTGCCGTTCTGTGCCGAACTGTGCCTGTTCTGCGGCTGCAACGTGGTCGTCTCGCGCAGCGCGCAGCGCATGGAGCGCTACGTCTCGGCTCTCGAACGCGAGATCGAGCAGGTCGCGGCCGGCGGCATCGGCGCGCGCCCCGTGCGCCAGTACCACTGGGGCGGTGGCACGCCGACGCAACTCCCGCTCGCGCTGATGGAGCGCGTGCAGCGCGCGATCACGAACGTGTTCCGCATCGCATCCGACGCCGAGGTCGCCATCGAGGTCGACCCGCGCGTCACCACGCCCGAACAGGTGCGCTGGCTTGCCGCCCAGGGGTTCAACCGCGTTTCGTTGGGTGTCCAGGACTTCGAGCCCGACGTCCAGCGGGCGATCAAGCGCGTTCAGAGCGAAGCCCAGACGCGCGCCGTCATCGACGAAGCGCGGGCGGCTGGCATCGGGTCGGTGAACATCGACCTGATCTACGGCCTGCCGCGCCAGACGCTCGACGGTTTCGAGCGCACCGTGCGGCGCGTGCTCGACATCCGTCCGGAACGCGTGGCGCTATTCCACTACGCGCACGTGCCATGGATGAAGAAGCACCAGACCGCCCTCGACCTCGGCGCGGCGCCGTCCAGCGACCTGAAGCTCACGATCTTCCTGCGCGCGCTGGAGCTGTTCCGCGAGGCCGGCTACGCCTACGTCGGCCTCGACCACTTCGCGCTGCCCACGGACGAGCTGGCGCGCGCCAAGGACGAGGGCGTCCTGCAGCGCAACTTCATGGGCTACACCACGCGTCGCGGCGGCGACATGGTCTCCCTGGGCGTCTCCGCGATCGGCGAGGTCGCTGGCGCCTTCGTGCAGAACGCGCACACCGAGCCGGAGTACCTGCGGCTCGTCGCCGAGCGCGGCTTCGCCACGTTCCGTGGGCACGAGCTCACCGCAGAGGACCGACTGCGGCGCGACGTGATCGTCGGCCTCATGTGCAACCTCGTGCTCGACACCCACGCCGTCGGCGCGCATCACGGCGTCGACTTCGACGTGCACTTTGCACGCGAGCTCGCCGAGCTTCGTTCGCTGGAAGCGGACGGATTGGTCGAGATCGCGCCCGGCTCGCTCCGCGTGACGCCCATGGGCCAGCTCTTCCTGCGCAACGTGGCGCTGCCGTTCGACGCCTACTACCGCGAGCGGCAAGCCCGCGGGACGGACGGACAGCGAACGTTCTCGCGGACCGTCTGAGCAGGATCGTCAGGCCGCTCCCCGCTGCGCGGCCCGATCGGCCCCACCTGCTCGCGCGCCGTCACGAGCGCCCCGATCGACAGGCGGGCGATCCAGCCTGGGTCGAGCGTGGCGGGTGTCGGGTTCGCGCTGATCCTGCGGCTCCACGCCTCGCGCTGCCTGCCGCCATTCGGCCGCCTCCGCGTCACGCCCGCTGTGCGCGCTCCCATTTCCATTCTTCCACCGCGCAGAACACGCACGGCACGATGAAGAGGGTGATGAGGCTCACGGCCATGCCGCCCACCGACGGGATGGCCATCGGTTGCATCACGTCCGAGCCGCGGCCGGTGGCCCAGAAGATCGGCATGAGACCGAAGACCGTGGTCGCCGTGGTCATGAGGCAGGGCCGAATGCGCTTCAAGCCGGCGTCGATCGTCGCCGCGCGGATATCGGCCAGGGAGCTGAACGAGCGGTCCTTGAACGTGCCCTCGAGGTACGTGGCGATGACGACCCCATCGTCGTCCACCACGCCGAAGAGCACCAGGAACCCGACCCACACGGCCACGGAGAGGTTCACGTCCCAGAGGGCCAGCATGATGAAGCCGCCGGAAGCCGAGACGAGCACCCCGAAGAAGATCACCGGGGCGATCCACCAGCGCCTGAAGCCCAGGTAGAGCATCACGAACATGATGAGGAGCGTGATCGGGACGAGAATCTGCATGCGCGCTGTCGCGCGGACTTGGTTCTCGAACTGTCCCGACCATTCCCAGTAGTAGCCCGCGGGGAGCGCGAGGCGCCCGTCCGCGAGAGCCTGCTGCAGGAGCGCCTCGGCGTCGTCGACGACGGAAACCTCGTCGCGGTCGCGGGTGTTCATGGTCACGTAACCGACCAAGAGCCCGCGCTCGCCCTTGATCTCCTGGGGCCCCAGCACGGTGGTCAGCGTGGCGAGTTGGGCGAGCGGAACCTGTGCTCCCGACGCGGTGGGCACGCCGATCCGCTCGATGGCCTCCACGTCCTCGCGGAAGTCGCGCGCCAGCCTGACGCGGATCGGATAGCGCTCGCGCCCCTCCACGGACTCCATGAGGTTCATCCCTCCGAGCGCGATCTCGATCACGTCCTGGACGTCGCGGATGTTGACGCCATAGCGACCGATGCGATCGCGATCGATCTCGATCTGCACGTAGGGCTTGCCGACGATGCGATCGGCGACGATGTCGGTCGCGCCCGGCACTTCGTGCAGGAGCCGCTCGATCTGGAGACCGATGCGCTCGATCTCGCGCAGGTCGGACCCGTAGATCTTGACGCCCATCATGGCCCGGAACCCGGTCTGGAGCATGACCAGCCGGGTCTGGATCGGCTGGAGGAAGGTCGGTAGGACGCCCGGGATGGCGGTCTTCTGCTGCAGCTCCTCGAGGATCTCGCCCTTCGTGAGGCGGCGCTCCTCGGGCCAGAGCCAGCCCAGCGGAGTGCGCAGGAACCCGGGCCAGCCGGAGAAGAAGCGCTCGACCGGCTTCGTGCGCCACTCGTGCTCGGGCTTGAGCACGACGATGCTCTCCATCATGCCGATCGGCGCCGGGTCGAGCGCCGACTCCGCGCGGCCGATCTTGCCGACCACGGACTCGACCTCGGGCACGCTGGCGATCGCGAGATCCTGGGTGCTGTTGACTTGGATGGCCTGGGAGAGCGAGCCCTGCGGCAGCAGCGAGGGCATGTAGAGGAAGGACCCCTCGTCCAGCGGCGGCATGAACTCGCGACCGAGGCCGGGCAGGATGCGGCCCTCGCGCACGACGGTCGTCCCGGCGGCGATCTCGGCGTCGCGCTCGCGGGGGTCGGGCCGCCGCCAGACGAGCCGGTGCTGCTCTGCCCCGCCCGCGTCTCGCACACGTTCCCAGCGGAGCTGGTCGAACTCGACGAGCGGGCGCGTGACGTCATCGCCCGGCCCGGCATGCATGACACGCTTCAGCTCCGGCGACGCCTGCGCCCGGGCGAAGAGGTTGATGGCCATCTCGAGCGGATACAGCGTCCGACCCAGGCCGAGCCAGACGCTGAGACCCAGGAACAAGAGCGCCACGGGGACGACCAGGAAGGTCTTCTTGTGCGACAGGATCCAGGTCAGTGCGGGGACGTAGGCGCGCGCCACGAGACGCGACACGGGGTTCTCCTCCAGGGGCAGGAAACGCTCGCGCGTCATCCGGACGACGCACAGCGCGACGCCCACTCCCACGGCAGCCGAGATGAGCCAGCCCACGTCGTGCGCCTGGGCGAGCCCCAGCGTGAAGGCGAGATGCGTGGCGAGAGCCGCGAGCGCGCCGATCCCGATCGCCATCGCGGCGACGACCTGCTTCCGCCAGCGGACCGGGCGGAAGAGCAGGTAGCACAGGAAGGGGACGACCGTGATCGCGAGCACCACGGACGACCCGATGGCGAACGTCTTCGTGAACGCCAGCGGCTGGAACAACCGGCCTTCCTGGTCGGTGAGGAAGAAGACGGGGATGAACGAGACGATCGTGTTCGACACGGCCGTGAGGATCGCGCCGCCGACCTCGGTGGCGCCTTCGTACACGATCCCGAAGTGGCCCTTCTCGAGCTTCTCCTTCTCCGTCGCCGTGGCGATACGGCGGTAGATGTTCTCCGCCATGATGATGCCCATGTCCGCCACGTCGCCGATCGCGATGGCCAGGCCCGCCAGCGACATGATGTTGCTGTCGACGCCGAACTGGAACATCAGCACGAACGTGAGCGCGACGACGAGCGGCAGGGTGGCCAGCACCGTCGCGGTCGTGCGCAGGTGCATCAGGAAGAACACGATCACGAGGCTCGCGAGCAGAGCCTCTTCGAACAGGGCCTCCTTCAGGGTCCCGATGGTCTCCTCGACGATCGTGGTCCGGTCGTAGAACGGGACGATGCTGACGCGGGACTCGCGCCCGTCGGCCAGCATCTTCCGCGGCAGGCCGGGCTCGAGCTGGGCGATCTTGTCCTTGACCCGCCCCATCACCGCGCGCGGGTTCTCGCCGTACCGCATCACGACCACGCCGCCGACGACCTCCGCGCCCGACTTGTCGAGCGCGCCGCGCCTGAAGTCCGGTCCCAACTGCACCGTGGCCACGTTGCGCACCGTGAGCGGCGTGCCGTCGCTCTCGCGGATGACGACCCGTTCCAGGTCCTCGACGGTCTTGATGAATCCGACCCCGCGGATGAAGAACTCGACTCCGTTGCGCTCGACGACCTTGGCGCCGACGTCGATGTTGCTCCGGCTGACCGCGTCGACGACGTCCTTGAGCGTGACACGATGCGCGCGCAGCCGATCGGGATGGACGTCGATCTGGTATTGCTTGACGAAGCCGCCGATGCTCGCGACCTCGCTGACGCCGTCGACCGAGTTGAGCTGGTAGCGCACGTACCAGTCCTGGATCGAGCGCAGCTCGGCGAGGTCGAAGCCCTCGCCCTCCACCGTGTACCAGTAGATCTGGCCCAAGGCGGTCGCGTCCGGCCCGAGCACCGGCGTGACGCCCAGGGGGAGGCGCTGCTGGGCGACGTTCATCCGCTCCAGCACCCGCGAGCGCGCCCAGTAGTAGTCGACGTCGTCCTGGAAGACGACGAAGACCATCGCGAAGCCGAGGCCCGACATCGAACGGATGGCCTTGACGCCGGGAGTTCCAGTCAGGCTCGTCGTCAGCGGGAACGTGACCTGATCGTCGACGTCTTGAGGGCTGCGGCCGGGCCAATCGGCGTAGACGATCACTTGCTTCTCCCCGATGTCGGGGATCGCATCCACCGGCGTGCGCATCACGGCGAAGTAGCCGGCGCCACACAGCCCGACCACGAGCAGCGTCATCAGGAACGTGTTCCTGAGGCACCAGCGGATGACGGCGTTGACCATGGAGGGCGCCGGTGCTCAGTGCTCGTGTGGAGTGGGAGCGGCAGCCGGCGGCGCGGGCACTCGCGAGTCGCGCGCTGCGCCTGACGAATCCCCTCCGCCGTGCGCGTGACCCGCGGGGCCGGCCATGAGTCCGCCCGGATAGAACAGGCTCGGTTGCCCGGTGATCTGGAACTGGCTGTCGATCAGGAATCCGCCGCGCGTCACCACGCGCTCGCCCTCGGCCAGCCCGCCGAGCACGGGGAGGAGCTCGCCCACGCGCGGCCCAAGCACGACCTCACGGGGCTCGAACAGCCCTCGCGATCGCTCCACGTACACGATCTGGCGCGTGCCGCTGTCGAGCACCGCGCTCGTCGGCACGCAGAGCACGCCAAGGGGAAGTTGCCGGTTCGACGGCGCCGCGAGCTCGAGCTTCATCTCACAGACCGGGCAATTCGCCGGCTCGGGATAGGTCTTCGCGCCCTCGCACTTCATGGGGCAGACGTACACCGGGGCGGGGTCGGTCGGCGGGCCCGCTCCGGGTAGTGCCGCGGCGGGCGGGGGCGACCCGGGGATCTGCTCCAGCGGCATCTCGCACAGCGGGCACGGGCCTGACTCCTCGCGGAGCACGTGGGGATGCATGGGGCACGTGTACCGACCTTCGACACCCGTGGCTGCCGCGCGGCCGTCGGCGGCCAGCGTCGACTCGATCACCGCACTGACGAACATCCCCGGCTTGAGGGCGTGGTCCTCGTTCAGCACGTGAACGGGCACGCGGACCGTGCGGGTCTCCTCGTTCACGAGCGGCTGCACGAACGTGACGCGTCCCTCGAAGGCGCGTCCGGGCAGTGCCTCGGCGACGATGGCCACGCGCTGCCCGTAGCGGACCCAGGCCAAGTCGTACTCGTAGACGTCGAGGTAGACCCACACGCGGTCGAGATTGGCGACGCGGTACAGGGCATCGCCGGCCCGGAACGCGCTGTCCTGCACGATCGACCTCTCGATCACCGTGCCGCGGATGGGCGAGAAGAGCGTGACGCGCTCCGCGATCTTCTTGCTCGTCACGAGCTCGGCGATCTGCTCCTCGGTCAGCCCCCAACGCCGGAGCTTGAGCTTGGCCGTCTCCACGAGCGACCCCGGCTGCCCGTTCGTGCCGCCTTGGAGCGCGATCAGGAGCTCCTGTTGCGCCACGATCAGATCGGGGCTGTACACCTCCGCCAGGTGATCCCCGGCCTTGATCTCGATCCCCGTGATGCTGACGAACAGGCGTTCGGCGTAGCCATCGACGCGGGCCGTGACCGTCGCCAGCGAGGACTCGTCGTACTGGATCTTGCCCACCGCGCGCAGCCCCCGCGCCAGCTCACGCCGGGTGACCGGCGTGGTCTCCACCGACGCCATCGCGAGCGCGTGGTCGGAGAGCTGCAGCCTCGGCGTCTCGGACGAGCTCGTGTCCGCGGCAGCGGCCGGGACGAGCGGCATCTCGCAGATCGGGCACTTCCCCGGACGATCCAAGCGCACTTGCGGGTGCATCGAGCACGTGTACACCTGCTGCGTCGCGGGTGCCGAGGTCGCGACGGGTGGCGGCGCGCTCCCGGGCCCACGCGTCGCACGCCCGAGCAGGAAGGCGCCGCCCGCGCCCGCGACGATGGCGACGGTTACGAGAATGCGTCGCTGGTTCATGGATGTGTCTTCTCCTGCGGCGTGCTCGTGGCGCTCCCGTCCGCGGAGCGGCCCGCGCCCCGCTCGAGGATCGGCGCACCCGAGGGGGGCACGCCGGCGATGGTCAGGGACAGGGATGCGAGCGCCAGCTCGCGCTGCGTGCGGGCCTCGACTCCCGTGAGCTCGAAATCGAGGAGGGTTCGCTGGGCGTCGATGACGTCCAGGAAGCTGGCGCGGCCGTTGACGTAGCCCGCTCGTGCAGCGTCCAGGGACTGGCGAGCCTTGGGCACGAGAGCGTCCCGGAGCAGCGCTTCATTGCGGACCGCCTCTCGGTACACGAAGAGCATGGCGGTCAGGTCGGCAGCGATCCGCACCTGCTCGGCGGTCAGCCGCGCCTGCGCCGCGCGCTTGCTGGCCTGCGCGCCGGCGATCTCCGCGGCGATCTTGTCGCGCCAGATGGGCACGGTCATCGCCGCGGACGGCCGCAACAGGGTCGGATCCGACTTGAGGTCCACCTCGAGTCCGAACGAGAAGTCGGGGACACCCGACTTGCGCGCCAGGCCCAGCAGGGCCTCGGCCCGGAGCACGTCCTCCTCCATCGCGCGCAGGTCTGGATTGCGCACCAGCGCGGTCGTCAGCAGCTCATCGGGCCGCGGCTCCCCTTCGGACGACGAGAACGTCGAGGGGATCGGCGGAGCCGCGTCCAAGGGGCCGAGCCCGAGCGCCGACTTCAGCTCGGCGACGAGCGCGGTGCGGGAGTCCTCGAGGCTCTCGATCCGAGTCTCCACTTGCGCGCGGCCGATCTGGGCGCGCAAGACGTCCTGAAGTGTCACCCGACCCGCGGCGTGCTGTTGCCGCGCGAGATCCTCGAGATCGCGCAGCAGCCGCAGCGTCTCGTGCTGGACGCGGATCGTCTCCTCCAGGAAGTGCAGCCGGTAGTAGGCCGTCTTGACGGCCAACGCGGTCCAGAGGATCTCGCGCTCGAAGCCGTAATAGGCGGCGCGGCTCTCAGCCGCCTGCGCCTCGCCGGCGGCCCGCAGCTTGCCGGCTGCGGGGAGGTCGATCATCAGTCCCGGCATGAGCGACTGGATCGTGTTCGTGATGTCGGCCTCGAAGGTGAGCCGCGGGTCGGGCAACGAGCGCGCCGGCGTGATGCGCTCGACCGCGGCCACCCAGTCGAAGTAGGCGGCTTCGACACGCGGGGCGTTCAGCAGCGCGAACTGCATGTACTCCGACAGGGGCGACGCGCTCGTGAGCGCCGGTAGGGCCGGCTGCGCGTCCCCGGGTCGGTAACGCTGCGAGACCTGGCTCAGGTCGGAGCGTGCGGCACGTTCCGACGTCGAGGGCGTCCCGGTACAAGCGGACAGCGCCAGCACGACAGCCCAGCCAGCGTGCGCGCGCAGCGACCAAGAGCGCCGCAGGGCGGTTCCAGGTGCTTGGCGCGGAACTCGAACCCGATTGTGCATGCGGACCTCGCGGGGGTTCGGCGCTTGCGCAAGCGCGTCGCGTGGGTGCACCGCGGCGCGCTGGAGGTCGAACCTGTCGGGCACCGCCCGTAGGCTGTCGAACGGAAGGTCGACCGCGTACGGGCAGAACTCGTCGCGGCGGATGCTACCAACCATGCGACCGCGCACTCAATCGGTGCTGTGCAGGGAGTGGCTCCGCACTCCTGCGTAGGTCCCCCCTGATCGGGTGCTTCGACCTCGAGGCGCGGCGAATGCGCGGTTCAGGCCGTCGAGTGGGCCGTTGCAGCGCGCATCGCCGCCCAGGCCTGCGCAACGTGCTCGCGCTCCGTCGGGAGCGCGCCGATCGAGACGCGAGCCATCCAGCGACCGTCGAGGATCGCCGGCGTCAGGTAGGCGACGCCGGAGCGGTTCACTGCGTCGACCCAGCGCAGGGTGTGGCCGTCCAGTGCGTCGCCCGCGAGGCCCGGCGGTTCGTGGCGCACGCACACGGTCTGCAAGGGCACGGGAGCCAGCACGCGCCAGTCGGGTTCCCGACGCACCTCCTCCGCGAGCCAGCGCGCGTTCGCGAGATCGCGGCGCAGGCGTTTCCGCAGCCCGCTCAGGCCCTGCTCTCGGATCAGGAACCACAGCTTGAGCGCGCGGAAGCGCCGGCCGAGCGGGATGCCCCAATCGCGGTAGTTCCGCACTTGTCCGTCGGCAGCGGTCTGGAGGTAGCTCGGGCTCGTGCTCATCACGCGCACGAGCTGCTCGGGATCGCGCACGAAGTAGACCGAGCAGTCGAACGAGGCGCCCAGCCACTTGTGCGGGTTCACGACGATCGAATCCGCGCCCTCGACGCCGGGCCACAGCGAGCGGCACTCGGGGAGGATCATCGCCGAGCCGGCCATCGCGGCATCGACGTGCAGCCACAGGTGGTGTTCGCGGGCGATCCGCGCGCAAGCGTCGACCGGATCCAGCGCGGTCGTCGTCGTCGTACCCGTCGTCGCGACGATCGCGCACGGCACGCGGCCTGCGGCGCGGTCGGCGCGGATCGCGCTCTCCAGCGCATCCGCGCGCAGCGCGTAGTCGGGGTCGACCGGGATCTTGCGGCAGTTCGCGCGGCCGAAGCCGGCCATGAGCACGGCCTTGTCCACCGAGCTGTGCGCGTGCTCGGACGTGTAGACGACGAGCGCCTTGTCTTCGCCCTGCAGGCCGCCGCGCGCCAGCGAGAAGCCCGAGGCCTGCTCGCGCGCGCACAGGAGCGCGACGAGCGTGCTCGTCGACGCCGTGTCCTGGATCACGCCGCTCCAGGCCTCCGAGAGCCCGCTCATGCGGCGCAGCCAATCGGTCGTGACCTCCTCGATCTCGGTCAACGGCGGGCTCGAGGCCCACGCCAGGCCCAGGACGCCCAGCCCCGTCGACGCGCAGTCGCCGAGGACCGCCGCCAGCTCGCCGTTCGAGGGGAAGTAGCCGAAGAAGCGCGGGTGCTGCCAGTGCGTCAGGTTCGGGACGACGAGGCGCTCGAGGTCGGCGAGCACGCGCTCGAAATCCTCGGGCTCCTCGGGCGGGTCCATGGGGAGCTGCGCCCGGATCGAGCCCGGCGACGCGGACGACGCGACCGGACGGGCCTCGATCCCGGCGCGGTAGTCCGCGACGAGGTCCACGAGCCGGTGTCCGAAGCGGCGGAAGTCCTCGGGGTTCACGCGGGGTCCTGGGCGGCGATCGTAGCGCTGCCCGGGTGCGGGTCGCACGCGGCAACCACGGGATCGAGAGCTCGGACGTTCCCGCGACGCGAAGGAACTCAGCTGCAGGCCTTGTCGCACTGCGCCTCGCCGCGCCCGACCTCGATGCACGCGGTCCGCACGCCCGACGTCAGTCCGCGAGGGATGACCTCGACCCACCAGACGTCGGGCTGCTCGGTGCGATCGACGTGCAGCACTCGCCTGTCGGTCACCACGCTGGGGGTCGTGGCGCACAGGAGGCGGAACGTGCAGATGCGCTTGCACTCGCCGCAGTTGCCGGCCCCGCCCCCACAGAGCAGCGTGCCGCCCCGAGTCTCGGAGCGCGCTTCATTCGCTCCGTAGGTCATCTCGTAGTCCGTGCCCAGGATCTTGGCCTTCGTCTTGACGGACCAACTCGTGGAGCAGGTCACGGTGACGGAGTACGTGCCTGTCTGCCCGCTCGGCGACGATGAGCAGATGGGCTCACCGCTCGGATCCGAGGCCGTGCTGCGGCCGGAGAACCAGCGCCTCCGTCACGGACAGTTCGGCCCGGACTCTGCCCCGTGACCACACGACGTCTTGAAGCTCCGTCGCGAAGTGGAGTCGGTTCCCGCCGGCGGTGGACCGCCGACCTCGGGTGTGACCGCCCGAGGAAGGCTCGCTAATCGAAGCGAGGCCCGGGTCCGGGCCGAGTGCCCACCATGAACAAGACTCGCGAGTTCGCGCTGGCCGCGCTCGTTGCCTGCGCATCGTCCACCTGGGTCGAGGCCAATGACACCCTGCTCGCGGCCACCGTCCAGAGTCCAGGGAGTGGGTTGGTGGTCGTGCGGACCGGCGACGTCGATGGCGATGGCCGGCCCGACTTGGCGGAGTCGGACGGGACCGTCGTGCGCTGGATCTCGAGCGCGACCGGCTCGGTCGTGCGCAGCGCTGTTCTCGGCGGGTTCGCGGGGCAGCACGTCGCGCTGGTCGACGTCGGTGATCTCGATGCCGATGGCGTTGCGGATCTCGCGGTGGGTCTCGAGGCCGTATGGACGTACTCAGGCGCCACGGGCCAAGTCCTCTGGCAGATTCCGGCCCCGAGCCCCGGCTTTGGCCATGCGCTGGTGCGGGTCGACGATCGCGACGGGGACGGACTGTCGGAGATCCTGGTAGGGGTCCCCGAGATGGCGGTCTGGGGTGGAGGCGACGTGGTCCACACGACCTACGTGGGCGACGGCCGGGCGGAGATCCGCTCCGGCGCGACCGGCGCGCTGCTCGCCACGCTGGCTCCGCCGCCTGGATCGAGTCGCGGCTTCGGCGGCTCGCTGGCGATCGTCGACGACCTCGACGGCGACGGCCGCGCGGACTTGGCCATCGCGCCCTTCTTCCAACCGCCGACGATTCCAGGTCCGTTCGGAGCATCGGGCGACGTGCGCCTCTACTCCGGGGCCACGCTGGCGCAGATTGGTTCGATCCCCAGCCCTCCGAATCGCTCGACTCGCGTCACAACGCTCGGCGATCTCGACGGCGACGGGTTCGGCGAGCTCGCCCTGGCACGTGTCTGGGAGTCCGTCGTCGTCGTTGCGCCGGCAACGGGCACGGTCTTGAGGTCGCACGTTTCGCTGACGACCTACGACCGCTACGGGCAGTCCATCGCCGATCTCGGCGACGTCGACGGCGACGGCGTCTCCGACTACGCGATCGGCGCGCCGCAGCCACTCCAGACCGGACCGTTCGGCTTCTCGTTCGACGCGGGTCCGGGCGCGGTGCGAGTGCACTCGGGGGTGACTGGCGCGACGCTCTTCACGTTGGCGGGGACGGAACCCTACGGCCGCTTCGGCTGGTCCCTCGCGAACACGGGGGATCTGGACGGTGATCTGATCGCGGACCTCGCGGTGGGGTCGCCGCAGGCCGGGCGTTTGGCGGTCTACTCCGGATCGACCCACAACAGCGCACCGAACCCCTACTGCGTGGGCGGCCTCACGACGGGGACCCAGCGCGCACGACTCCTCCACGCGGGCACGACGAGCATCAGCGCGAACGACCTCTCGCTCGCCGTGAGCGATGCCCTGCCGGGACAGTCGGGCTTGTTCGTGTACGCCCGCAGCGCGGCCTTCAGCACCTTCGGCGGAGGTTGGCGCTGCATCGGCTCGCCGCTCTTCCGGCTCGGCCCCGTCATCGTGATCGATGCGGGAGGCTCGGCCACGCGCGTGCTCGACCTGACCGCGCCGCCGGCCGCAGGTGGACCGGGCGCCATCGGCGCTGGCACGACCGTGTACTTCCAGTTCCTGTTCCGCGACCTCCTCCCGAACCATGGCGGACGGAACGCGTCGAGCGCGCTGGCGGTCACGTTCGTGCCCTAGCAAGGCACCGGCCAGTCCGGCGGAGACACCCGTCCGCGGCCAGCCCTGGAGCCGAGGCCCTGGAGCGACCCTCGGCACCAGCTCCATCGACGAGCTCCAGCGAACGTGCTGCCCGTGACTCCGGGTGGCCGCCCACGATCGCGACTGGAGAGCCACGCAGCGTTCACGGTCGCAGGATCGTCGTGCCCTCTGCGCTGAACCTCACGGGCACGCGCGCGACGACCTCGGCGCCCTGGAAGAAGACGGCCGTGAGCGGTCGCTCCTCCACCATCGCCACGTCGGAGCGCCCAGCCTCGATGCTCAAGTCCGCGAGCGTCGACCAAGTCGAGATGCTGCCCGTCGACGTCTGCCGCGACGCCAGGACGTGCACGCTCACGGCGCGGCCTGCCTCGTCCTCGAACCGGACGCGATCGGCCAGCTCGGCTTGTCCCGTGGCCTCGACCTGCACGTAGCGCTGGCGGCGCAGCACGATCCGCAAGCCCGTCCACGCTGCGTGTTCACCCAGCTCCAACCGCGACGGCCCGAAGCCGGAGGCTCCCACCATGAGGCCCGTCAAACGGCCGCGCAGCGCTGCGATCGTGAAGCGACCCTCCTCGTCCGTGCTCACCCGTGGGCCCTCGTGCTCACCAGCGAATCCGTCGAGCGCGATCTGGGTCGTGACCGTCGCGTGCTTCACGGGCGTGCCGTTCCCGTCGACCACGACGCCAGCGACCGGCCGGCCCGGCGCGGAAGTGTCGAGCACGATCCGCACGTCCCGCGCTCCGGCCGGGATCGGCGGCGATGCGGCTCGGGCCCCGAGCTGCGCGGCGTGCGCCACCAGCCGGTAGGCGCGCTCCTCGAGGCCCGCGATCTCGAACGCGCCGGCAGTGTCGGTGCCGGCTGCGGCGCGCGCGACGCCGCCGCGCAGCACGGCCTCCAGCGTGAGCGTCTCGACAACCTGCGTCGCCCCCACCTGTTCCTCTACGGTGCCGAGCAGCTCCTCGTCCACGAGGTCCACGGTCGCGCCCGGGACCGGCTCCCCGCGTGTGTCGACGACGATCCCGCGGATGGCCAGCGGCGCGGCACCGAGCCGCAGCTCGAGCTCGCGCCCTGCGACGAACGCCTCGACGGCGTGCGGAGCGGGCAGCTCGAGCCGCGCAGCTCGTCGGCCTGCCGCTGCCGCCACGAGGGTCAGCGCGCGTGACGTCTGGCGCTCGCCGATGCTCGAGAGCGCTTCGATCTGGACCTCGAGGACGAAGTTCCCTTCGGCGCCGCTGCGCGTGCCGAAACCGGCGACCGCCACGTAGGCATCCGGAACGGGCTGGCCGAGCTCGTCGAGCACTCGGCCACGGATCGCCAGCCCGCCGCTCGGCGCATCCGGCATCCTGAGCACGAGGTCCCCGCGTGAGAAGCGCGGGAGGGGCGTGAAGGCCGGGGATGCCGCCCCCCTGCGTGCGGAGACGACGCCCCGTGCACTGGGCGCGCGCTCGATCGAGAAGCGCCCCAAGGAGTCGGTGCGCGCATCGGCGCTGATCTCGTACGCGCCGACGGTCAGCGCTCCCAGACGGCGGCGCTCGGAGTCGTCGAGCTCGACGGCGACGACGGCGTCAGCGACTGGATCTCCCGCGGCGTCGACCACGACCCCCGCGAGCCGCACCTCGGGTGCGACGATCACCGTGATCTCGGCGCTGCCGCGCTCCGGCGCTTCTCGGCCCGAGTACACCGTGAACCAGCCCGCGCCGCGCGCTACGACGTGGCTCAGGCTGGCGCCGGCCGCGACCTCGAAGGCGAAGTACCCGCTCGCGTCCGTGACCGCGTCGGGAGCAGCCTGCTCCTCCGCTTCCCTCCAGTCGTCGTGCACGCCGACGCCCGCCACGGGATCGCCAGCCAGGTCCAGGACGCGACCACGGCGCACGCGGAGAGCCTGGGCGTGCGCCGCGCCCTGCGCAGCCGTGGCGCTGGCCGAGGCGCTGCTGCGCACGTCACCGGCGGAGTCTTCGTCGACGAGGACCTCGCCGTGCGGCCGGACCAGCGGATCGGCGGCGCGCTCGATGGCCGCGGCGGCCGCGCTGAGCGCGCCTCGATCGGGCTGCGCGCCGCGTGCGAGCCACCAAGCCCCTGCCGCGCAGGTCGCGGCGAGGACGACCAGACCCACCTGGACCTTCGTCTTCACGATCAGGGCTCCCAGCGTGAACGCCTCGGAATGCCGAGCTTGGGTGAGCGGCAAGAACAGTGCGACCCACGTGGCCCGGTCTCCATCGTGCTCGCGGTCGAGGCGTGCGCGCAGGGCCTCGAGTCCGCGCGCCAGCCGCGTCTTCACGGTCGCCACGGGCAGGCCGTCGCGCGCCGCGATCGCGCGCGGCGGGAGACCCTCGTAGTAGCGCGCCCACACGCTGGCGCGCAGGCTCGGAGGCAGCTCGCGCACCGCCGCCAGCAGACGCGCTTGCGCCTCGGCCGCGAGCTCGGTCTCGACACGCTCGTGGCGTGCTGCGGCGCGCTCGCGGGCGCCGCGTCGCTCCGCCTCGCGCGCATCGTCGCGCGCCAGGTTGCGCAGCACGGCGGCCAGCCAGCGCCGCGGCGGGACCCCATCCTGGGGCGGCCGGCGCAGGGCCGCCAGCCACGCGCGCTGCACGAGGTCGTCGGCCCGGTCGTCACCGCTCACCAGGCTCCGCGCCAGCGCGCGCGCCCACCCGGCGTGCGCCAGCAGGGAGTCCAGGTCATGCGGTCCGGCGCTCATGGCTTTCGATCTACCCCACGGCACCAGGACGGGTTCGATGTCGTGATCGGCAGAAAAATCTCGACCGTCGGTCGGTCGGCCGCCCACGGCCTCGCGCAGGGCCTCTAGACTCGCTGGGGTCGCTCGCGCCTCCGCATACCCGGCCCTCCTGATGCACCTCCACGCCGCCGCGCTCTTGGTCCTGGCTCCCGCGATCTCGGCCGCCGACTGGACGAATTCCGGCGGGAACCCTGGCCGCAACGGCCTCACGCCCGAGGTCGGGCCCGAGGCGCCGACCCCGCTCTGGAACGGCTCGCGCAGCTCGATCATCGCCTGGCAGCCGGTCATCGAAGGCTCCCGGGTCTTCCTCGTGCGGCAGCTCGCGTTCCCGCCGGAATCCACGGGCTCGCCGCTCGTGTGCCAGGACCTCGACACGGGCGCGGAGCTGTGGGCCACCCACCTCCCCGCGAACGCGGGCGACTGGACCACGTGGATCGCCGGCGTCGCGCACGGTCGCGTGTACGCCTCGCGCAGCGGCAACGGCGCCAGCGTGTCCGCGAAGCTGTTCTGTCTCGACGCGGCGAGCGGCGCCGTCCTGTGGCAGAGCGTCGAGACCCAGAACGGTGGCGCGTACGACGGCGTCGTCTTCGCGCCGAACGGCGACCCGGTCGTGGCCTCGTTCCAGCGCATCTGGCGCTTCGATCACCTGACGGGCGCGACCGTCTGGAGCACGCCGCGCGTGGGATCCGTGAGCGGCAACTGCGGCGGTGCGATCCATGGCGGCGCGCTGTACGTCGCCGACGCCGTCGTCGGCGGGCACGCGATCAAGCGTTTCGACCTGGCGACCGGCGCGTTCCAGTACCAGGGCCCGACCATGGCGGGCTTCACGATCCAGACGACGCCGATGGTCGCACCCGGCGGGAACATCTACCTGTCGCGCGTGCAGAACAACGCCGCCGTCGACTTCTTCTACGCCTTCCAGGACTCGGGGACGGCGATCACGCAGGCGTGGAGCCGCGCGGCGGGCTACTCGTACGCGAGCGAGTTCGGCGTCGGACCCGACGGCAGCGTCTACATGCTCACGCCAGCGAGCACGATCGAGCGCCTCGATCCTGCCACCGGCGCGACGCTGCACACGAGCCCCGTGCTCGTCGCCGACACGTGGGCGCCACGGATCGGTGTCGATGCGCTGGGGCGGGTCTTCCTCTCGAACGGCGGCTTCTCGAACGGCCGCTTGTGGAGCTTCGACGCGGATCTCGTCCAGCGCTGGTCGGTCGCCGTCACGAACGTGAACATCGGCGCTCCAGCGATCGGGCGCGACGGGACACTCGTCGTCGCCGGCGTCGGCACGAACGTGCGCGCCTACCGCACGACCCCTTCCTTCCAAAGCGCGTTCTGCTTCGGCGACGGCTCGGGCACTGCGTGTCCGTGCGGCAACTCAGGCGCGAGCGGGCGCGGCTGCGCGAACTCGGTGAGCGCCTCCGGAGCGCTGCTCGCGGCGAGCGGCGGGGCGAGCCTGTCCAACGACACGCTGATCCTGGCCGGAGCCGGGATGCCCAACTCGTCCGCGCTCTACTTCCAGGGCACGACTCAGGTGGCGGCCCCGTTCGGTGACGGTCTGCGCTGCGCGGGTGGCACGGTGATCCGCCTGGGCACCCGGTCGAACGCAGGCGGAGCCAGCTCCTACCCGTTGGCCGGCGAGGCCCCAGTATCCGTGCGGGGATTCGTGCCGTCAGCCGGTTCCCAGCGCACGTACCAGGTCTGGTACCGCAACGCGGCCGATTTCTGCACGCCCAGCACGTTCAACCTCTCGAACGGCCTCGCGATCGCCTGGCAAGCCTGAACCGTGCGGGGCGGGAACGGGGGTTTCCCCCTGCGAGGCTCGCGGATCGACTAGAATGGGAGCCATGGCACGTATGTCGAACCGGGACCGCATCGCGCGTGCCGCCGAGGAGGCGCGCGCCGCCGCAGCCGAGAAGGCCGCCAAGGCCGCACCCAAGGCCGCCAGCGCGTCGGCGCCCAAGCGCAAGCGCGCGGCACCCGCGCCCAAGCGCGAGAAGATCGTCTGGGAGATCTACGGCTCGAACGGCGCGACCGTGAAGACCTTCGGCTACGCGGACAAGGCCGCGGCCGAGGCGCACATCGTGGCCCTGACGCACGCCACCACGAATCGTTACGGACTGCGCGGAACGCGCGTGCCGATGGTCTGAGGAGTCGTGGCGCCGGAGGCGCTGCGCACCCTGGCTCGACCAGCGCTGGCCCCGCCACCCGCTCAGAGGTTGCGCGCGGCGAACTCCCAGTCGAGCAGCTTGTCGATCACGCCCGCGACGTAGTCCGCGCGGCGGTTCTGGTGGTCGAGGTAGTAGGCGTGCTCCCACACGTCAATCACCAGCAGCGGCTTCTTGCCCTGCGTGAACGGGTTGTCGGCGTTGGACGTCTTCACGACGGCGAGCTTGCCAGCGTCCTCGACGAGCCAAGCCCAGCCGCTGCCGAACTGCCCTTTCGCGGCGTCGGACAAAGCCGTCTTGCAGGCGTCGAAGCTGCCGAAGTCGGCCTGGATGCGTTCGGCGAGCTTGCCACTCGGCGCGGCGGCGCCGGGCCGCAGGCTCCGCCAGAAGAACGCGTGGTTCCAGTCCTGGGCCGCATTGTTGAAGACGGCCGTGTCGCGCGGCTCCTTGGCGCTCGCGAGGACCACCTGCTCCAACGTCAGGCCCGCGTAGCGGGGCACCTCCGCCACGAGCTTGTTCAGGTTGTCGACGTAGGCCTTGTGGTGCTTGCCGTGGTGGAACGACAGCGTGTTCGCGCTGATCACGGGCTCGAGAGCGTCGGGCTTCCACGGCAGCGGCGCGAGCTCGAAGCGCGCGCCGGCCTGCGGACTCACTGCGAGCTCGAGGCCCGCAGTGCGCGCGGGCGCGGCGCCGGCAGCGTGCACGCTGCCGACCACCGCGGCCGCGGTCCCGGCCACGAGCAAGGTTCGGCGAGAGATGGAGGGGTCCTGCGGCGTGGTGTTCATGGGTCGTGATCTTCGCGCGGTGTTCCTGTTCGGATCTCGAGCGGCCACGATACCCGGATCCGTCGTGCGGAAGCCCCCGCTGCGCTGTTCTCGCGCCGGCGCCGCCCCCTGCGCGATGGCGCGAGAACGGCGGAGTGGAGCCTGACTCCGTACCCGCTACCATCGAGTCCGGAGTTCGAGGGCCGAAGAATGAACCCCAGGCGCTTCCTCGCGGCACTCACGGCGGTCATCGCGCTGGGGCTGTTCCTGTTCTGGTTCAGCGGCCCGACTCCTCGCGAAGCGGCACGAGAGTTCGAGGTCGCCCCGGCGCGGAGCGAGCCTGAGGCGGTCTCCTCCTCGTCGGACCACGTGCGGCACGCGGGCGCCGTCGAGTTGGCGCAGGCTTCGCAGGTGCAGGCACGGACGAGCGCCGAAGAGGCGGACGCGGCACCGAGCCGTGGGCCGCGCTGTCAGGTCTTCGGACGCGTCGTCGACGAGGACGGACGTGCCCTTGCGGGCGTCGAGGTCGGCATGAACGCCGTGGGCGGAGCGTGGTCCGACCAGGAGCGGCTGTCCTCCGCGCACCCGGCTGGCCAGACGCACGAGTCCCTCCGCACGCGGACGGAGGGCGACGGTCGCTTCCGGTTCGAGGCGCCGTTGCCGACCGCCGATTGGATCACGCTGTCCGTGACCCCGTCGGAGCACTACGCCCTGGCGGGGCTCCACTTCGGGCCCGCCGGGGGTCGCGACCGGCCGCGGATCTCCGCAGGTGACAACGACGTCGGCGAGATCGCGCTCGTGCGGCGGGGGGCGATCGAGGGCCGCGTGCTGTCCATGGATGGTAGCCCCATACCCAACGTCAACCTCTCGACCCTGGCGGATCGCGAGGAGGGACGCAGGAGCAACGCGCGCACGGATGCTTCGGGGCGCTTCCTGCTCGGACACGTGCCTGCAGGCCAGGCCAAGGTCGACGTGCGCGCCGAAGGCTGGGTCCCGGCATCGCAGGTTCAGGTCGACGTCAGCAACGGCGAGACGACCTCGATTGCGGACATCGTGCTCACCCGCGCGGCCGAGATCGGCGGGACCGTGGTCGACGAGCAAGGGTCGCCGATCGCCAGGATCCGGGTCCAGGGCTCGCCCGTGGCGGGCGGGCAGAGCGCCAGCGCGAGGACGCGGGACGACGGCACGTTCACGCTCTACCTTGCCAAGCCCGACCCCCACACGCTCGAGGTCAAGCGAGCCGAGGGCTTCCTTGACTGGGGCGGCGGGCGCGGCGCGCCCGAGTTCACGTTCGAGCCGGGCAGGCAGGACCTCCGCATCGTCCTGACGCGCGCCGCCACGACGACGTTCCGCGTGGTGGAAGCGGAGAGCAGGGCGCCGATCGAGTCCTTCGGAATCTCCGTGGCGACGAAGCCTGCACCTGGTTCGATCACCTCGCTCTTCGCACGGGATCTGCGTGTCGAGGCGCACCCGCGCGGCGAGGTCGCGCTGCCCGCCTCGCCCGGCGTCCACCTCGTGTGCGTCAGTGCGCCCGATCGCGCTCCGGCGCAGGTCGACGTCGCGCACGACGCGGGCCAGCCAGGAGTCCAGACGATCGCGCTCGCACAGGCTGCAGCTCTGCGGGGACGGCTGCTCCTGGCCGGCGAACCGCTCGTGCGCGCCACCGCCAGGCTCGAACGCGAGTCGCTGCAGCCCGACGGCACGCCGACCAAGGAAGCAGCCCTGGGCGGCACGCACGTCCAATTCGACGTCGGCGAGCACGCTGGTCGCCGGCGCAGCGTCGCGCCCGACGAGACGGGCCGCTTCCGCTTCGGCGAGCTCTCCGGCGGACACTACCGGCTCCGGATCGAGGGCGGAGGCGGCGCGCGCACGATTCGACGCGGCCTGGAAGTGCCGGCGCAGGGAGAGCTCGATCTCGGCGACCTCCACATCGACCCAGGCGCGCGTGTCCGCGGGCGCCTCGTGGCGGCCGCCGGCGAGTCCGCCGTGGGCTACAAGGTCCGACTCGACGGCGACTGGGACCGCGAGCTGGTGGTCGCGCTGGCGAGTGGCGAGTTCGAGTTCGAGGGCCTGGAGGCCGGCCAGCACTTCCTCGAGTGGATGCGGCCGGGCCAGGAGGACCTCTCGCTGGGCCAGACGAGGACGAACAGCGAGGAGTTCGAGCTCGCCGCGGGCGAGGCGCGCGAGATCGTGATCCACCTCGCGGATCACGCGCCTTGCACGCTGAACGTGCTCGTCGTGCGCTCCGGGAGCCCCGTGCCCGGAGTGACCGTCCTGGTCGAGGTCCCGCTGAGGAACGGAAGCGGGCGGTTCTACGAGAGTCAGTCGACGACGGACGGCAATGGCCGCGTGACGCTGTCCGTCGACGGAGGCACCCGCTTCGATCTGACCGTGCGCACCGCGAGCGGACAGTTGCTCGGCAGCGGCGGCCTCGACCTCGTGGCACCCAGCGGCGGCTTCCTGGAGAAGACGATCGAGATCCGGCTCGGGACCCTGACCCTCGAGCTCCCGCCCTCGCTCGCGGCTCCACAGACGGGATGGACGCTGCGGGCCGTGCTGTCGCGCGCGAACCAGGATCCGTGCTTCGGGTACGCGAGCTCCCCGGGCTCGCGCGGCACGCCGCCGAACGCCAAGCCCTGGACGGGCCCGCTCGTCGAGCTGGGCGAGTTCCCGGCTGGCACGTTCGACGCCACGATCCACTTCGAGCGGGTCGAGCCCGATCCAGCCACGCCCAACCGCTGGAAGCGCACGCCGCTGCGCGAACCCCACACGACGAGCGTGACGATCCCGAATGGCGGGGCGGCGCGCATCGTCGTGCCCTGAGGGCTTCGTCGCCGCAGGCCGCAAGGCCTCGCACGGCCTGGATCCAACGGATCGGCGCCCGAGCTCCTGACGCGCCGAGACGAGATCGAGTGGGAGCCAGCGACCCGCACAGTGCGCCAGCACCGCGCGAGGGACGCCGCGCCGTCATCACGGCCAAGCCAGCACCAGAACCGGGTCCCTCGACGGGTGCGGGCCTTCTCACGGGAGGCCTTGCTCCGCCGTTCTCGCGCTGACGCGGCGCTCCCCGCGTTGGCGCGAGAACGGCGGAGCGGAGTCTGACTCCGTACGGTTGGCGACGGAGGGGTTGCGGCCTAGCCTGCGGGGCTCATGCGCGAGCGGACGATCGTCGTCGGGGCCGGTTTCGCGGGTCTGGCTTGCGCGCACGCGCTGGCGCGCGCGGGGCGGGAGGTCGTGGCCTTCGAGGGTGGGCCGCGCGCGGGTGGCGTCGTCGGATCGGTCTGCGAGGGCGGATTCCTGTTCGAGCGCGCGGCGCACACGATCCTGGCGGGGTCGCCGGCGTTCCGGCGGGTCGTCGACGAGCTGGGGCTCTCCGGGCGACTCGTGTGCGCGACCCCGGCGGCGCGCACGCGCTGGCTGTG
This sequence comes from Planctomycetota bacterium, assembly GCA_016795205.1. Lineage (GTDB taxonomy): Bacteria > Planctomycetota > UBA1135 > UBA1135 > JAEUHZ01. The sequence goes on along the minus strand of JAEUHZ010000046.1, from coordinate 19,162 downwards.
GCACCGGGGCAGGCTCCGCGCGTTGCCGGCGAGCCCCCCGGCGCTCGTCGCGACGGATCTGCTGTCGTGGCGCGCGAAACGCGCGCTGCTCACCGAGCCGCTGCGGCGCTTCGTCCCGCCGGCGGACCATGAGCCCGAGCCGACCCTGGGCGCCTTCCTCGACGAGCGGATCGGCCGTGAGGCGTCGCGGCTCCTCGCTGGCGCCTTCGTGCGCGGCGTCCACGCGGCCGAGCTCGACGAGCTCGGCGCGCGCAGCGCGTTTCCGCGCCTGTGGGAGCTCGCCACGCGCCACGGGAGCCTCGTGCGCGGCGCGTTGGCGCGCGCGCGCACCCGGCCCGCGCCGCTCGCAGGGCCGGACCTGCGACGTCACGCGCTGGTCTCGTTCCCGGGCGGGCTGCAAGAGCTCGTCGAGGCGCTGGCGCGCGAGCTCGGCCCGCGGCTCCGGCTCGGCGCGCGCGTCGTGGGCCTCGAGCGGCTGGGCTCGCGCTGGCTCGTCCGCACGGCGGATGGCCTGGGTCATCCGGCCCGGGCCGTGGTGCTCGCGTGCCCGGCGCCCGCGGCCGCGCGGCTCCTGGCAGCCGAGGTCCCGCGCGAGCTCAGCGCGCGGGCCCTCGGGGTGCGCCACGCGGCGGTGACCCTCGTGGGCCTGGGGTTCGCGCCGGGCACGCTCGACGCGCTGCCCGAGGGCTTCGGCTTCCTCGTGCCACCCGGCGCAGCGGGCCACGTGGGCGCAGCCCCGCGCGCGCTGGGTACCATCTTCGTCACGAACCTGTTCCCCGATCGTGCGCCGCGCGGAGCCCGCTCCGTGTCGAGCTTCTACCGCGCAGCGGATGTCGAGGGGCTCGACGACGCCGCGCTGGCGCGCGTCGCGGAAGCGGACCTCGCGCTCGCGCTGGGGACGGCTGCCCCGCGCGCGGCGACCGTCCACGTCGAGCGCTGGAGCGAGGTCATCCCCCGGCACGCGCCCGGCCACGCCGCGTTCGTCGACGGGCTCCGCAGGACACTGCGCGAGCGCGCGCACGGGCTCCACGTCGCGGGCGCGTGGGTCGACGGGGTCTCCGTCGAGCAGGTGCTCACTTCTGGCCGGCGCGCGGCCGAAGAGGTCCTCGGGGACACGAGGGAGCAGGCGTGAGCACGCTGCAGGCGTTGGCGGCGGCACTGCCGGCCGCCTACCTATCCGCGGCCGGCGCGTTCGCGCTCGGCCGCGACGGTCCCGCGCGCTGGATCCTGCGCGCGGCGCTCGTGCTGCACACGGCCGATCTGGTCCTGCGCTGGGCGTACGTCGGTCACTTTCCGGTCACGGATCTCGCGACGACGCTCTCCGTCTGCGCGCTGGCGACCGCCGGGCTGTGGGCGCTCGTGGCGCGCGACGCGGCGCACACGGGCTCGGGAGGTCTGGTCCTGGCGCTGGTCGCGGCGCTCTCGCTGGCCGCGGCGGCGTTCGCCAACTTCGCACCCGTTCCGCGACCGGGGGGCATGGGACCGTTGCAGGTCACGCACGTCGCCACGAGCGCCGTCTCGCTGGCCGCGCTGGTCCTCTCGGGGCTGCACGGCGCGCTGTGGCTGGTGCTGTTCCGCGCGATCCGCGCGCGACGCTTCGGACCGTTCCTGGCGCGACTGCCAAACCTCGACACCCTGGCCAAGATGACGCGCCGGGCGGCGCTGCTCGGGTTCGTGGGCCTCTCGATCGGGCTCAACGTCGGCATCGGCCTGGCGCACGCCGGCGAGCGGCCGGGCTTCGCCTACCGCCACCCGGAGGTGCTGCTCTCGCTGGCCCTGTGGCTGCACTTCGGGGTCGTGGCGTTCTCACAGGCCATCCCTGGCCTCGGCGCGCGCCGCGCGTCCTGGGCCGCGGCCGGTGGGCTGGCGCTGGCGCTGCTGTCCGGCGTGCTGGCCTTCCTGCCGCGCTCCTTCCACGGGGGCCTGTGAGCATGGACCCGCGTCGCGCCGTGGTCCTGGTGGGCATCTCGCACCGCACGGCGCCGGTGGCCCTCCGAGAGCGCTACGTGGTCAGCGCGTCGGACCTGCCGCGTGCGCTGGCGTCCTTGCGCGCCCTGGAGGGCGTGGACGAATGCTTCGTGCTCTCGACCTGCAACCGCACGGAAGCCTTGCTGGTCGGCGCGCGCGGGCGCGACTTGGCCGGCGCCGCGCGCGCGCAGCTCTTCCGCAACCTGGAGCCCAGTACGACCTACTCGTTCGAGGGAATGCCGGCCGTGATCCACGCCTTCCGCGTCGCGGGCGGCCTCGACAGCCTGGTCCTCGGCGAGAGCGAGGTCCTGGCGCAGTGGAAGCGCGGCTTCGAGGCCGCCGCTGCGGCTGGCACACTTGGGCCGGTGCTGCGACCGCTGCTCCAGCAGGCGCTGCACGCCGGCAAGCGCGTGCGCACGGAGACGAGCCTGGGCCAAGGCTCGCTGTCCGTTGCGCGCATCGGGGTCGATCTGGCCGAGCGCGTGTTCGGCACGTTCGAGGACGAATCCGCGCTGGTCATCGGCGCCGGAGAGACCGGGCTGCTCGTGGCGCAGCACCTCGCCGGCCGGGGCATCGGCGGCCTGACCCTGGCGAACCGCACCCTGGAGCGGGCGATCGAGGCCGCGCGCGCGCTGAACGCGCGGGCGTGCAGCCTCGACGTCCTGCCCGCGGAGATCGGGCGCGCCGACCTGATCGTGGCCTGCGTCGAGGCCGGCGCGCCCCCGCTCGATGCGCGCCACTTCGATCGGCGCACGCTTCGCCGGCGCGACAAGCCGCTCCTGGTGCTCGACCTGTCCGTGCCGCGCGCGGTCGCCGCCGAGGTCGCAGCCCTCGACCCGAACGTGCTGGTCTACGACCTCGACGACCTGCAGCGGATCGTCCAGGAGAACCAGAAGGGCCGGCACGAGGCGGCCGAGGGCACTTCGGCGATCCTGGTCGCCGAGATCCACAAGTACCTGACCACGCGCACGTACTCGGCCTTCACTCCCGTGATCGCTGACCTGCGCCGGCGTTTCGAGGAGATCCGCGAAGCGACGCTCGACGCGCACTCCGGCGCGCGCAGCGATCCGCGCGAGGTGCAGCTCGCTCACGAGTTGACGAAGCGCTTGCTCGACGTCGCGTTGGAGCAGATGAAAGCCGGCGCGCGCAGCGTGAGCTCGGAGGAGGAGCTCGCCATCGAGTACCGCCGCTTCCTGGAGAACCTGTGAAGCTCGTGCTCGCGACCCGTGGCAGCGCGCTGGCCCTGTGGCAGGCCGAGAGCGCGGCACGTGCGCTGCGCCTGGGCCGCTCGGACGTCGAGGCCGAGCTCATGATCGTGAAGTCGGGCGGCGACCGCGACCAGACCACCGATCTCGCGCGCTTCGGACGCACGGGGATCTTCACGGTCGAGGTCGACGAGGCCCTGCTCGATCGCCGCGCACACGTGGGGGTCCACTCGCTGAAGGACGTGCCCACCACGCTCGCGAACGGGCTGGCCCTGGCCGGCGTCCTGCCGCGCGGACCCGCCGAGGACGTGCTCGTGTCCCGCGGTGGAGCCCGCTTGACCGAGCTGCCGCCCGGCGCGCGGATCGCGACCGGCTCCGTGCGGCGCGCGGCGATGCTCCGCCGCCTGCGCCCCGACGTCGAGATCGTCTCGATCCGCGGCAACGTCGACACGCGCCTGGCGAAGCTCGACGCGGGCGAGGCCGACGCGATCGTGTTGGCGCGCGCGGGCCTGGAGCGCCTGGGCCTCGCCGCGCGGATCACGCAGGTCCTCACGCGCGAGGAATCCGTGCCCGCGCCGAGCCAGGGCATCGTGGGCCTCGTGTGCCGGGCGGACGATCGCCAGACGCGCGCGCACCTCGACCGCATCAGCGACCGCGAGACGGCCGCCGAGGCGCTGGCCGAGCGAGCGCTCCTGCACGCGCTGCATGGCGGCTGCAATGCACCGCTCGGCGCTCACGCGCGCGCGAGAGAGAATGCGCTGACGCTCACGGCACGCGTGCTGTCCCTCGATGGCCGCGAGTGCATCGAGGACCGCCTCGGCGGCGCGATCGACGACGCCGAAGCGCTCGGGCGCGCGCTGGCGGAGCGTCTGGCGGCGGCCGGCGCCAAGCGGCTCGTCGACGCGGCGCGCAGCCGATGAAGCGCATCTTGATGACTGGTCCCGTCGAGCGGCTCGCCGAGTGGGGCGACGCGGCGCGCGCGGCGGGGTGGGAGCCGATCGAGTTGCCGCTGCTCGCCATCGAGGAGCTCGGCTTGCGCCCCGAGGCGCTCTTCGCCGCGGACGCGCGCTTCGACTGGCTGCTGGTCACGAGCCGCAGCGCCCTGCCGTTCGTCGAGCGGCTCGCGCGCTGCGCGCCGCCCCGGGTGGAGCGTGCCGCCTGCGTCGGGGAGGTCGCGACGGCGCGCGTGCGGGAGCTGGGCTACGCCGTGCCGTTGCGCGCCGCACGCGACGCGGCGGACCTCGCAGCGCTCGTCGTGGAGCGCGCCGAGCCGGGTGCCCGCGTGCTGTGGCCGCGCGGCGACCGGGCCACCGAGCTCGCCACCGCGCTGCGCGCCCGCGGCCTGGTCGTGACCGATCCCGTCGTCTACGCCAGCCGTGAGCGCGCGTTGGCCAGCGTGCAAACCGCCGAGGCCGTGTTCTTCGCCAGCCCCTCCGCGTGCAACGCCTGGATCGCGGCGCGTGGCCCCTGCGGCGGCCCGGGCCTGGCGGTCGCCATCGGCGATTCCACCTTCGACGCGCTGCAACGGCTCGATCCCGCGCCGTTCGCACGGGTGATCCGCCTGGGTGAGCCGACGCCCGCCGCGCTGACCGTGGCACTGGCCCACGCCGAGCCCTGACGTCCGGCGGCCTGAAACCCGTATCCTCTGCGCCCCATGAGCTTCTCCGCCGCCAAGGGCCTGGGACCGACGCCCGACGAGGGCGCGCCCGTCCTTCCGCCCGAGTACCTGATCGAACGTCCGCGCCGCCTGCGTCGCACTCCCGCCCTGCGGCGCCTGGTGCGCGAGACGCAGGTGTCGCGCGACGACTTGATCCTGCCGCTGTTCGTCGTCGAGGGCAGCGGCGTGCGGCAGGAAGTGCGCTCGATGCCGGGCGTGTTCCGCGAGTCGGTCGACAAGCTGGTCGAGACCTGCCGGGAGGCGGAGCAGCTTGGCCTCCCCGGCGTGATCCTGTTCGGCGTCCCCGAGACGAAGGACCCCGAGGGCCGCGCCGCGTGGTCGACGGACGGCATCGTCCAACGCGCCCTGGAGAAGGTCGAGCGCGCCGCGCCGGGCCTGGTGCGCATCGCGGACCTGTGCTTCTGCGAGTACACGGACCACGGGCACTGTGGCGTGCTCGACGACCAGAACGACGTCGACAACGACGCGACGCTCGAGAACCTCGAGCTGCAGGCGCTTTCGCTGGCCGACGCCGGCGCGCAGATCGTCGCGCCGAGCGGGATGATGGACGGCATGGTCGCGTCGATCCGCGCGGCGCTGGACGAGGCGCGCCACGACCAAGTGTCGATCCTGTCGTACGCGGTGAAGTACGCCAGCGCGTTCTACGGACCCTTCCGCGACGCGGCCGGCTCGACGCCCGCGTTCGGCGACCGCGCCACCTACCAGATGGACCCCGCCAACGCGCGCGAGGCCCTGAAGGAGGCCGCGCTCGACGTCGACCAGGGCGCGGACATGCTCATGGTCAAGCCGGCGCTGCCCTACCTCGACGTGCTGCGCCGGGTGAAGGACAAGTTCGACGTGCCCGTGTGTGCGTACCAAGTGTCCGGCGAGTACGCGATGATCCAGGCCGCCGCCCAGAACGGCTGGATCGACCGCGAGCGCGCCATGCGCGAGTCGCTCACGTGCATCAAGCGCGCGGGCGCGGACTTCGTGCTCACGTACTTCGCGCGCGAGATGGCGCGGTTGCTCAAGGCCTGAGTGCCTGCCGCGCACGACGCTCTTCCACAAGCTCACAGGGGATCCGAGCGGCGTGCTCCGTCGCGTGCTCGTCCGTCATCGCACATGAATCTCGAACGCTCCGAACAGATCTTCGCCGCGGCGCGGCAGCTCATCCCGGGCGGTGTGAACAGCCCCGTCCGCGCCTACAAGTCCGTGGGCGGCACGCCGATCCACGTCGCGCGCGGGGCGGGGGCGTTGTGCTGGGACGTCGACGGCAACGAGTACGTCGACCTCGTGCTGTCGTACGGCCCGCTGATCCTGGGCCACTGCGACCCGCGCGTCGTGGCGGCGATCGAGCGCACGGCCCGCACGGGCACGGCGTTCGGTGCGCCGACCGAGGGCGAGCTGCTCATGGCGCGCACGATCGCGCAGCGCATGCCATGGATCGAGATGGTGCGGCTCGTGAACTCCGGGACGGAAGCCACGATGAGCGCGCTGCGTCTCGCGCGCGCCTTCACGGGCCGCGAGCTGGTCCTCAAGTTCGACGGCAACTACCACGGGCACGGCGACTCGTTCCTCGTGAAGGCCGGTTCGGGCGCTCTCACGCACGGCGCACCGGACTCGCCGGGCGTCACCCGGGCGCTCGCGGCGCTGACGCTGGTCGCGGACTGGAACGATCTCGCGAGCGTCGAGCGGCTCATGCAGCAGCACGGCCGCGGGGTTGCCTGCGTCATCGTCGAGCCCGTGGCCGGCAACGTCGGCCTGATCCAGCCCGCGCCGGGCTTCCTCGAGGGCCTGCGGCGCGTGTGCGACGCCCACGGTGCGCTGCTCGTCTTCGACGAGGTCATGACCGGCTTCCGCGTCGCGCGCGGCGGCTACGCCCAGATCTGTGGCGTGCGGCCGGACCTCGTGACCCTCGGCAAGGTCATCGGCGGCGGGCTGCCGATCGGCGCGTACGGCGGCCGGCGCGACGTCATGAGCCGCGTCTCGCCCGCGGGCGACGTCTATCAAGCCGGCACGCTGAGCGGGAACCCGCTGGCGGTCGCCGCCGGGCTCGCGACGCTGGCCGCGACCGACGAGCCGGGGTTCTACGAACGGCTCGACCGCGCCGCGGCTCGCATCGCGGACCTGATCGCGGGCGCGGCCGGCGAGCACGGCGTCCCCTGCCACGTCGGCCGACAGGGCTCGATGCTGTGCCCCTACTTCTCGCGCGAGCCCGTGCGCATGCTGGCGACCGCCATGACCAGCGATCGGGCGTTGTGGACGCGCTGGTTCCACGCCATGAAGGAGCGCGGCGTCCTGCTGCCACCGAGCCCCTTCGAGGCTTGGTTCGTGTCGAGCGCGCACGACGACGCCGCGATCGAGCGCGTGGGCCGCGCCGCCAGGGACGCCTTCGCAGCCGTGACGCGCCCCGGATCGTCCCGGGCCTCGCAGGGCTGAGCCGCGCGTCAACGGCCAGCGCGGCTGAGCTCCGGCAGTTTCTCGAGCTCGCGGCTCGCGAACCACGGGTCGAGCACGTGCGGCCCGATCTTCTGCGCGCGCTGACCGAGCAGCTTCGCGCAGGCGTCGAGGTCCAGCGCGTCGAGGATCGCGAGCCCGCGGCCGTCGGCGAGGTCGCCCCACAGGAGCACGCCGGGCTGATCGACGAGCGCCTGCCGCGCACGGCGGCCATCCTCGGCCGTCAAGATCACGTAGGCGCGACCGAAGGCGCCCGGCGCGGGTTGCTCGCCGCGGGCGTCGCGCTCGGCCTTGAGCCGCAGCTCGTGCTCCAGGTACGCGGCGAGCGCGGCGCGTGTCCGCATCCGGACGCACTCCGTGCGGAACACGCCCGCGACGACGCCCGGGTCCGTCGCCGCCAAGGCCTGGGCCTCGGCTTCGTCGCCTGCCGCGAGGATGAAGACCCCGCGCAGCGCAGGGTCGCGCTTGGGCGGGCCGTAGGGCCCGGCGACGAGCAGCTTCCGCTCCGCCGCGAGCTTCTCCATGTTCGCGAAATGGCCGGCCCCGGCAGCCCGAGCTTCCTCCGGAGTGACCTGCGCGGCGCGCGGGCCGGCCTTGAGCTGCAAGAACACGCAGTCCGTCGCGCTCGGGCTGGACTCGCGTTCCGGGAGGCTCTGGCAGCCGGCGAGGAACAGGGAACCGAGGGCGAGGAGCGTCGACTTCACTAGGATCTCCGGATCGGAACGCGGCGCCCGCGACGGGCGCGCCGCCCCCGATCCTAGAGGACCGCCGACCCCGCCGCATGGACCCCATCCGCCAACCCTTCGAGGACGCCCGCGCCACGCTGGAGGCCTTCCTGGCCGATCCGCGCTGTCTCGAAGGCGTCCGCGCCTTCGCGCAGCTCGCCGGCGACACACTGCGACGCGGCGGAACGCTGCTCGCCTGCGGGAACGGCGGGAGCATGTGCGACGCGATGCACTTCGCCGAGGAGTGGACCGGACGCTTCCGCAAGGATCGCGCGGCCTTGCCGGCGATGGCTTTCAGCGACCCGAGCCAGCTCACGTGCATCGCGAACGACTTCGGCTTCGACGAGGTCTTCGCGCGCTCGGTCGAGGCCTACGGCCAGTCGGGCGACCTGCTCGTGGCGATCAGCACGAGCGGCGGCAGCCCGAACATCCTCAAGGCGCTGGAGCGGGCACGGGCGCGGGGGATCAGGACCGTCGGGCTGCTCGGCAAGGGTGGCGGTCGGGCGCTGGCGCTGTGCGACGTCGGGATCGTCGTCCCGCTCGCCACGACGAGCGACCGCATCCAGGAAGTCCACATCAAGGTCCTCCACATCGTGATCGAGGCCGTGGAGCGCGAACTCTTCCCGGCCAACTACGCTGTATGACGTAGACCGACCCCGTCCGCGCGGAAAGGGCTTCCGGATCCGCTCGAAAACAGCGCCTTCCGTCCGCTGGCGGGTCGTCGAACGCGCGCGGGGAGACAGAACGTGAACACCCCGAAAGGGTGGCCGGGGAGGTACCCTGGGTAGTGGGACATGGCACCGAGGGGCCCGGACGGCGGGCCCTTCGCGCACGTGATCCCGGCCCGTCCGGACCGGGCCCTCGAACCGCGCGACCCCCGACTCTCCATGCAACAGCGAAACTTCGTTTCCGCGATCGCCGCCCTCGTCGTGAGCGCGGCCGCCGCCCCGGCTCAGCACGCCCAAGTCAGCGCTGTCGCCGTCCAACCGGGCAACCCGAGCCGGGTCTGGACCGTGAACCGCGACAACAACTCGGTCGCCGTGGTCGACGTCGCCACGTCGACGCTGGTCGCCGAGATCCCCGTCGGCAACTGGCCGCGGTCGCTGGCCTTCAACGCCCTCGGCACCAAGCTGTTCGTCGCGAACCAACGCGGAAACATCCCGCTCGACGCCAACGAGGTCACCGGGTTCCCGGTGGGCGCCATGCCGGGCACGATCAGCGTGATCGACGTCGCCGGCCAGAACGTGCAGACGACGCTGACGCAGGTCGGCACGGAGCCCTACGGCGTCGCGCTCGCGCCGAACGGCAAGTGGTTCGCGGTCAGCGCCATGCGCTCCGGCACGATTCGCCTGTACGACGCGGCGACGTATCTGGAGCGCGCCTCCCACCAGTACCTGCGCAACCTGGCCGACATCCCGGCGCCGTTCACGCTGGCCGACGTCGACGAGGATCGCGACGGGATCGCCGATCTGGGCGATCCGCGCGGGTTCACGATCCGCGCCGATGGCGCGCGCATCTACGTGACGCACTTCAAGTCGCCCTACGTGTCGATGCTCGACGTCACCGTCGACCGCAACGGCCTGCCCACCGGCCTGGCCTTTGCGGGCAAGATCACGACGAACGACTACCTCCTCGACCCGATCCTGAACCCGCTCCCCGTCCGCACGGTGGACAGCCAGGGCCGGCCGCGCTTCCTCGAGGACCTGGCGCTGTCGCCCGATGGCACGCGCGCGCTCGTGCCGCACGTGCTCCACAATCTGAACCACGACGTGAACCACGCCTGGGGACCGGGCTTCCCCGGCGACTTCGCCAATCGCGTCTATCCCGCGATCACCATGCTCGACATGGCGCAGAACTCCTTCGGTCAGCCGGGGGATGCCTCGCGGCGCCTGCACCACCAGCTCGCGGACACGCTGACGCCGGCCGAGTACGTGCCGTTCGGCCAGTCGTCGGTGACGCCCCTGGGCGACATCCTGTCCCTGGGCGGCGTCGGCTCGCCGGTGATGGGCGGCGCGATGAACCTCGTGCTCGACGGTCTGCGGCCGGGCGACACGGCCACGCTGCTGATCGGACAGCGCGAGACGCTCCAGCCCGCCGGCGGGCTCGGCATCTTCTACGTGACGCCGCGCCAGACGCGCGGCTTCGCCGGGAACACGGTCTCGATCAACATCCCGAACATCCCCACCTACGACGGCCTCGTGCTCGTGGCCCAGGCCATCGTGACGCACCCCGGTGGCGTCCAGCGCCTCTCGAACGGCGTCCGCATCGTCGTGCACCCCACGGGATTCGGCGCGAACAAGATGGGTTACCGCGCCGGTCATCCGAGCCGCGCGCTGTTCAACCCGGCGGGCGATCGCGCGCTGATCCTGAATCGCGGCTCCGAGGACGTCTTCCTGTACCGCGTGAGCGGCAGCGACATGGAGCTCATGACGGTCTATCCGCCGCGCTTCCGGTTCGCGCCCCGTGCGCCCCTGGACACGACGACGCCGCTGGGTGACGTGCCGATGGGGATGGCGCTCGTGCCCGACCCCGCGACGGCCGACGACGACGCGCGGCTGTTCGTGATCAACGAGGGCACGCGCACGCTCTCCGTGCTGCGCGTGAACTGGACCAGCGGGCAGATCACGAAGGAGACGAATCAGATCCCGACCATCCAGGGGCCGGACGCGCTCACCCCGCAACAGCGCCTCGGCCACGAGATCTTCGAGGACGCCTCGCGTCCCGAGACGGCTGGCAACTTCAACAACTCCTGCGGGTCCTGCCACTTCGAGGGCGGTGACGACGGCAACGTCTGGCAGCGCCCCCAGGGGCCGCGGAGCACGATGCCCATGTTCGGCGGCACGCGCGGAACGGGCCTGATCCTGTGGAAGGGCGTGCGCCTGAACCTGGGCGAGACCGGCCCGATGTTCCACGGCGAGAACGGCGGCACCGGCATCTTCGACGACGCGTCGCAGGACGCGCTGACTGCATTCCACGAGGTGGTGCCCACGCCGCTGAACCCCAACCGCGACCCGGTCACCTACGGCCTCACGCCTGCGGCCCAGCTCGGCCGCGACCTGTTCCTTTCCTTGAACGACACGGGCTTGAACCCGACCTTGCGCCACGCCGGCTGCGCCGTCTGCCACAAGGTCGAGGAGACGAACCCGAACACGTTCCCTGGCCCGCGCTTCTTCACGGCGGACTTCCTCAACCCGACGCTCAGCGCCGGTGACAACCTCGCGACGTTGGACCCGACGTGCTTCTCGCTGCGCGAGAACATCGTGGCGCTCAACATCCGCAACGTGAACACGGGCGCGAACGTGGACGCGGACGGGGACGGGTTCCCGGACGTCGACCGCAACTTCGACGGTTGGCCCGACGTCGAGACGTACGCGATCATGAACCCCGACACGGAAGACCCGTTCACGCGCGACGACGTGAACAGCTACCTGTGCCCGTGCGACCCGAACGTCGATTCGAACTGCGACCCGGTCACGAGCACGCGCCGGTTCTCGCGCCGCGCGGAGGTGTTCTCGATCCCCTCCAAGCTGGGTCTGTTCACCAGCGGTCCGTTCTTCCACGACCACGCGGCCCACTCGCTGCGAGGCCTGCTCGATCCGGTCTCGCAGGCGACGAGCCTGATCTACGGCAGCCCGGCCTTCCCCGGCCAGCCGGCCTTCGCGGGTCTCAACAAGGTCTTCAACGACGTCCACGACATCCGCGGTCACGAGGACTTCGTGCCGGGCGCGTCGAAGGTCCAGATCACGCTCCAGAGCCTGAACAAGGACGCGGACATCGAGGCCATCCTGGCCTACATCCAATCGCTGTGAGGCCGCGCGGCCGCGCGCCGCGTCTCGCGCTTCGCGCCCCGTCCGGCGACCTGCGCCGGGCGGGGCGCGGTGCGTTTCAGGAAGTTCCCGGCGCGGCGCGGCGGGGACGAGCCGATCGCACGCTCAGCCAGGCCGCTGTCGGACCTCGACCCGCCCGTCAGCGTGACCGACGACGAGCACGTGCGCGAGGCCCAGGAACAGTCCGGTCTCGACCACCCCCGGGATCTGGTCGATCGCGTGCTCGAGCCCGCGCGCATCCGCGATCCCCTCGGGAAAACGCGCGTCGATGATCTCGTTGCCATTGTCGGTGCGCGCGGCGACGCCGTCCCGGGCACGCAGCACGGGTTCGGCGCCCAGTCGCCGCAGGCCGTGCAGCACCACGCTGCGCGCGAAGGGCACGACCTCGACCGGCAGCGGGTAGCTCGCGCCCAGGCGCGGCACGAGCTTGTTCGGGCCCACGACGACGATCTCGCGCTTCGTGATCCAGGCCACGACCTTCTCTCGCAGCAGCGCCCCCCCCCCACCCTTGACCATGTCGAAGGCCGGGTCGATCTCGTCGGCGCCGTCGATCGTGACCTCGATGGACTCGATCTCGTCGAGCGTGGTCAGCGGGATCGCGAGCTCGCGGGCCTTGCGCTCCGTGTCGAGGCTGGTCGGAACGCCCAGGATCCTCAGGCCCTCGCTGCGCATGCGCTCAGCCAGGCGCAGCAGGGTGAAATGCACGGTCGATCCGGTGCCGAGGCCCACGACCGCGCCGTCGGGGACCAGGTCGGCGGCGGCGCGGCCGGCGATGGCCTTGGGGTCGTGGGGGCTGTTCAGCACGGCAGGATCCTATCGGTACTGACCCAGTTCGCTGGCAGCCCGCCGCGCCGGACCCCAGGGCAGGTTCCCGCTGGAGACAGACCACAACCCCTGGTGTGAGCTGCTCGAGCCCCACCCAAGTGGACACGGAGCCGGGTCAGTATCTGGCTTGGGCCACACTGGCGCGGGGTGCTTGGCCGACCTAGCATATTGAGACTGGATCTCAGCATGCCCAACCCTCGCGACCTCCGGCCCGGTGAGACCGCCCGCCTCCTCGAGGTGGGAGGCGACCGGTCCTTCCGGCGGCGGCTCATGGAGATGGGCTTTCTGCCGGGCACGCCCGTGCGTCTCGTGCGCCGTGTCCGCATCGGAGACCTGGTCGAGTTCGAGGTGCGCGGCGGACACATCAGCTTGCGCGCGTCCGAGGCCGGCGCGCTCCGCTTCGAGAGCCAGCGATGAGCGCGGAGGCCCCCGCGGGTCCGGCGCGGACCCGCCTGCCGCTCGTCGCGTTGGCGGGCAACCCGAACACGGGCAAGACCACGCTGTTCAACCGGCTGACGAGGAGCGACCGCAAGGTCGCGAACTATCCCGGCATCACCGTCGAGCGGCACGAGGGTGAGTTGCGCCTCCCCGGCGGCCGCACGGTGCGCGTGCTCGACGTGCCGGGGACGTACAGCCTCTCAGCGCGCAGTCGCGAGGAGGAGATCGCGATCGACTCGGTCGCAGGCCTGCGGGGCGAGCCCGAGCCGGATCTCGTGGTGCTGGTCGCCGATGCGACGCAACTCTCCCGCAACCTCTACATGGCGCTCCAGGTGCTGGAGCTGGAGGTGCCGCTGGTCGTCGCCCTGAACATGTCCGATGCCCTCGCGGCGCGCGGCGCGTCGATCGATGTCGACGCGCTCTCGAACGCCCTGGGGGTTGCGGTCGTGGCGATCGCAGCCCAGAAAGGCCAAGGGCTGGCGGCGCTCGAGTCGGCCATCGAGCGCGCGCTGGCCGCACCCGACGGCGCGCGCCCCGGAGCGCGCTGGCAGCCCGGCTCCGTGGAGCTCGCGGCGGATCTGGAGCGAGTGGGCGCGGTGCTGCCGCCGGAATGGTCGCGCGGCAACCCGGCGCGGGTCCGGGCCCTGGCGGCCTGGGCTCTGCTGTCGCTCGACGAGCACGACGAGCTGCGGGACGTGCCCGAAGCCCTGCGCCGCGCCGTCATCGAGCGCCGGGCGCAGGCCCAGCAGACCAGTCGCCAGATCGAGACCGAGATCATCCGCGGCCGTTACGACTGGATCGACGCGCTCACGGCGAGCGTGGTGCGAGAAGGCCCGCAGGCCCGCACCGCCACCGAGCGCGCGGATGCCGTGCTGCTCAATCCCTGGATCGGCTTCCCGCTCTTCCTCCTGGCGATGAGCGTGGTGTTCCTGGCCCTCTTCTCATGGTCGGAGCCCGCGATTGGCGCGATCGAGGCCGGGTTCGGAGTCTTGACGGGCCTGGTGCGCGACGCGTTGGGCCCAGGCATCCTGCGCGACTTCGTGACCGACGGCCTGATCGCCGGCGTGGGCAGCGTGGTCGTGTTCCTGCCGCAGATCCTGTTGCTGTTCCTGTTCATCGGGATCCTGGAGGACACGGGTTACATGGCGCGCGTAGCCTGCATCATGGATCGACTGATGCGCGCGATGGGACTCTCCGGGCGCGCCTTCGTGCCGATGCTCTCGGGATATGCCTGCGCGGTGCCGGCGATCCTGGCGACGCGCACGATGGAGCGCCAGCGCGATCGAACGCTGACGATGATGGTCGTGCCGCTCATGACCTGCTCGGCGCGGCTACCCGTGTACACGCTGGTGATCGGGGCGCTGTTCCCTCCGACGTTGCTCTTGGGCTTCGCGCCGGTCCAGTCGTTGATGCTCGTCGCGATGTACCTGTTCAGCGCGCTGATGGCCCTGGTCGTCGCCGCGGTGCTCTCGCGGACGATGCTGAAGGGTCCGCGTGTCCCGCTGATCCTGGAGATGCCGCCCTACCGCACCCCGCACTGGCCTTCCGTCCTGCGGCAGATGTTCCAGAAGGCCCGGACCTTCCTGACCGAAGCCGGGTCCGTGATCCTCGTGTGCACGATCGCGCTGTGGGGACTGCTGGCGTTCCCCAAAGACGCGCAGCGCGAGGAGCGTCGCGAGACCCTCGCGGCCGCGATCGCCGCGGCCGAGACCGAGACGGAGGGGCGCGAATCGCAAGAACGGGTCGAGGCGCTCACCGCCGAGGACGCCGCGCTCGCCGGCGAGGCCCTGCGCGAGAGCTACGGGGGACGGCTGGGGCGCGCGATCGAGCCCGCGATCGAGCCGCTCGGCTTCGACTGGAAGATCGGAGTCGGGCTGATCGGCGCCTTTGCGGCACGCGAGGTGTTCGTAGCGACGCTGGGCGTGGTCTACGGCATGGGTGGCGTGGACGAGGATTCGACCACGCTGCGCGAGCGCATCCGCGCCGAGACGCGTGCCAACGGCGAGCACGTCTACACCCCGCTGACGGGCCTGTCGCTCATGATCTTCTTCGCGCTGGCCTGTCAGTGCATGAGCACCTTGGCCGCCGTTCGGCGCGAGACCCGCTCATGGGGCTGGGTGCTGTTCCTCTTCGCCTACATGACGGCGCTGGCGTGGATCGCGAGCTTCGCCGTCTACCAGGGTGGTCGGGCGCTGGGGTTCAGTTGACGGGGCCGCGCAAGAACTGGAGGAAGGTCTCCTCCTTGGCAAACCCGGCTTTCTTGCGCAGCGCAGTCCCGCTGCGCGGATCCACGACCACGTAGATCGGGTTCGCGACGGATCCCGTCAGCTCGCGTTGCAGCTCCTTGTTCCGCGCTTCGGCGGGGCCGCCATCCGTGTGCAGGCGCGCTTCCACGAAACCTCGGGCCAGCGCGTCGCGCACGGCCGGGAGCGGGAACACGTTCTCCTCCATGAGGCGGCAGTTGATACAGGTGAAGCCGGTGAAGTTGACCAGGAGCTGCTTGCCTTCGCGCCGGGCGCGCTCGACCGCTGCGTCGTAGTCGTCCTTGACGATCGCGTGCGTCTGCGGCCCTGCGGACTCGCCCGCACCCGCGCCCACATGCAGCGCATTCGAGTAGGGCGGCGCCATGGCGGTCAGGATCGGATCGACCTTGTTGCCGAGCGCTCCATACCCGCAGTAGACGGCGAAGAGCAGCGTGGCGAAGCCCCACACCATGCGCCGCGGCGAGACCGCGCTGGACTCCTCCGAGCCGTACTCGTCCTTGAGGCGGATCCAGGCGAACAGGTAGGCCGCGGCGGCGAAGAACGTCCCCGCCCAGAGCCACAGGAAGTTCTCGCGCGAAAGCCAGCCCCAGTTCCAGACGAGGTCGGCGTTCGAGACAAACTTGATCGCGGCGGCCACCTCGACGAAGCCCAGCCAGACCTTGAGCGTGTGCATCCACTCGCCGCTCTTCGGCATGGCCTTGACCTTGCCGGGCACCATCGAGAGGAAGACGAAGGGCACGGCGATCGTGAGGCCGAAGACCGCCATGCCCAGCGCGATGCGACCCACGCCCCCTTGGCCCGCCCCTTGTCCGAGCAGCGCTCCGACGAAGGGCGCCGTGCAGGTGAAGGAGGTCACCACCAGCGTCGCGCCCATCAAGAACACGCCGATGTATCCGCCCTTCTGGGATGCGGTCCCCGCCATGCCCATCAGGAAGGCGGGCGGTTGCAGGGTCATCACGCCGAACAGGGTCAGGGCGAAGACCAGGAACAGGAGCCCGATCACGATGTTCGTGACGGGGTGCGCCGCGAAGGCGATCACGATCGGGCCGACCAGGACCCCGATCAGGACGAAGATCAGGACGATGCCGGCGCCGTACGCCAGGCTGAGGGACAACGTGCCGGTCCGACGCTGATCTGCCTGCTTCGTGAAGTAGCTGATCGTGATCGGGATCATCGGGTACGTGCACGGCATGAGCAGCGTGAACAGACCCCAGAAGACGGCCGAGAGCAGGAAGGCGAAGAGGCTCGCTTCCAGCCCGACCTCGTCACCGGCACCCGTGGCTCCCGGGTTGGCGGAACCGCGCGAGGCAGAGCTCGTGGACTTGCCGGGTGGAGCACGCGCCGCATCGGGGGGGGCCGCGCTCCTGGGCTTGGGCGTCGCGGTCAGGTCGGCGGGAAAGGCGGCGAAGACTGCGTCTGGCCCGGGTCCCGCGAGTTCCACCTGCTCCTCGTAGGGGACGCACGTGCCGGAATCCTCGCACGTCTGGCCCATGATCCGTGCGGACAGCTCCGTCAGGCTCGCGCCCTCGGCGAGCGTGCCTCGCCTCCACAGCGTGAGCGTTCCGACGTGGACGTTCATGACGACCGGCGTCCCGAAGTCGTACTCCTTCTGCTTCGGGTCCGAGTAACGCCAGTCGCCCCAGGCGACGTCGGCCCCCGACAGCTCGACCGTCGTCGGCATCCCCACGAGCTCGTCTTCGGGACCTGGGCCCAGGTCCGCCTTCGTCGGACCGTGGTAGAGGTACCACCCGGGCTCGGCCGTGATGCGCACGACGACGCGCACGTCGCGGCCCTCGGCGCGCGCGAACAGGCTGGCGGCGGCCAGATTCTCGTCCTGCCCGGCGGGGGCCGCGCTGGCGGAGACGGTCGGGAAGGTCCCAGCGCACGCGGCCAGGACGAGAGCGAGGAGTCGTTGCATCGAGGATGGGCGGGGCTTCTCGGCGGCTGGCGGCGATCCCGGGAGATCGAACCGTTGCCGGGGGGCAGATCGTAGCTTGGTACGGGCGTCGGACCCGCGCGGGAGCGTCCGCACACGAACTTTGCGCAGCATGCCGGCGCTGGTCACACCGCAACTCCACCGATGAACTTCCTTCCTGTCTCCCTTGGCGCGGTGCTGCTCGCCGCCGCGATCCAGCCCCAGAATCCACCGGCCGGAGGCCCGCCGCAGCGCCCCGGAGCCGAGGTCTCGCGGCCGCCCGCAGCCCAGCAGCTCTTCGGCGCCTGGCGCCTGACCGCCTTCGAGTCGCCCTACCTGCAGCGCGAGCGGCGCGAGCAGGTCGGCTACCTGCTCGTCCAGGACGGGTTCCTCTCGTTCGAGTGCCACATCGGATGGAAGGGCGACGGGGGCAACATCGACGGGCGCACGTTCTTCTCGGGCACGCACACGTTCAAGATGCGCTCGGACGGCGTGCTGGAGCTGGCGTCGCTCATCGGCGCAACCGTCGACCCGGGCGGCTCGACGCCGGTCTTCGAGCCAGTCGGACGGCGCCGTGAGTACAAGGCTCGCTTCGTCGGTTCGAGCTTGGAACTCGTGCGGCAGCAGGACCAGCAGAAGTTCACGTTCGAGCGCCTCGCGCGCGGCGCGACCGACCTCGACTTCTACGGGCGGCGTCGGCAGCCGGATCCGCCCGCTGGCGAGGGACCGAAGTGATCCTCGCCGGCCTGGCCTTGCTGTGCGCTTCCGCCGGCGAGTCGCCGCGGCTGCGCGTCGTCGACGCGCGTGACGGGCGGCCCATCGTCGGGGCGACGGTCGAGCTGTGGACCGAGGATGGCGTGCGTCCACGGATCGTCGCGACGCGACTCGCCACGTTGCGCACGGGCGCGGACGGCACCAGCTCCTTCGAGTACAAGATCGACGGGGTGCGCGCCGACGTGGCGCGCGTGACGCGGCCCGGCTTCGCCAGCGTGTCCGTGTCTTCCGGCGATCTCGAGGACGGGGTCGCGCTCGAGCCCGCGCTGCCGCTGACGGGGCGCGTCGTCGATCTCGAGGGCCTGCCGGTCGCGAATGCGCGGCTCTTCACACCCGGCATGTGCCGCCACGCCGTCGCTGGCGCGGAAGCTCGGAGCGGACCGGATGGGGTGTTCCGCTTCGAGGACCTCGGGGCGGACGGCGAGCTGCATGTGGCCCCGGAGGCTCACACGCCCCTCGAGTCGCTCGCCGTCGCGACGCTGCGTCGTCTCGCCGCGCGCGACGGCTCGGTCGACGTGTTCGTCGCGCCGCGTGCGCCGATCCGCGTGCGCATGCTCGATCGCGATGGGCGCCCAATGCCGCAGCGCCGAGTCCATTCAAACGCCGAGCTGTTCGCCGCGGCCTGGACAGACCACGACGGCTGGGCCCTGCTGCCGCCGGTGGCGCAGGGAGAGGCGACCCTGACCGTGTTCGACGGCGAGGAGGAGCTCCAGGTCGACGGCAGCTTCGTGCCGCGTGACGGGATCTTCGTCGCGCAACCGTTCGCGCACCGTCGCAGCGACGCCGCGGGCCGGCTGACGGTCTTGGCGCAGCTAGCCGCCGCGGGCACACCGCCCCCGAGTGTGGTGGTTTTCGCGCGGGATGGGGCCCACCACCAGGCGACCGATCTCGCGGGCATCGCCACCGGTCCGGCGACCGTGTTCGTCGGCCAGGACTTCTCTCCCTGGAGGGAGCAACGGCGCCAGCTCGAGGTGACGGAGGAGCCGCAGACGGTCGTCGTGGACGCCCTGCCATCGCGCAGGGTGCGCGTGCTCCTGACCCGCGACGATCACGAGCTGCTGGTGATCCAAGCCGCGTCGACGGGTTGGGTGACTGGCTCCGACGCGC
>JAEUHZ010000032.1 GCA_016795205.1 Planctomycetota bacterium | reverse complement strand
ATCGAGAAGTACATTCCACACATCGGGATCGCGCTCCAGGAGATCCTCGACCTCTCGAACGACGAGCGCGACGCGACGGTGCATACGCTCGACGACGTGCTGCAGAAGAGTCGGAAGTTCTAGCGCGTCTCCGCCGCTGCTTGGGGCCCTCGTGGGCCCGGCCCGCAGGCCACGGACCCGGGTCGTCAGCGGCCCCGGAGGGCTCGGGGGTGGCCTGTGGACGGGCCTGGAGGTCCCCACCCGCGGGAGGTAGGGAACCCATTCGGGGCGGCCTGCGTCCAGGGACTCGGGGTCTCGCGCCCGGCGACCTTGACGGACCGCCGCGTGTCGCGGACTCTTCGGTCTGGACCCTCCGGGTCGCCCCGCGTGGGCTGCCCCTCCCTCGACCCCGTTCCTCGGCGCGTCCGGCGAGCGGATCTCTCACCTCAGGACAACATGAAGCTCTCCACCTCTCTCGCCCTCGTCCTCCTCGCCAGCGCCGCTGGCGCCCAGTCCAAGCTCGCCGAACCCGTGAAGGACCGCAACGCGGGCGGTTACTTCCCGCCCCCGGGCGGCACCTCGTTCCTCGTCGCTGGCGGCTCCGACAACTGCGCCAACGCGTCGACGGCCGACGCGATCAGCGGCCTCGGCACGTTCGCGGTGACCAACGTCGGAGCCACGAACGGCCTGCCTGATGCGGCCGGCTGCGTGAACACGCAACTCGATGTGTGGTTCTACTGGACCTCGACCGTCACCGGCAGCGTGATCGTCGAAGCCTGCGGAGGAGTCACGGCCGACACCGTGCTCACCGTCTGGAACGACGGAGCGCCGGCCGGAACCTGTCCGACGACCTCCGTCGGCTGCAACGACGACACCTGCGGCCTGCAGTCGCGCGTGACGTTCTCGGCCGTCAGCGGCCAGTCGTACTTCTTCCAGTGGGGCGCCTTCGGCGCGTCCACGACGTACTCGGGCACGTTCACGGTCAGCACGCCTCCGCCGCCGCCCGCGAACGACGACTGCGCGACGCCGATCGCGATCTCCGGCCCGGGCGTCTACCCCTTCGACAACCGCGTGGCGACAACGGGCACGCAAGGCCAGACCGAGCCGCTGTGCCTCGCGTTCAGCTCGACGGCGATCCACAAGGACTCGTGGTGGACGTACACCCCGACCGTCTCGGGCACCGTCGAGGTCTCGACCTGCGGGCAGGTCCTGGGTGGCACGGACACGCGCATCGCGGTCTACGACGGCGCCGGCTGCCCGGTGGCCGCCGCGATCGCCTGCAACGACGACAACGCGGCCTGCGCGGCGCAGACGCTCTCGAGCCTGGTCTCGTTCACGGCCGTCTGCGGCCAGTCCTACACGATCCAGATCGGGAACTTCTCGGCCGCGGCCAGCCTGTACGGCACGTTCACGGTCACCGAGACCGGCACGGCCTGCGGCCCGGCCTCGACGCCGTACTGCTTCGGTGACGGCACCGGCACGGCCTGCCCGTGCGGCAACAGCGGCGCCGCGGGCAACGGCTGCGCCAGCTCGGTGAACGCCAACGGCGCGAACCTCACGTCGTCGGGCAACCCGAGCATCTCCGCGGACACCCTGGTCCTCCTGGGCTCGGGCATGCCGAACAGCTCGGCCCTGTACTTCCAGGGCACCTCGCAGATCTCGGTGGTCTTCGGCGACGGCCTGCGCTGCGCCGGCGGCACGGTGATCCGCCTCGGCACGAAGAACAACGTGGCGGGCGCCAGCCAGTACCCGGACGTGGGCGATGTCTCGGTCTCGGTCCGCGGCCTGAACGCCGCGGGCGACGTCCGCAACTACCAGATCTGGTACCGCAACGCGGCGGCGTTCTGCACGCCCTCGACGTTCAACCTGTCGAACGGCCTGAACCTGACCTGGACGCCGTGATCGCGTCGGGACCGCCGGCCACGGCCGGCGAGCCCCGACCCGAACTCGGGTGACGAGCCGGCCGCGGGGTGATCCCTCGCGGCCGGCTCCGTTACAGGCTGAGCCGCCCGGCGTGCGGGTCGCGGAGCCGGCCTGCGCGCCGTGGAGAGCACGGGGACCGCACATGCGCGGCAGCCCTTCCTCGGAGCGTGGATCCGCGCAGGGGGGACACTCGACGCGCAGCCCCGCACTGGCAGGGTGCCCTCGGCGACCTGCTCGCGGGAGCACGCCAGGGCGGGCCCCGGAAAAAAAACGCGGCAGGGTAGCGGTCCGAACGCTCCGCTCGCCAGGCGTCCTTACGAAAATCGCACGGGACTCCTTCCGGGTGGCGACCGCCCCGTTACGCTGAGGTTGTCGTCGTAGGTGTCCAGGTCGTACTGCGAGCGCAGGACCGCTCCGGACCTCCGCCTCCGCCGATGGGTCCCATCCCTGTCTGAATCGAGATGTCCCCCATGAGATTCCCTCTGTTCGCTGCCTCCGTGCTGGCGGGCTCGTTCGCGAGCTTCGCCGGTGCGCAGATCTCTCCGAACCAAACGGCCCCGGTGAAGCTCCCGGCGGTCAAGCAGCCCCCGGCCAAGCCGGTGGTTCCGCCCGTCCGCCAGCCCATGACCTCGTTCCTGGTCGGCGGATCGGACAACTGCGCGAACGCCTCGACGAACGACGCGATCAGCGGGCCCGGCACGTTCGCCGTGAACAACATCGGAGCCACGACCGGCTCGCCGGTGGCCTCGTGCGGCCTGATGCAGAACGACGTGTGGTTCTACTGGACCGCGACGCAGACCGGCATCGCCACGATCAGCACCTGCGGCGGCGTCTCGGGTGACAGCGTCGCGTCGGTCTGGGCCTCGCCCGGCCCGGGCGTCTGCCCGACCACGCAGCTCGCTTGCCTGGACGACTCGTGCGGGCTGCAGCAGTCGCTGAGCTTCCCGTGCACGTCGGGCACGAGCTACTACATCGCCTACGGCGGCTTCAACGGCGCCCAGTACTCGGGCACGTTCACGGTCACGCAGAGCGTGGCCTCGGCGAACGACAACTGCGCCACGCCGTCCAACTTGGTCGGCACGGGACTCTTCCCCTACGACACGACGGCCGCCACGACCGGCGCCGAAGGTCAGGGCGAAGCGATCTGCATCTTCTTCGGATCGTCCGCGGTCGTCTTCGACGCCTGGTACACGTGGACCGCGCCCTTCACCGGCACGGCCCGCATGGAAACCTGCGGCCTGACCTCGCACGACTCGAAGATCGCGGTCTACAACGGCGCCGGCTGCCCGACGGGCCCGGCGCTGGCCTGCAACGACGACGCGTGCGCGTTCCAGACGCGCGTCGACGTGCCGGTCGTCAGCGGCCAGACCTACACGATCCAGATCGGCTCGTACCCGTTCGTGTCCTCGGGCGCGGCGGGCACGCTCTCGATCAACCAGTTCGTCCCGGCCAGCAACGACGATTGCTCGCTGCCGGTCAACGTGGTCGGCGCGGGCCCGCACCCGTTCGACACGACGACCGCGACGACGGGCAGCCAGGGCCAAGGCGCGGCGCTGTGCTTGGCCTTCGGTAGCGCGAACATCTACAACGACGTTTGGTTCACCTGGACGGCGCCGGCCTCCGGCCAGTATGAGATCAGCGTCTGCGGCTTCACGGGCTACGACACGAAGCTCGCGGTCTACTCCGGCGCAGGATGCCCCTCGGGTGGCCCGATCGCGTGCAACGACGACTCGTGCGGCCTGCAGAGCGCGGCCTGCTTCAGCGCGACCGCTGGACAGACCTACACGATCCAGATCGGCGCCTACGGCACGGCCGGCAGCGGCACGGGCGCCTTCACGCTGACGCTGGTCCCGCCGCCGACGAGCGCCTGCGCGCCCGCCGACGACGGCACGAGCGAGAACAGCCTGGGCTGGACGGCCGGCGGCTCGCTGGTGTGGATGTCCGGCTACGGCATCATCGGCCAGCCGACCTCGATCTCGGCGGTCGAGACGACCTACGGCACGCCCCTGTTCCCGGGCGGCTACATCCCGAGCGGCCCGGTCACGATCGCCGTCTGGGATGACCCGAACGACGACGGCAACCCGAACGACGCGGTGCTCCTGGCCACGGTCACGACGGCCGTGAATCCCGGCTCGGTCGACTCGGACGTGTTCCAGACCATCGTCCTGGGCGCGCCGGTCGTGGCGAACGGGATCTTCTTCGTGGGCGCCATGGTCGACCACCCGGGTGGCCAGTACCCGGCTCCGCTCGACCAGTCGGGCGGCGGCACGGCTTGCGGCGCGGGCCCCGGCTCGTGGTTCTTCGGCTCGAACACGGTCGGCGCGGTCGACCTCTCGAACCCGAGCGCCAACCAGTACCCGCCGCTGAGCCTGGTCTCCGCGGGCTTCCCGGGCAACTGGCTGCTCCGCGCGGTGTGCGGCCCCGGCTCGACGGGCACCGCCTATTGCTTCGGCGACGGCTCGGGCACGGCCTGCCCGTGCGGCAACAACGGCGCGACCGGCAACGGTTGCGGGCACTCGGCGAACGCGAACGGTGCGAACCTCGCGGCGACGGGCAGCGCCCTGCTCAGCGGCGACACGGTCGTCCTGAACGGGACCGCCATGCCGGCGAACGCCTCGGCCCTCTACTTCCAGGGCACGGCTCAGCTCAGCGTCGTCTTCGGTGACGGCCTGCGCTGCGTCGGCGGCACCGTGATCCGCCTCGGCACGAAGACGAACTCGGGTGGCGCCAGCGCCTACCCGGGCGGCGGCGACCCGTCGGTCTCCGTCCGCGGTCTCGTGACGACGCCCGGCATCCGTCACTACCAGGTCTGGTACCGCAACGCCGCGGCCTTCTGCACGCCGTCGACGTTCAACCTGTCGAACGGCCTGTCCATCACCTGGCTGTGAGCACCGGCTCCTGATGCGGTCTGCCGCGCGCCACGCGCGGCGGACTCACCTGCCGGGCGGTCTCGCGCGACGCGAGGCCGCCCGGCTCGCTTTGTGGGGGCCCGCGCAGTCAGCGCCGACGCGCAGGATGAACGGGCGGGCCGCGCGCCGTGCTCTGCGACGCGTGCCGCGCGTGTCCAGCGTTGACTCGTGACGTCGACCCCTCTATCCCGGGGGCCACCCGAGGAGACGCATGACCGAGAAGAAGAAGAAGGGCGAGGCGCAGAAGGCCGTGCGGCGCGCGCCCCGCAAGCTCGACGCGCTCGACACGAAGACGCTCAAGCTGATCGAGTCGACCGCCACCCGCGTGCGCTCGAACATCGACGCACGCGTGCTGCCCGAGCTCAAGTTCCCCACGCGCGCGCTGTCGAACGTCCGCTACGACACGAAGGTCGGCTACTTCGAGCTCGGGCGCGGGCGCAAGGCGCGGCACCTGACCGTGAACACGGTCAAGACCTTCGCGCAGACGCTGCGGCTCATGGCGATCTCCAAGGAGATGGTCGAGAACGACGATTTCGCCACGAAGCGGGAGGCCTACTACGTCTCCAAGAACTGGGGCGACTGCAAGTTCGACGACCAGCCCGAGTCCGACACGGTGCTCGACGACATCGAGGCCTTGGCCTCCTTGGACGGCCTCTCCCGCGAGCAACTGCGCTTCTACCCGGAGGAGCACGGCGGCTCGGTCGCGGGCGAGCTGGTGGTCATCGATCGCGACGCGGAGACCGGCAACGACATCCGGATCGACTGCACGAACTTCGGCTCGGGCTCGTACACGATCCCCCACTCCGTCGAGCACCTGCGCTTCGAGACCAAGGCCTCGTTCGTGCTGGCGATCGAGACCGGGGGCATGTTCCAGCGCCTGAACAACCACAAGTACTGGAAGACCGCGAACTGCATCCTGGTCGAGACGGCCGGCGTGCCCACGCGCGCGACGCGGCGCTTCGTGCGGCGCCTGGCCGACGAGCGGAAGATCCCGGTCTACGCCTTCGTCGACTGCGATCCGTACGGCATCGCGAACATCTACCGCACGCTCAAGGTCGGCTCGGGCAACGCGGCCCACATCAATCGCTTCTTCTGCGTGCCCCAGGCCCAGTACCTGGGTGTCACGCCGCAGGACATCCACGACTTCAAGCTGCAGGACGCCACCCACCCCTTGCAGGAGGTCGACGTCAAGCGCGCCAAGGACGCCTTGAAGAACGACCCCTTCTTCATGGCGCACAAGCCCTGGATCCAGGCCATCGGCCAGATGCTCTCGATGGGCGTGCGCGCCGAGCAGCAGGCCCTCGCCAAGTGGGGCCTGAACTTCGTCATCGAGGAGTACCTGCCGCGCAAGCTGCAGAACGTGAAGAAGTTCCTGCCCTGACCGGGCGCCGGCCGGCGCACCCGCGCCCTTCAGGCCGTGGTGGTCCGCGCCGGCGGAGCGGCCTTGGCCGAGGCCGTGGTTTCCTTCGAGCGCGCTTCGACCTTGCGCCCGTTGGCCACCTCGCGCGCCGCGCCGGCCTGCCCGGCCCGCTTGGCGGACTTCTGCTTGGCGGGTCGCTCTTCCTTGCGGGACCGGGCCTCGGCCTTGGCGCGTTGCTTGAGCTCGCGGCGCGCGGCGCGCGCGCGCGCGAGCGTGCGCTCGACCTGCTCCTCGTGGACCCGGTCGTGTCCGGCCGCGCCGATCACGATCTGGGCCAGGGAGAGCTCGCCACGCTCGGCGTGCACGCCGATCCGCGTCCAGGCCGACTCCGGCAACCGGCGCAGCATCTCGAGGTTCGCCGCCCGCGCGGCGACCCAGGCGTCGAACAGGTCCTCGACCGACGAACGGTCCAGCCCCAGCCCCGCGACGAAGCGCTTCTCGTCGTAGGCCGGCAGCAGCGGGCGCTCCTCGGCCGCGACGAAGCGCACGCGCGCGCCGAACACGAACTCGTTGTCGGCCAGGTGGCCCACGATCTCGCGCACGGACCAGGTCGCGGGGTCCGCCTTCCAGTCGAGCTCCTTCGACTTGGCCTCGCGCAGCAGGCGGCGCAGACGCTTGGGCATCTTGCGCAGGACTTCGAGCGGCTCGGCGTCGTCGAGCGCCTTCACGTAGCGTTCGGGCACGTTGGTCGGGGTCTGCGCGGTCATGGTGTCTCCTCCGGGGGGAGCGCGCAGCATAGCGTCGCACCCTCCACGGGCGCGGTCACGCGGCCCAGAACCTCGGGGGGCGCGCAGCACGCCCCGACGACGAATCCCGCCGGTCGGGGCGGTCGTCAGGCCTCGCGCATCGCCGGCTTGAGCACCGGCGGCGCGTTGGGCACGAGGAAGAAGCGCTCGACGCGCGCCTCGAAGGGCGTGCCGTCCTCGCGCTCGAACTGGAAGGCGCCTTCCATCGTCCCCCAGCGCGTGGCGAGCGGGCACGAGCTGAAGTACTCGAAGCGCTCTCCGGGCGCGAGGTCGGGGTAGCGGCCCACGACGCCCGGGCCGCGAACCTCGCGCAGCTCGTTGTGGGCGTCGAGGATCTTCCAGTAGCGCGTGCGCAGACGCGCACGCTGCGTGCCCTCGTTCGCCATCCGGATCCGGTAGGCGTACAGGAACAGGCCTTGGCGCGGCTCGGACCGCTCCGGGAGGAACTGCGCGTCCGCCTCGATGCGGATGCCCTCCGTGACGGCGCTGGATCCGGGCTTGGAACGCATGGCGGGAGGAGGGTACGGGCGCGCGCCGCCTCGAATCAAGCCGGATCGGCCGCGGGTATCCTACAGGCATGAGCCATCGTCACGGGGAACTGCACGTCGTGGCCGAGGGCGGCCTCGACCACCTGCGCCGGCTGGAGCGCGCGCTGGCCGCCATCGGCATCGCGAGCGAGGTCGTCGCTCCCCCGCGGGAGAAGTGCAGTTCCTGAGGGACGAAGCTGTGGCTCGCGGTCGCGGGCCCCGACGTACGGGCCGCCGCGGCCCAGATCGAGGAGAGCTGGCTCGCCGAGCTCGACCCGCTCGCGCGCCGCGCGGCGGAGACCGTCGTGAACCTCGATGCCGAGCGACTCAACTGCCCGGCCTGCCTGGCGGAGTTCGCGCGTGGACCGCGCGCCTGTCCGTCCTGCGGACTGCGGCTGTACTGAGGCCGGCTGCGGACCCTGCCCGCGAGCTCCAAGACACGGACCGCTGGCCCGCCGCGTCGATCAGGAGACGCGCTCCTTGTACTCCATGCTGGCGGTGTCGACGCGCACCTTGTCCCCGATGTTGATGACCATGCCGACCTTCACGGTCAGGCCGTTGTCGAGCACGGCGTCCTTGAGCCCGCTCTGCACGCCGCGGATCGAGGGCGAGGTCTCGACGACCGTGGCGACGACGGACTGCGGAGCGGCCACGGTCAGGAGCTTGCCGTCGACGAGCAGGCCCTCGTAGGTGTCGGCCTTCCAGCGCAGCGCGTCCTCGCAGGCCGCGGCGGAGCAACGGTGTTCCTCGCCCTCGGCGGTGTAGAAGACCTCGTCGTTTCCCTCGCGGTAGCTGTGCGACAGCGTGATGCGCTCCGTCTCCTGGGTCTCGTAGCGGTCGTCGGGTTGGGCCGTGATCTCGCTGATGCGGCCCGTGAGGAGGTCCTTGACGCGCATCTGGATCCGACTGCGCCGATCGCTCTTCCAGATGTTCCAGTCGATCACCGTGCAGGGGTTGCCCTGGTGCAGGACCAGCATCCCCTTGCGCAGCTCGTTGGCGTGCAGTTGACCCATCGCGGCGGTTCCTCGTGTGCGTTTCGGGCCCGATTCCAGGCCGATTCGAGCGGGAGAAGGTACTCGGGTCCCGCGGGCCGGGCCAGCACGAAAGCCGCGTCCCCGCAGACCTCGCTCGGCGCGGCCCGTAGCCTGAGCGCCGCATGACACCCACACCCCCGCCTGCGCGCGCCTGGCCACGGCTGGCGGTCGCCTTCGTCGCCTACGGGTTGGCGGTCCTGGCCGCGCCGCGACTCAGCGCGCCACCCGCGCCGCTGGCGCTCGATGCGGACGCCACTCGTCCGTCGGCCGCGCGAGCCCGCGCCGTGCTCACGCGCCTGCTCGGGGACGAGGCCCCGCATCCCGTGGGCACCTCCGCGCACGCCGCGGTCGTCGAGCGGCTGACGGCCGAGATCCGCGCGCTGGGCATCGAGCCGCGCGTCGAGGAGTCGCTCGCGGCGGGGCACAACGGCGTCGTGACGCGCGTGCGCAACGTCGTGGCGCGGGTGCCGGGCCGCAACGGTTCGGGCCGCGCGGTCGCGCTGGCCGCGCACCACGACTCCGTGGGGGCGGGACCGGGCGCCGCCGACGACGGCGCGGGCGTCGCGGCCGCGCTGGAGGTCGTGCGCGCGCTGCAAGCTGGCACGCCGCTCGAGCACGACCTCGTCCTGCTCGTGACCGACGGCGAGGAGGTCGACCTGTCGGGCGCCTGGGCCTTCGTGCGCGGGAGTCCCGACGCTCGCGACGTGCGCGCCGTCGTGAACCTCGAAGCGCGGGGCACGACCGGGCGCGCCCACCTGTTCCAGACCGGGCCGGGCGTCGGCGACGCGATCGCGCGCTTCGGCGCGCTGGCTCCCAACCCGGCGACGAGCTCGCTCTCGGCCTTCGTCTACGACGTCCTGCCCAACGACACGGACCTGAGCGTGTTCCTCGCCGCGGGCTGGACTGGCCTCAACCTGGCCTTCATCGGGGACGTGCGCCGCTACCACACGCCGCGCGACGACCTCGCGCACCTCGACGACCGCAGCCTGCAGCACCTGGCGGATGGCGCGCTCTCGGCCGTGCGCGCCCTGGATGGGCTGGATCTCGCCACGCCGCACGCGGCGCGCGGCGAGCGCGTCTGGCACGACGTGCTGGGCGTCGGCGTGGTGTCGTGGCCGCGCGGATGGAGCGCCGCGCTGGCCTGCGCCGCGCTCCTGGCGCTCGGCTGCGCCGCGTTCCGCTGGCGAACCCGGCCGCGCGAGGTCGCGGCGGGCGCGCTGGCGCTGTGCGCCGCGCTCGCGGGATCGGCGCTGCTCGCGACCGGGCTCGCGCTGCTCGCCGCGCGCGGGCACGACGCGCCGGATCCCTGGTTCGCCGCGCCGGACGCGTGGGCCGCGCTGGGTCGCGGCACGGGCCTCTTGGGCGCGGTGCTGGCGGCCGCGCTGCCCTTCGCGCGGCGCGCACGGGCCGCAGCTCTCTTCACCGGCACGTGGCTGGCAGTCGCGGCGCTCGGACTGGTCGTCGCGCTGCTCGCGCCTGGAGCCTGCCCGCCGCTCGTCGCACCGGCGGTCAGCGCGGGGATCGCAGCGCTGGCGCTGGGCCGTGCGCCGGGACCGCTCCGCATCGCGAGCGCGACGATCGTGGCCTTCGCCGCCGGCGCGGCGCTGTGGCTGCCGTTCCTGACCGGCATCGAGGAAGCGCTCGGCTACACGGCCGGCGCGGTGCCCGGCGCGCTGGCGGGGCTCGCTGCGGGCGCGCTGCTGCCGCTCCTCGCGCCGCCGCGGCGTGCGGCGCTCTTCGCCGCCGGGGCCCTGGCCCTGGGCGCGGCCGGACTCGCGGCGCTGGCCCCCGACCGCTCGCCGAGCGCGCCAGTGTGGACGAACGTGGTCCACGTCCAGTCGGCGGACGCGCAGCAGCTCGTCGTCCAGACCTTCGGGCGTCGCGCGCCGCCGGAACTCGGCGCGGGGCCGATCGAGACCGGGCGCCCCGAGGGTTGGTCGGGGCTCGTGCCCCGGGGCTTCGTGCTCGGCGCCGCGCGGCATGCCGAGCCCCCCCCCGAGGCCGACATCGAGGTCCTCGCGGAGCGTCCAACCGGCCGGCACCTGCGTCTCAGGCTGCGCTCGGCGCGAGGCGCTCCCGTGCTGGCGCTCGAGCTTCCGGAGGGCGTGCGCGCGCTGGCCGTGCGTTCCGGCAGCCTGGAGCTCGACGGCGATCCGCCCCGTGGCACGCGGATCCTCTTCGCCGGGATCGGGCCGGAGGGCCTCCAGGTCGAGCTCCTCGAGGAGCGCCCCGGGCCGCACGTCCTGCGCGCCGCCGACCTCGCCCCTGGCCTCCCCGCCGCGATCGCGTACCCACTGGTTCCGGATCCCGCGCAGGTCCCGCGCGGGCGCGGCCACGGATCCCTCGTCGTGACGACGCTCGCGTTCTGATGCACGCCGGCGCCGATGGCGGCGGACGAAACCGAGCCGGCCGGGCGCGGTAGAGCGCCACGGACCTGCTCCCCAGCGGCTCCCCCACCTCCGCGCGCTCCATTCCGGACCGTCGCGGCCTCGGGGGCATTCTCCGAAAGGACCGACGGCCGATGGGTGCAACGCGGGGTTTCCGTCCGATCGAGAGCTTGGCGCGCGCCGCGCGCAACTCGCCTTGGATCCTGATCGCCGCGGCGGCGCACGTGCTCGTGCTGGCCGGCGCGGCGATCTTCGTCACGGCCTACGAGCCGCCGCTGAAGGTCGAGGTGCCGACGATCGTGCGGCTCACGGAGCGGCCGCCCGCCGAGGAGGCCATCCCCGAGCCGCAGATCGTGCGCGCGCCGATCCCCAAGCTGGACCCCACCGAGCTCGCCTCCGAGCCCGTCGACGTGTGGATCGCGGACACGCCCGTGCCCGAGGACCTGACGCTGGAGGTCGGCGACCCCCTCGGCCGCGACCTCGGAGGTGGCGGCGGCTCGTCGGCGATCGGCGTCGGCCCCGCCGGCCGCGTCGGCAGCGGCCCCTCGCCCTTCCCCTCACGCGGGCCTGGGAAGGGGCCGGCCCCGGGGCGACGCGGCCCGGAGGTCGACCGGACCCAGGAGGCCGTGCTCCAGGGGCTGCGCTGGCTGGCGCGCCATCAGAACGAGGACGGGTCGTGGTCGGCCGCGACCTTGAACGACGTCTGCCCGTGCGACGATCCGGCCTACCGTCCGAAGAAGCCCTACCCGCGCATCTACGACACGGGGACGACGAGCCTCGCGCTCTTGGCCTTCCTGGGCGCGGGGCACACGCACCTCTCGCGCGTCGACCTCGTCGACACGACGCGCGGCCGCCGGCACCGCATCGGCGAGATCGTCAAGAAGGGTCTCCAATGGCTCGTCGCGCGCCAGAACCCGGACGGCTCCGTGACGCCCGAGCGCGCCTTCCTCTACAACGAGGCGCTGGCCGCCATGGCACTGTCCGAGGCCTACGGGCTCAGCCAGGCACGCTACTTCCGCGAGCCCGCCCAGCGCGCGATCGATGGCCTGCAGCGCGCGCAGCGCCCGGCGCCGAGCGGCACCGGCCTGTGGGGTTGGCGCTACGCCTCGCGCGAGGACGTCGAGCGCTTCCACCGCGGGGCGGGGAGCCGCGACGCCGACCTGGCGCGCGAGCTCTACGACGCGGACACGTCGGTCACGGCCTGGGCGGTCCTGGCGCTGAAGTCGGGCCAGATCTCCGGGCTCACCGTCGCGCCGGAGTCGCTCTCCGGCGCGGTGGCGTTCACTGAGCACGTGATCCAGCGCGGCCCGGACGGCCGACCGACCGGGTTGGCGGGTTACCTCGACGCGCGCACGGCCGGCCTCAAGGTCACGGGTCCGAACGACCACTTCGAGTACCACCCGGGCGCGATGTCCGCCCTGGCGATGTGCATCCGGATCTTCGCCGGGCGCGATGCAGACGACCCGTTCCTGCGGCCGGCCGCGGACCAGGTCGTCAAGGACCCGCCGCGGGTCTCGAAGGACGGGCTCTCGATCGACTACTACGCCTGGTACTACGGCTCGCTGGCCCTGAACCAGTTCGACGGCCCGGCGGCACCCCGGCGCACCGGACGGCACTGGCCGGCCTGGGACAAGGCGGTCGTCGAGGCGCTGCTCGCGCTCCAGTCCCAGGACCGGCGCTCGTGCGCGTCGGGTGGCTGGATGGCGCCCGACCGCTGGTCGCTCGACCACGGTGGCCCGCTCTACGCCACGGCGCTCAACGTCCTGACGCTCGAGGTCTACTACCGCTACGAGAACGCCTTCGGGGGCGCGAAGCGCAACTGAGGGCGCCCGTGCGGGGCGAGCCCCCGCCCTCGCGCGTTCTGGGAGCACGGGGTCGAGGCGGGGGGCTCGCCGCTGTGGCGCGGGCGGGGTGTGACGGGGGTCGCGCGGCCGGCTGACCGCGCCCTCTCGCCCACCGCACGGACCCGAGCGCCCGCCGTCGGCCCCTGTCCTCGGCGGCCCCCTTTCCCGCCCGTGCGGCGACCCGCGGGGCGTGCGACAGCGCACGCTCCGGCGTTGCCCCACCGTCGGAATCGGGTAACATCCCCGCCCCTCCCAGGTAGTGGGAGCGCTGGACCAGACCTCGGCCGCCCCGCGCGGGCGCGCCGAACGCGTGGGGCACCCACCGCGGCGGATCGGGTCCGGTCGGGCGAGTCCTGACGAGACGCTGACGCAACGCTCACCACACCTCACGAGCCGACGAGGTCCACGACGATGGCGGAAACCAGGGGCATGAACCCGGTCGAGTTCCTGCGGAACGCATCCCGCAACTCCCCCTGGGTGATGATCGCGATCGCGCTGCACCTGATCGTGATCGCCGGCGCGGCGATCTTCTACACGGCCTTCGAGCCGCCCGCGAAGGTCGAGGAGGCCGTGACGATGAAGATCTCCGATCGCTCCCGCGAGGAGGAGGAGATCATCCTCCCGCCGGAGACGATCGATCGGAAGTCGATCCCGAAGAACGAGGAAGCCGAGCTCGTCAGCTTCGAGGAGGACGTCTACATCCCGACCACCGAGGCCGTCCCCGAGGACCTGTTCCAGGACCGCGGCGACCCGCTGGCCGACGCCACGGGTGGCACGACGGGCGGGACGGCGATCGGCGTCGGCACGGTCGGGCACGCCGGACTGCGCCCCACGCCGTTCGGCGGTCGCAAGCTCGGCACGGGCCCGCGCAAGGGTCGCGCGGGGGGCCCCACCCAGGCAACCGAGCGCGCGGTGCTCGACGGGCTGCGCTGGCTGGCCCGCCACCAGAACGAGGACGGCTCGTGGAGCCCCTCGACCCTCAAGGAGCGCTGCGACTGCGACGACCCGGCCTACAACCCGAAGAAGCCTTACGTCACGTTCTACGACACGGGCCTCACGGGCCTCGCGCTCCTGTGCTTCCTCGGCGCCGGCTTCAGCCACGAGTCGAAGCAGGACCTCGTCGATACGTCGATGGGCAAGCGCTACAAGATCGGCGACATCGTCAAGAAGGGCCTGCAGTGGCTGGTCAAGGGCCAGAACCCCGACGGCTCGTTCAGCAAGGAGCGGGTCTTCATGTACAACGAGGCCCTCGCGACCATGGCGGTCACGGAGGCCTTCGGCCTGACCCAGGCGCGCTTCTGGCGCGACCCCGCGCAGAAGGCGCTGAACTTCCTCCAGGCGGCCCAGCGACCCAGCCCGCAGGGCACGGGCCTGTGGGGCTGGCGCTATGCCTCGCGCCAGGAGATCGAGCAGTTCCACCGCGGCGCGGGCAGCCAGGACACTGAGCTGCTCAAGGAGCTCTACGACTCGGACACGTCGGTGACCGGTTGGGCGATCATGGCGCTCAAGTCGGGTCAGCTCTCCGGGCTCGACGTGAACGACGACAACATGAAGGGCGGCATGGCCTTCGCCCGCTTCGTCACGCAGCTCGGCGGCGACGGGAAGCCGACCGGGCTCGTCGGCTACCTGGACGCCAAGGGCGCCGGCGCCAAGGTCACGGGTCCGCACGACCACTTCACGTACCACCCGGCGGTGATGTCCGCGCTCGGCATGTGCATCCGGATCTTCTCGGAGCACGACCCGGACGACCCCTTCCTGCGCGTCGCGGCGGACCAGATCATCAAGGACCTGCCGACGATCTCGAAGGACAAGCTCTCGCTGGACTACTACTACTGGTACTACGCCTCGCTGGCGCTGAACCAGCTCGACGGTCCCGACGCTCCCAAGAAGACGAACCGCCACTGGGGCCCGTGGAACAAGGCCATGGTCGACGCGCTGCTGCCGCTCCAGGACAAGAAGGAGCGCAGTTGCACGAACGGCGGCTGGATGGACCTGGACCGCTGGTCGTTCGACCACGGCGGCCCGCTCTACACGACCGCGATCAACGTGCTGACGCTCCAGGTCTACTACCGCTACGAGAACGCGTTCGGCGCGGTGAAGGTCACGAACAAGAAGAAGCCGGCGGCCGGCTCCGCGAACGCGCCCGCCGACGCGGCGAAGCCCAACTGAGACACGGATCGCCCGCTTCCGCGAGCCGCGTCGGAATCGACGCGGCTCGCGCGCACCTACCCTCCTCTCCCCCCTGCCGCCCCGCCGCATGAGTCCGCGCTGGATCCGAGCCTCCGTCTTCGCCGCCTTCGCCGGCCTGGCCCACGCCCAGAGCCCGGCCGTCCTGGGGCGGAACGACGCCGACTTCGCCTCGGCGCTCTTGCGCGGCGGCTACACCGACCTGGCGGAGCGGCTGTGCACGCTGCTCCAGACGCAGGGCAACCTCCCGCCCGAGGAGGCCATCGGCGTCAAGGCCCTGCACCTCGACCTGCGTCTCGACCTGGCGCTGCGCGAGAGCGACCTGTTCAAGCGCAAGGAACTCTTGACGCGGATCCTGGAGGAGAAGGAGGACATCGTCCGGCAGTACTCCGGGCGCAAGGTCGCGGAGGAGACCAGCTCGACCCTGCCCGAGGTCTACCAGAAGCTCGGTGAGACGATCTCGCGCGCGATCCAGGCCGAGAAGGACACCGGCCTGATCATGCAGCTCCAGAAGGAAGGCGGCGACGTCTTCAAGGCCGCCGAGGCCAAGCTCGAGGCGCGCATCAAGGAGCTCAACGACCTGATCGCCGAGTCGACCACCACGAACCCCAAGCTCGAGGAGGCGCTGACGACCGCGCGCTACAACCTGCCGCGCACGCGCTACTTCCACGCGCTGCTCTACGGCAAGAGCGACACGACGACGCGCGACGTGCACCTGAACGAGGCCATCGCCGGCTTCCAGGAATTCGGCCTCGACTACGGGGACACGATCTTCGGGTACGAGGGGCTCATCTACGAGGGTCTCTGCTACAAGGAGCAGGAGAACTGGGACGACGCCTTCCAGGCCTTCGACGACGCGATCAACCTGCGCGATCAGTTCACGCTGGACTCCAAGGGCGTGTACTCCGACATGGGCGCGATCGTCGCCGACCTCGTGTCGTGGGCCGTGCTCCAGAAGGTCACGCTCCAGTTGGAGCGCGGCCTGACGAACCCGGCGATCGCCGAGGCCAAGACGTTCCTCGACACGACGCCTGACGTCGATCTCACGCGCCACGGGCTGGCGGTGCGCGCTCAACTGGCCGGCGCGTACCTCAAGGCCGGCGACACGCGCAACGCGGGCGCCCAGGCCGATCGCATCGTCGCGGCCGACCCGCGCGGACCGTGGGGCGCGGAGGGGCGCCGGATCCAGGGGCAACTGCTCCAGGCCGGCGGGGCCATGGACCCGGCGAACGTGCTCCAGATCGCCCAGACCCTGATCGGCCAGGGCGAGGTCGAGCAGGGCTTGCGGATCGCCCAGCGCGCCATCGAAGCCGCCTCGAAGGACTCGAAGTCGGCCGGCGTCGGCGTGGACGCCTGGCTCTTGATCGGCTCGACGTACCTCTCGCGCGAGATGGTCCACGAGGCCACGGTCGCCTTCGATGCGGCCGTCGATCGCTTCGGCAACGACGAGAAGGCGGCCGAAGCCGTGTTCCAGTCCATGCGCGCCTACACGCGCCTCCAGCGCGACGAGAAGAAGAACTACTACAAGTCGCGCGCCGAGGAGCGCCAGCGGCAGCTCGCGACGAAGTTCGCCTCGCACCCGCGCGCCTGGGAGGCGCAGCTCTTCGAGGCCGACCAGCTCGCCGCCGAGGGCAAGCACGTCGAAGCCGCCGAGCAGTACGGCCGTGTCCAGCCGTCCGCGCCGTCCTATCTCCTCGCGCAGGCCAAGGCCGGCGAGTCCTACTTCCTGCACGCCTTCGAGCTGTTCAAGAACGAAGCGCGCAAGGGCGAGGGCAAGACCTTCTCCGGCCAGGCCGAGGCCCTCTTGAAGAAGGCCATGGCCGAGGCGGACAAGGAGCACGACGCGACGCTCGACCTGGCGCGCAAGACCAGCCTGTCGGGGATCGGCCGTCTGGCGCGGCTACGGCTCGCCCAGCTCTACCTGCACAAGGACGTCGGCCGCGCGGCCGAGGTGGTGCCGCTGCTCGAGGGCGCCGACGAGCGCTTCTCCGCCAGCCCCGAGGTCGTCGCGCAGTTCTGGAGCTTCCGCATCGAAGCTCTGCGCGAACTGGGCCGGTATGACGAAGCGATCGCGTTGCTCGAGGCGCTCATCCGGCGTGATCCCGACTCGCGCGCCATCGGCACCGCCGCCGGCAACCTGGCCCGGGCGCTGGATGCGCGCTCCGACGAGCTGCGTGACAAGGAGAAAAAGCCGCGCGAGGCCGACGAGATGCGCAAGCGCGCGGCCAACTTCTACGCCGTGGCGGGACGCGCCCTGCTCAAGGTCGAGCCGCTCAACGTGCGCGCCGTCGAGGACACCGCCGGCCGTCTGTTCACGCTGGGCCTGATCGTGAACGAGGTGCCCGAGTCCCAGGAGATGTTCATCGGCTGGGATCCCCGCAAGACGAAGGACCCGGCGAACTGGAACCTGGCCGCGGAGCTCCTCACCAAGGCGCTCCAGGCGCAGCCGGGCTACAAGATGGAGATCCTCCTGGGCCGCACCCACGGGTTCCTCGGACGCTACGAGGAGGCCGCCAACGTCCTCGGCGCGCTGTTCGACCGCGAGGAGATCTACGACGCGCAGAAGAAGACGATCAACCGGCGCGTCCAGCAGAGCAAGCCCGACCTGCTCTACGCCTGGTTCGAGTACGGGGTCGCCGAGCACTTCGTGGCCGCCAAGTCCCAGGACCTCGACCGCTTCCGCCGCGCACAGGTCATCCTGTCCACGATGGCGCGGAACCTGACGCCGAACACCGCGAACTGGTGGCAGGCCAAGTATCACGAGGTGGCGAACTTCGCCTCCTCGGGCAACTACGTCGACGCGTGCTTCGCGCTGAACGACCTCGACCGGACGACCAGTGGCTTCGGCCAGGAGTTCGGCCTCGACGGCGCGTTCGCGAGGTTGCGCGAAGAGCTCAAGGACCGCTGCAAGTGAGGATGAACTTGAACTGCCAGACCCGCGTGGCGCGCTGCGCCGCACCTGCCTTCGTCTCCGCGACCCTGGCGCTCGTGGGCGCCGCCGCCTGGGCCCCGGCAGCGGCCGCCGCACCCCTGGCGACGGCCGCGACCCGGCCGCAGGACGGGAACCGCGACGTCGTCAACCTGCGCAACGGTCAGTCAGAGATCGGCCGCATCAAGTCCGAGGACTTCGCCGGCCTCGAGATCGACCCGCCGCGCGGCGAGACCAAGCGCGTGGCCTGGGCCGACGTCGCCCCGGGCGGCATCACCTACGCGGATCCGGAGTGGCAGGCGGTCGCCGACCTGATCGCGACCTCGAAGTTCGCCGAAGCGCTCGCGCCGCTCGAGGAGCTCAAGGCCGACACGAAGCGCCGCGCCCCGATCCGCCAGAACGCGCTGTACTTCCATGCCTTCGCGCTGCAGCGGACGGGCCAGGCCGACGCGGCGCTGGCGGGCTACAAGGAGCTCGCGACGGCCTTCCCGAAGTCGCGCTACCTGATGCAGGCCGGCGAGGGTCTGGTCACGATCCTGGGTGCGAAGAAGGACTTCGCCGGGGCGGCCCGCCTGCTCGACGACATGGCGGCCGCGGCGGACGCCAGCTTCGCCCCGGCCGCGGGCGTGCTGAAGGGCCGCCTGTTCGAGGAGCAGAAGGATTGGGCCAAGGCCAGCGCGGCCTACGGCGTCGCGGCGCGCGCCTCGGGCGTCACGCCGATCGTCCAGCTCCAGGCCGAGCTCGGCGAGGCGCGCGCGCTGGCCGCTCAGAACAAGAAGACGGAGGCCGAGACGGCCCTGCGCAAGCTGGTCTCCAAGGACGGGCCCAACCACCTCATGGCCGGTGTCTGGAACGGGCTGGCCGACCTGGCGCAAGAGCGGGCCCGCGCCGCGAACAACGGCAAGGGCGATGCGGAGCAGCTCA
This sequence comes from Planctomycetota bacterium, assembly GCA_016795205.1. Classification (GTDB taxonomy): domain Bacteria; phylum Planctomycetota; class UBA1135; order UBA1135; genus JAEUHZ01. The sequence continues at coordinate 121,032 of JAEUHZ010000032.1, read as the reverse complement.
TCGACGCGCTCTACATGTACCTGCGCGGCGTGGTGCAGTACGCGCCGCTGCCGGGAGACCCGATGACGGAGTACAAGCGCTCGCTCCAGGGCTCGATCGCGGTGTTCGACGCGCTGGCCCAGGTAGACACCGTCGCGGATCGCAAGCGCATGTACCAGCAGCGCGCGGCGCAACGCCGCGAGCAACTCGCACGCGAGTTCCCCTGAGCCCGGACGCAGCGCCTCGTGCCACCCCACCGCCCCACGACCACCAGCCCGTCCCACGCCGAGCAGGCCAACCCCTCCACAGCGCGCCCTCGAGACGCGCTGCCCCCCCACCCCGGATTCCCCAGGACCCCCTGACGTGATGAACCTCCAAACGAAGAAGATCTTCTACCTGGTCGCCTTCGCCGCCTTCGTGCTGGCGTCGGGCGCCCTGGCCCAGTCGGCCGACCCGTTCCACACCGCGCCCAAGAAGACCTGGTGGGAGCTGTTCCAAGCCACGGGCCCCGTCGGCTGGCTCATGGTCATCACCTCGATGACCGGCACGGCCTGTGTCATCGAGCACCTCGTGAACGTGCGCCGCGAGAAGGTCGCGCCGACGCCGCTGGCGCAGGACCTCCAGGCCCTGATCGAAGAAGGCCAGTACGAGGAAGCCATCGAGCTGTGCGACCAGGAGGGCGGCTACCTCTCGAACCTCGTCGGCGCGGCCCTGCGCATGCGCAGCAGCGGCTACGGCGAGATGGTCAACGCGCTCGATCAGGCCGCGACCGAGGAGCAGTTCAAGCTGCAGACCAAGATCAGCTACCTGTCGTTGATCGGGAACATCGGACCCCTCCTCGGCCTGCTCGGCACGGTCACGGGCATGATCGCGTCCTTCCAGGTCATCGAGAACCTGAAGGCCCCGACGCCCAAGGACCTGGCGACGGGCGTGTACGAGTCCTTGGTGAACACGACGATGGGCCTGTTCATCGGCATCGTGTTCCTGACGGCCTACTTCTTCTACAAGAACAAGGTCACGGCCATGTGCCTCTCGATCAACCTGCAGGCGGTCGAGCTGCTCTCGAGCCTCGTCGGCAAGGACGAGGGTTCCTCGGCGCGTCACTGATCCGACGTCACCGCCCCCAGAGCCACACACGGAGAACGCACGATGGGCAAGCACCAGATGCCGAAGCTCAAAGAGGACATCTCGCCGAACCTGGTGCCGATGATCGACATCATGTTCCTGCTCATGCTGTTCTTCATGCTGGGGGCGGACATGGCGGTGCGCGAGTCGGCCGACCTGATCCTGCCCAAGGCCTCCAAGATCAAGGAGGACCCGCGTGCCGAGGAAACCCCGACCACGACCGTGAACATCCACCGCGACGACGAGACGGAGATGCCGTTCCTGCCGGTCGCGGGCGCTGGTCGGGAGGGCGAGAAGTGGCTGGTCTCGGTACGCGGTCTCGACTACACGCCCGACACCCTGAAGACGCGCCTCCAGGCCGACGCCGACGAGAACCTCGAGCCCGACATCGACCCCGCGGCCGGCCGGCGGCTGTCCGCGCGAACGCTCCTGATCCGAGCCGACCAGGGCGCGCCGTACGGGTTCATCCAGCGCGTCATCGAGGTGGCCGGTGGCGTCGGCCTCTACAAGGTCGAGGTCGCCGGCGCCCAGCCGCCGCCCACGCGCTGAGGCGCCGCGCGGACCCGAGCCTCTCCCCACCCTTCCCAGACCCAGACGACGAACGACGAGGAAACGATCATGGCCGGCGGCGGCGAAGCAGAAGACAACCCGGTGAACCTGAACGTGGTGGCCATGGTGGACATCATCTTCTGCCTGTGCGTCTTCTTCATGTGCTCGTTCAAGTTCAAGCAGCTCGAAGGGAAGTTCCAGTCGTGGCTGCCCAAGAACAAGGGCGTCGGCGGCGCGGCCGACCCGGGCGAGATCAAGGAGATCCGCATCGCGATGCTGTGGGACGCGGACCAGCGCAAGCCGCGCCGCATGTTCGGCCACAAGGTCGTGGGCGAGGGCGAGGAGGGGATCAAGGAGCTCGAGACCCTGGTGCGCGGGGCCTACGAGGACTGGCAGCGCAAGGGCGTGCCTGACGTCCCGCTGATCATCGACGGCGACTTCGCGCTGCCCTGGGAGGAAGTCATGGCCGTGGTCAACATCGGCAAGGTCCTCGAGATGAAGAACATCGAGTTCGCGATGGGCCCGGGCTCGATCCCGCAAGCGAACATCGGCGCGAAGTAGCGCAGCGCTGCCCCGATCCGAGGCGCGCCGAGCCGCGCGCGGTCCCGAGCGGGCCGCGCGCGGCTCGGCGTTCTGGCTTGGCTCGGACGAGCGGCCTTGGCCCAGCGTCCGGCCCGCGCGCCGCCCCTAGAGCCGCGGCGAGCGCCGTCGCGGGTTGCGCTCGGCCCGGGGAGGGTCACGGGGCCGCGCGGCACAGGACAGGTTGGGCGCCGCCGCTCGCCGGGGATCGACCGCGGGCTGCGCTCCGGCCGCGACCAGCGGCGAACTCGCGACCGAACCTCAGGGCGCGCCACGCCTCCAGGTGCTCGCGAGGAACCGGCGGAGCGCGGGCTCGGCCAGCTTCAGCCGCCCGGCCGGGGCCCGCCCCCCCCGGCCGGGCCGGCCCGAGCAGCGCACAGGCGCCAGCAGCGGCCGGCGCACGCCCCGGCCGCTGGGCGGCTCGGGCCGGATCGCCGCCCGATCGGCCTTTTCGGGTCCCTGACCGGGCCCGCGACGACTACTCTCTGCGCCGATGTCGACTCCCCGGCCCAGCGGTGCCCAGCGCCGGCCCGCGTTCTTGACCCCGCGCGAGGAGCCGCCCTTCTGGCGGACGCCGGAGTTCACGCGCTTCATGGCCATCGCGCTCGTGGCCCTGGGCGGCGCCGCGGCCTTCCTCTACTCCCAGCGTCCGATTGCCGCTCCCCCGGTTCCCGCTGCAGGGGTCGCCTCCCCCGTGCCGGCCACGGCGACGCTCTCACCCGAGGCGCGGGCCGAGCGCGAGTCGGCGCTCGCGGCCGCTTTCGAGGGCGCGCTGCGCGACCAGGCGGACGGGGAGCCGCTCCAGCACACGACGGGCTCGCGCAAGCTCCTCGAGCACGTGGCCCGCTTCGACCCCGAGGACTTCACCGCGCGCGTCGAGGCCCGCCTGGACTACATGACCGCGATCCGCGATCCCGAGGCCTGGCGCGGGCGGTTCGTGCGGATCGCGGGGCTCGTCGGGCAGATCTGGCCCGAGAAGCTGGCGCGACCCGTCCTGGGGCGCGACTCGTCCTGGAAGGGCCAGCTCGGGTCCGGCGAGGAGTTCGGAGAACCCTCGCTGCTCGAGTTCCTGGAGCGCCCGTTCCCGCAGGTCGCGCTGCGCGACCTGGAGAAGCGTCCCGTCGAGATCGAGGGGATCTTCTACCGGATGGTCACGTTCGACAGCGAGTACGTGAACCCCAAGGGTGAGACCGTCGAGGCCACCTGGGAGATGCCCTGGATCTTCGTGCGGAACATCCGGCTCCTCGACGAGGGCCCGGGCCCGGCGCGGACGTTCCTGAACGATCACCCGGCGCTGATCATGGGCGTGCTCGCCTTTGTGATCTTCGGCGGGCGCCTGCTAACCTCATGGATCGGTAGCCGCCGACGCGGCCAGCGCCGACCCGCCCCCGCCTCCACGAGCATCCGCGAGATGTTCGATCGGAAACTCCGGGAGAGGGGCCTCCCCCCCGCTCCTCCCTCCCCCCCCCAATCCTGAACGACGATGGCCACGGAGAAGACCGACCAGCCGGGCGACCGCCCGATGTCCATGAAGGAGCGCCTGCTGGCGCAGCGACGCGCGGCAGCCGCCGGCCAGGGTGGCGCGGAGAGCGACGGCGGCGAGCGTGCACCGGTCGCTCCGCCCGTCCCGGCCGCGAAGCCCGCGCCCCGTCCGCCCGCGTCGAGCGCGGCCCCCCGCGCGAGCGCGCCAACGCCGCGGCCCACGCCGGCGCGCCCCGCTCCGTCCGAGGCCCGACCCGCGGCCGCCGCGCGCGCCGCGGCCCCCGCCGCCAAGGCGCCGGCCGAGTCCGTGCGCGCGCCGCGCCGCGATCCCAAGGCGGTGAGCGCCGACGTCCAGCGCGAGATCGAGATGCTGCGCAAGCGGCAGGACAAGTGGATCATCTACGGCTGGATCGTCGCCGGCGTATTGATCCTGGGTGCCGGCGGCTTCTGGCTCTACGTTCAGGGGCGCAAGACCCGCGAGGCCGAGGCGCGCGAGCTGTACATCACCACGATCACCAGGCTGCGCGACGAGATCACGTCGATGCCGGTGAACAGCATCGACTCGGCGAACCGGATCCTGGCGCGCGCCGAGGAGACCAAGACCACGATCCAACTGCCGAACGGGACCAGCGGCCCGGGCTGGCGGGCCACCTGGGTGGCCGACATCGACTCCCGGATCGCGGGCAAGGTGGGGGCCGCGACGAGCTACATCCGCTCGGAGACGGAGCGCAACGAGCTCATCGGCGGCATGGCGGCCCTGGAGGCCGCCGTGCGCGACGCCTCCTCGAAGAAGCCCGAGGAGCTGGCACAACTGAAGCGCCGGATCGGCGAGTACGAGAGCCGCGCGCAGACGATCGGCGCCGACTTCGAGACCCGCGTCGCGCGCGCCAAGATCGACCTGAACCGCGCGGTGGCCCGACGCCTCTTCGACGAAGCCAAGGCTGTCGCGGCCAAGGGCGAGGCACGCGCCGCCCTGGCGGCCTATGCCAAGGCCGAGGACGAGCTGCGGGCGCTCATGGACGAGGCCTACTCGAAGCGCAACCAGGACGCGATCAGCTGGGTCGAGCCGCTTTACCAGCAGTGCATCGAGGAGTCCGACAAGATCGCCGTCGCGGCCTTCACGCCGGAGCAGATCGAGAAGACGCCCTGGGTCGACGTCCTGGCCAACCCGGAGATCAAGTGGGCCAACGACGGCCTCAAGGGCTTCCGCGCCGAGGGTGGCCAGGTCCAGGCGATCGGCAGCGATCCTGGGTCGAAGCGCGAGGGCGTGTTCTCGGTCGGCGACCTCGAGTACTGGCGCGACTTCGTCCTGGAGGTCGAGTTCATCCCCGTGCGCGGCACGACGAAGCTCTACTGGCGCCTGGGCAAGGTCACGCAGTCGGCCCCCGACGAGATGATCGTCGACCCGGGCAACAGCGAGGAATGGAAGGCCGGCCAGCGCTACACGATCACCGCGACCTACATCGGCAGCACGCGCACCTTCTCGTTCAGCCCGAACCTGGAGCGCGAGGACTGGGTGGAGCCGGCGATCAGCTGGCGGCGCCAGCGCGTGGGCGCGTTCGGAGCCGTGCTCGCCGAGGGCGCCGAGTTCCGCATCACGAAGCTGCGGATCAAGGTCCTGCGCGGCGGCCGTCCGCGCTGAGCGCGCACGGACCGGGGTCGCAGGCCACGCGCGCACGGACCGCGCCGCAGCGCTCGTTGAGGCCCGGCTGCTGAGGCGTGGGCACGCGCCACGCCTACGCCGCGCTCGCTGCTGCGGGGCCGATGAGACGCGGGCCCTGGTCCTGGGCTCGCGGACCGCTGGGCCGGGCAGGCCACGCCACGCGGCGGGAGCGATCCTGCGGGCCTTGGACGCACAGTCCAGGGGCGGTCCTCGTCGCCCTTCCGCGCGGTCGGCCACGCCTCGACGCCGCCCGTCCTGCGGTGCCCCTGGGGATCGGAGCGCGCTCCGCCCCGGGCCGCGGCCCCGGCCTACCGTGCCGCGAGCAGCCGCATCCGCCTGCTCCTGGACGCACGGTTAGCCCGCGCCCCGCGCGGGCGGCCGTCGTCACGCCGCCGGGGCCCCGGCCGGGGAGCCCCCCCCGCCCCAGCGCGACCCAGCGCTGGCGCGGGCAGCCCCCGCGGCGACCTTGCACCGCCCACCCAGGACGCATACAACCTTCGCCCTCGCTTCCGCCCTGGCCGGGAGCGCCTGGCCCGATGCTGCCCCCCTCTTCGCGGTTCGCACGCAGCGCCCCGCCCCGCATGTCACCGCCACGTCCCGCGCGCCAGCGCGGCGCACGGCGGCGCTCGGGAAACGCGACCTCGCCCCGGCACGAGCCCGCCAGCGCGCGGCGCGCGCAGCCCGGGTCCGATGCCCCCACCGACCCGCACAGCCCCTGACGCCTGCTTCGCGGCCGGCCCGCTCCCGCGGGGAGCGCGGGCCGGGCCCTGATCGAGCGCTGCGCGGCGACGACCTCCGAGCCACAGATCCCACCCCACCACCTGGACCCAGAAGCCCCACCATGTTCGAAGTGATCTACCTCATCCCGGCGGCCGGCGTGCTCGCGCTGCTCTACACCTACGTCAAGTCGGCGTGGGTCGGGAAGCAGGATGCCGGCAACGAGAAGATGGCCGGCATCGCCCGCCACATCGCGGACGGCGCCATGGCCTTCCTGCGCGCCGAGTACCGCATCCTGGCGATCTTCGTCGTCTTGGTCGCCGTGCTCCTCGCGTTCCAGGGCTCGCGGGCGGAGAACTCCTCGCCGCTGATCGCGGCCTCGTTCGTGACCGGCGCGCTGTGCTCGGGCCTGGCCGGGTTCATCGGGATGAAGGTGGCGACGAAGGCCAACGTGCGCACCGCCAACGCGGCGCGCACCAGCCTGGGAGCTGCCCTGCAGGTGGCCTTCACCGGCGGGTCGGTCATGGGGATGGCCGTCGTCGGGCTGGGCGTGCTGGGCCTGAGCATCCTGTTCATCGTCTACAGCAAGATCTTCGGCACCGGGACGATCGGGGACGTGAACCGGGTGATCACCGTGATCACCGGCTTCTCGTTCGGCGCCTCCTCGATCGCGCTGTTCGCGCGCGTGGGCGGTGGCATCTACACCAAGGCCGCCGACGTCGGCGCCGACCTGGTCGGCAAGGTCGAGGCTGGCATCCCCGAGGACCACCCGCTGAACCCGGCCACCATCGCCGACAACGTCGGTGACAACGTCGGCGACGTGGCCGGCATGGGCGCCGACCTGTTCGAGTCGTTCGTGGGCTCGATCATCGCCGCCATGGTGCTCGGCGCCGTGTTCATGACCGCGCCGCAGTTCGGCGGCGAGGTCTCGCCCCTGGCCGGAGTGCTGCTCCCGCTCTACCTGGCGGCGGCCGGCATCGCGATCTCGATCCTCGGCACGTTCTTCGTTCGCGTGAAGGAGGGTGGCGACCCGCAGAAGGCCCTCAACCTGGGCGAGTTCGGCTCGGCTGCGATCATGATCGTGGCCTTCTGGTTCATCATCCGGGCCGTGCTCCCCGAGTCCTGGAGCTACAGCGACCCGCTCTCGACGTTCCACGGCGCCTACACGGCGACCGGGGTCTTCTTCGCGACGATCATCGGGCTCGTCGCCGGCGTGCTGATCGGCGTCGTCACGGAGCACTTCACGGGGTACGGCAAGGGCCCGGTGCTCTCGATCGCGCGCCAGTCGCTGACCGGTTCGGCCACGAACATCATCGCCGGGCTGCAGACGGGCATGATGTCGACGGGCATCCCGGTGCTGATCATCGCCTTCGCGATCATCGGCGCGTTCCACTTCGCCGGCATGTACGGCATCGCGATCGCCGCGGTCGGGATGCTGGCGAACACCGGCATCCAGTTGGCCGTCGACGCCTACGGTCCGATCTCCGACAACGCCGGCGGCATCGCCGAGATGTCGGAGCTGCCCAAGGAAGTGCGTCAGCGCACCGACCGTCTCGACGCCGTCGGCAACACGACGGCCGCGATCGGCAAGGGCTTCGCGATCGGGTCGGCGGCCCTGACCGCCCTGGCGCTCTTCGGCGCGTACATGACCGCCGCGGGCATCCCGAGCATCGACGTCTCGAAGGCCAACGTGATCGCCGGCCTGTTCATCGGTGGCATGCTGACCTTCGTGTTCTCGGCGCTCTCGATGGGCGCCGTGGGCCGCGCCGCGATGGCCATGATCCAGGAAGTCCGGCGGCAGTTCAGCGAGATCCCGGCCCTCAAGGCCGCGCTCGAGGTCATGCGTCGCAACGACGGCAAGGAGTTGCACGACTGGAGCAAGGCCGACCAGGAGACCTTCCGCAAGGCCGACGGCAGCGCCGAGTACGGCAAGTGCGTGGAGATCTCGACCAAGGCGGCCATCAAGGAGATGGTGGTCCCCGGCCTCCTGGCGGTGACGGTGCCGGTCGTGATCGGCTTCACGCCCCTGTTCGGCAAGGAGGCACTGGGCGGCCTGCTGGCCGGCGTCACCGTGACCGGCGTGCTGATGGCGATCTTCCAGTCCAACGCCGGCGGCGCGTGGGACAACGCCAAGAAGATGTTCGAGGCCGGAGTCGAGATCAACGGCAAGAAGTACTTCAAGGGCTCCGATCCGCACAAGGCGGCCGTCGTGGGCGACACGGTCGGCGATCCACTCAAGGACACGTCAGGGCCCTCGCTGAACATCCTGCTCAAGCTGATCTCGATCGTGGCGCTGGTCATCGCGACGGCGCTCTGAGCACGGCCCGCAGCGGCCGCAAGAGTGAGGCCCCGCCGGGATCGTTCCCCGGCGGGGCCTGTTCGTAGCCGGAGCGACGGCTTCCGGCGGGCGGGACCCAGGCCGGGCCGTCGCGCCGGACAGTCAGGCTTGTCGGTCGGCGCGCGCCGCGCGGCGTGCACGCCAGTACTCGAAGACGCCGGGCAGCACCGACAGGACGATGATCGCCAGGATCACGTAGTGGAAGTTCTTCTGCACGAAAGGCGTCTTGCCGAAGCGCCAGCCGGCCCACACGAAGACGACGACCCACACGATCGCGCCGACGACGTTGTAGGCGGCGAAGCGGCGATACGACATCTGCCCGATGCCGGCCACGAAGGGCGCGAACGTGCGCACGATCGGGATGAAGCGCGCCAGGATGATCGTCTTGCCGCCGTGCTTCTCGTAGAAGGCGCGCGTGCGCTCCAGGTGCTCCTTCTTGAAGAAGCGCGAGTCGCGCGTGAACACGGCCGGCCCGACGCGCTTGCCGATCGCGTAGTTCACGGCATCACCCAGGATCGCGGCCACGATCAGCAGGATGGCGACCTGCACCGGGTGGATGGGCGACCCTTCGGTGGCCGACAGCGCGCCAACCGCGAACAGCAGCGAGTCGCCCGGCAGGAACGGGGTCACGACCAGCCCGGTCTCGCAGAACACGATCGCGAAGAGCAGGACGTAAGTCCAAGGGCCCAGGTCCGCCGCCCAGCCGTTCAGGTACTTGTCGAGGTGCAGGGCGATGTCGACGAGCTTCTTCAGCGTTTCCATGCGCGGGCGGAGGGTAGCCGGGCGCACCGGAGCCCGGAAGCGCAACCACCGGGGATCCGCGCACGCTGCGACGGGGCTCCACCCAGGACTCGCCGCGCGAACCCCGCGCGGGCATCCGTGCCGCGACCAGGGCGCAGCGCCCGCCGGCGCGCACGCGCCGCGCCGCTCGACCCCGGCGGTCTCCGCCAACCGTTCAGGCCGCGGCGGTACCCGCCGGACGGCGCGCGTCGATCAGGCCCTTCCACGTCGTCGCCGCGGCCACGAGCGCGCCGCCCGCGATGGCCAGCACCCCGGGCGTCTCGCCGTGCGCGAGCCAGGCCCACAGCGGCGCGAGCACGGGCTCGACGAGCAGGATCAAGGACGCTTCGAGCGCCGGCACGCGCGCCAAGCCGTAGGTGACGCCGCGATAGGCCAGGGCGATCTGGACCACGCCCAGGAACGCGATCGTGGTCCAGTCGGGGTGCAAGCTCCCCACGACCGGCAACGCCAGCGGCGCCGTCGCCGCGGCCGCGATCAGGTTGCCGGCGACCACGGCACCGGCGCCACCGCCGGGGCGCCCCCCCCCCGCGCGCTCGAGACGCCGCAGGCCCATCACCGTGAACGCCCACGCGAAGCCCGAGCCGATCGCCAACGCGTTCCCCAAGGCCGGGTCGGGTGCGGTGCGCTGCGCGGGCGGCGTGCCCAGGACGAGCAGCGCGAAGGCGATCCCCATCACCACGAGGAACGGCAGATCGCGACGCGTCGCACGCTCGCCCAGGACCAACGGCGCGAAGAGCAGGATGTGGAGCGGCGCCGTGGACTGCAGGTAGATCGTGCTGGCGGCGGTCGTCTGCTTGTTCGCCAGCACGAAGAGCACCAGCGTGGTCGCGTAGGCCACGCCGACGAGCCACTCGCCGCGGCTCGGGATGCGCCGCGCGGCAGGGACGAGCAGCAGGAACGCGACCGCCGCCACGAGCGAGCGATAGCAGGCGACCTGCCAGGCGCCGAGCTCGGTGCCCTTGATCAGCGCGCCCCCGCTCGAGAAGAGCACCGCAGCGGCGACCAGCGCGAGTCGGGCCTTCGAGACGTCCTGCACGTGGTCGGGGACGGTACGGGGTCGGCTGCCCGCGCCGCAAGCAGAGGGTACGATCGCGGCATGGGTTCCGGCGCTCGGCGCGAGCAATTGCAGGGCACCTCGCGCGCGCCGCTCGCCGCGCGGCGCGCGCGGGGCCGCGCAGCGTGGCGCGCGGCACGGAGCTTCGACGACCTGCTCGCGCTCGGCGCCGAGTTCATCGCGGGTCGCTGCGCGCATTTCCCAGGCTGGGGCGCGCCCGACACCGACACCGAGACGGACGCGATCCGCGCCGAGCTCGTCGAGCTGCACGCGCTCGGGTTGCTGACCATCGCCTCGCAACCGGCCTTCGACGGCTGGCGCGACCGACGCCGGGTGCGCCAGCGGGCGTTCGTCGCCGGCTTCGCGCGGACCGCGCTCGCGCAGCGTCTGGCCTGCGCGCGCGGCGTCGAGGTCCGCGTCTGGGCTCCGGATCTGCCGCACGACGCGGCACTGGGGAGCCCGGGCGAGCCCGTGACGCTGGAGGACGGCCTGGCGCGCGCCTTCCTGCCCGGCGACGCCCGCGCGGAGGAGCTGGCCCTGTTCGCCGAGGACCTCGCCCCGCAGGCGCTCCGAGCATTGTCCGAGTGTGCCTTCGTCGCGGCCTTCGACCCGGTCTTCGGCCGCGCCGGCCAGCTCTTCCCGGAGCTCTTGGGCCTTGGCCGCAGCTGACCGCCCGCCGCGGGCGCGGCTCTTGCTCTTGGGCGCGAGCAACGTGCGTCGCATGCTGCCCGAACTCGTGCGGGAGGCGCGCTGGCGGCTGGGTGCGCCGCTGGACGTCGTCGCCTCCCACGGCAGCGGGCGTTCCTACCTGGGTCCGAGCAGCCTGCTCTTCCGCGGGCTCGATCGCATCGCCCCCGACGCCTTCTGGTCGTTCGAGCAGTCCCAAGACGCACCGGCCTGCGCGCTCGTGGCGGACCCTGGGAACGACCTGGCCTACGGCGCGCGCCCGGAGGTCGTCGCGGCGTCGATCGAGCGCCTCGTCGCGCGGCTGGTGCGAGGATCGCGGTGTGTCGTCATCGCCGGTCCGCCGCTCGCGAGCCTGGCGAGCCTGGGACCGCTGCGCTTCCAGGCAGCGCGCGCGCTGCTGTTCCCGACGCGCCGCATCGATCGGGCGCGGGTCAAGGCCGACGCCGAGGAGCTCGATGCACGTCTGCGTGCGATCGCACAGGCGTACCACTCCACGCACGTGGCGCCGCGCGCGGAGTGGTACGGGATCGACCCGATCCACGTGCGCCTGCGTGCGCGCGGCGAGGCGGCGCGCACGCTCCTCGAAGCCTTGGGCCCACGGCGCGGGGCCGAGCCGGGATCCCTCGAGCTGGGCGCACTGTCGCGCCTCAAGCCCCAGAGCTTCTCCTGGTTCGGGATCCAGGCCAGCTGGCCTCAGCCGTCGGCGCGGCTCGCCGACGGGACCCGCGTCTCCTGGTTCTGACGGCGGCTCGGGCTCACAGGGCGCACAGGACCTCGTATCGGGCCGCGGCGGGCGTATCCTCGCGCGCCCACAGAGCCCCGCCCATGAGCCCGAAGCGCCCCGGTTCCAAGCTCGCCCTCCTCGCCATCTACGTGGCCGCCGCTTGGCTGGTCGCCTGGGCCGGGCTCAAGCTCTTCGTCGGGAACCCGCAGAGCCTGCCGGCCTCCGTCCGCGACACGTCGCCGTTCGGGCCGGAGCTGACCTTCCGCCTCGCGATCGCGATCGAGCTTTCGATCTTCTGCCTGGCGCTCGTGCGGCCGCGCTGGGGCTGGCCGCCGCTGGCGGCGCTGTACGCCGTGTTCGTGGCGGTCCTCGTGCCCCTGGTCGCCGCCGGCGCGAAGTCGTGCGGCTGCGGCGGCGGCGCGATCACGATGCCGCCGCTGCTCATGCTCTCGATCGACGCGGCGCTGCTCGTGGCGGTTCTGGCCACACGCCCCTGGCAGAGTGTCGCGAGTCCTCGGCTGCCCGCCGCGCTGCTCGTCGCGGGACTGGCGCTGTCCTGGGCGGCCCCCTGGGCCTTGATTCGATCTTCGAGTTCGACGGCAGGTCCGATCGTCGTCGACGCCGAGACCGGCCAGGTCCGGGCCGGCTCCAAGGCGATCCGCTACGCGTTCCTGGATCCGGACTCGTGGAAAGGTCGCCCGATCGTCGACGTCCCCGAGCTCACGCAGTGGATCGGCGCGGAGACCCTGCCGGTCGAGGGCAGCATCGTGTTCTGGAGGCAGAGCTGCCCGGACTGCGCCGCGCACCTACGGAAGATGGCGGCCGAGGATGCTGGCGGGCGGCAGATCCTGTTGGTCCAGGCGCGGGACGACCTGAAGAGCGAGCGGATGGTCGACGCCCTGCCCGAGGGCGGACACGTGACGCACTTCGCGTTCCCCGAGCACCTGGAATGTGCGTTCACGACGCCTTGCGAGGTCGTGATCGAGGCCGGCAACGTCGCGGCGGTCCTCTACCAGAAGGACTTCGCGGCGGCCGGGCACTGATCGACCCCGGCGCGCCCGCGCGCTCCGGGCGTGGCAGCCCAGCGACGTGCGGCGGGGCAGCGTCGAGGGCGCGCGCGCTCAGCGGAAGGCCAGCAGGTACGCGACCCAGCCGGCGCAGTTGCGGCACGTGACGCCGGAGTCGTCGCGACGGTAGACGCCACTGCCCTCGTCGTCCTGATTCGACTGCTCGAAGTAGGCGCGCACGTCGCGGAAGCCGGCTTCGTGGAGCAATTCGCGCACCTCGGGGACGGACCACAGTCGCCACTCGTAGGTGAACGCGTGCCGCATCCGGCTGCCATCGCGGAAGCGGAAGTGGATGTGGCAGGTGTAGTCGTTCGTTCCCGGCAGGAAGCGCGCCTGCTCCCAGACGTAGGTGAAGCCGCCCTCGATGCGGCGCTGCTCCTCCAGCTCCTCGGTGGCCTCGGTCCCGCCGTAGATGTCGAGGGCGAACAGCCCGCCCGCGGCCAGGCCCTGGCGCGCGCGGCGGAAGTACCCGCCGAGCTCCGCGCGCGTCTTGAACACGGACCACGAGAAGTTCTGGGCGAGGCGGATGTCCGCCGGGCGGTCGCCACGCTCGCGCACGTCGCGCCGGTGCAGGGTCACGCGCTGGGCCGCCGCGCCCAGCGGAGCCAGGTTGTGGGCGCGCCCCCAGGCCAGCGTCTTCCCGTCCAGGTCGAAGCCCTCCGCGGTGCGGTCCTTGCGCCCCTTGACCCAGGTCGCGGAGAGCAGCGCGGTGCCGCAGAAGTCCTCCCGCAGGTGGAGCGGCTCGCGGCCGCGCTCGCGCCGGTAGTGGCGTGCCACGAAGGCCAGATCGGCCTCGGGCGACTGGACTGCGAGCTGGTAGAGCTCGAACTTGTCCGCGGTGCGCGCCGTGTAGCGCGGGCGGCGCGGCGCGGTGCGACGGCGTTCCGAAGCGGGCATGGGGCCTCCGAAAGGGGGCGCGATGCTAGCCGACGCGCGTGGTCAACGTGGTGCCGCGGGAGACTTTCCGGAGGCCCAGGCCAGCGCGACCGCGCCCTCGGCCACGAGGCGCACGGCCTTCTCGCCCGTGCGCGCGGCGGCGGCCAGATGCTCGTAGTCGAGCGTGTCGGCCTCGTCGCTGGGCCGGTGGTAGTCGGCATGCAAGCCATACGAGGAGAGCGTCTGGCCGATGACCCCGCGCCGCACGAACGCGTAGTTGTCGGAACGCTCGAAGAAGTTCTGCTCGGGGCGCGGGTCGGCTGCGACGCGCAGCCCGCGCTCCCGCAGGAACGCGCCCAGGTTCGTGCGCTCGTCTCCCGTGAGCCACAGCACGCCCGGGCCGCCGACCTTCTCGTCGGGACGGCCCACCATCTCGAAGTTCAGGTTCAGGATCGTGCGCTCGAGCGGCACGACCGGGCGGTCGAGGTACTCCTCGGTGCCCAGGAGTCCGATCTCCTCGGCGGTCGCCAGCAGCACGATGACGTCGTGCTCGAGCTCGCCGCCCTGCCCGAGCGCGCCCGCGATCTCGAGCACCGCGGCGACGCCCGAAGCGTCGTCGTCCGCGCCGTTGTAGATGCGGTCCGCGCCGTCCTGACCGGGGCCGTGGCTGATGTGGTCGTAGTGCGCGCTGATCACGACCGCGCGCGCCGACGCGCGCGGCGCGCGGCCCGGGATGCGCGCCACGACGTTCGCGGAGCGTGCCACTTCGATGGACGCGTCGACGACCAGGGACACGCCAGCCGGCGGCGTGGCACGCAGCGCCTCGAGGACCGGCCCGTGCAGGCGCACGACACCCAGAGAGCCCTGTTCGCTCGCGACCCCCGTGCGCCGGTACGCGCCCACCAGGGCCGCGGGATCCCGGGGGCGCCCCGCGCGGCGCGAGCCCGGCGCAAGGATCGCCCCGAACCCGGCGCCGTCGGCGTGCCCCGCCGCCGCGAGCCAGCGGCGGCGGTCGCTCGCCGAGGCGTCGACGAACAGCGCGACGTCGCGTGCCGCCGCACTGGGCACCTCGGCCTCGGTGCGCACCACGACCAGGCGCAAGCCCTCGGCCGCCACGGCGGTCCAGGGCGCGTCGAAATCCGTCCCGTGCGCGAGCTCGGTGCGCACCCCGTCGGCCGCGATGAACGTCAGCCGCGGCGCGGCCGCCAGGCGCACCCGCTCGAGCGCCACGTCCTGGAAGAACGTGCCGCCGTCGCCGGCGGGCGCGGCACCCTGCGCGCGCAGCACGGCGGCGATGTACTCCGCGGCGCGCTCGCACCCGGGCGTGCCTGTCACGCGCCCGCCCAGCTCATCGGACGCCAGGAAGCGCACGTGAGCCTCGACCTCCTGGCGGGTGATCTCCGGCGCGAGCTTCGGCAGGACGATCGGCGCCGTCCCGCCAGCGCCGCGCGCGGCGGATTCGTCCAGAAAGGCAACGAGGAGCAGCGAGAGCCAGGGCGTCATGCCGCGAGCGTAGCGCCCGCCGCGGCGCGCGGCGATGCAGGTCGCTGGGCGCTGCGCTGCACCGAGGACGCCGCCCCCAGCGAGTGCGGAGCGCGGGGCTGCCCCGCGCCCGCGACGCGCTCGACGGTCTCACGACCCGTGTGCCGACGCGTCCGGAGCGCGTCAGACGAGATCGCGCAATGCGCGCAGCATCTGCTCGTTCTGGCGCGGGTCCGCGACCGAGATGCGGACGGCGCCGTCGACCTGGCGCGGGACGCTCATGACGCCCGGGGCGAGCCGGCGATTCACGCGGCGCGCGAGCTCGGTGGGGTGTTCGACCTGCAGCAGGATCCACTGCCCCACGGAGGGCATCGGGCGGACGCCCGGGATCATGGCCAAACGGGAAGTGAAGCGGTCCTTCTCCTCATCGAGCATGGACGACCTGCCTGGCCGACGCGCGAGAGCGCCGGGAACTCAGAGACTGGCCGTGTGCCAGACTGGCAGCTCACCCCCCCGGTGAGCCTTGGGGACACCAGTCCGGCGGCTGGGTGAGCCCGGAGTTCCGGGTCCAGATGAGCTGGAACCGCGAAGCGGAGGGGCTCGGAGACCAGCGCGGCCTCGACGAGGGGCACGCTATCTAGTGGCTCCAGACCCCACAAGCGCAAGCGGAGCCGCTTTCCACAGGAATTCGCGGCCGTCCCGAATCTGGGACGGCAGTCCCGAGCGGTCTCGCACGCCGAGTCGAGGCCTCCCGCGTGCGCGCGCGCACCTGCCAGAGCGACGCTCGCCCGGGTCGTGGACCTCAGCGGATCAGGCCGTGTCGATAGCCGTCGACGAAGGTCTGCGTCTCGGCGATCGAGGAGGCCCGCGAGGCCAGGGCGGCGGCGCGGCGCGCGCCGCGCGCGTCGATCCGGGTCAGCGCGGCCACGAAATCGCCGATCGCGGAGGCCGCCAGCGTGAAGTGCTTGACACCGACGCCGACCAGGAACGGCACGTTCACGGGATCCGCGACGGTGACGCCGAACACGGACAGTGGGCGCCCGGCCTGCTCGGCGGCCTCCACGATCGACGCCAGCGCGCGCAGCACGAAGGGATGCAATGACTCGAAGGCCGGCGCGAGCGCGTGGTTCTCGCGGTCGGCGGCCAGCAGGTACTGCTGCAACGAATCGAGCCCCACGAGCAGGAAGTCGGCCTCGCGCGCCAGATCGCGCGCGCCCAGCACGGAGGCCGGGGTCTCGATGATCGCGCCGAGTTCGACCACCTCCTGGAACGCGACGCCCGCACGGCGCAGGGCGTAGCGCTCCTCGAACAGGATCTCCTTGAGCCGGCGCAGGTCGCCGCAATCGACGACGAAGGGTACGGCGATGCGCAAGCGCGCATCGCCATCGGCGGGCTGCGCGCGCAGCAGCGCCTGCAACTGGCGGCGCAGCACCGACTCGCGCGAGAGCAGGCAGCGCACGCCCGTGCGACCGAGCGCCGGGTTCATCTCGCGCGCCTCGTGCAGGTAGCCGACCTCGAGGCTGGAGTCCACGTGCAGGAGCCGGAACGTGACGCCGGCGCCGCGTGCGTGCTCCACGACCGACGCATAGTGCGCCGCGAGCGATTCGAGCGAGGGCTGCTCGCGCTCGAGCAGGTACAGGAGCTCCGTGCGGTACAGCCCGATGGCAGCGAGGCCCAGGTTCGCGGCGGCGTCGACCTCGGGCAGGTTGCCCGCCGCCGCGCTGATCTCGACGGTCGTGCCATCACGCGTGCGCGGCGCACGGCGCGCCCAGGCCGGCGTTTCCGTGGCGGCCGCGGGCACCTCGCGCTCGGCCTTGGAGCGCGAGCCGTACTGCGCGCGCACCACCTCATCGGCATCGAGGCGGATCACGCCCTCGGTCGCGTCGACGATCGCGTGGCTGCCCTCGCGCGCGGCGTCGAGCAGCCCCGCGACGCCGGTCAGCGTCGGGATGCGCATGGTCCGCGCCAGGATCGCGGCGTGGCTCGTCAGGCCGCCCTCCTCCGTGGCGATCGCCAGCACGGACTCGTGCGCCAGGTTGAACATGTCGACGATCGACAGCTCGCGCGCCACGAGCACGTACTCCTGCGGCGCGGCCACGCCGGCTCCCTCCGGCGCGGCGTCCCGCTCGAGGTTGCGCAGGACGCGGATGCCGACGTCGCGCAGGTCCACGGCGCGCTCGCGCAGGGTCTCGCTGGCCACCAGGCGGAAGATCCGGTCGAAATCCGCGACGACCTTGCCGATCGCGGCTTCCAGGCTCATCTGCTCGTTGAGGATCAGGTTCTCGACGTCCGCCAGGAAGACCGAATCCTTCAGGTAGGCCAGGTGCGTGTCGAGGATGCGGATCTGCTCGACCGGAACGCGCCCCGCGAGCCGTGACTTCAGCGCGTCGATCTCGCGCTTGGACTCGGTCAGCGAGCGGTGGAAGCGGTTCAGCTCGCGCTCGACCTGCTCCAGCGGCACGCGCGTCGGCGGGGCGCGCAGGACGTCGTGGTCCTTGCGGTGGACCGTGCCCAGCGCCAGGCCCGGAGCGACCGGGGTGCCGCGCAACGTGACGCCGCCCGGGGCCTTCGCGGGGACCGGGGCCGTCTCGGCCGTTCCATCGCCCGCCGCGGTCGGATCGCTCATGGGGGCGGTATCCTACGGGCCACGCGCCGACCGGGCCACGCCGCCCGCGCGCCCCCACCCCATGCTGAACCTGCTCTTCCTCCTGGCCGCCGCGGCCCCGCTCCTCGCGCCCCAGGCGCCCGTCGCCGCTCCGCCGGCCGCTGGCGCCGCGCGGCCGGCGATCCCGGGCGTGTCCGCCTGGGCCGAGGTCGCGCGCGTCGTCGACGGCGACACGATCCACGTCCAGCTCGACGGCAAGCTCGAGAAGTTGCGCCTCCTGTGCGTCGACACGGAAGAGAAGCTCGGCAGCGGCGCCGCCAGCCCTTCGAAGCCGCAGACCGTGTTCGGCGAGGAGTGCGCGCTGTGGGCCCAGGAGTTCTTCGCGGCGCGCACACCCAAGGACGGCGCGCTGCGGGTCGGCCTGCGCTTCCCGGTCGGCCGCGAGGGCCACCGCGATCCCTACGGACGCCTGCTGTGCCACGTGGTGCTCCCGGACGGGACCGACTTCAACGTGCTGCTCGTGAAGCTCGGGAAGAGCCCGTACTTCACGAAGTACGGCTACAGCGAGGTCTCTCACGAGGCCTTCGTCGCGGCGCAGGCCGAGGCGCGCGCGCAGCAACTCGGCATCTGGAACCCGGCGACGAACGCTCCGCAGACGCCCGGCGCACCCAGCGCGGCCCGGCCCTACGACCGCCTGTTGCCCTGGTGGGACCTGCGGGCGCGAGCCGTGGCGGCCTTCGAGGCCGCCAAGCGCGACCCGGAGCGAGCGGTGTTCGACGCGGAATCCGCCGCCGCGCTGGAGCAGGCCGTCGCGGCCAGCGCCCACGGCCCGGTGCGCCTGTTCGGCGAGGTGGCGCGCATCTTCGACGAGACGGACGGCTCGCGCACGGTCTTGTTCCGCGCCGCGTCGAACGACGCCGCGCTGCGGGTGCGGATCCAGAAGGACGCGCTCGCAGCGCACGCGCCCGCGCGACTCGACGAGCGCGCCGCGGAGTTCCACCAGAACTACGTCTGGTACGAGGGCACGGTCGTCCGCGACGCGCGCGGCTACCGCTCGACGTCCAGGGGCCCTGCCGCTTGGCGCGCGGGCCACGAGCCCGGCGAGTGACCGCCCCTGCGGCGCGAGCGAGCCGCCGCGCTCGCCGGGCCGCCTGCGCGCCACTGCGGGTCGGGCGCGCGACGCGGCAGCCTGCTCGGGCTCCCGGCGCGTCGGCGCCGGCGCTGGAATGAGCCGCGGCCGGCCCTCAGTTGCAGAACGTCGCGCTCAAACCGTTCGAGAGGTTGAAGCCCGCGCCGCCCGCCGCCGGGTTGCGGTACCAGCACTGGAACTTGGCCGTCGACCCCGGACCCAGCGCGCCGGGCGCCGTCGGGAAGTCGAGGTTGCGCGCGATCGTGCCGCCCGGGCTGGCCTGCTGGATGCCGAGACGGAAGACGCTGCCGCCGACGCAGCGGAAGCCGTTGCCGAAGGGCTGCTGGATCTCGGTCTGGCCGAAGTAGAAGAGCGCGCTCGTGTTGGGCGGCAGGCCCGTGCACAAGAGCCCGAAGTTGTTCGCCGAGATGCTCACCGTGCCCGTGTGCGAGATCAGCGCCGGAACGCCCGTCGAGTTGTTCGCGGCGGCACAGAAGGCGTAGGGCGTCGCGCAGGCTCCGCCGAAGTCCGCCGTCCAGATCTCCGCGCGTCCGCCCAGCAGGAAGGGTTGCGACCGCTCGGGCGCGGCGATGCCGATCTCCAGGCCCCCCGTGCCGTTCAGGTTCCCCAGGCCCGCCACGGAGGCGCCGAACCGGTCGTTGTTCGAGAGGCCGATGAAGGTGTGGAGCACCGCGCCCGTGTTCCCGTCGAAGACGCGCACGAAGCCCGGGCCGCCGTTGTTGAACTGGTCTGCGCCCACCAGGACCTCGGGCTTGCCGTCGCCGTTGAGGTCGCCGGCGTCACCGACGGCGATCCCGAAGCGGTCCCCGACCGACGAGCCGGGCAAGGTGCGCACGAACGCGCCCGTGGCGCCGTTGTAGATGCGCACGTAGCCGGGGCCTTGGTTGAAGATGTTGGCGTCCTGCGTGGCGCCCACGAGCAGGTCGCGCACACCGTCGCCGGTCAAATCGCCGATCGATCCGACCGAGGCGCCGAACAGGTCGTCCGGCGACGGGGACGGGACCGTGTAGGCGATCCCCCCCGTCGATCCGTTGTAGACGCGCACGCCAGCGGTCAGCGTGCTGACGACGAAATCGGCGCGACCGTCCCCGGTCACGTCCCCGATCGCCGCGGCCGAAAGCCCCAGCCGCTGGCCGTTCCCCCCCCCGGCGAGATCGTGCAGGATCCCGCCGGTCAGGCCCGAGAACACGCGCACGACGCCGCGCTGCGTGCCGCCGCCGCTCGCGTCCCGACTCGCGGACAGCACGTCCGGCCGGCCGTCGCCGTTCACGTCGCCGACGCCGACCACGATCGTTCCGAGCCGGTCGTTGTTCACCGCGCCGTCGAACGTGAACAGCGCGGCGCCGGTCGCGCCCGAGTGGATCGTGACGCGACCGCGGTTGTTGCCCAGCGACGAGACGTTCGGCGCGCCCACGACGACGTCCGCGAAGCCGTCCAGGTTCACGTCGCCGGCCTGGTCCACGGACGTCCCGAAGCGGTCGCCGTTCGAGACGCCGAGCAGCGTGTGGAGCACCGCGCCGGTGGCGCCGCTGTAGACGCGCGCGAACCCGCGGCCGGGGCTGATGATGTTGCCGTCCTCCGGCGCGCCCACGATCCAGTCCGGGCGCCCGTCGTTGTTCACGTCGCCAGCGCCACGGATCCAGGCGCCGAGCCGATCGTTGGCCTTGTCCCCGTCCCTCGAGGTCAACAGGACCTGGGCGTCGGCGGCGACGGAGCAGGCGTGGAGCGCGGCGAGGGCGCAGGCAGCGGTGCGGATCATGTTCATGGTGGCGGCTCGGTGCGGATCCCCGCGGGCGGTCGCGGCGTGCGGGCGGCAGGGAAGTTCCTTCCCGACCGCCGCCGTAGAGGGCGAGGCGCGATCGCGGGACCCCGCCTCGCATGCAGTCTATCCCGCCGTTCCAGGAAGCCGCAATTCGGCCCCCGTCAACGCCCCCGAGCCTGTGCCACGAGGTGTCCGGCTTCGGGCAGGAGGATCTCCCGCCAGGCCAGCTCCAGCGCGGCCGGCGAGCCCGGCAGGGCCGCCACGACCTTCCCGCCGATCAGGCCCGCGGTGGCCCGCGAGAGGATCGCGGCCGGCCCGATCGCGCGGTAGCTGAGCAGGCGGAACAGCTCGCCGAACCCCGGGATCGCGCCCTCGAACAGCCGCTCGACGGTCGGCGCGGTGACGTCGCGCGGCGCGATGCCGGTGCCGCCCGTGAGCAGCACGAGGTCGACGTCCTCGCGCGCCACGGCCTCGCGCACGACCGCGGCGATCTCGTCGGCCTCGTCGCGGCGGATCGCGCGCAGCACGACGCGATGGCCCGCAGCCTCGATCGCCGCGACGAGCAGCGGCCCGCCGCGATCCGTGCGCTCGTCGCGCGTGTCGCTCACGGTCACGACGGCGAAGCCCAGGCTGGCGGGCGCCTCGCGGCGGTGCTGCTCGCGGCTCATCGCAGGGCGTCGAAGCGCATGCGCAGGGCGCGCACACGGGCGGGGTCCACGGGCTCCTCGACGCGGCCGTCGAACTTGAGGGCGGTGCCGACGATCGCGCCCGCCGCGTGCTCGAGCAGCGCGGCGGCGTTGTCCAGGTCGAGCCCCGAGCCGACGAACACGGGCGCACCGCGCGCCGCGCGCGCCGCCTCGCGCACGCGCTCCGCCGTCGGCGGTCGGCCGGTGGCGATCCCGGAGACGACGACGGCATCGCACAGCGCGCGCGACACGAGGTCCTCGACGGCTTCCGCGAGCGACTCGCGGCCGAGCGGGGTCGCGTGCTTGACGTGCGCGTCGGCGAACAGGGCGACCTCCGGCGCGAGTCGCGCACGCTCGCGCAGCAGCTCGGCTGCGCGACCCTGGACGAGCCCCTGGTCGGTGATCGCGGCCCCCGCCAGCACGTTGACCCGCAGGAAGGACGCGCCCGTCGCTGCACACACGCCCAACGCCGCGCGGGCGTCGTTGCGCAGCACGTTCACGCCCACCGCAACCCCGGGCGCGGCGGCGCGCACGGCAGCCACCGCCAGGGCCAGCGCCGCGACGCTCTCGGGCGGCACGTGTTCGGCGTGGAACGGGACGTCGCCGAAGTTCTCGACGAGCAGCGCGTGGCAGCCCTCGCCGGCCAGCGCACGCGCGTCGGCGGTGGCGCGCTCGAGGACGCGCGCGAGCGGGAGGCCGTCCGGGCGCTCGTAGCGCGGCGCTCCCGGCAGGGCCGGAAGGTGGACGACGCCGATCAAGGCGGGGCGGGCGAAGACCGGACGCGGCATCGGAGGAGGGTGGAGCCAGAGACGGGATTCGAACCCGTAACCCCCGCTTTACGAAAGCGGTGCACTACCGTTGTGCTACTCTGGCGCGCGTTCGTCAGGTTCCCGCGGTGCGCAGCGCACCGCGAGCCGTTCCCGCCGGGACCGCCGGGCGCCCGGAAACCAGGGCTCGAGGGACTCCTGCGGATCGACCCGCGCCGCGCGGGACTTGAGCCCCGGCCCGCGGATCGATGGGGCGCAGAGGATAGCGCTGTGTGCGGGCGCGTCGAGCGTCGGGCCGCCGATTTCGCGCGTACGTCCCGCCCCCGCGTCGGCTCGTCCGGGCGTCTCGCGGGCGGCTGGCGCTGGCGACGTGGGCCGTGCGCCTGCCCCCCCCCCCTGCCTTGCGGTGCGCGCTGCGGCCGGCGGTCGGCTGGCGGCCGCCCGTGCGAGCGCCGCGATGGGTCGGGTCCGGGGCGCCCGCGCACGGAAACCCGGCGACAAAAACGAGCCGGCCGCGCGTGGACCGCGCGGCCGGTGCCTCCAGGCGGACGGCCGGCCCCGGCCGAGCCCGAGATCAGCCGCGCAGCTTCTCCAGGATCTTGGCACGCTCCGCGGCGGGGAGTTGGACGCTCCCCAGCACGCGCGCGGCCGCCTCGCGGACCGCCATCGCCGCGCCCGAGCGCACCACGGCCTCGACCTTGGCCACGCCCTCGGCATCCAGCGCGGCCGGATGGCGGGCGACGACGCGCGCCAGCGCCGAACCGGCGGCAGCGCGGGCGGTCTCCGAGCGCTGCTCGTCGATGAGCGCGGCGAGGATCGCCGGAGCCTGCGCGGCCGTGCCGCGCGCGCCCAGCGCCGCCAGCGCCGGAACCGCGGTGGCATCGTCGCGGGCGGTCGCCAGGGCCAGCCCGGAGAGCGCCGGGCCCAGGTCGTCCGCGCTGCCCAGGTGGGCCAAGGCCTCGGCCGAGCGCGAGGCCAGCGTCACGGCCAGCGCGCGGTCGCCCGTGAGCTCCGCGGAGAGGGCCGGCCGCACGACGTCGAGGTCCGAGGCGCCACGCGAGGCGCCCGCGATCCGCTCGCCGTACATCGCCGCCGCCGCCTCGGGATCCGCGGACAGCACGACGATCGGAAGGTTGCTCAGGCGCTCGTCGCCGCGGACCTCGTCGACGATTTGCGCCGTCGTGATGTCCGCCAGCGCATCGGCCACGAGCACGACGTCCAGTGCCGGCGCACGGCGCAGCACGACCAAGCCCATCGCCCCCGTGTCGGCGACGGTGGCGTAGGCGCCCATCCCGCGCAGCGCCTCGGCCACCGCGTTGGCGCGGGCCGCGTCGGCGTCGATCACGACCGCCAAGCGCAGGACCTCGCGGCCGGCGGACTCGCCCAGCGCGCGCACGACCTCGGCACCGGCCGCCGCGCCCGAGCGCGCGGCCACGTGGGCCAGCGCCACGGCGCCCTCGGAGCGGATCGCACCGTCCGTCGCAGCCAGCGCCGCGCGCAGGCCGGCGGTGGCCGACGGAGCGAGCGGGCCGAGCACCCGGCACAGGGCCGAGGCGGTCGACGCGTCCCCGGCCTTGACCGAGCTCTGGAGCGCCAGGTCGAGGGCCTCGACGCCAGCGCCGTTCACGGCGATCAAGGTCGAGCCCACGGCATCGGCCCACGCGCCCACGTCCTGACCGGCCGCGGCCAGCGCGTCGATGCGGGTCTGGCCGTCGACGTAGGCGCGCGCGAGGCCCGCCAGGGCCGGCGTCGAGCTCGGGTCGACGCGCAGCGCGTCGTAGAACGCGCGCTTGCTCATCTCGGAGCCGTAGAGCTCGCGCGGGATCGGCGTGCCGGCGAGCTGGCCGTCCCGCCAGTCCCACACGACGTCGCCGGCCTCGCCGCGCTTCAGTGCGACGTCGCTGCGCCGCCAGTAGGCGTCACCCGCGGCCAGGAAGTTCGACAGGGCGTCGCCCTGCGCGTTCAGGCGCTTCAGCGAGCCGGCGGCCGCCTCGCGGACGACCGGGTCCGCGTCCGCGGCGGCAGCGTGCTGGAGCGCGCCGATGGCGTGCGCCGAGCCGAGGTTGCCGAGCACGAAGGCCGCGTTGCGGCGCACGACCGCGTCCTCGGCCTCCAGCGCTCGGGCAACCGGCACGGAAGCCTCGTGGCCGAGCTGGGAAAGCGTGTGCATCGCCAGGACGCGCCGGTCCTCGTCGCCCTCCGCGAGCAGCGGGAGCAGGTACGGCACGGCGTACTCGCCGTGGTCGGAGGCCAGCGTGCGGGCCGCCTTGCGGCGCTCGGTGGCATCCTCCGAGGTCGTCGCGGTGCGCACCAGCGCCAGGATCGCGTCCTTGTCGTTGCGCAGCGCCTTGCGCTCGATCCGAGCCAGCTCCATGAGCCGCTTCGCCACGAGCTCGAACTCGCCGCCCTCGACGAGCAGGTCGCGCCAGTCGGCGTAGTCACGAGTCCGCCAGAGCTGGTACGCCGCCTGCTGGTCGGGTGACATCGCGGCGACCTTCTTGAGCTCCTGGAGAGCCTCGGCCTTCTTGCCGCGGTGCAGGAGCTCGATCGCGGCCGCGAACGTGTCCGACAGCTCGTCAGGGAGCGCGGCGTAGCTCGGCGTGGCGAAGGCGGCGACAGAGACGAACAGGCCGAGTGCGCGGCGCAGTCCGGTCATGAGGAGAGTCCTCGTGCGGGGTCGTAAGGAACGCCGGGGGGGCAGCGTCGGGGGATCGGGGGGGGAGGGAGTCGCAGGCTCGACTCGGGCGCGTGCCGGGATCCGCCAGCGGCGGACACCCGTGCGGGCGGCGATCGGTCGGGGGATGATACGGGGGCGGTCGCCTCGGTCAATGGGAACGTCGGTCGCCGGCTCCGGTCGCCGCACTACCCCCGGCCCGGCGCCGGGCAACCGGCCGGGCTGATCTTCCCGAGCACGATCCCCGCCCGCGCTCCGGTGGCGCCCGGGTGCGAGAGCGGGAGGCCGAGCACGCAGGCCGCGCCCAGGACGACGAAGACCAACGCCTCGCGCGCCTTGGGGTCGATGCCGACCGCGTCCGTGCCGCGCACCGGGGTTCCAGTCGCGACGGCCAGGGCCGCGACCAAGGCGGGGTTGCGCGCCCCGCCACCCGCGACGAGCAGCTCGCGCGGTGGCGCAGGCGCGTAGCGACGCAGGGCCTCCCCCACCGTCCCGGCGACGAACGCCGTGGCCGAGGCGAGCAGATCGTCGGGGCCGCGCAGCAGCAGCCCGCGCGCCCGTGCGGCCGCGACGACGCCGTCGATCCAGCGCGCGTCGAACGTGTCGCGGCCGGTGCTCTTGGGCGGCCCGCGCTCCAGGAACGGGTGCCGCATGAGCTCCGCGACGAGCCCCGGGTCGGCGCGGCCACGCGCGGCGGCGGCGCCGTCCCGGTCCATGGGCTCGCCGAGCAGCCGGCGTGCGAGCCCGTCGAGCAGCGCGTTGGCCGGCCCCGTGTCGAAGGCCAGGAGCTCGCCGTCCGACCCGAGCAGCGTCAGGTTGCCCAGGCCCCCCAGGTTCAGGATCGCGGCCGGCTTCGCGACGTGCGCGAAGAGCAGGCGGTCGGCCAGCGGCGCGAGCGGCGCCCCCTCCCCTCCGGCGGCCACGTCGCGCGTTCGGAAATCGCTGGCCACGGCGCAGCCGGCCTCCTCGGCCACGAAATCGCCGTCGCCGAGCTGGAGCGTGGCGGGGCCGCTGGGCTCGCGGCCGTCGTGGTGCCACACGGTCTGGCCGTGGCTCGCGACGAGGTCGAGCGCGAGCCCGGCGCGCCGTGCCGCAGCCCGCGCCGCGCGACCGAAGGCGCGTCCGAGGTCGCGATCGAGCAGGGCCGCCTCGCGCAGCCCGCAGGGCGCGCCTTCGAGCGTCGCGCGCACGCGCGCTCCGAGCTCGGCGGGGAAGGGCTCCGTCGCGAACGTCAGGAGCTCGGGCGCGAAGAGCTCGACGCCGCCCCGGCCCGCGCGCGCGCCGACTCGCGCGAGACCCACGTCGATGCCGTCCGCCGAGGTACCCGAGAGCACCCCGGCGACCAGGGCGCCACCCTCGTGGAAGCGTGCGACGAGCTCGCGCATGGGACGGCGATGCTACGTGGCGCGGCGCTACGATTCCGCCATGAGCCCGCGCGCGCCCCAGGAACAACGCGTCCCCATCCTCGTCGTCGACGACGACGCCGACGTGCGCCTCGCGCTCGAGATGACGCTCCAGTACCAGGGCTACGACGTCTGGACGGCGAAAGACGGGTTGGAGGCCCTGAAGCGCCTCGAGAACGAGGCCCGCGGCGGACGCCGGCCGGGGGTCGTCGTGACCGACCTCAAGATGCCCGGCCTCGACGGGCTCGGGCTGCTCGAGCGCCTGCGCGCCGAGGAGAACCCGCCACCGGTGGTGGTCGTCTCGGGTCACGGCGACGTGGCCACGGCCGTCGACGCCGTGAAGCGCGGCGCGACGAACTTCCTCGAGAAGCCGCTGGAGGGCGAGCGCGTGCTGGTCACGATCCGCGCTGCGCTGCGCGAGTCGAAGCTCTCGGCGGAGAACACGCGCCTGCGCAAGAAGCTCGCGGAGCGGCACGAGCTGGTCGGCGCCAGCCCCGCGCTGCAGCGCCTGCGAGCCCAGGTCGCGACCGTGGCGGCCTCGGACGCCTCCGTGCTGATCACCGGCGAGAACGGCACCGGCAAGGAGGTCGTCGCGCGCAACCTGCACGCGCTGTCCCCGCGCGCCGACGGGCCGTTCGTGACGGTGAACTGCGCCGCGATCCCCGACGAGCTGATCGAGTCGGAGCTGTTCGGCCACGAGAAGGGCTCGTTCACCGGCGCCTTCGAGCGCCGCATCGGCCACTTCGAGGCCGCCGACGGCGGCACCCTGTTCCTGGACGAGATCGGCGACATGCCGCTGCCGGCGCAGGCCAAGGTGCTGCGCGCGCTGGAGACGCACGAGATCGTGCGCGTCGGGGACAGCCGCGCGATCCCGGTCGACATCCGCGTGGTCTCGGCCACGAACGCCGACCTGGCGGCAGCCACGGAGCAGAAGACGTTCAGGCTCGACCTCTTCTACCGCCTGAACGTCGTGCCGCTGCGCGTGCCGGCCCTGCGCGAGCGCCGCGAGGACGTGCCCGCGCTCGCGGCGCACTTCCTGCGCGAGATCGCCGCGCGCTCGGGACGAACGCCGTTGGCGCTGCGACCGGAGGCGCTCGAGCTGCTGCGCGGCCTCGATTGGCCCGGCAACGTGCGCCAACTCAAGAACCTGCTGGAGGGTGCGGCGGTCTTCGCCAGCGGCCCTGAGCTGGCCCGCTCCGACCTCGAAGCGATGCTCGAGAACGGTCCAGGCCTGGCCGCGGTGCCGCCCTCGGCGGCCGTCGGCTACGCGACCGCGCCCGGCGGGCCCAAGCCCGACGATCCGTTCGCGGCGGAGACGTTCGAGGACTTCAAGAACCGCAGCGAGATGCTCTTCATCCAGCGCAAGCTGGCGGAGAACGGCGGCAACGTGAAGCGCACGGCCGAGCGGCTCGGGATGCAGCGCAGCCACATGTACAAGAAGCTCGACCGCTACGGCTTGAAGTGACTGGCCCGCGGAGCACGCGGGGAGCGCCGCTCCGGCACCGCGGCGCACGGGGCCGCGTGCGCGTCGAGCCCGAGATCGAAGGTCAGGGCGTCCGCCGCGGGCCGCTCGCTCGTGGAGCGCGCAGCGCTCGGCACAGGACGCCGAACGGCGCGCGCCCTGCGCGCGGAGCCCAGGGCTCCGCGCGCAGGGCGCGCGCGTCGTCCAGTGCTCAGGGGATGCGCAAGCGCATGCCCTTCTGGATCGCCTCCGGACTCTTCAGGACGTCGCGATTCGCCTCGTAGATCTCCTTCCAGCGATTGCCGTCCCCCAGCTCGCTCTTGGCGATCTTCCACAGGCTCTCGCCGCTGGCCACGACGTGCATCTTCTTCGCGCCCGCACGCGGTTCCGCGCTCGCCGCCGTCGGCGCGGCGCCGGCGGCCGGCTGCGCCGCAGCCTGGCGCGCACGCTCGTCGGAGAACACCGGCACGAAGACCGTGTCGCCGGGCTCGACCTCCATGCGTCCTTCGTTGTGGCGCTTGAGGAGGTCGAGGCGCTTCCAGTCGCCGTAGAACGTGTGCGCCAGCGCGCGCCACGAATCACCCTGCTTCCAGGTGTAGAGCTTCAGGTCGGGCACCCACGAGTCCTCGAGGCCGTCGAAGGTCTGGAGCAGCGCGCCCGGCGGGAGGGCCGAAGCCGGGGCCGGCGCGGGCGCGGCCACCACGGCCGGTTGCTGCGGGAGGGGCTGCGCGGCCGGCGGTGCGGAAGCCGCTCCGGCGGGCGCCACGCTCGAGCCCGGGGCGATCGGCTGCACGCTGCTCTGGAGCAGGGGCGCGGCCGGCTGCGGCGCGGCGCTGGGCGCCTTGGCGACGGCCGCCGGAGCCTGCTTGCCGCCGGCTTCGACGACGCCCGACTTGTCGAGCGGATCGTCGACCGTGACGGTCACGACGAGGATCAGCGCCACGAGGAACAGGACGGAGAGAACGATGACCTTTTCGACCTTGCCCATGGATTTCGCGCGGGCCTGGAAGGGCCGCGGCGGATGCGAATGGAACCAACCTGCCGACCGGGGACGAGCGCTGCCGGAGGGGCCGCGCCAACCCCGGCCTTCGTAGGGGGTTGCGGGAGTCGAGTCAAAAGGAAAGCGACCATTCCCACCCCCAGATCACGTGCTGGGAGCCCCTCGCAACCCCTCCCTATGGGGCCGGCCGCGGCGGCCGGACCCGCCGCGGCGCGCGGGGCCCGGACGCGTCCGGCGCCGATTCCGGGGCGTGCGCCCGGCGCGGCGCCGGCATAGAACGAGGAGGCGCGCATGACGTCCCCGAGCGAGTCGAGCCCCCCCCCTTCCGAGCGCGACGCGGACGGACGAGCGCTGCTCTCGTGGCGCGATCCGTGGGTGCGCGCGCTCGTCGCGCTGACGTTGGCGCTGCAGTTCTTCGCCTGGTCGCGGATCGAGGGCTACCAGATCGCGGACTCGGTCGAGTTCATGGAGATCGCGACCAGCCTCGTGCGCGGCGAGGAGCGCGTCGACGCCGACGTCATCCGTCCGATCGGGTTCGCGTTCGTGCTCACGCCGGTGTTCGCGCTCGCCGATTGGCTCGGACTGCGCGACGGCCGCGGGATCGTGTGGTGCGTCACGCTGCTCGAGATCCTGCTGGGCGCCGTGCTCGTCGTGCTGACCACGCGGATCGGCGCGCGCGTCGGCGGTCGCGCGTGCGGGCTGGCCGCCGGGTTCCTGGTGGCGACGAATCCGGTGTTCCTGCAGTACTCCACGCAACCCGAGTCGGGCATCCCGGCCGGCGTGTGCCTGGCACTGGCGCTCGACAGGCTGATCGTTCGCCCGCCAGGAGGGACGCTCCGCGCGCGCCACGCCCTCGTGGGCGGACTGTGGCTCGGGGCGGCCTTCCTGATCGGCTACAAGACGATCCTGATCTCGGGCGTGCTGCTCACGCTGCTCGTGCTGCGCGACCGCTGGTCGCACCGGCGCACGTGGCTCGCCGCAGCGGCCGGACTCGGCGCGGCGCTGTGCCTGCAGAGCACGCTCGACGGCCTGATGTACGGGTCGTTCGGCGCCAGCTTGTTCAACTACCTGGCGCAGAACGCCGGCAGCGTGCTGACGTCCGTGCTGCTCAAGCTGCACTTCCTGATCGGCGGCGGCGTGCATGGCCTGCCGCTCGACGACCCGGGCCAGCCCAAGAGCTTCTGGCTGCTGCGCGCGGCCGACGTCTATCAGGTGCGCACCGACCTGACCGGGGACGTGTTCGACAAGACGCGCGAGATCTCGTTGCGCGCGAAGATGCACTCCTGGTGGTACGTCACGGAGTTGCCGACGATGCTGGCGTGGCCCGCGATCGTGCTGCTCGCCGTGGGCGTCGTGGTCGCGATCGTGACCGGCAACGTCGCGGTGCTGATCATGCTCGTCGTGCTCGTCGCGAACGTGGCGGCCATGAGCAACAAGGGCTGGAAGGAGTACCGGCTGTGGCTCCCCATGCTCCCGCTCCTGATGCCGATCGCGGCGCTGGGCTTCGCCTGGGTGGCGCGCCAGATCCTCGCCCGCCTGGGGGCCGCGCGCCGGCTGGCGGCGGCGGCCTTGCTCCTGGCGATCGGTGGGTTGTCGTTGCGCGCGCTGACGGCGCTGGAGACGCGACTGTTCGGCGGCTACTGGGTCGCGATGGACTGGGTCAACGCGCGCGCGGCGGAGACCCTGCCGGCGCGCGCGGCCGAGGCGCGCGCGCGCGGCCTGCGAGAGCCCGAGCGCCTGCGCGTGACCGCCGCCTACCACTGGGCCGTGTTCCGGCGCGAATCGGCGCACGTGGCGCCGGTCAAGCTGCCCTGGCAGCTCAACATGTGGCAGCAGTACGCGCCACATCCAGGGACCGGCGTCGTGCGCGAGCACGTCGAGGATCTGTCGGCCCTCGAGGAGGTGGACCTGTTCCTCGTCCACCTGCCGATCCTGTCCGAGAACCCCGAGCTCTTGCGCTTCGTGGCCGGACGCTTCGAGGTCGTGGCCGCCTTCCACGACGGCGCGACCTACGGGGACCTGGGTCCGATCTTCGCGCTCGTGCGCCGCAGCGGCGACCCGCGCGCGCGCCTGTTCCTCGAGGAGCGGCGCGGCATCGACCCGGCCGCCTTCCGCGAGGAGCGCGGGCTGCGCGGGGCCGTCGACTTCCTCGACCCGGACGACCCCGCTGGGGAGCGTCTCGAGCTCCTGGGCCTCGAGGTGCGCGAGGTGCCGCCGCAGGGCTTCTCGTGGATCACCTACCACTGGCGCGCGCCGCGCACGCTCCGCACCGACTGGACGCTCGTCGATCGCCTGACGGCGCCTGACGAGCGCGCCGTGTGGGACAACGGTCACCGCGGGGCCTACGGTGCGCTCCCCACCACGGCCTGGGAGCCCGGCGTGGTGGTCTCGGAGGGCTACCTGCTGGTCCCGGCGGCCGAGCCCTACCGTCCGCGCGCGCCGTTGCGCCCGATCGGGGGTGCGTATCGCCGGGGCGACCTCTTGCCGCTCAGGTCCTGGGTCGGCGTGCGCGAGTACGGCCCGCTGCCCGAGGAAGGTGGGCCGGCGCCGGTCGTGCGCGAGCTGCTCGCGGCGCGCCCCGGCTCGTCCCGGCCGCTGCGCCCGCGCGAGGCGCGCGAGCTGTACCAGACCCCCGACGGCACGCAGTTCAGCGCGGATGGCCTGGTGCGCGCGCGCGGGCTGCTGCTCCCCGTGATCGACGCCGCGCGACTCGCCGACGACGGCCGGCCGTTCGAGCCCGAGCCCGCGCTCGGTCCTTGAGCGCGCCTTTGCACGCAGGTATCCTGCGGCTCCATGCACGCCTGCATGGACTCCCGGGCACGCCGCCCGCTCGTGCTGCTCGGCGCGGCCCTGGGACTCGCGGCCCTCTCGGCCTGCACGACCGGCGGCGCGCGACCCGACGCGACCGGCTCGACGACGCAGCGCGACGCGTCCAAGGCGATCGAGCTGCGCTACCGCGCGTTCGCCCGCAAGCTGTCGATCGGGCTCGTGAACGAGTCGCACACCGATCGGCTCGAGCTCTACTCGGAGCGCCAGCCGATCGACCGCGCCACGACCAAGGTCAGCCCCGACGAGGTCGTCGACGCGATCGTCGAGTACTTCCGCGACCAGGGCTACTTCGGCATCGCCGTGCGCGGGCCCGCGCCGGCGACGCCGCCGCCGGGCGCGACCCAGATGCTCGAGGTCGTGTTGCCCGACGGGCCCTACCACGCCATCGTCCGCCCGGGCGTCACGGCGCAGTTCGCGACGACCTTCCAGACCTGCGCCAAGGCACTGCTCCAGGTCTACAGCGACACGATCCAGCTCCAGGCCGTGGACGAGGCGCCGGGCTGGAGCGAAGGCCGCCGCGGCGCATCCGGCGCGAAGCCGAAGCCGGGGGGCTGAGCGGCGTGAGCGGCACCGACAGCGGACTGGACGGCGCCGGAGCGCGTGCGGGGGAGTCAGCCGGGCGCGGCGGTGCGCTGCGCGCCGTGGCCGTGATCCCGGCGCGGCTCGCGAGCACGCGGCTCGCGCGCAAGATGCTGCTCGCCGAAACCGGCGCGCCGCTGGTCGTGCACACCGCCCGCAACGTGCTGGCCGCGGGCGTCTTCGCGCGCGTCGTCGTCGCGGTCGACGCCGACGAGCTCGAGCAGGCCGTGCGCGCGCACGGCCTCGAGGCGCTGCGCACGCGCGACGACCATCCCAGCGGGACGGACCGCGTCCGCGAAGCCTGGGAGGCGCTGCGGGCGGCCGGCGAGCGGGCCAGCGTGATCGTGGGCGTCCAGGGCGACGAGCCCGATCTGGCGCACGACGACCTCGCGCAGCTCGTGGCCGCGTTCGAAGACCCGGCCGTCGAGCTGGCGACCCTGTGCG
The DNA here is from genome assembly GCA_016795205.1 of Planctomycetota bacterium. Classification (GTDB taxonomy): domain Bacteria; phylum Planctomycetota; class UBA1135; order UBA1135; genus JAEUHZ01. The sequence goes on along the minus strand of JAEUHZ010000032.1, from coordinate 88,548 downwards.
CGCCGCTGGAGGACCCCGGCGAGTTCGAAGCCCCCAGCGTCGTCAAGGTCGTGCGCGACGCACGCGGCGACGCGCTGTACTTCTCGCGCGCCCCGATCCCGGCCCTGAGCCACGGCGACCCGGGCGCGGCCCGCGCGCTACGCCACGTGGGCGTCTACGCCTATCGCCCGGAGGCGCTGGCCGCGTTCACGGCGCTGCCGCGCGGCGCGCTCGAGCGACGCGAGTCGCTCGAGCAGTTGCGCTGGCTGGAGGCCGGTCGCCGCTTGCGCGTGGTCGACGCCCGCCGCGCCCCGCGCGGGATCGACACCCTGGAGGACTACCGCGAGTTCGTGCGCCGTGTCGCGCGCGAGGCCGCGGGCGACGGGACGGGACGGACGGGCGGATCACGTGGCGGACTGGCGGAGGCGCGAGCTGGATGACCAAGCACATCTTCGTGACGGGCGGCGTCGTTTCGAGCCTCGGGAAGGGGCTCACGTCGGCGGCGATCGGGATGATCCTGGAGCGCCGCGGGCTGGTCGTGTCGATGCAGAAGCTCGACCCGTACATCAACGTGGACCCGGGCACCATGAGCCCGTTCCAGCACGGCGAGGTCTACGTCACCGACGACGGGGCGGAGACGGACCTGGACCTGGGCCACTACGAGCGCTTCACCCACGCCCGGCTCACGAAGTCGTCGAACTTCACCACCGGCAAGATCTACAGCCAGGTCATCGCCAAGGAGCGGCGTGGCGACTACTTGGGCCGCACCGTCCAGGTGATCCCGCACATCACGGACGCCATCAAGGAGGCCATCCACGAAGGCGTCGTGTCACCCGATGGCCGGCCGGTGGACGTGGCGCTGACCGAGATCGGGGGCACGGTCGGTGACATCGAGTCGCTGCCGTTCCTCGAAGCCGCGCGCCAGTTCGCGCTGGAGAAGCCGCGCGGCGACGTGCTGTTCGTGCACCTCACGCTGCTCCCCTACCTGCGCAGCTCGGGCGAGATGAAGACCAAGCCCACGCAGCAATCCGTGGCGCTGCTGCGCGAGATCGGCATCCAGCCCGACATCCTGATCTGCCGCACGGAGCAGCCCATGACGCGCGAGATGGCGCAGAAGATCTCGCTGTTCTGCAACGTGCGTGCGGAGGCCGTGGTCGAGGAGCGCGACGTCGAGTTCTCGATCTACCAGGTCCCGACGGACCTGGTGGCGTCGGGTCTCGACCGTTTGATCATCGAGCGGCTGGGCCTGCCAGCCGAGGGCGAGACGCGCTTCGACGACTGGCGCGCGATGCTGGAGGACATCCGCCGCACGACCGACGAGGTCGAGATCGCGGTCGTGGGCAAGTACGTCGAGCTCCACGACGCCTACAAGTCGATCTACGAGGCCCTGTCGCACGCCGGCATCGGGAACCACTGCAAGGTCAAGCCGCGCAAGGTCCGGGCCGAGGACGTCTTGGGGCCGAATGGGCTGTCGCTCCTGGACGGCGTGCACGGCCTCTTGGTCCCGGGCGGCTTCGGCGACCGCGGCGTCGAGGGCAAGATCCTCGCGATCCGGCACGCGCGCGAGCGGCGCATCCCCTTCTTCGGCATCTGCCTGGGCATGCAGTGCGCCGTGATCGAGTACGCGCGCGGGGTCCTGGGCCTGGAGGGCGCGCACACGCTCGAGCACTCGCCCCACACGCCGCACCCGGTGATCGCGCCGATGGAAGACCAGCGCGCCGTCTCGAACCTGGGTGGCACGATGCGCCTGGGCGCGCAGCCGTGCCGGATCGAGCCCGGAACGCTCGCGCACCGCCTGTACGGCGCGACCCTGGTCCAGGAGCGCCACCGCCACCGGTTCGAGTTCAACAACGACTACCGCGCGGCCTTCGCCCACTCCGCGATGCGGCTGTCGGGCATCAATCCCGAGCGCGACCTGGTCGAGATCGTCGAGCTCGACGGCCACCCGTTCTTCATCGGCGTGCAGTTCCACCCCGAGTTCAAGAGCGCGCCCCTCGCGCCCCATCCGGTGTTCCAGGGTTTCGTGGGCGCGGCGCTGGCGCACTCGCGCAACGGCAACCGCGAGCGCGCGCGCGGCATCCCGATCGCATGAGCGGCGAGCAGGGAGCCGAGCGCCGCACGGCGCGTGACGTGCCGCTCCCCGGCGGTGACTTCCGCTTGTTCGTCACGCGGCTCTCGTTCCAGACCATGCTCTCCCTGGGCCTGATCGAGAACCCGATCACGGGCGCGCGCGAGGTCCAGGCCTCGAACGCGCGCATGCTCGTCGACGACCTGCGCATGCTGCTGGCCAAGACGCGCGGCAACCTCGAGGCCGACGAGGAGGCCTACCTGGAGAAGGTCTCGCACGACCTCGACCGTCACTTCGAGCGGATCGTGGGGCCGCTCTCCGACGAGGCCTGAAGAGCGGCCGGCGCGCGCCAGGCGCGCACCTCCAGGCGCCGGAAGAGCCACGCGCCGGCCGGTCCGACGCGCACCACCAGCCGGCCCGAAGGAGCGCCGGCGGGGAACGCCACGGACTCGCGCAGCCGTCCGGCCTGGAAGCGCAGCGCGACGGCCCCGGGCCCGTTCCACTCGTCGGGACCAGCCACGCCGGGCACCAGGTCGAGGACACCCGCGCCCTCCCCTTCCAGCTCGCAGTCGACGCCGAGACCCTCGCCGGGCGCCACGAGCCCGGTGAGGTCGACGACGAAGCGGTCGGACCAGGCGGTCGACGTCCAGCGCGTGCCGCCCTCCGTCGGCTCCAGTTGCCCCGCCTCCAGGACCTCGACGCGCGCAGCTCCGGCCGCGAGCGACCAGCGCGGCGTCGAGTCTGCGCGCTCCGGAACCAGGCCGTCGAGGACGTCGGGGTCGGGCGGCAGGGAGAGCATGCGCTCGGCGCGCAGCAGCACGACCACGTCGGGACGCTCGGCGGCGACCAGCGCTCGATCGACGGAGGCGCGCCAGGTCGCGCGCAGCCGCCGCACGCTGGCGGAGAGGAACGGGTGCAGGAACGGTCCGTTCGAATCGTGGAACAGGTGGACCGCGGGGGCACTCGGATCGCCCGCGCCGGAGAGGGCGCTCTGGCCGGGACCTTGGGGAGGCGCGCCGACATCCGCGACGCGCGTGCCCGCGGGCACCAGCACCCAGACGGGTCGCAAGGCGCTCTCCAGGTAGAGCCAGCGTGCCCATGAGTCCTCGCCTTCGACGCCACCGAGCACGGGGTCGACGGAGCCGCACTCGGGCGCGCGCAGGCCCGGAGACGACGACGCCAGGCGCGCGACGAGCGCCTCGTTCGCCGCGCAGGCGCCGCGCAGCGTCCAGTGCGTGCCGCGCGGGAAGTACAGGAAGTCCTCGACCGCGGGCCGGTCGCCGGCTCGCGCCGCACGCAACACCGGGCGCAGGTCGAGGACCTCGACGCCCGTCCGCGCGCGCAGCTCGTCCAGGAGCAGGTCGAACGCGCCCGGCCCCAGCGGCGTCCAGGTGTCCGGCAGCCGCTCCGCGTACACGGTTTCCTTGTCCGGCACGACGACGAACAGGAAGCGCACCCCGCGCTCGGCGAGCCACGCACGCCGTTCCTCGAGCGCCGTGGCCCACTCCGCGGCGCGACGCGCCAGCAAGGGGTGGGTTCCGCGGTGCGCCTCGAACGAGAGGTCGCCGCGGAAGAAGATCCAGCCGCCGTCGCCGGGCTCGAGCACGGGCGTCGGGGGCAGACGCGCGGCGAGCAGCGCCGCGTTGCGCGCGCCCAGCAGCACGTCGCGCAGCCCGTGCGTGTCGTCGAACCAGCGCTCGAACCCGCGCGACCAGCCGCCGACCGCGAGCGCCGCGCGCGGCGGCGCGGGGAACGGCGCCGGCGCGCGGTTCTCGTGCCGCACGTCGCGCACCGCGCTCGGGCGCGCGAGGCGGTCGGCCGTCGGCGCCGCGAGGGCGGCGAGGAAGGCCGCGGCCGCCGCCAGGTCCAGCGGCCGCCGCGAGCGCCTGGCGCGCGGGTCCATGTGGCGACCGATCCTAGGGCATCGACGTGCCGGGTCCGCCTCAGGAGAGCCGGGCCACCGCGATCTTGAGCGTCGGCGGATCCCCGGGGAAATCGGCCTCGGGCCCCACGACGGCCAGCGCCGCCAGCGGCCGCCCGCACTTCTCGGCCGTGCGGACCAGGCTCGCGCGCCAGGCGTCGGCCCCGACCCGCGCGACGTGGTTCGTGGCGATCACGCGCCCGCCGGGGGCCGTGGCCAGGAGCGCCGGCTTGAACAGGCTCGCGTAGTCGCGCTCGACGTCGACCGCGCCGAAGGGGCCGACCGACCAGGCCGGCGGATCGAGCAGCACGACGTCGAAGCTGCGCGGCTCGAAGCGCTGGTGAGCGCGGCTCGCGCCCCGGCCCTTCACGGGGAGCCCCGCGAGCTGGCGCACGACCGGCAAGACGTCCTGGCAGACCTCGCGCAGCACCCCGGGCGGGAGCGCGTTGAGCGCGGCGTGTCGCCGCGCGACGTCCAGGCTCGAACGCGCGAAGTCCACGTTCCAGACCTCGCCAGCGCCGTGCGCGGCGGCGCAGACGCCGGCGGAGCCGGTGTAGGCGAACAGGTTCAGGACGCGCTTTCCCGGCGCGAGCCCGGCCAGGATCCGGCGGCCGGCCCGCAGGTCGAGGAAGATCCAGGGATCCTGGCCGCGGTGACGCGCACGGATCGCGTAGCGCACGCCGAGCTCGGTCACGACCTGCTCCTCGAGCGCGGCGGGCTCCGGGACGTGCCAGCGCTCGAACGGTTCGCGCGGCCATCCCGCGCGGTGGTTCCAGACGACGAGCACGTCACGGCGGATCCGCGAGCGCGCGAGATCGGCGATGGTGCCGAGCTCGTGGGACGACAGGGGCTCGCGGAACGTCTGCACCAGGAGCAGACGTCCGTAGAGGTCGATGGACAGGCCGGCGCGTCCCTCGGACAGGCCGTGGAACAGGCGGTAGCAGTCCGTGCCCTCGGCGGCCAGTCGCGTCAGCAGGTCGTGACGCCTGGCGAGCGCGAGGGAGAGCAGATCCTCGAGGCACGCGCCGTCCGACACGTGCCGTACGATAACCGGGGATGCCTCCCGATCACGGTCTCACGCTGGCCGGCGTCACGGTGCGCGGAGTGTCCGTCGGCGGCATCGAGACCTGCATCGACCTGCCGGAGCTCGGCCTGACGTTCGACATCGGCCGCGCGCCGGAGGCCTCGATCGCGCGCGGCACCGTGCTGTTCACGCACGCGCACATGGACCACCTGGGAGGCGTCGCCTACCACTGCGCGCTACGCGCGCTGCGCCGGCTGCCGCCACCGACATACGTCGTGGGCCACGAGAACCTGGACGCGTTCCGTGACCTGTTCGACGCCTGGCGCCGGCTCGACCGCTCGACGCTGGCCCACACGCTCGTGCCGCTCGGACCCGGCGAGGAGCACGCTCTGTCGCCGCGCCTCGTGGCGCGGCCCTTCCGCGCCTACCACCGCGCGCCATGCCAGGGCTACGCGATCGTCGAGCGCAAGACGCGCCTGCGCGGCGAGCTCGCCGGGCGCGACGAGTCGGAGCTGCGCGGCGCGCGGGCGCGCGGCGAGAGCCTCACGGAGACCGTCGAGGTGCCACGCGTGGCGTTCTGTGGCGACACGCTCATCGACGTCGTCGAGCGCGAGGAGGTCGTGCGCGTGGCGCGCCTCCTGATCCTGGAGGTCACGTTCCTCGACGCGCGCGTCCCCACGGCCGAGGCGCGCGCGAAGGGCCACGTGCACCTCGAGGAGGTCTGCGAGCGCGCCGACCTGTTCCAGAACGAGGCGCTGCTCTTGACGCACTTCTCGGCGCGCCATGGACCGGCCGAGGTCCGCCGCATCCTGGCGCAGCGCCTGCCGGCGTCGCTGCGCGACCGCGTCGTGCCATTCCTGCCCGCTTGACGGCGCCGGCGCCCGGCGCGCGTCAGCGGAAGGCCTGGATCCCCGTCAGCTCCTGACCGATCGCCAGCGTGTGGATGTCGTGCGTGCCCTCGTAGGTGATCACGCTCTCCAGATTGCACAGGTGGCGGCCGACCTGGTACTCGAGGCTGATGCCGTTCGCGCCCATGAGGTCGCGCACGACGCGCGCGGTCTCGAGCGCCAGGTGCACGTTGTTGCGCTTGCCCATCGACACCATGGCCGGCGTCAGCTTCCCGTCGTCCTTGAGGCGACCGAGGTGCAGCGCCATGAGCTGCCCGAGCGTGATCTGCGTCGCGATGTTCGCGAGCTTCTGCTGCGGGATCTGGAAACCGGCGAGCGGCTTGTCGAACACGATGCGCTGCTTGGCGTACGAGAGGCCCTCGTCGAAGCACGCCAGCGCGGCCCCCAACGCGCCCCAGGCGATGCCGTAGCGCGCCTGCGTCAGGCAGCCCAGCGGAGCCTTCAGACCCTCGCCGTTGGGCAGCAGCGCCGAGCCCGGCACCTTGACGTCCTCGAGCACGAGCTCGCTCGTGACCGACGCGCGCAGGGACCACTTGTGCTTCTGCTCGGGCGCGCTGAAGCCCTTGGTGCCCTGCTCCACCAGGAACCCGCGGATCTTGCCCTCGGCGCGCGCCCACACGACGGCCACGTCGGCGACGGTGCCGTTCGTGATCCACATCTTGCGGCCGTTCAGGACCCAGCCGGTGCCGTCCTTCTTGGCCGTCGTCAGCATCCCGCCCGGGTTCGAGCCGAAGTCGGGCTCGGTCAGGCCGAAGCAACCGATCGCCTGGCCCTTGGCCATGAGCGGCAGCCAGCGGCGCTTCTGCTCCTCGGAGCCGTACGCGAAGATCGGGTACATGACGAGCCCGCCCTGCACCGACACGAACGAGCGCAGCCCGGAGTCGCCGCGCTCCATCTCCTGGTAGATCAGGCCAGCCGCCACGTTGTTCAGGCCCGGGCCGCCGTACTCCTCCGGGATCGTGGGCCCGAAGACGCCCAGGTCGGCCAGCTCCGGCACGACCTCCATGGGGAAGGTGCCGGCCTCGAAGTGCTCTGCGACGAGCGGCAGGAAGCGCTCGGAGACCCAGTCGCGCACGGTGTCGCGCGCCAGCTTCTCTTCGTTCGAGAGCGAATCGTCGAGGCGCACGTAGTCGAGCTGGCGGAAGGGCTGCATGGGGTGCTCAGGCGGGACAGGGCTCGGGCTGGACCTCGAACGAGGCTGCCGAGTCCTGCATTCTAGGGGCCCGCGATCGGCTCCGAAACCGCGCAGGCCCGCATGTCGAAGGACCCTGTCGTCCCCTGTCCGCTGTGTGGCTACCACGCCCCGGAGCTCTCCTGCCCCTCCTGTCGGCTCGCGCCCCGGGAGCCGACGCTGGTGGGTGGGCGCGGGCGGACCCTGCGCGAGTTCCTCGACGGCCTGCGCGCCGTGCCGCAGGGGGCCCGCATGCTGCTCTCGATCCGCGGGACGAAGCGGCTGCTCGTGCCCCCGTTGATCCTGACCGCGCTGCTCTTCGGGGCCATCCTGGCGCTGCTCGTGCGCTGGATGACGGGCTTCTTCGACGCGGTGCGGAACCAGGACCTGGGCGCCCTGGGCATCGATCCCGGGTTCTGGAGCCGCGTGATCGAGTGGCTCGCGGGCCTGCAGGTCGTGATCGCGATCGCCCAGGCCGGGTCGCTGCTCGTGCTCATGACGGCCTTCACGGTGGCGGCGCTGTGGACGTTCTCGATCGCCTACGAGCTCGTCTGCGGTCCGTTCCTCGACACGATCCAAGCGCGCGTCGAGGCCGCGTGGTTCGGGGCCGACCCGCGCGTCGCGCTGGAGCAGCCGCCCGGGATCGATCCGGTGGCGTCGGCGCGCGCGGCCGCCGTCGCCGCCAGCGTCGCCGGCCTCGCGATCGTGGCCTGGGCCTGGATCGACGCGCGCTGGTCCTGGGCCCTGCTGGTGCTCGTGCCGCTCGCGTTCCTGGTCGCGGCGCGGCGCGTGCCCGGCAGCTGGTCGTGGACCCGCTGGTTCGCGCGCTCCCAGGCGCGCGCCCTGTGGACCAGCGTCAAGGCCTCGACGCTCGCCGCCGTGGTCCTGGTCCTGTTCCTGTGGCTCAAGTTCGTCCCGTTCCTCGGGCTGCCGCTGTTCGCCATGGTCGCGGGCTTCGCGACGGCGCTCACGCTGCTCGACATCCCCTTCTCGCGCCGCGGGTGGTCGCTGCGCCAGCGCGTGCGCTTCCTGTTCCAGCACCTGGCGGCCGTGGTGGCCCTGGGCGTCGTGACGAGCCTCGTGTTCGTCGTGCCGATCTTGGGCCCGCTCGTCGGCGTGCCCTGCGCGTCGATCGGCGGGCAGTGGCTCTTGTGCCGGCTCGACAAGAACGCGATGCGGCCGCCCGGACGCCGCCTGACGCTCCCGGCCTGAGCCGGGCTCAGGGCGCCAGGCCGAGGACGAGCACGTCGCGCGAGCCAACCTGCCGGCGGTGCAGGATGCGGAAGCGCGCGCGCCGCTCCTCGGGGGCCTTGACCCAGTCGCGTTCCGCGACGAGCCCCAGGAACTGGGCGCCCTCGCGCTTGGGCGCGATGATCCAGTCCGACGCGTAGGCGCGCACGGTCGGCAGCCCCGCGTAGAAGCGGTAGCCCTCGGGCTGCACGCCGAAGCAGGGGATCTCGGACGGCCGCTCGGGCCGCAGGGCGATCTCCTGCGCCAGCGTGCGCGCCGACTTGATCGGATCGACCTCTGGGACGACCAGGAGCGCCGCGGCCAGCCCGGCGCCCGACAGGCCCAGGGCGAGCGCGTCGGCCCAGCGCGCCAGGTTCCCGCGCCGCAGGAATGCGCACGAGGCGCCGGCCGCGCCGACCAGGGCCAGCGCCGCGGGCAGCGCGGCGGGTGCCAGGGGTGCGAGCTCCGCCACGAGGCGCGGAACGATGCCGGCAGCGAGCCCGACGGCGCCGAGCAACACGCTCGCGCCCCACGTGGCCCAACCGGGCAGCGAGCCGCGCGCCAGCCCTGCGGCCATGGCCCACGCCGCGAACCAGGCCGCGACCGGGTAAACGGGCAGCAGGTAGAGCTCGCGCTTGGGAGGCATGATCGAGAACACGAGCAGCACCGGCACGAACCAGGCCAGCGCCAGCGCCAGCCCGCGCGCGGACTCGCGCTCCTGCGCGTCGCCGAGTTCCGTGCCCGAGCGCGCGCGGCGCCAGGCGCGGATCGCAGCCGCGATCCCCAGGGCGAACAGCGCGGTCCACGGCAGGACGTACCCCGGAACCTGCCACAGGTGCTCCCAGGGCGGCCCGATGTGCGGCGCGAGGGGGCTCGTCACGCGCCCCAGGTGCTGGCCCAAGAACAGCGGCCGCCACAGGCTCGGCTCGGCCAGGCTCGCGGCGGTCGCCCAGGCCACCACAGGCAGCACGGCGAGCATCACGCAGCCGGCCCACGCGCCGGCGCCCCAACCCGTGCCGCGCCGCAGCGCGCGCGGCACGAGGCGCAGCGCGAGCAGCGCGAAACCCACGTGAAGCCACGCCACGGGGCCCTTGCACAGCGCCGCGAGCCCGGCGAAGAGCCCGGCGAGCAGAAGCCTCCGCGCCCGCATCCGATCGGGCCCACCGTCCGTCCAGGCTTGGTCGACCGCGGCCAGGCAGAAGAACGCGAGCAATGGATCGAGCTGGAGCCGACCGCCGAACCACACGACCATCGCCGTGCCGAGGTAGAACGTCGGGGTCCAGGCCGCAGCCACGGCGCCCAGGTGTCGGCGTGCGATGCGCTGCGCGACCCAGGCCGTGCCGACCGTGGCCAACAACGAAGGGACCCGCAGGGCGAGCTCATTCCAGCCGAACAGGCTCCCCATCCAGCCCGCGAGCCAGTACACGAGCGGCGGCTTGTCCGGGTAGACATCGCCGCACAGGTGCAGGACGAGCAGGCTGCCGCTCTCGAACGCCTCGCGGGCGATCTGCGCGTAGCGCGGCTCGTCCGGCGCCCACAGGTCGCGGACGGCGGCCAGGGCCACGATCGGCAGCAGGAGGTGCCAGCCCCCCAGGAAGGGGCCTGTGGACGAAGGTACCCTGCTCACCCGGCCGCCCGCCCTCGCCTGCGCGACATCACGGGCGCATCATGTCCATTTCGATGGCTTCGTCCAGCCCACACGTTCCGCCCGGCCAGCGCTCAGGCCTGCTGCCCTTCCAGGTCCGCGACCGGTACCCGGGGCGCGAGCGCGGCTCGTTGGCGCTGTCCCTGGTCGCCCCGGTCTACGACGAGGAAGAGAACCTGGAGCGCCTCCACGCGCGCGTCGTCGAGGTCTTCGGGTCGCGCGACGACTGGGAGCTCGTCCTGGTCGACGACGGCAGCCGCGACGGGTCCGCGCAGCGGATCCGCGTGCTCGCCGCGCGCGATCGGCGCGTGGTCGGCGTGTTCTTCGCGCGCAACTGCGGCCAGACCGCGGCCACGGCGGCCGGCGTCCAGCTCGCGCGCGGCCGGCTCATCGCCACGCTGGACGCCGACTTGCAGAACGACCCGGGCGACCTGCCGGCCATGATCGAGCTGTGCGCCCGCCACGACGCCGTCGTGGGCTGGCGCAGGAAGCGGCGCGACACGTTCGTGCGGCGCGCGAGCTCGCGCATCGCCAACGCCGTGCGCAATCGGATCTCGAAGGACTCGATCCGCGACACGGGCTGCTCGCTCAAGGTGTTTCGCGCCGAGGCCATCCAGGCGCTGCCCCTGTTCGAGGGCATGCACCGGTTCCTACCGACCCTGATGCGCTACCACGGGTACTCCGTCGAGGAGCACGGCGTGGGCCACCACCCCCGCACGGCCGGCACGAGCAAGTACGGCGTCTGGAACCGCGCCTGGCGCGCCACGAAGGACCTGTTCGCCGTGCGCTGGATGCGCGGCCGCCTGCTCAAGCTCCCGATCCAGGAGGTCGTCGGTGGCTCCTGAGCGTGCCCCGCGTCTGGCGGCGCTCGGCTGCGCGCTGCTGTGGGTGCTCCTCGGCGGGCTGCCCACCCAGGCCTCGGCGGCGCGCGCCCAGGACGTGGCCCCCGAGCCGCCGCCGGCCGTCCGGGTCGATCTGCAGGCGCGGGTCAAGGACGTGGGGGTCGTCGAGCGCCAAGGCCGCCTGTTCGTCGAGACCCGCCCGGGGGCGCCGCTGGTCCCCGCCGAGGACTGGCTGCGCGCCCTGCGTGCCGCGCACGCCGAGCAGGACGCGCGCGGCATCCTCTACCGCGCCCTGAACATCACGACGCCCTGGAGCCTGATCTGGATCGCGGTGGGGTTCGCGGGCCAGGCGCTGTTCACCCTGCGGATGGTCCTGCAGTGGTACGCGAGCGAGAAGGAGAAGCGCTCCGTGGTTCCGGTCGCCTTCTGGTGGGGCAGCCTCGCCGGCGGCATCCTGCTCCTCAGCTACTTCGTGTGGCGCAAGGACGTGGTGGGCGTCGTCGGCCAGTCGACCGGCGTGTTCGTCTACGCCCGCAACCTCATCCTGATCCACCAGAACCGCGCCCGCCCGACGCCGATCCCCCAGAGCCCGTGGCCCGCACCCTCGTCACCTCCGCCCTCCCCTATGCCAACGGGCCGATCCACTTCGGCCACGTGACGGGTGCGTACCTCCCGGCCGACGTCTACGTCCGGGTGCTGCGCATGCTGGGCGAGGAGGTGCTGTTCGTGTGCGGCGCCGACGAGCACGGCGTCGCGATCACGATCGGCGCGGAGCAGGAGGGCACGCCGTACCCGGAGTACGTGGCGCGCTGGCGCGACGAGATCAAGCGCACGTTCGACGCCTTCGGGATCGAGTTCGACGTGTGGTCGGGCACCAGCATCTGCCCCGAGCATCGGGCCCGGAGCCAGCAGTTCTTCCGCCGGCTCGACGAGCGGGGCTGGCTCCTGAAGCGGACCTCGGCGCAGCTCTACTGCACCAAGGACCGCCTGTTCCTGGCCGACCGCTACGTGGTCGGCACCTGCACGAGCTGCGGGTTCGAGCAGGCGCGCGGCGACGAGTGCCCGCGCTGCGGCACGTGGCTCGATCCGCTCGAGATGGCGCGGCGCACGCAGGTGCGCTGCAAGGTGTGCGGGACGGTGCCCGAGCAGCGGGACACCCTGCACTGGTACCTCGACCTGCCGCGTCTGCGGGACGCCGGCTTCGGGGCGTGGTTCCGCGACCACGAGTGGAAGCCGAACGTGCGCGGGTTCATCGGGAACATGCTGGCCGAGTTGCAACCGCGCCCGATCACGCGCGACATGACCTGGGGCGTCCCCGTGCCCGAGGACTGCGCCGGAGGCGAGGTCGGCAAGGTCCTGTACGTCTGGTTCGACGCGCCGATCGGCTACGTCTCGTTCACCGAGCAGTGGGCGCGCGAGCAGGGCCGGCCCGGTGACTGGGAACGCTGGTGGCGCTCGCCGGACACGCGCCTCGTGCACTTCATCGGGAAGGACAACATCCCGTTCCACTGCCTGGTGTTCCCCGCCATGCTCTTCGGGCTCGACCAGGGCTGGACCATGCCCTGGCAGGTGCCGGCCAACGAGTTCTACAACCTGCAGGGAGGCAAGTTCTCGACCTCGCAGCACTGGACCATCCCGCTCGACGAGTTCGTCGCGCGCTTCGACGCCGAGGCGGCTCGCTTCCACCTCGTCGCGACGATGCCCGAGTCGGCCGACTCGGAGTGGCGCTGGGAGGAGTTCCAGTCCACGAACAACGCGCTGCTGGCCGACGCGATCGGCAACCTGGCGACGCGCGTCCTGAAGTTCGTCGAGAAGAACGCCGAGGGCCGCATCCCGCCGCTCGACCCGCGCCATGCCGAGGATCTCGATCGGCGCATCCTGGGCGAATGCGGCCCGTTCGCGGACCCCGGGCAGCACGTGCTCGAGTTCCGCTTCCGTCGCGCGGCCGAGGAGTTGATCCGCTGCGCGCACGTCGGGAACAAGTTCGTGAACGACCTCGCCCCTTGGACGCTGCGCAAGACGGACCCGGCGCTCTCGGCCTCGGTCCTGAACACGGCCTGCCAGTGGCTGGCCTGGCTGGCGCGCTGGATGGCGCCGTTCCTGCCGCGGAAGGCACAGGCCTTGTGGGAGATGCTCGGCGCGACGACGCCGGTCGCGTCCGAGCGCTGGCCCGGCCTGCCGATCCCCGGCTCCTGGCGCATCCTCCCGGAGGGCCGGCCGCTCGGCCCCGTGACCGGGCTCTTCCCGAAGATCGACGATGCCGCGATCGCGGCCGAGCTCACGGCGCTCGCGGCGCGGCGACCCGCGAGCTGAGCGCCTGGCGCGGAGAGCCGGCGAGAAGCACGAGGCCGGCCCGCGGCAGCGCCGCCGAGCCGGCCTGTAGACCACGGCCAGCGCCACGCAGCCTCTCAGGCCGCGCGGCGCTGCTCCGGGTTCATCAGAGGGCGTCCTTCAGAGCCTTGCCCACGCGAAAGCCGACCCGATGGCCGGCCGCGATCTCGATCGTCTCGCCCGTGTGCGGATTGCGACCCTGACGGGCCTTCCGCGACTTGAGCTCGAAGGTGCCGAAGCCCGTGAGCGTGACGCTCTGGTCCTCGCGCAGCCCCTTCCGGATGCCGGCGAGCACGGTCTCCACCAGGAGGCTCGCTTGGAGCTTCGAGGTGCGCAGTTCGTCGGCGACGTAGGCGATGAGGTGGCTCTTGTTCATGAACGAGGGATCGCTCTCGGAGGGGCACTCCCTCCCGAGGTCACTTCCTCCCGGTCTTGCGCCGGCCGGCCTTCTTCTTGCGACCGCCCGCCTTCTTGCGGGTTGCCTTCTTCGTGGCCTTCTTCCTCGTCGCCTTCTTCTTGCGTGCCATCGGATCGGACTCCTGGGCCTTGGGGGCGAAGGGTCCGGAGCACCTGCGCCCCGATCTTCACCACCTCACAGCAAGGTCATCGGCGGAAGCGGGGCGCGGCTTTCCTCGCGCTCCGGCTGCTCGCGCAGGATTCAGCCTGGGGCTCCCGTTTCGCAAGAGTTCTCATCCGCTCTGCAGAGCCGGATGAGATGCGATACACGCCGCGGGAGGCTCGCGGTCGATCCACGCAAGCCCTCTTCAATGCAGCACTTGCATTCACTCCGCGCCGGACGCTGGCGGGCGCGCGAGCGCGCCGGATCCCCCGGTCGGGAGCTCGGCGGGCCCGTCCCATTTCTGGGCCGAGACTGTGGAAAAATGCAGCGATCCGGCGCGTGCGCCGGATCGCTCGTGCCGCGCGCCGTGCGCCGGGTCAGAACAATCGATCGAGCGCCGCCGCCGCGCTCGAGGAAAAGTCGCTCGCGAGTCCGCCCTGCGCCGGCGTCTCGCGCTTGCCGATCTCCTCGAGGATCTCGGACAGGCGACGGACGGACTCGACCGCGTAGTAGCGCACCATCCCGAGGTTCGTGCGCTGGTCGAAGACCATGGCGAGCAGCGCACGCTCGCCCACGAGGGAGATCTGGATGCTCTCGCGCTCGCCCTGGTGGAAGAGCGTGGCGAACTCGTCCTCGCCGAGCAGGCGCGCCATCTCGCGCGTCGCGGCGAACGAGCCCGCGACGAGCGCGGCGATCGACTCCAGTGAGCTCTGCACCGCGTCTCCGCGGCGCGTGACGAGGTGACCATCGCGATCGATGAGGAACGCGCAGCGGGAGCCCGAGAGCTCCAGCAGGCCGTCGATCTCCTCGTCGATGCGGGCCACGTCCTTCTCGTAGAAGACGAGGCGGTCGTTGCGCAGCTTCTGGTCCATCATGGCCATGGGGGGTGCTCCAGATTCGAGGGTCAGAGGACGGACAGGACCATCTTGGCGACGACCGCGCCGACGCCCAGGGCAACGACGAGGAACACCGCGGTGTAGACGAGACGCTTCTTGCCGGAGCCCGGAGTCGGCATGGGCTGGTTCCGCGGCTGGATGCGCGGCCCGGCCTCGGCTGGAGTCGCGGTCTTGGCGGCGGGCTTCGTCCCGGGCCTCGCCGGCGCGGTGCCGGCCGCCTTGGGCGCGCCTGCGCGCGGCTTTTGGGCTGCGGCGGCGCCGCCGCTCCTCTCGACGCGCATCATCCCGATCGGTCCCTGCGCGGCAGCGGGCTGCTGAGCCAGGACGGCCGCGGGCGCCGCTTGCATCGGGACGGCGTGCTGCATCCCAGGCTGCATGCCGTGCTGAATCGCAGGCTGCATGCCGTGCTGCATCGCAGGCTGCATGCCGTGGTGCATGCCGGGCTGCATGCCGGGCTGCGGCGCGTAGCCGTAGCCCGTCTGGTGCAGCGCGGGCTGCGGTTGGTGCGGGATCGGCCCCGGCACATGCAGGCCGTGCTGCCCGGCCGCGGGAGCCGCGTGCACCTGCGGGTGCAGCGGTGCTTGGACCTGCGGCTGGGGATGGCCCATCGGGATCGCCTGACCCGGGTGTGCCATCGGCTGCGGAGCCCCGCCGTGGACGGGAGCGCCGCCGTGCAGCGCCAGCCCGGGCTGCATGCCGATCGTGCGCGGCGCACCGGCGCCGTGCGGCCCGGCTGTCGGTGCGGGCTGCGGAGCGCCCAGCGGCACGGACGCGGCCGGGTGGTAGCCCGTCTGCCCCAGGGGCCGCGGTGCCGCCGGCGTGCCTTGGCCGACGGCGGGCGCCGGGTGGAAGCCGGTCTGCGAGAGCCCGGCCTGGATGCCGGCCGCCGGCGCGGCAGGCTGCTTGGCGCCGGTGTGGATCGACTCGAGCACGCGCGCGGCCAGCGCCTTGAGCGTCGGGAACACGCCCTGGCCGGTGTTGGCGATGGCTTCGAAGCACGGCGCGCCGTAGGGGTTCAGGAGCCGCTGGAGCTCCTCGACGGGCAGCGCGTCGGGCAGGTCGCGCTTGTTGTACTGGATGATCAGCGGGATCGACGCCAGCGACTTGCCGTACTCGGAGAGGTTCTGCTCCAGGTTGCGCATCGACTCGAGGTTCTCCTCGACCATCGACGCGGAGCTGTCCGCCACGAACACGACGCCGTCCACGCCCTGGAGCACGAGCTTGCGCGTCGAGTTGTAGTAGACCTGGCCAGGCACCGTGTAGAGCTGGAAGCACGTCCGCATGCCCGCGACCGTGCCCAGGTCGAGCGGCATGAAGTCGAAGAACAGCGTCCGGTCGCCATCCGTGCTGATGCTCGTGAGGTCGCCGCGATTGGGGGCTGGAGCGCGCTGGTGCACGATCTCCAGGTTGGTCGTCTTCCCGGACATCCCCGGCCCGTAGTAGACGATCTTGGCGTTGACTTGCTTCTGCGCGAAGTTGATCTGGACCATGCGTCAATTCCCGGAGGTCGTGGGACCTTCCTCTCCGGCCGATGTGAACCCCTGACCTGTTCCCGCCACGCTCAGGCGGCGGATGTCCGGCTGCCCCGCAGGGTCCGCGCCCGGCAGCGGCGCGCGGGGCTCGCCGGCGGGGCGGGCCTCGTCCGCGTCGCGCGCCGAGCTGGCGCGCGCCACCGCGGGCTGGCGCAGATGGCGCAACATGCGCCCCACCGCGGCCTCCATCGGCAGGCGCACCTCCTCGGCGCTCGCGCCGCTCTCGAGGACCACGACGAGCAGAGCTCCGGGAGCCTGCATGGCGACCAGCGTCCCGCGCACGGCGCGCAGCACGAGGTGGCGCGGCGCGTCCCAGGCCAGCGGGGCGGTGGCGCGGTTGATCTCGCCGACCCAGCCGGCCGCCAGGGCCGCGAGGGCGTCGAGCTCCGTGCCCTCCGCGCCGACGCGCGGCGCCGCGCGCCCGTGGACCGTGATGGGCACGCCGTCGTTCGTGATCAGCGCGGCGGTGCGGACGCCGGCGATCTTCACCAGCGGTTCGAGGATGTGCTTCAAGCGTCTTCTCCCGCTGCTGCCAGCGCCGAGGCCGCGCCCGCGAGCTGGCGCAGCCGCTCCTCGTGGCGCGAGTTCGCGGAACCGTCGCACCACAAGGCCGACGAGCCCTGCTCGCCGATGACCAGGACCAGCGTCCCGAAGTCGCCCTCGAGGCGCGCGCTCTGGGCGGCGCCGAGGCCGAGCTTGCGCGCCGCCGCGCGGCAGCCGGAGACCACCTCGCGCACGCCGCGCGCGGTGCGCTCGGCGGTGGCGCCCTTGGGTCCTTGGACCAGCGCCGTCGCGCCGCGCGCGAAGAAGGCGGCCTGCACGCCAGGCTCCTGGACCAGGCTCTGGAGCATCGGGCGCACGCTGACGTTCTCGCTGCCCTCCTTGCGGTCCGGCGCGTCGTCCGCGAGGCGACCAGTGCGCTCGACCTCGCGCAGGGCCTGCTCGATGGTCTTCGAGCCCTCGGCCAGCGCGGCGACGGTGCGGAAGCGCGCCTCGAGGGTCGGGTCGCCCGGACAGTGCTCCAGGAGCCGGGCCAGCGCGCGCCGCGCCTCGCCCCAAGCCCCGATGCGCGAGGCGATCTGGAGGAACAGCCGCAGCGGCCGCGGGTCGTTCGGCAGCGCGTCCTCGGCCGCCTTGACGAGGTCGAGGGCCATCCGCCCGTCGTCCCGCCGCCGGTCGGCGAAGAAACGCTCGGCGCGCGCCAGCGCGCGGTAGTAGGACGCCTCGGGGCTCTTCGTGGCCTGGTGCCACTCGATCGCCACTTCCTCGGCGCGCGCGACGCGCCCGGATTCGAGCAGCAGCTCGCACAGCTCCTTGCGGACCGCGGGGCGCGGCGAGCTGCGCAGTTCCTGCTGGAGCTCCTTGATGCGGCTCTCCGCGCGCAACCCGCGGGTGCGGTCGGCGAGTCGCTTGAGCTCCGGATCGCCGGGGAAGAGCTTCAAGCCCTCCGCGGTGACGCGCAGCACCTCGTCGATCTCGCCCGCCAGGGCGTGCTCCTGGGCCAGCTCCGCGTAGGCAGCCGGGGTCGGGTCCTTGGAGACACGCCGCGCAGCGCTGCGCACGCGTCCCGAGGACAGGATGCGATTCAAGAAGCTCATCGTGCTGTGCCTCGATCTACGGGCTGGTTTGCGATCCAGTCGGCGATCGCGCTGGCATTGGCCTGTGCCTCGCGCCGCCCGGACCATTCCGGGCCGCCCAGCTCCAGAGCGCGCCGGAGTTCGTCGAGCGCCTCCTGGAAGCGGCCCTGTTGCGCGAGCTGCAGGCCCCGGGCACGGAGCGACTCGGCCAGCTCGCTGGCGCGCGAGAGTTCGAGTGCCCGCGCCGAGCGGGTGGCGGCCTCACGGGCCTCGATCTCGCCGATGGCGCGCTGGAGCGTCGTGCGCTCCGTGAGCGCCGAGGCCATTCCGAGCCACAGGCGCTCCGCGGCCACCAGTCCGTCGATGGACTCGAGGCGCGCGCGCATCGACGCCAGTTCGCCGGGCGTCGCGCGCGGGATCGCCTCGAAGCGCCGGCGCACGTCGTGCTCGCGCCAGGCCAGGCCGAAGGCGGCCGCGCACAAGAGCAGCACGGCGCCGGTGAGCTTCAGCCGGCGCACGGCGCGCGCGCGGCGCTCGGCCTCTGCCCAGCGCAGGTCGCGGATCATGCGCGCCACGTCGCGGCGCCCGCGGTCGAGCGTCACGATCTCCTGCAGCAGCAGGATGGCACGCGCAGTGCGACCACGCGCGGCGGCCTCGTCGGCCTGACGCAGGAGCTGCTCGATGCGCGCGTGGTCGCGGTCGAGGGTCTTCGCGTCCGGGCCGGTCGCGGAAGCCGGGCTGGCCTTGTCCGTGGTCGTCGACCCTGCGCCGCTCTCGGGCTCGGCCGCCGCGCCGTCGGCGCCGGCCGCGACGGCCTGCGCGATCACCTCGAGCAGCGTGCGGGCCCGCGCGTGCTGGCCCTGCGCGGTGAGCATCGCGGCCAGTCGCTCGCCCTCCTGCTGCAGGGAGATGCGGTGGCGCTCGAGGATCGTCGGATGCGCGAGCCCCAGGATGAGCAAGGCCTCGAGGCGCCGCGGGTCGATCGGCTCCTGGCACAGTGCCTCGAGCAGCGCGCGCGCGAACGCCTCGGCGGTGCGCAGGTCGAACTCCTCCGTCGCGCGCTGCATCTGGTCCTGGAGCACGGGACGCGCGTCCCCCGACGGCACGACCGAGCCGGTGAGGGCTGTCACGACGTCGTCGACGAAGAGCTGCTTGTCCTGGGCCTGCGTGCTCAACGGGATCCTCGGGGGGCATGCCGGACCCACGCTGCGGGGCCCCAGCACCTCCGCCCTATCGGGCCGCGCCGGCGGCGTCCTGAAGGCGCGTCCGCGATTCGGACCCGGAGACCAATGCGAGCGGCGCGGACCAGGGGGGCCCGCGCCGCTGAAGGAACTGCGGGCCCCCGGGCGGGGGCGCCGCTCACTCGAGCGGGTCGAAGACCAGCACGCCGGCCGCGTTGCGGGCCGGATCCCGGAGGTTCGCGATCGACACCGTGCCGGAACTCGAGAGCGGCGCCGACAGCGTCAGCCGATAGTGGTCGCGCTCGAGCAGGGCGGCCGCCGAGACCGTCACGCCGCCCGAGGCCGACCAGCTCGCCGCGAGACCGGCGACCGCGGCCTCGACGTCCTCGTCGAACCACACGTCGATCGTCGCGCCGCTGGGGTCCACGCGCCAGTTCACGAAGGACTGCAGCGCGGAGGGCGGCGTCGAGTCGCCGGCGACGGCACCGGCCAGGCCGACCGGCCCGGCCAGCGAGTTCCCGGAGAAGTCGGCCGCCGAGGCCAGCGTCACCGCGACCTGACCCGCCGAGTCGAGATCGATGCCCGCTCCCAGGTAGATCCGCACGCTGCTGGTCGAGCCCAGCATCGTCGCTCGCGCGCCGGCCAACGAGACCGGCGAGCCGTTGCTCGTGAGGGTCCAGTTGGGGAGCGCGAGGACCCCGTTCGTGACCGGCTCGTCGAAGGCGATCTCGACGTAGTCGCCGCCATAGCCTGGCACGATCGTGCCGGAGACCGCGGTCAAGAGCGGAGCCGCCACGTCGGCGCTGGTCACGACGCGCGTGATCGAGCCGGTAGCGTTGCCTGCCAGGTCCGTGACCGTGAACTCGAGCGTGTCGCCAGCCGTCGGCGCGACCGGGAACGTCACGCGCACGACGCGCGCTCCGATGCGGCTGGCCGAGGTGGCGAGCGTGCCGCTGTTCAGGTCGTAGTTGGCAGCCAGCGCCGAGGCGCTCGCGGACAGCGTCTCGTCGGCGGTCACGAGCAGGGAGTTGGCGTCAGCCGGATCCAGGCGCACGGCCCCGACCGCGACGAACGGCGCGACGGCGTCGCCCAGGACCGGGATCGGCGTCTCGACGTCGGCGCTCGTGCGCCGCGTGCCCTGCGCGGACCAGACCTCGTTCACGGCCAGCGTGTAGCCGGCGCCCGTGACCAGGTCGTTGGCGCTGGCCGCGCGCAAGCGGATCGTGACGGTCGCGTCGCCGTCGAACGTGAAGGACGCATTCGCGATGTCGACCAGTCCGGCGGGACCGGTGATCTCGTAGTGACCCGGCTCGGTCAGGCCCCAGGGGTTCATCGGGCGGTCGAAGACGACCTCGATGAGGTCGTTGTTCTCGCCGGAGACGGCCGTGAGCGTCGAGAATCCTGCCCGCAGGGACGGCTGGGCCGTGTCCTCGGCGACGGTCGCCACCCCGACGGCTGGCAACAGCGGGTTGCCCGCCAGGTCGGTCGCGCCCAACACGTCCAGCGTGTCGCTGGCGTTCACGGAGAAGCCGAACGAGAGCCGGACCAGCAGGCCGTCTTCGCCCGGGACCGCCGTGGCCGGTCGGCCGCGCAGGTTGCCCAGGTCGTCGCGCAGGTCGTAGCGCGTGCCGGAGGGGTTCGTGAGCGCGTCGTAGAGGTCGTCGAGGTGCGCGCACGGCTCGGTGAAGACCACCACGAGCTCGTTCGCGACCGAGGACTCACGGTAGACCGTGCGGACCTCGGGCGGACGCGTCTCCGCGTTCACGAGGCCGCCGAGCGTGGTCGTCGTGACGACGTTCCCGCCCAGGTCGCGCGCGTTCGTGAAGGCCACCTGGTAGTCGTCGCCGCGCTGGAAGTTCTCGGCGTTCGCCAGGATCAAGGTGGCCAGCCGGCTGGAGGACGTGTAGCTGACCGTCGCGCCGGCGGTCGAGACCGGCGTGCCCACGGGCGACTCGATCGTCCAGTTCGAGGGGTCCTCGATCTCGGACGCGATCAGGTCGTCGTCGAAGAGCACGGCGACCACGTCGTTCTGCGCGCCCGCGATCGCCACGGCGTCGACGACCGTGGGGTTCGGCCGCGTGGCGTCGGTCGAGGTGATCGTCGCGGCCGGCACCGCGACCAGCGCGTTGCCCGCCAGGTCGGCCACGTTGGTGACGGCCAGCGTGAAGTCGCCGGGGATGACCACCGTGTCGAACACCAGGCGCACGGTGTCGAGGCCCGCGAGCAGGGTCGCGGACTGCAGGGCCTGCGCCCCGCTGATCGAGTAGTTGCCCAACGTCTGGGCGCCCGCCGTGCGCACGTCCTCCGAGAACTGGACGTCCAGCGTGCGACCCGTGGGGTCCACGTTGCGGTTCTGCACGACGGCGCTCACCAGCGGAGCGGCCGCGTCACCCGCGACCGTGCCGCCCGAGCTCAGCGCGAACGCCTCGCCGTCGACGTCCAGGACGCCGGCGCCGGCGATCGAGAAGGCGTCGCCGTTGGACAGGTCGAAGTCGAGCTCGATCGTGAGCGTCTTCCCGATCAGGTCGTAGTCGAGGACCTGGTCCGCGAGGTCGATCGGGGCGCCGTCGACGATCAGCGTCCAGGCCGCGGGGTCGATGGCCGTGACGGGATCGAGCGCCTGGGTCGTGACGACCGTGATCGAGTCGCCGCCGGCGTTGGCGACCGTGGTGGCCGCCGGAGTCGAGGCGAAGGCGTTGGCGACGGGCGCGGGCTGCGTCACCGCGAAGCTCCCGTCAGGGTGCGCGTTGCCGTGCGCGTCGACCACCTGGTCGAGCGTGACCTCTTGCTGTCCGGGGACGACCGGCGCGCTGAAGGTGACGCGCAGGACCTCCGGTGAGGGCTGCTCGACACTGGTCGTGGCGACCGGGCCGGCGACGGAGAAGCGTGCGGTCGAGGTCGAGAAGAGCGGGCTCATGGCCTCGTCGAACGTCAGGTCGACGACGCGCCCGTACTCGTCCTCGTCCAGGTTCTGCACGACGGAAACCAAGGCCGGCGCAGTGGCGTCGCCGGCGGCCACGCCTGCGACCGCAGTCGACGCGACGGTCGCGTCGTTCACGCCGCGCACGTTGCTCGCGGCCAGCGTGAAGCTCGCGTGGAGGTCGGCTTGCGAACC
Source organism: Planctomycetota bacterium (assembly GCA_016795205.1). Classification (GTDB taxonomy): domain Bacteria; phylum Planctomycetota; class UBA1135; order UBA1135; genus JAEUHZ01. The sequence continues at coordinate 66,569 of JAEUHZ010000032.1, read as the reverse complement.
CAGGGTGATCGTGAGGACCTGCGTGCCCTCGTCGAAGTCGAAGGTCGAGCCCGTGAGGTCCAGCGACAGCCCCTGCACACGCAGGGTCCAGTTGTCCAGGTCCAGGGCGTCGGCCGCGACGACGTACGGCCCGCTCCAGGTCACGACGATCTCGTCGCCACCGAGGCCAGCGACCTGCGTGCCGGACGTGATCGCGAAGGCCGGTGCCGAGGCGTCGCTGGTCGTCACGGACACGTAGTCCGCCGCGACGTTCGGGAGCCCGCTCGTGCGCACGCGGTTCGAGGGCGTCACGCGGCCGTCCCACTCGACCGTCACGGTCGAGCCGACGACCGCGACCGAGGTCGCGGTCTCGCCATCCTCGGCGACGAAGTTGGCCGCGCTGGCGCCCGCCAGCCCGCTGGCGCGGGCGAAGGTCAGGGTCGTCGTCCGCCCGGTGGGATCGAGATCGAGGTCCTGGACCGCGGCGGTGATCGAGTTGATGGCGATGGGATCCGACCCGCTCGAGCAGGCGGGGAGGAACAGGGAGACGGCGAACGCCGCGTGGAGCGCGTACTTCCCAAGACGCATCGGGGACCTCGGTGATTCTCTTCGTGGATCGTTCGGGTCGTCCGCGCGGTCGTGGCGGACGGATCCCCGCCGGAGGGGCCCGGAGGCGATCGGGGCACGTATCGGCCCCGTCGCGCGGGGCCCTTGAGGCCGATCGGGAAGCCGCTTCCCGCGCGGTCAGAGGATCCGGACGCGCACGAGGGTCGCGCCCAAGGTCGTGCCGCCCGGTCCGCGGAACGCGGCCTGGGCGTGGCGCACGCTGCCGATCGCCGCGGGGTCGAGCGGCAGCGGCAGCACGAGGTCGGCGCGTCCGTCCGGACCGGCGAGCACGCGCTGGACTCCGAGACCGGCCCGCTGGAGGTGGAGCCGACCCGCGACCCCGGGGACGCGGAACGGCGCGGGCGCGGGGTCGCCGAACAGGAACAGCACCGCCGTCGCGCCGCTCTGGCGCGCGGCGAGGTGCAGCACGCCGCCGGTCTGCGCGGGGCCCAGGACCTGGAGGTCCCGCTCGCCCGTGTCGACGAGCACGAGCTCGCCCGTGGCCGACAGCACGTTGGCGTGCGCGGACTTCGCCGCGACGAGCGCGCGCGTGCCCGTGGCGTCGAGCGCCAGCGCGAAAGCACTGCCCGGGAGGTCCGCCTCGACGACCCAGGCGTCGCTGGCGCGATCCCAGATCGCGAGCTCGGGGGCCCCGGTCGCGCCACTCCAGCACGTGAACGCGGCGCGCCGGCCGTCCGGCGTCAGCGCGACGGCCGTCGGCAGGTCCTGGAGCCCACCGGGCGCCCCGCCGAAGACACGCTCGACGACGCGCGTCGCGAGGACCAGGTCGTGCACCTCGAACCGCCAAGCGACGCCCGTCGGGGCGTGCCACCAGCCGATGGCCAGCGTCGCGCCGGCGGCGTCCAGCGCCGCGCGGACCGCGAGCTCGCCGGGACCCGCGGCGACGCCCGGCGCCACCGTGTAGGACGCTCCGACCTGCACGCGCCGCGCCAGGCCGCCCGTCACGCCGTGGACCAGCACGTGCCCGTCGCCGGAGAGGGAAAGGGCCGTGGTCGTGGCCGTCAGGGCAGCCTGATGCACGGTCGCGCCCTGCCCGTCGAGCACGAACAGGTCGAGCCCCGCCGCGAGCGCCACGCGCGAGCCGTCCGCGGCGACGGCGAGTTCCTGGAGCCCCACCGCGTCGAGGTCGCGCGCGGCGAGGACGGCGCCGTCCGCGCCCGCGAGCCGCTCGACGCGCACGCGGCGCGCCCCGTCGTCGAAGGCCGCGAACCAGGCGCTCGCGCCGCTGGCCTCGACCGCGATGCGCGCCGGACCGTTCGCCGCGAAGGCGGTCTCGCGCACCCAGGCCGGCACCAGGGCTCCCGCGGACGCGGCGGCGTCGACCGTGGCGCCCTCGACGCGCGTGCGCCGGCTCCAAGCATCGGGCGCCGGCACCTGGGAGAGCATGTAGATCCAGGGACCCGCTCCGGCCGCGATGCCCGACGAGCCGGTCGCGCCAGGCGCGGCGGCCTCGCGCGCGAACGGATCCGCGGATCCCAAGGCGTGGGCCGAGCCGGCGCTGAAGCCGGGGTGCGCGCCGGACCAGGCGCCCAGGCCGGCGTTGTCGTCGGCCGCCAGCGCCGCGGCGCGCGGCAGGGCCGGCGCGCCCGGCGCCGGAGCCTGCGTCCAGCGCACGCCGGGCGCGAAGGGGTCGGCCTGCGCGGACGCACGCTGCGCCGCCCCGACCAAGGCCAGGAGCCAGAGCAGCGCTGCCGGGGGACAGGCGGCGCGAGGGGACGACACGCGCAAGCCTACCCCGGGCCCCGCGCTGCGGCCGGCCCGCCGGCGCGCTTGGCGGGCCGCCGCCGCGGCACTAGAGTGGTCGCCGACAACACGTCGTCGACCTCGGGGAGAGTCCCGGCCTCGCGCCGGGCGCCGAAGGGGCAAGCGCCGCGACCGCGCGGCGCGAAACTCTCAGGCAGAAGGACTCGGGGGGCATCGACCGGCCCTGGAATGCTCCCTCCGCGCCCCGGCGCGCGTGGGAATCGACAGGGGCGCGACCGCCGAGCGAGGGGACGCGCCCCTGGCCCATTCCCTGGACGATCCCGCCCTAGCCCCGCACTCCCCCGCCGCGATGAAGCACACTCCGCTCCACGACCGCCACGTCCGTCACGGCGCGCGCTTGGTCGAGTTCGGCGGCTGGCAGATGCCGGTCCAGTACGGCCCGATCCTCGAGGAGGTCACGCGGGTCCGCACGCGCGCCGGGCTCTTCGACCTGTCCCACATGGGACGCGTGCGCGTGACCGGGAAGGATCGCGTCGCGTTCCTGGACCTCGTGGCCACGAACCACGTGGCGCGGATCCCCGTCGGCGCCATCCGCTACGCCCTGTTCTGTCGCGCGGATGGCATGCCGATCGACGACCTCTTGGTCTATCCCGGCGCGGACGAGGTCTTCCTGGTCGTGAACGCCTCGAACACGGCCGCCGACCTGGAGTGGATGCGCGAGCACGCGCGCGGCTTCGACGTCGCGATCCACGACCAGACCGACGAGCTGGCGATGGTCGCCGTGCAAGGCCAGGAGTCGCGCGCCATCGTCGAGAAGCTGGTGCGCGGCATCGACCTCTCGAAGCTCGGCTACTACAAGTTCGCGTTCGGCGAGGTGTGCGGGATCCCGGGCGTGCGCATCAGCCGCACGGGCTACACGGGCGAGCTCGGGTACGAGCTCTACGTACCCGCGCCCGAGGTCGGCCGCGTGTGGGACGAGCTGTGCGCCGCGGGTGAGGCGCACGGGATGACGCCGATCGGCCTGGGCGCGCGCGACACGCTGCGCCTGGAGGCCGGGATGCCGCTCTACGGCCACGAGATCGACGCGACGCACGACCCGATCCAGGCCGGGCTCGAGTTCGGCGTCTCGTTCGCGCCCGAGAAGGGCGAGTGGATCGGGCGCGCGGCGCTCGCGGCCATCCGCGCGCAACCCGTGCGCCGCCTGGTCGGCCTCAAGACCGACGGCCCGCGCGCACCCCGCCAGGGCTACGCGGTCGTCGTGGGCGGGGAGCAGGTCGGCGCGGTCGTCTCGGGCTCGCCGTCCCCCACGCTCGGCACGAACATCGGTACCGCCTACGTCCCGCTCGCCCTGGGCGAGCCGGGTGCGGCGTGCGAGATCGACGTCAAGGGCAAGCGCCAGGCCGCGGCCTTCTGCGCGCTGCCCTTCTTCTCCCGGACCCGGAAGTGAACCCCCATCCCATGAGCCAGAAGTCCAGCGCACGTTCCGCACGCCCCGACGACCGCCGCTACACGGAGAGCCACGAGTGGGTCAAGCCCGACGGCGACACCGTGCTCGTCGGCATCACCGATTTCGCCATCAACGAGCTGTGCAACGGCAACGAAGGCGACCTCGTCTACTGCGACCTGCCCGAGGCCGGCCGCGCCCTGGACCAGGGTGAGACCTTCGGCGAGATCGAGTCCGTCAAGGCGGTCTCCGACCTGTACGCGCCCGTCGCGGGCGAGGTCGTCGAGACCAACGCGGCCATCGAGGACCACCTGGAGATCCTCTCGAAGGATCCCTGGAACCAGGGCTGGCTGGTGCGCATCCGCCCGAACTCGAAGGACCTGCCGAAGCTGATGGACGCGGCCTCCTACGAGCAGTTCCTGGCCGAGAAGAAGCATTGATCGGCCGCCGCAGCCCGCGCTCCAGCGCTCACCGATCACGACCCTGACGACCGCCCCCATGACGATCCGCGAAGCCGCGCGCGCCGCCGGCGCCACGACCCCCATGCGCGAGAACCCCGCGATGCAGCAGGACCGTTTCGTCGACCGGCACATCGGCCCGCGCGAAGAGGACGTGCGCGCGATGCTCGCGGTGGTGGGCCACGGCTCCCTGGGCGAGCTGGTCGACGCGGCCGTGCCGCGCGCCATCCGGATGCGCGCTCCGCTGGCGCTCCCGCCAGCCCTGTCCGAGCGCGACGCCCTGGCCGAGATCCGGCGCATCGCGGGCCTGAACCAGGTCTTCCGCAGCTACATCGGCCAGGGCTACCACGACTGCGTGACGCCGCCGGTCATCCTGCGGAACGTGCTGGAGAACCCGGGCTGGTACACGCAGTACACGCCCTACCAGGCCGAGATCTCGCAGGGCCGGCTCGAGGCGCTGCTCAACTTCCAGACCATGGTCGCGGACCTGACCGGGTTCGACATCGCCAACGCCTCGATGCTCGACGAAGGCACCGCCGCGGCCGAGGCCATGGCGCTGCTGCACGACGTGGCCAAGTCGAAGAGCGCCCAGGCCTTCTTCGTCGACGCCGCCTGCCACCCGCAGACGATCGAGGTCGTGAGGCAGCGCGCGCTGCCGCTGGGCTTCGAGATCGTGGTCGGCGACCCGCTGACCTTCGAGTTCGAGCCCGGACGCTTCTTCGGCGCGCTGGCCCAGCACCCCGCGACGGACGGCGTCGTGCGCGACCTGGAGGGCTTCGCGGCCCGGGCCCATGCCGCCGGGGCCCACGTCGTGGCCGCCTGCGATCCGCTCTCGCTCGTGCTGCTCGAGCCACCGGCCGCCTGGGGCGCCGACGTGGCGGTCGGCAACACGCAGCGCTTCGGCGTGCCGCTGGGCTTCGGCGGGCCCCACGCCGCCTTCCTGGCGACGCGCGAGGCCTGGAAGCGCAGCCTCCCGGGCCGGCTGGTGGGCGTGTCCGTGGACAAGAGCGGCCGGCGTGCCCTGCGCCTCGCGCTGCAGACGCGCGAGCAGCACATCCGCCGGGAGAAGGCCACCAGCAACATCTGCACGGCGCAGGTGCTGCTGGCGGTCATGGCCGCGAGCTACGCCGTGTACCACGGCCCCGACGGCCTGCGCCGGATCGCGACGCGCGTGCGGCACCTGGCGGCGACGCTCCAGGAGGCGCTGCGCGCCGCCGGCGCGAAGGTCCGCCCGGGTCTGTGCTTCGACACCCTGCGCGTGGATCTCTCGCACTCCGAGCTGCGCCGCGCGCTGCGCGCGGCCGAGACCCGGCGCATCAACCTGCGGGCCTTCGAGGACGGCGTCGGGATCGCGCTGGACGAGACCACCACGGTCCGCGACGTCGCGGACCTGGCGAGCGTGATCTTGAACCGCGAGGTCCTCCCCGAGGACGTCGAGGACCTCGCCGCGCGCACCTCGGCGCCCGACTTGGGGCGCCAGGCGCGCCGCACGGAGATCCTCACGCATCCGATCTTCCGCGCGCACCGCTCCGAGACGGAGATGATGCGCTACCTGCACGCGTTGCAGGCCAAGGACCTGTCGCTGGTGCACTCCATGATCCCGCTGGGATCGTGCACCATGAAGCTCAACGCGGCGGCGGAGATGTTGCCGATCACCGAGCCGGGCTTCGGCCGCATCCACCCCTTCGCGCCCGACGCGCAGACCCGCGGCTACCACAAGCTGTTCGCGGACCTGGAGGCCTGGCTGGCCGAGATCACCGGGTTCCACGCCACCTCGCTGCAACCCAACGCCGGCAGCCAGGGCGAGTACGCCGGCCTGCAGGTCATCCGGGCCTACCACCAGGACCGCGGCGCGCCGCAGCGCGACGTGTGCCTGATCCCCCATTCCGCTCACGGCACGAACCCGGCCAGCGCGGTCATGGCCGGCATGCAGGTGGTGGTCGTCGACTGCGACGAGCAGGGCAACGTCGACGTCGCCGACCTGGCGCGCAAGGCCGAGGCGCACGCGCCGCGCCTGGCCGCGCTGATGATCACCTACCCCTCGACGCACGGCGTGTTCGAGGCGGGCGTGGCCGAGATCTGCGACCTCGTTCACCGCCACGGTGGGCTCGTCTACATGGACGGCGCCAACATGAACGCCCAGGTCGGCCTGTGCCGGCCGGGCGACTTCGGCGCCGACGTCTGCCACCTGAACCTGCACAAGACCTTCTGCATCCCGCACGGCGGCGGTGGGCCGGGCATGGGCCCGATCTGCGTCGCGAAGCACCTGGCGCCCTACCTGCCCGGTCATCCCAGCGCCGCGGTCGGCGGCCAGCACGCGATCGGTCCGATCTCGGCCGCACCCTGGGGTAGCGCCAGCATCCTGCCCATCTCCTGGATGTACATCGCGATGATGGGTCCGGACGGCCTGCGTCGCGCGACCGAGGTCGCGATCCTGAACGCGAACTACGTCGCGAAGCGCCTCGAGTCGCACTACCCGATCCTGTACCGCGCGCCCGGCGGCCTGGTGGCGCACGAGTGCATCCTGGACTGCCGTCCCCTGAAAGGCGCCGGCGTCGAGGTCGAGGACGTCGCCAAGCGCTTGATGGACTTCGGCTTCCACGCGCCGACGATGAGCTGGCCGGTCGCGGGCACGCTCATGGTCGAGCCGACCGAGAGCGAGTCGCGCGCGGAGCTCGATCGCTTCGTCGAGGCCCTGGTCCTGATCCGGGCCGAGGCCAGCGCGATCGAGCGCGGCGAACTCGACCGGACGGACAACCCGCTCAAGAACGCACCGCACACGCAGGAAGCGGTCGTCGCCGACCATTGGCCGCACGCCTACTCGCGCGAGCGGGCGGCCTTCCCCGCCCCCTGGACGCGGACGGCGAAGTTCTGGCCGGCGGTCGGCCGGGTCGACAATGCCTATGGGGACCGCAACCTGGTGTGCGCCTGCCCGCCGCTCGAGGCCTACGCGCGCTAGCCGGCGGCGCGGGCCGGGACGGCTCCGTCGCGGGGCCGGGGGCGTCGGGCCGCGGGCCGGGCACGGCGACGAGGCCGCCGGCGTCGCCCCGAACGGCGCACGGAATCAACCCCGGCGCCACCTCGGGCCGATAGGTGGCGGGTCGCGGGTCCGCGCCGGACCCCGGATCCCCCATGCTCGCTTTCCTCAAGCGCCTGTTCGGGTTCGTCGCGCGTCCCGCGGCGCCGGCCACCACCCGCTCCCCACGCGCCGCCGGTCCCGCGCGCGTGCGCCAGCCCGACCGCCCGCGCCTCGACCCGCGCGCGGTCGACTCGATCGCGGGGGCCCTGCCCTCTCCGGCCACGCTGCCGAACCTCGACCAGCCCGCGCTGAACGGCGACCTGCTCGCCATGCTCGACGGTCGGGAGCACTTCAATGCCACGCTCTCGGCCAAGGAGGAGCAGGTCCTGGCCGCCGTCTCGCACCGCGTGGACGAGGGACAGCTCGAGCTGCCGCACCTCCCCCAGACGACGCTCTCCGCGATGGAGATGACGTCCAAGAACAGCTCGAGCGTGGCCGACGTGGCCGAGCTCATCGCGCACGACGCCGTGATCACGAGCGAGCTCCTGCGGGTGGCGAACTCGGCGCTGTATGCCACGCACCATCCGTGCACGACGCTGCGCGACGCCGTGGTGCGCCTGGGGATGCGCGCCACCCGCTCCATGATCATGTCCGTCTCGATGCGCACGATGCTCTTGCGCGACAAGGGGCTGGCCGCGATCGCGACCGAGGTCTGGCGCCAGTCCCAGTCCGCGGCGCAGATCGCGCGCGCCATCGCGCCGCGCCTGGGCTTCGAGCCGGACCGGGCGTTCCTGATCGGCCTGCTCCACGACATCGGCAAGATCGCCCTGCTCGAGACCGTGCGCCGCGAGGTGCGCGACCGCTTCGAGATCCGGCCCTGCCTGATCGGCCGCGTGTTCTTCCTGCAGCACGAGCGCGCCGGCGAGCGCATCGCCAGCGCCTGGAAGCTGCCGGACGAGCTGGTCTCGGTGGCCGGCTGCCACCACCACTACGAGAAGAACGCGGAGCACAGCCGCGCGGCGGCCTTGGCCCGGCTGGTCCACACGCTGGACCTGGTGCTGTCGATCGGCGGGCTGGGCGAGGCCACGCGCCTCGAGAGCCTGCCCGAGTTCGACGCCCTGGGGATCGACCCCGACGACCGGCCCGAGATCCTCGAGCTCGTCTGCGAGACCTACCTCGCCGGACGCGCCGCCGGCGCTCCGACCGCCTGAGCGGCCGGCCGCGCGGCCCGCGGGCCGTCGAGCGCCGCGCGCCACGCGGGTACGATCGTGGCGTGGAAGCCTGGCGTCTCGTCGTGACCTGGGGCGCCGATCCGGCCTTCAACATGGGCCTCGACGAGGCGCTGCTGGAGGCCGAGGAGGCGCCGCCGACCCTGCGCCTGTACAGCTGGTCGCCGGACACGCTCTCGCTGGGCTACTTCCAGTCCCTGGCGGACGTCCCCGGACGCGAGCAGGCGCGCGCGCTCGTGCGGCGCATCACGGGCGGCGGCGCGATCCACCACGTCCGCGAGCTGACCTTCTCGATCGCCGCACGCCTCGACCACCCGCTCTACCGCGGCGCCACGCGCGAGTCGTACCAGCGCGTGCACAGCGCCCTGGCGGACGCACTGCGCGCGGCCGGGGTCGACGCCGTCCCGCGCGGCGCGACGACCCTCGAGTCGGACCGATCCGGCACGGGCATGTGCTTCCACGCCTCGACTCCGCTCGACCTGGCCTGGGACGGGCGCAAGGGCGTGGGCACGGCGCAGCGACGCCGCCGGGGACGCGTGTTGCACCACGGCTCGATCAAGATCGGCGGCTCGGCGCTCGAGACCGGGGTCGCGACGCTGCCCGGGGGCCCGACACCTGCCGAGCTCGGTGAGCTGGTCGTGGCGGCTTTCGCGGCGCGCTTCGAGCTCGCGTTCCAGCGCGCGGTGCCCGAGCCGGCCGAGCGCGTGCGTGCCCGGGAGCTCGGCGCGCGCTACCTGGACCCCGACTTCGTGGCCGCGCGATGAGGGCCGCGGTCCTGCTCTGCGCGACGCTGTGCGGCGCGGCTTGCGGGCCGGCGCCCGAGCGTCCCAACGTGCTGCTCGTCACGATCGACACCTGGCGTGCGGACCGGCTGTCCGCGGCCGGCTACCCGCGCGAGGTCACGCCGCACCTCGACCGCCTCGCGCGCGAGGGCCTGCGCTTCACGAGCGTCACGGCCCCCCGTGGCAAGACGACGCCCTCGATCGCGACGCTGATGACCGGACTCTACCCGCACGAGCACGGCGCCCGCGACCTGCTCGTGCCGCTCGATCCGGCCCGGCCGCTGCTGTCCGAGCGGCTCTCCGCGGCGGGCTACGCCACGGCGGCGATCGTCGGGAACTTCGTGCTCTTGGAGCGCTTCTCGGGCCTCGCGCGCGGCTTCGACTCGTGGACGGAGGACCTGCCGGACGAGCTGGGCGTGCCGCCCGAGAACGTGCCGCAACGCACCGCGCGCTCGCTGGTCGATGGCGCGCTGGCGGCGCTGGGCCTCGGGCCGCCGGCCGCGGACGCCGGCCCGCGCGGCTCGTTCCGCCGCGCGGGCGCGCCCTGGTTCCTGTGGCTGCACGCCATGGACCCGCATGGGATCTACGACGCGCCCGCCGAGCACCGCGTGTTCGAGCGGGAGGAGCCGGAGTGGATCCCGCCTGCTCCGCCACACGACCCGCGCGCGATCCACCGGCGCTGGATCGCGGAGTACAACGTGCCCGCCGACGCGCGCGACGCGCACGGCCGCATCGACGCCGCGCGCGTGCGCGACCGCTACGACGCCGAGGTGCGCTACGTGGACCACGAGCTCGGGCGCCTGTTCGACGCGCTGCGCGCCGCGGGCGAGCTCGAGCGCACGCTGGTCGTCGTGACCAGCGACCACGGCGAGAGCCTGGGAGAGCAGGACTACTGGTTCGAGCACGGCCGCAACGCCTCGGAGGCCAGCGTGCGCGTGCCGCTCGTCGTGCACTGGCCCGCGACGCTCCCCGGACGCCCGGCGCCGGGCGTGCGCGGCGTGGACACGAGCCTCGCGGACCTCGCGCCGACGATCCTGGACCTGCTCGGCCTCCCACCGCTCGCGCCGGACGGGCCTGCACGCGGGACGTCGCTCGCGCGCGCCTGGGCCAGTGGGTCGGAACCCGCGCGACCGGTCTACTCCGAGAAGGTCGACCGCGAGGCGCTCGACGGCGCGGTGCAGGCCAAGGCCGTGCGCATCGGCGGCTGGAAGTGGATCCGCCGCTTCGCGCACGTCCCGGGCGCGAACGGCGAGCGCCGTCTCGCCAGCCTCTCGGACGAGCTCTACGACACGGCCGCCGATCCCTACGAGTCCCACAACCTCGCGCCCGCGCCGCCGCCGCGCGCGCCGGTCGACCGGCTGCAGGCCGAGCTCCTGCGCTTCACGGCGCTCGACGCGCGCTTCCCCGAGATCGGCGCGATCCTGCAGGCCAATCGCGACGCGCTCGAGGCGGGTGACGCGGAGGTCGTGCGGGTCCTGAAGGCGCTCGGCTACTGAGGCGCGCGGCCCGCCGCGCGCAGCGCCGCCGCGGTCGCGGGCGCCCGCCGGGGATCCACGGCGAGCAGCGCCGCGAGCCGCTCGAGGTCCGCGGCGCGGTCGACGTCGAAGGTCGGCGCGAGCAGCTCCACGGACAGGCCGGCGCGCGCCGCGCGCTCCAAGGTCTGCGCCAGCACGCGCTCGCTGCTCCACTCGACGCCGTCGAGGAGGCCCGGCGACCAGCGCGAGCAACCGAGCAGCGCGTAGCCGCCGTCCTCGGCCGGCACGAGCGTGCAGTCCGCGCGTTCGAGCGCCGCGAAGGCCGTGCGCAGCGTCTCTGCACCCAGGTGCGGCGCGTCCGTCCCGATCAGCACCGCCGCGCGCGCGCCAGCGGCGAAGGCAACCTCGAAGGCGGCCTGCATGCGCGCGCCGAGGTCTCCGTCGACCTGGGCGTGCACCGCCGCCTGCGGCGCCAGCTCGCGGAAGAGGGCTTCGCTCCCCGGCGGCGCGGCGTGGATCTCGAGCCGCGCCTCCTCGACCGCGGCGCAGGCCGCCAGGACGTCGCGCACGAAGCCCTCGAGGAGCCGCGCCAGGGCCTCGGGCCCAAGCCGCGCCTCGGCCTGCAGGCGCGTCTTCGAGACCCCGGCCCAGGGCGCCTTGGCCAGCACGAGCAGGGTGCGCGACACGGCCCGCTCAGGCGCCGCGGCGCAGCACGTCGCGGGCGATCACGATGCGCTGGATCTCGCTCGTGCCCTCGTAGATCCGCGTCACGCGCGCGTCGCGGTAGAGCTGCTCGATGCGGTACTCCGCCGAGTAGCCCATGCCCCCGTGGATCTGCACCGCGCGATCGACCACGCGGTCCAGGGCCTCGGAGCACACGAGCTTCACGATCGCCGACTCGCGGCCGAAGGACTGCCCCTGGTCGCACATCCACGCCACGCGGTAGACCAGGCTCTCCATCGTGAAGATGTCGCAGGCCGAGTCGGCCAGCATCCACTGGATCGCCTGGTGCTCCGAGATCGGCTTGCCGAACGCCTCGCGCTGGCGCGCGTAGTCGACGGACAGCCGGTGCGCCTCGCGCGCGCAGCCCAGGCAGTTCGCGCCCAGGGCCAGCCGCCCGCGGTCGAGCGTCGCCATGGCGATCTTGAACCCGCCGCCGATCTCTCCCAGGCGGTTCTCGTCCGGCACGCGCACGCCGTCGAAGGCCAGGGCCACCGTCGAGCTGCCGCGCTGGCCCATCTTCTCCTCGCGCTTGCCGACGCTGAAGCCCGGCGACGTGCTCGGCACCAGGAAGGCCGTGATGCCCTTGGCACCCTTGGAGCGGTCGGTCACGGCGTAGACGGTGACGACGTCGGCCACGTCCCCGTTCGTGATCCACACCTTCTCGCCGTCGAGCACCCAGCCGGAGCCGTCTGGACGCGCCGTCGTGCGCATGGCGGCCGGATCCGAGCCGGCGTTCGCCTCGGACAGCGCGTAGGCCGCCAGCAGCTTGCCGCTGGCCATGTCGGGCAGGAAGCGGCGCTGCTGCTCCGCGTTCCCGCCGACGACCACGGACATCGCGCCGATGCTGGCGTGCGCGCCGTAGGTCACGGCCACGGAGAAGTCCCCCTGGGTCAGCTCGTCCATGACCACGCACAGTCCGGTCTCGCCCAGACCCGCTCCGCCGTGCTCGGCCGGGATCGCCACCCCCAGGAGCCCGGCCTCGGCCAGCGCCCCGAACAGCTCGCGCGGCACCCGGTGCTCGCGCTCGATCTGGGCCGCGATCGGCCGGATGCGGGTCTCGGTGAAGTCCCGAGCCAGGTCGCGCAGCATGCGCAGCTCGTCGCTGAAGGTCAGATCCATGGGGGGCGGGGGTTCGGCGGCGGCGAGGAACCTGTGGGGGCGTGCGGGGTTCCTGGATCCCGCAGGATGGGGCACCCGGGGCGTCGAGTCCATCGACGGCCCCCTTCCGCGTGCCTCCGGCCCTGGCAGACCCTAGGATCCACGTGTGGACGGGCGCACCCGTCGGGAACCCAGCATGAAATTCCTCCTCGTCGTCGTCGGGCTCTTCGTCGCGGCTGCCACTGGCGCCGCCGGGGCGCTGCTCTTCGCGCCCGCGCCGACGCGCTCGACGGCGGCCGTCGAGCCCGCGCGGATCGAGCCCGCGCCCGCCGTGGCGCTCTCCCCCGCCGCCGAGAAGCAGGTGGTCGAGCTCTCGATGCAGGTCGCGCACCTCGAGGCCGAAGTGCGCGCCTTGCGGGCCGCGGCCGCCCGCGCGCCCGTCGCGCCCGAGGTCGCCACGCCGGCCGCCCCAGCGGGTGCGGGCCCGGTGGTCGCCGTCCAGCGCGAGCAGATCCTGCAGGTCCTGGCCGACGAGAAGGCCGCCGAGGAGCGCCGCCGCGAGGAGGAGCGTGCGCGCCGCGAGGAGGAAGCGCTGGTTCAGCGCGCGAACCGGCAAGCCCAACGCTTCGGCCTGAACCAGGCCGAGGAGCGCCAACTGGCCGACTTCTACCGCCGCTCGGGCGCGCGCATCGACGAGCTGCGCGAGAGCATGCGGCAGGCCCGCGAGTCCGGCAGCCTGGACGGCGAGCAGCTGCGCAGCTCGTTCCGCGACGCGCGCGATTGGGCCAACGGCGAGCTCGAGCGCCTGTTCGGGCCCGACCTCGGCAAGCAGATCGCGGAGAGCGAGATGGACCGCTTCCGCGGCGGGTTCGGCGGCGGCTTCGAGGGCGGCGCGGGCGCGCGCCCTGGTCGCCGCGGCGGGCAGGGCGGCGGCGGGCAGGGCGGCGGTGGCGGACAAGGCGGAGGCGCGCCGGGCGGATGACGCGCTGCGCGCGCCGGGCTCTCTCCCGGTTCATGGGCTGGGCGACCGACCGGCGTGTGCCGCGCTGCCTGCGCGGGACCGTCTACCGGGGCTTCGCGCGCCACGTCGGCGCCGACCTCGCGGAGGTGCGCCTCGCGATCGAGGAGTTTCCGAGCCTCGGCGCCTTCTTCGTGCGCGAGCTGAAGCCCGGCGCACGACCGCTGGATCCCGATCCCCTCGCGGTCCTCTCGCCGGTCGACGGCACGGTCCAGACCGTGTGCACGATCGAACGCGGGACGATCCTCCAGGCCAAGGGCCGCTCCTACTCGCTGGCCGAGCTGGCCGGTGGCCTCGACGTCGGGCTCGACCTCGAGGGCGGCAGTGCCTGGACGATCTACCTGTCCCCACGCGACTACCACCGCATCCACGCCCCGTTCGACGCGCGGCTCACCGCGGCGCGCTGGATCGACGGCGAGCGCCATTCCGTGGCGCCCGCCGTGCTGGAGCGCCGGCGGGTCCTCGACGTGAACGAGCGCTGCGTGCTGCGGCTGGAGCACCCGCGCGGGACGTTCCTGCTCGTGCTCGTGGGCGCGCTCAACGTGGGGCGCATCCGCGTCGTCGGCGTCGAGCCGAGCTACGCCACGGAGCCCGTGCGCCCCGGCTCGTCCTTCGCGCGGGGCGCCGAGCTGGCACGCTTCGAGATGGGCTCGACGATCGTGCTCGTCGCGCCGCGCGGCGCGGCGACCCCGCGGGCGGAACTCGCGCCCGGGGAAACCGTGCGCCTGGGCGCGCGGATCGGCGCGTTCGCTCGGCCGTCATGAGCGAGGCCAGCCTGCCCGACGCCGACCGCCGCTTGGCGCGACTCTTCGCAGCCTGCGTGCTGGGCGCGTGGGACGCGGTGCGCGCCGAACGCCGGAACGCAGGAGCAGGCGAGCCCGATCGCCGCTGGCGCGAGGCGCTGCTCATGGTGCACGTGTTCGCCGGCGTGCCACGCGCGGTCGAATCCTACGGCGTGCTCGACGCCGCCGGCGGGCTGGGCGCGCCGTCGGCCGCGGAGCTGCTCGAACCGACGACCGGCGGCGCCGAGCTGTTCGGCCGGATCTACGCCGAGGCGCAGCACGAGGTCCGCGCCCTGCTCGAGCGCTACCACCCGCTCTTCGCGCGCCAGGTGGTCGAGCACGCCTACGGCCGCGTCCTGGCGCGCCCCGGCCTGGCCGCCGACCGTCGCGAGCTCCTGGCGTGCGCGGCCCTCGCGGTCCTGGGCCAGGGGCGACAGCTCGCGAGCCATGCACGCGGCGCGGTGCGCTGCGGGGCGCGACCGGAGGAGGTCTTCGAGGTCGTCGATGCGGTCGCCGATCTGGCTCCGCCCGCGCGGATCGCGGACGCGCGCGAGGTCGTGCGTCGCTTCGCCCGACCCTGAGCGACGCGCGCGCGGCTCGGGCTCGCGCCGCGAGCAGGGGCTGACGGCGAGCGCGGTTCGAGCCGGGCGCGCGCGGGCCCCGCTCGACGTTCCGGCGCTCAGCGCACGGCCGCCTCGACGGTCAGGGTCACGAGCCGCAGCGGCTCGAAGCTGCGCAGTGCGACGAGCCGGTCACCGAGGTCGTTGCGCGGCACGGGCCGCTGCTCGAGCGCCACCCGGCGGCCGTCGAGCTCGACGAGCACGACGCCCCGCGCGCGGGTCGCCACGACCCGCAGGTCGTACGCCACGCCCGGCCGTACGGAGGCGACCTCGCGGCCTTCGCCCGCGCGCGCGCGGGCCACGAGCTGGGCCGGATCGCCGGTGTCGACGAGCACGCGCGACGGCTTGCCGGCTCGGCCGGCCGCGATCACGACGTGGAAGCCGCACACCGACGCCAGGAGCAGGTCTGGCGGCGCGTCGGCCCGCGGCTGCAGCGCGAAGCGCACGTCGACCGCCTCGCTCTGCACCTCGAGGGGCTCGCGCAGGACGAGGCTCGGCCCCGCCCGGGAAAGCAGATCGGAGTCCGACAGCGCGTAGCGCAACGACACGCGCCCCTGCCCGTCGCGAATCCAGGTCCCGGGGTCGAGCCCACCCGGCTTGAGCGCGTCCAGGTCGTAGCGCAGGCGCACGCGAGCGCCGCCCAGCGCCGTGAACACGTTGGGACGCAGCAGCTCCTCGACGGAGGGCGAGGGCGGTGCGAGTTCCGCCAGTCGCTCGTCGCGCAGCCGCCGCAGCTCGGAGACCTCCTCGGCCGACAGCGCGCCCGAGTCCTCGCGCAGGATCCGCTCGATGCGCTTGGCGAGCCGGGCCGGGTCCGTGCCCTCGCGTCCTTCGCGCAGCGCCAGCCGGTAGCGCGCCAGCGCGGCCTCGCGCACGGCCTCGGCCTCCGAGCGCCGCTCCGCCAAGGAGGCGCGCACGCGCTCCTCCGCGTCGGCGACGAGCGGTTCGTCACGCGGCAGCGCGCCGGCGTCGAGTCCGTCGCGCGCCTCGCGCGTGCGTCCCTCCCGCAGGCGGAACAGGACGCCGAGCAGCCGGTCGTCCGGCGTGCTCGCCAGACGCGCGAACGACTCGACGATCTCGGGCGCGACGACCAACGCGCCCTCCAGCCCCGGCCCGGCACGCAGGACCAGGAGCGGCGGCTTGCCGCCCTCCAGCGCGAGACCGAACCCGCGCGCCAGCGGATCCAGGCCCGCCGCCAGCCGGCCCGCATAGGTGATCGTGCCCAGCGCCAGCTCGACACGCTCGCCGTCGCGCGCCAGGACCCCGGCCGAGGCGCGGCGCAAGAGGTCCTCGAGCAGCCGCCCCTCGCGCGCGCGGAGCTCGTGGACCGCGCGAACGGGCTGGCGCCAGGCCTCCTCGGACGCGCGCTCGTGGAGCTCGGCGACCTCGGCGTAGCGGCGCGCGCGCCACAGCGCGAGCGTCTCGTCCTCGAGCTCCAGCAGCCCGCGTCGCGCGTCGTCGACCGCCAGCGCGCGAGCTTGATCGCTCAGCGCGCGCTCGGCCTTGGCCAGCTCCTCGTGCGCCAAGTGCAGGAGACCCGCGGGGAACTCCTCGACGGACAGGCGGCGGCGCTCCAGCTCCAGCTCCCACTCCGTGCGCAGGAGCGAGGCACCATCCGAGAGCGTGCGGCCCTCGACCGCGCCGGCCAGGGCCGCGGAGCGCTCGGCGACCCAGGCCCGCAGCAGCTCGTCGACCTCGCCCCAGCGCGCGTCGAGGCGCGCCAGCTCGGGCTCGACGGCCTCGTCGCGCAAGCGCGCCAGCTCGGTCTCCAGCGCGGCCGCGGGAATTCCCGCGCGCGGCAGCCCAGCCCCCGAGGCCCAGGCGCGCAGGCCGGTCGTGAGCAGCGCGCGCGCCGTGCGCCAGCGTCCGGCCTCGAGCTGCGCGCGCACCTCGGGTACGACGCGCGAGCGCCACTCCTCGCGCAACGCCGCGCGCAAGCGCTCCTCGGCGGCGCGTCGCTCGGCGTCGACGCGGGCCGCGAGCCCGCCGAGCCAGCCGACGAGCGACTCCTCGAGGTCTGGCGGCAATGCCGCCCCGCCCGTCGCGGCCGCGAACTCGCGCTCCAGGGTCGTGGAGGCCAGGGCGGCCGCGTCCTCGAACTGGTGCTCGCGCAACGCGGCCGCGAAGCGCGGCTGCGCCGCGAGCTGGAAGCGCTGGATCTCGGCCGCCAGGCGCGCCTCGAGGTGCGCGCGCGCCCCGGCCGCGCGCTGCGCCTCGCGCGACTCCGGTGGCAGCGCGCGCACGAGCGCCACGGCGCGGGCCAACGCTGGCCCGAGCTCGGTGGCGGGCCCCTCGGCCGCTTCGATCAGGCGCTCGATCGGGTCGCTTGCCACCGCGGTCGGGAGAGCCTCGTCCGCGGGCTCCGTGCCCCCGCCGCCCAGCCCTTGCCAGGCGAGGAGCGCGAGCGCGACGGCGGCCGGGAGCGCGAGCGCCGCCCGCCGCAGGCGCCGTGCGCTGGCGCCTGCGACCGGCTCGAGCGCCGCGCGGCGCACGTTCGGCGCGCGGCGCTCGCGCACGCGCTCGAGGTCCGCCACGAGCTCGGCCGGCGTCGCGTAGCGGCGCGCCCGGTCGCGTGCCAGGCACTTGCGCAAGATCAGCGTGAACCCGCGCGAGACCTGCGGCGCCAGAGCAGCCGGATCCGGCACGGGCTCGTAGAGCACCGAGGAGAGGATCTCCGCCACGCTGTTGCCCGAGAAGGGCGGTCGGCCGCACACGGCGTGGTAGAGCGTGGCCCCCAGCGACCACAGGTCGCTCTGCGCGTCGGCTTGGCTCGGGTCGCGCGCCTGCTCCGGGCTGATGTAGTGCGGCGTGCCCAGCGTCGCGCCGTCCTTCGTGACGAGCGGGTCGTCCTCGGCGAAGGCCAGGCCCAGGTCCACGAGCAGCGCGCGACCGCCGCGCTCGAGCAGGATGTTCGCGGGCTTCACGTCGCGATGCACGACGCCGCGCTCGAAGGCGTGCTGGAGCGCCTCGGCGATCGGGATCGCGATGCGCAGCGCCTCGCGCTCGGAGAGCGGCCCAGCGCGGATGCGCTCCTGGAGCGAGACGCCGTCGACGAGCTCCATGGCGTACCACCAGCGGCCGTCGACCTCGCCCATGTCGATGGCCGAGATGATGTGCGGGTGCGCGAGCCGCGCGGTGGCGCGCGCCTCGCGCTGCAGCCGGCGCTCGGCGCTCTGGGCCCCGACCAGGTCCGCGTGCAGGACCTTGAGCGCCACGAGCCGGTCGACGGAGAGCTGGCGCGCGCGGTAGACGGTGCCCGTCGCGCCCCGTCCGAGCACGCCCTCGATGCGATACCCCGGGATGCGCGGGACATCGCGCGGCTTCAGCGCTTCGCCGTCCATTCCCTCCAGGCCCGGTCGGCCTCCAGGACGCCCAGGTTCGTCGCGGCGCGAAAAGCGGCCTCGTAGCAGGCGAAGCGCGCCGCCGCGTGCTCGATGACGCGCGCGGGTTGCGGCGGCGCGCGCTTGCGCAGCTCGTCGTGGAAGCGGCGCAAGGCCCCGGGGCCGCGGCTCTCGAGCCACTGCACGATGGCCATCGCGGCCGCGATGTCGGCGGCCTCGAGTTCGTCGAATTGCAGGCTGGCGAGGTCGTCGAACGACGGCACCTGGCCCAACCCGGCCTGGAGCGCCGCGAGCCAGGCGCCGTCCCGCATGGCCTTGGGATCGAACGGCGCGACGGCGCGCGTGCTGGCGCCGGAACCGACCGTCGTGCCGGGCTTGGGCTTGGGCGTCCCTCCGCCCGTGCTGGGTCCCGCGGGCCGCGGCTCCTTGCGCGTCCCGCGGCAGAACACGTCGTTCCGACCGTGGGTCTTGTGCTCCAGGATCGCGGCCACGCCCTCGTCGAACCAGGGCGGCAGGAGACGCCCGTCGTAGCCCAGGCGGTTCAGGAGCAGGTGGCCCCAGTGGTGGAAGCAGTGCCCCACGAGGTCGGCCTGGTTGCGCTTCCAGCGCCGCGCGGAGGACAGTGGGTACGGATCCCACCACAGGAACCCGTGCGTCCGCCCGACCGCCTCGGCCCAGCCGTCGGAGACCGTCTTCGTGAGCGACGCGAAGTGCGGCACGGTGGCCAGGTAGGCCTCGTCGGCCTCGAACAGGTGGAACTCGGCCAGCCGGCCGCCGAACAGCGCCAGCCCTGGCTCGGATTGGAACGCCGCGTCGAACCAGGCGCGCCCGACCGCGAGGCCGTCCACGACGCGCGCCAGCACGGCCGCGTCGAGCGGCCCGGCCACGATCGCGTCGGGGCCCAGCGCGGTCTGGACCGGCTGGTTCGCCACCTGGGCCGCGGCGGCGACGCCGTTCCTGGCCAGCGCCTCGGGCCGCGGCAGCCAGCGGCCGTCGTGCAGCTCGAGCCCGCGCCGGCGCTGGGCGTCCGCGAAGGGCAGCCAGACCCCCTCGAAGAGCTCCTCGCCGCGCTCGAGGTGCGCGCGCTCCTCGGGCGTGACCCAGCGGTCCTCGAAGCGCACGAGGCCGCGCGCCAGCATGGCGGCGTCCTCCTCCTCGCGCGCGCGACGGTCGCGCTCGGCGGGCTCCAGCCACTCGCCCTTCCACAGCACCCGACCGTGGTAGAGGTTGGCGCCCGCGTGCTTCTGGTCGAGCTCGAGCGCGCGCCGCATGAGGCGCTTCTCGTGCGACTTGAGGCCTTGCTCGCCGGCCCACTTCGCGACCTGGAAGACCTCCTCGGCCGTGCGGGCCGCCCGCTCCCGCTCGGCGAGCTCCTCGGCCTTGGTCTTGCCCAGCGTGAGGCTCTCGATCTGCGCCCGCGGGATCTCGATCTCGCCCGCGCCGGTGCGGAACTTCACCGCGGAAGGCGTCTCGGACACGACCTTGCCCTCGAAGCGCCGCCCGTCCTTCGTGACCAGCAGGTCGGCGCGCGCCGGCCCGGCCAGGGCGACGAGGAGCAGCAGGAGGACGAGCGCGGCGCGGGTGGGCTGCATGCGCGTTCCAAGGTACCCCTGCGGCGCGCCCCGGTCTCCCGCTACTCGGGCCGTTCCTCGTCGGCCCGCACCTTCCCGCCGTCGAGGCCGTACTTGTCCAGCTTGCGCTGCAAGGCGAAACGGCTGATCCCGAGCTCGGCGGCGGCCCGGCTCTTGTTGCCGCCGGCCGCTACCAGCGCCGCCTCGATCGAGCGCCGCTCGAGGTCGGCCACGGCCGAGCGGATGTCGACCGCCGCGTCGTGCGCGCCTCCGGGCGTGGCCGGACGCAGCCCGCGGCGATCGAGCACGGACGGCGAGACGTGCTCCAGGCGCACTTCGCCCTGGGCCAGGACGACCAGACGCCGCATCTCGTTCTCCAGCTCGCGCACGTTGCCGGGCCAGTCGTGGCCCACCAGGGCCGCCACGACCTCGTGCTGGAGGAACGGCGCGGTCTTGCCGGCCTCGCGCGCGGCGCGCGCCAGGAGGTGCTCGGCGAGCAGCGGGATGTCCTCGCGCCGCTCGCGCAGCGGCGGCAGCGGCACGTGGAGCACGTGGATCCGATAGTAGAGGTCCTCGCGGAACTCGCCGGCGCGCACCAACGCCTCGAGGTCGCGGTGGCTGGCGGCGACGAGGCGCACGTCGACCTGCACGCGCTGGTCGGAGCCGACGGGCCGCAGCTCGCCCTCCTGGAGCACGCGCAGCAGCTTCTTCTGCATCTCGGCGCTCATGTCCCCGATCTCGTCCAGGAACAGCGTGCCGCCGCTGGCCGTCTCGAACAGGCCGCGCTTGGCACGGTGCGCGCCCGTGAACGCCCCGCGCGAGTGGCCGAACAGCTCGCTCTCCAGCAGGGTGTCGGGCAGCGCGGCGCAGTTCTCCGACACGAAGGGCTTGTCGCGGCGCGGGCCGTTGAAGTGGATGGCGCGCGCGATGAGCTCCTTGCCCGTGCCGCTCTCGCCCGAGATCAAGACCGGCAGCTCGCTCTCGACGATGCGGTCGAGCTGCTGGAAGACGCGCCGCATGGCGTCCGAGGCGCCGACCAGCGCGGTATAGTCGTAGCGGCCGCGCTCGCGGCCGAGCTCGGCGCGCACCACGGCCAGCTCGGCGTCGCGGTCGCGCACCTTGCGGCCCAGGAGCTCGTTGAGCCGCTCGACCTGGCGCTGTGACTGGGCCAGCTCGCGGTTCTTCTCGGCCAGATCCGCGATGCGGCGCGCGTTCAGGATGGCCAGCCCGGCCTGGTTCGCGAGCAAGTCCGCGAGCTCCAGGTCCTTGCGCGAGAACGCGCCTTCCTGGAGCCGGTTGTCGACGTACAGCACGCCCTCCACGCGTTCCTCGACGCGGATCGGCAGGCACAGCACGGAGCGCAGGCGCAGGTCCTCGACGCTCTGCATGCCGTCGAAGCGCTCGTCGCGTCCGGCATCCACGGACAAGAGCGCGCGGCCCTCGCGCCAGACCTTGCGGGCGATGCCCAGCGAGAGCCGCGTGTGCGGCACGGCGATGTCGGCGCGGTCGAAGCTACGCGCCACGCGCACCGCGAGCGGCAAGGGATCCTCGGCGGGGCGGCTCTCCGCGCCGTGCTTGTGGAGCAGGAGGAAGCCGCGCTCGGCGTGGAACAGGCGCACGGCGGAATCGACCACCAACCGCAGCAGCGCGTCGCGATCCGTCTCGCGCACGAGCTCGCGCGTGATCCGCGCGAAGACGTGCAGCTCGTCGCGCTCGTCGGCGGCGTCACCCGACAGCGTGCGCAGGCCGGGCTCCAGGTCGGCCTCCACGGCCACCTCCTGGGTCTCGTTCGGGTTGGCCTCGCCCGCGGGCAACGCGACGACCTCGATCCGTACTTGACCGACCTGCAGACGGTCGCCCACCGCCAGTCGCTTGGTCTGGGCGCGTTCGCCGTTCACGCTCGTGCCGTTGGCCGAGCCCAAGTCGGCGAGCCACGTGCCGCGCTCGTCGTGCTCGATGCGGCAGTGGTGTCGCGAGACGAGCGAGCTCTTGAGGACGACGTCGTTGTCGGGGGCGCGGCCGATCGAGATCGCGGCGCGGTCGAAGGCGTAGGGTGTCTCGGTGCCGTCTTCGAGGACGTTGAGCTTCATGCGCGCGACGTGCGAGGAGCTGGTGGCTTCGTTGCGCTGACCTTAGCGTGGGGCGACACGCTGCCGGGCCTCGGCCTGGGAAACTGTGTGATTCCGCACGCTCAGCCTGAACTACCCCGGGTACGAACGAGCGTTTGCCGCACGGCACAGCAGGTCGGCAGCTGTCTTCACGGAAGTCCTTACAGCTACAGGGTTTCCGAGGATACGCGGACTGCGCGATTCCGCACGTCCGGCCGTTTCGAGAGCCACCTGGGCTCGCAACTTGGGACCGCGACCAGTCTTCGAGGGCGAGGTGGGAAACGGCACTGGGCCCTTGATGAGACTGAGTCTCATTCTGTACAAGGTTGCTCGCTCCCGGGCGCGCCCTCGCGCCGTGCGCCCGGGCCGGGTGCTTCCCAGGATCCCATGAACCTCCTCCGACTCCTGGCCGCCGCCGTGGCGGCCTCGGCCTGCGCCCTCTGTGCTCGTGCCGACTTCACCTCGGCCCTCGCGCCGCCCTTCCGCGGCGACCCCTGCGCGCGATTCGACGGTTTCGAGACCTTCGCTTTCCCCCACGCGGCACCGAACGCTCCCGACGTTCTGGGTTCCGATGCCACGGCGACGATCACCCAGCTCGTGCCTGGCGCCATCCTCACGAGCACGGGCAACATCTACCACCCGTTCGCGCCGCCGTCATTTCGGATCGAAGCCGCCTTCTCGAGCGGCGCGCAGGAGATCGTGCTGCATGTCGCCGCGCTGGGCCATCCGCACGACGCGACGACCTTCGCGCTGACCTTTGCCACTCGAGGAGGGGCCAGCGGCTCGCTGCCCCCCGCGTCGGTCTCCGTGCTCGTCGCGCAGCCGCAGGTCCGCGAGGAACTCCGGATCACGTGGGACCTCCGCTCCGCGCCGGCGCCCGTGACCTCGCTCGCGATCACCTGGGCCGCGAGCCAGGCGAACTCGAGTCTGGATGCGGTGCTCCTCGATGTGCTGCTGGAGTGCCCTCCGGGCGTGGCGCTGTGCTTCGGCGACGGCAGCGGCGTGGCCTGCCCGTGCGCGAACACCGGCGCGGCCGGTCATGGCTGCGCGAGCTCGGTCAACCCGGACGGTGGTCGGCTCGGCGCCTGGGGAGTCGCCAGCGTGGGTGCCGACACGCTCGTGCTGGCCGCCAGTGGGATGCCGAACTCGTCCGCGCTCTACTTCCAGGGCACGAGCGCCACGCAGGTGACCTTCGGCGACGGCCTGCGCTGCGCTGCTGGCGCGATCCTGCGGATCGGAACGCGCTCGAACAGTGCAGGCCGCTCGCAAGTCCCCGGACCCGGCGACGCGCCGGTCTCGGTGCGCGGTCAGGTCGGGTCCGGCGCGACCCGCGTCTACCAGGCTTGGTACCGCAACGCGGCCGACTACTGCACCAGCGCGACCTTCAACCTGACGAACGCCTACCAGATCACCTGGTCGAGCTGAGGCCTCCAGGGATTCGAACCGCGGCGCACCCACCGCTGTACGCGCTCCGCACCTGCGAATGGCCGGAGGTCTGGCGGGCAATCGATGGACCTCGAACTCAAGCACCCGGGGAACGTCGGCGCGAACCCGACCGGACCTCCGGCCACCTGTTTCGAACACGCTGATCGTCGGGGCGACGCGGCGCAGCGCGCCAACCCACTCCATTCCGCAACCCCTCACGGACGCCACCGCGCATCTCACTCATGATCACGCCCATCGCCGGCCTCTTGGCGCTCACTTGGCCCCTCTCACCTCCCGCGGTTGGCCCAACCGGCGCCGACGCGTTGGCACCCGACGTGCGCGGTCAGCCCGTCGCGCTCCTGCCGCGGGGTCTGACCAGCTTCGGCGCCGCGACGCACGCAGGTTGGGTCTACATCCTCGGGGGCTACCACGGCGAGCCGCACGCCTACTCGCGAGAGGGCCAGTCCGGCGACTTCCTGCGGATCAACCTGCGCGATCCCCGGCAGTTCGAGCTGCTCGATGGCAGTGGCGCCGTCCAGGGTGCCTCGCTGACGGCGCACGGCAACCACGTCCTGCGGGCCGGAGGCATGGTCGCGCGCAACGCGCGCGGCGAGTTGGCGGACCTCGCGAGCCTCGCCGATGTCGCCGCGTACGACGTTGCGGCACGCACCTGGGGCGCGTTGCCGCCGTTGCCTGAGCCGCGCTCGTCGCACGCCGCGGAGATCGTGGGCGACACGCTGGTCGTCATGGGCGGCTGGACCCTGGCGGGTATGCGCGAAGGCCGCTACCAGGACGAGGCAGTCCTGCTCGACCTCGCACGGCCGACGGCGGGCTGGCGGACGATCCCGCAACCCTTCCGTCGCCGCGCGCTCTCGGCCGCGCGGCTGGGAACGCGCGTCGCCGCGATCGGCGGCATGGATGGCGAAGGAGTGCCCAGCCCGCGCGTGGACCTGCTCGACCTCGCCGCGGGCACCTGGGAGCGCGGACCTGAGTTCCCGGGCCCGGCGTTCGGTGTCGCGGCCTGTGCGATCGACGGCGGTCTCCTGGCGTCGGGCCAGGATGGGGTGGTCTGGAGGCTCGATGCTGCCACGCTGAGCTGGACGCGCCATGGCTCGCTGTGCTTCCCTCGCTTCTTCCACCAGATCGTCGCCGACGAGCGCGGGGGCGCCCTCGTCCTGGGCGGCCTCGACCGGATGCGCAAGGACGGCCGCGTACGCCTGATCGAGCGGCTCGACCCGCGTGCCGCGGGGCCGCTGGTCACGAGCTTCACGCTCCCGGCCACGCACGCGGCGAAGAACCGCCAGGGCTGCTTCCTGCGCGAGAACGAGCTGCTGCTGTTCGGCGGCAACCGCAGCACGAGGCAGCACGACTTCGGACCCGAGGACTTCCTGGATGGCACCCACGCCCTCGACCTCGCCAGCCTCTCGTGGAAGGCACGCGCGCCGTTCCCGGAGCGACGCCAGACGATCACGGGCGCGTTGCTCGCCGATGGCCGCCTCGGGCTCGCGATCGGGGGCTTCGGACATGCCGACGGCCGAGCGCAGGCGCGCGGAGCCGGGTACCGCTACTCCTTCACACGCGACGTCTGGGAGCGTGCGCCGGGCGCCGACCTCGTGCCGCCGCGCACGCAGTTCCAGGTCGTCGAGCAGGCCGGCTCGCTGTGGCTGTTCGGTGGCGTCGATTACGACGCGGCCCGCGACGAGGAGGACGCCTTCCGCCACGTGAGCGAGGTCCTGGCGCTCGATTTGGCGGATCCGGGCGCGCGCTGGGTCGACGCCGGCGTGCGCCTGACCGCGCCCCGCCGCGCGTTCGGCTGCGCCGTGCTCTCCGGCCGCGCCTACCTCGTCGGAGGCATGCGCGACGAGTTCGAGCTCGTCGAGGAGTGCGAGGTCTTCGACTTCCGCAGCCGTTCGTTCGCGCGCATCGCCAGCCCTGCCCGTCCGCGCCTCTCGCCGGAGCTGCTCGTGGTCGATGGCCGACTCTTCCTGGTGGGTGGTACCTCCCGCGGCCCCGACGGCCAGTTGGCGACCGACCGCTCGATCGAGCGCTACGACCCCGACAGCGATGCGTGGGAGGTGGTGGTCACGGACCTGCCCCAGATGACGCGGCACACCCGCGCCTTCGCCCTGCGCGACCGCATCGTGCTGGTGTCGAGCCACTTCGACGGACCGGCGACGACGCAGATCGTCTTCGTCGCGCCCTGACGGGCTGGATCACCTTGCGGCGCGCAGCGCCGCGAGCATCTCCACGTTGCGCACCGTCTCCAACTGCCGGATCCGCTTGACCATGTCCTCCAGACCGGGGCAGTCGTCGAACGAAAGCACCATCCGCGCCGTCCATCCACTCTCGTGGCCCTGGCCCGACGTCCAGAAGTACGCTCCGGGTTCGCCCGTCGGCAGCGTGAAGGGTCCGTGCTCGTAGCGGCCGGCGCGAAAGGCCGCCCGGATCTCGAAGTCGAAGCGGTCGATCCACTCCCGAGCGAGCGCCTCGATCTGCGGGTTGTGCCGTGCGGCAAGGTCCTCGATCCGCGCGATCTGCTCGTCGTCGACCGGGGAGGTCCAGCCGAGCACGTTGCGCAGCCACTCCTTGTCGACGACGCCGCGCCAGCGGAGCAGGTTGCCCTCGAGGTACTCCTGGCGCTCCGCGTCCTGGAGTGGGAACAGCTCCTGCCCGAAAACCTCGGCGACCTCCTCCCAGGGGAGCGTCGGAGCCTGAGGCCAGTCCATCGACTTCCCCCGCGCGCGGAAGTCGGCCTCGACCTCGGGCCAGCGGGCTCCCCAGAAATCTCGGACGAAGCGGAAGCCGGCCGGTTCCTCGCCTGGACCTGCCTCGAGCGGTTGCCGGACAGCGGGAGCGTCAACGGTGAGTTGGAGGCGTTCGGTCTCGTGCACGGGCGGCTCCGCAGGTGCCAGCCCAGGCGGCTCCCTCATCCAGAACACGAGCAGGCCAACGCCTCCGAAGATCAGCAGCACGACCCAGGCAGAACCGAGCGCCCAAGGGCTCCGAGTGCTCGATGCGGACGTTTCCACGCGCGCGTACCGCTCATCCGAGCGGGCAGGGACT
Source organism: Planctomycetota bacterium (assembly GCA_016795205.1). GTDB lineage: Bacteria > Planctomycetota > UBA1135 > UBA1135 > JAEUHZ01. The sequence continues at coordinate 40,103 of JAEUHZ010000032.1, read as the reverse complement.
GCTGGAGCCGCATTGCGAGCAGCAACCGCTCGCGAAGGCCGAGATCGCGCCACCACCGGGGCAGATGGCGCGGATCGACCACGCGTAGCCGTCCCCGCATGCAAGGTCCCAGGACCTCACGGATGGACTCGATTCACTGGCTGGCGGCACCGAGCAGCGTTGCTCGAATCCCTGGAAGATGCAGAATTCGGGCGGACCGCTGGTCGCCGTCCAGTTCCTCGTGATCGTGACGATGCACTTCCTGTTCGTCTTGCACACCTGAGCGCCCGTGCCCACCTCCTCGAATCGGCAGCACTCCCCACTGAGAATCAGCAGCGAGATCCCCACGGAACCGCAACCAGGGGCCGAGTCCTGGCTCGACGGAGTCGTCCTGGACACACAACCTGCGCAAGTCAAGCAGTTGGGAACCGGCTGCTCAGGCGGGCCGTCAACCCCCGGCGAGAAGCAAAGCGGCAGAACACACCAGAATCTCAGCATGACGTCATCCTCCTGGGACTCGGAACGGGCTGACGGCCTAAGAGAGTAGAGAGAGAGAGAGAGAGAGTCAAGGACCGCGCGCCTACCGCCCCGCGTACCTCGGTTTGCGCTTCTCCGCGAAGGCCGCCAGCGCCTCGAGGCGGTCCGCGGTGGGCAGCACGCGCTCGTAGCAGCGGGCCTCGACCTCGAGACCCTGCGCGATGGGCAGGTCCCCCCCCTGATCGATCGCGGCCTTGGCGGCGCGCACCGCGACCGGGCCGTTGTCGGCGATCGAGCAGGCGACCTCGAGCGCTGTCTCGCGCAATCGCCCGGCAGGCGCGACGCGGCTCACGAGGCCGATCCGCTCGGCTTCGACCGCGTCGATCCGGCGCGCGGTCAGGATCAGGTCCTTGGCCCGCGAGCGACCCACGAGGCGCGGGAGCCGCTGGGTCCCGCCGGCGCCGGGGATGATCGCGAGGCTGGTCTCCGTCAGGCCGAGCACCGCGTGCGGAGCGGCCACGCGCAGATCGCAGGCGAGGAGCAGCTCCGTTCCCCCGCCGAAGGCCACGCCGTTGATCACGCCGATCGTCGGCTGGGGCAAGGCCTCGACGTCGTCCATGACCGCGCGGATGTTGCGCACGAAGTCCGGCACGCGCTCCTTGGGCATCGTCTTGCGCTCCTTGAGGTCCGCGCCGGCGCAGAAGGCCTTGTCGCCCGCGCCGGTGATCAGCACGACGCGAATCGAGAGGTCCTCACGCAGCCTTGCGCACAGCGTGCGCAGGCGCTTGAGCGTGGGAAACGACAGGCAGTTCATCACGTCCGGGCGCTGGATCGTGAGCCACACGAGGTCGCCCTCGCGCTCCATCGAGACCAGCTCGGGTTGGTCGGGGACGTCGGGCGGGAACTGGGACGCGAGGGAGCTCATGGCGGGAGAAGGTAGCGTCCCGTGCGCGGCGACGCGGCGGACTGCTACGCTCCGCGCAGGCATGCCCGGGGAACAGCGAGCCGGCGCGCAGCGGGAGGCGTGGAGCGCGGCCCTCGTCGGCCTCGCGCTGCTCGTCCCCTACGCGCTGCTCCACTTGCGCTGGCTGCCCGGTCCCGACGCGCTCGTGGGGCACGATTGGAGCTACGTCATGCCGCGCCTCCTGGCCGCGAGCTACTGGCTCGAGGTCACGGGCCCGTTCCAGGTCGCCTGGTTCACGCCGGCGTTCTTGGGCGGGACGCCGCTCGCCGCGCACCCTGCCAGCCCCTATTTCTCGCTGCTGCAGGCCGCGCACGAGCTGGCCGGGCCGCTCGCGGCTGCGCGCGGCGTGCTGCTCTTGGGCGCCTTCACGGGCTTCCTCGGCACGTGGCTCCTCGCACGCCGGGCCTGTGGCGCGAGCCACGCGGCCGCGCTCCTGGCGGCGACCGTGTTCGCCTGGAACGGCTTCCACGCCACACGCCTGCTCGCGGGTCACGCCGGGTTCCACGGCTCGATGCTGCTGCCGCTGGCGGCCTGGTGGCTCTTGCGTCCGCTCGATCCCGCGCGCCCGCGCACGAGCGTCGTGCGCGACGGCGTCCTGTGTGGCGCAACGCTCGCGTACCAGGTCCTCTCGGGCAACGTGTACGGGTTGCCGCCGATGATCCTGGCGCTCGCCGCGCTGGCCGCGGCGGGCGTGCTGCGCGGCGCGAGCGCGCGTGCCGCCCTGGCGCGCGCCGCCTGCGCCGCGCTGTTCGCTCTGTGCGTGTGCGGCGCCAAGCTGTGGGCCGGTCTGGCGTTCCTCGCGCACGCGCCGCGTGCAGGCTATCCCCTGCCGGGCTTCGATGGCGTCCTGGCCGCGGCAGCGGGTGTCGCCCGCGCCCTGTTCCTCGCTCCGCCCGCCCAGGGTGGCGAGGCGCGGCTCGTGAACACGGGCTTCGCGATCGGCGGGCACGAGCTCGACTTCGGCGTGACCTGGGTCCCGGCGGCGCTCGTGCTCGCGGCACTGGTCGCCGGTCCTGGGGCGCGGGGCGCGCTGGCCGCAGCGCTGCGGGCACGCCCGGCCGCGGCCCTGGCCCTGGCCCTGGCGCTGGCCGTGCCGTTCGCCGTCAACGTGCACGGCCAGGGCTGGACCGCGTTCCTGAAGTCGCTGCCCGTGCTCGCGTCGTCCTCGAACCTGCTGCGCTGGCTGTGGACCTACGTGCCGCTCGCGGCCGTAGCCGCGGCGCTGGCGCTCGACGCGCTGCCGATCGCGGCGCGCCACCGCACGCTGGTCGCGGCCCTGGCCTGCGCGGCCGTGCTCACGACTCACGCGCTGCGCGACGCTGGCGCGCACGTCGAGCGGGCCTACGACCCGGCGCGCATCGAGTCCGCGGCGCGGCGCGTGCGCGAACAGGGCGAGGTGCCCGCGATCACGCGCAACGACGTGGTCTGGAACGCGCGCGGCGAGCCCACTTCCCCGGTCGGCCGCGACGACCTGCTCGTCGACGGGGCCTCGCAGCTCCTCGCCTACGAGCCGCTGTTCGGCTATCGCCTGGAGTGGTTCCCGATGGGCGCACTGCGTCCCGGGGACCCGTTCGAGTCCCGCGACGGGCACTTGAACGCCAAGGACCCGGCCAGCTTCCTGTTCCCGGCGCTGAACGGCGGAGCGCCCGGCGCGCACTTCCAGGCCGCGGACCGCGCGCGCCTCGCGGCGTTCCTGGAGTACCGGCCGCTGGCTTGGCGGCGGCCCCTGGCGTTCGACGTGCTCGCGGTGCTCGCAGCGCTGTCCTGCGCCGCGGGATCGGTGTTCGTGCTCTGGACCGCGCGCGCGCCGCGCCTCAGGGACAGAACGTGACGGCCGCCCCGTTCGTGGTGTCGAAGTTGGCGCCGCCCGCGGCCGGATCGCGGTAGACGTACTGGAAGTTCCAGGTCGACCCCGGCAACGCGGCGAACGGCCCGCTGGCGAGCGGCGGCAGCGTGAAGTCCACGCCGCGGTCGAGGAACCCGGCCGGGCTCGCCGGCAGGATCGGCCCGAGCCGTTGGAAGGGCGCCGCGATGCAGCGCAGCCCGTTGCCCCACACGATCGGCGGCGTCGTGCTCGCCGAGTAGACCAGCGAGCCGACTTGGTTGGGCGGCATCCCCGTCACGAGGAAGCGCAGCGAGTTCAGCCCGACCGAGGTCGAGCCGGCCGTCGACAGGATGGCCCCCGGCCCCACCGAGTTCTGTGTCGTGGCGCACAGGAGGTCCACGCCGCTGCAGGCCGGGTCGAGCGTCGCGTCCACGTGCCGGATCACGGAGCGCAGCGTGACCTCGGCCGCCAGGCGCGCCGTCGCGAACGGAATGCTGCGACCGACGTGGATGTGCCCGGCCGCGATGCAACGCGCCGGATCGTCGACCGCCGCGTGCAGCGACTGGTACCACACGCCGTGGTAGGCCATGAACCCCGACAGGAACGAGCCCGAGTTGTTGCTCATGCAGATGAACGGCAACAGGCCCAGGTTGGCCGTGTTCACGTCGTCCACGATCGTCTGCATCGGCAACGACGAGAGGCGCAGCGTGCCGCCCGGCACGCTGGCGTCCGGCGGCGAGGGCGTCGGCTGGAGCGGCGCCGTGTAGTCGTTGACCCAGCTCGTGAAGTTGATGGCGTTCAGCTCGACCTCCCACGTGAACTGCTCGTTCGTGCGGCTGAAGGTCAGGATCGCGATGGGCTGGATGGCGTTCACGATCGGCCAGAAGTCGGCCGAGGTGTCCTGGTAGTCGACCTCGAAGTCGCCCGAGCCCTGCCCGCAGTTCGTGCACGTCGGCGGGCTGAACTCGGGGAAGAACGCGTACACGTCGTACCCGCGATTCTCCCAGTTCGAGCCGATCCAGCCCGCGGGGTTCTGGGCCGGGCTCGGGCTGAAGCGGCGCACGGCCTCGTTGGACGGCGGCCAGTAGCCCGTCATCACGATCGCCGGCCGCGCGCCGGCGGACACCAGGCGCTGCTCGCGCGTGCTCGGCAGCGGACGTGGTTCGAGCTCGCTGGGCAGTCGACCGACGAGGCGCGCACGGGGCGGTCCGTCCTGCGCGGCAGCGGGGGGCGCCCCGCCGAGGAGCACGAGGCCGAGGGCGGCGGGAGCGGCGAGCGCGGAACGAGGCAGCATGGGGACCTGAGGATGGGGGGGCGACCGGCGGGGTGGGTTTCCCACTCTAGCCGCGATCCGGATTCGCGTTGCGGTCCAGGGCGAGGAGCCGCATGCAGGCGCGCTGCTCCTCCCCGCGGAGCGGGCAGACCTCGCGGTGGCAGGGGCCACAGGGGACCTCGGCGCGCAGCACGGTCACGTTGGCCGCGTGCTCGGCCGTGTGGCGCGGGTCCGTCGGACCGCACAGCACGGTGACCGGCTTGCCGAGCGCCTGCGCCACGTGACGCGGGCCGCTGTCGGCCGTCAGGCACGCGGACGACAGGCCGCTGAGCGCCACGAGCTCGGCGAGCGTCGGTGGCGGGTCGTCGAGCAGCAGGGCACGCACTCCGGCGAGGAGCTCGCACGTCGCCCGCGCGTGCCGCTCCTCGCCGGGGCCGCAGACGAGCACGACCGCCATCCCGGCCGCGCGCGCCCGCGCGGCCAGCGCGGCCGGCTCCGCCGCCTTGGCCGAGTGCGGGCGCCCGCCGGCGTTGACCAGCAGGAAGGGCGCGTCGGGCTCGAGCCCACGCTCCGCGAGCCGCGCGCGCGCGCGTGCGGTGGCGGCGGGATCGGGCTCGAGGCACGGCGTGCGTTCGCGCACCTCGAGGCCCCCAAGCCCCGCGAGCTCCGCGCAGGCCGACGCGAAGGGACGCGGCAGCCGGCGCGGCCAGCGGCCGTGGACGCCCAGCCCGAGCGGCGTCGCTCCGCGCTCGCGTGCCGGGGTCGCGCCGAGCGTGAGCAACGGTCCGCGACCGCCCCCCGACCAGCCGATGCGGCAGCCGATGCCGGCGCGCAGCGCGCACCATGCGCTGCGCGCCGAGCCGTCCAAGAGCAACGCGCTGTCGTGACCAGCCCACGCCCGCGGGTCCGGGGCCGTACCGCGTGCGGCCGCGACCAGGCGCGCGCCCGCGAGGCGCGCGCGCACGAGCTCCAGGAAGGGCGCCGGCGCGACGATCGTCAGGCGCTGCGCCAGGCCGGCGGCCGCATGTCGGGCGTGGAGCGCGCGCAGCACGGGCTCGCAGGCCACGAAATCGCCGAGCCACGAGGGCGCGCGCACCAAGATCCGCAGCGGCGGCCGCAGCGCGCTCATGCCGTGAGCGCCAGCGCGGCCTCCAGCACGCGCTCGGCCGGGAGGTCGCGCAGGCAGCGGTGGTGGCCGAGCGGGCAGACGCGCTCCAGGCACGGCGCGCACTCCAGGCCCTCGACGCGCAGGATCCGCGCGCGCTCCAGCGACGTGGCCGTGAGCTCGGGGAAGTTCGGGCCCATCACGCTGACGCAAGGCACGTCGAACGCGGCTGCGTACCAGCGCGGGCCCGAGTCACCCACGAGCAGGAGCCGCGCGCCGGCCACCAGCGCCTTGAGCCGCTCCAGGTCGCGCGGCTCGCGCGCGAGCGAGAGCGCGCCGCGCGTCGCGGCCGCCGCCACCGCACCCACCAGCGCCTCCTCGCCCGGGCCACCGGTCACGACGCCGCGCCAGCCACGCTCCAGGAACAGGCGGTCGAGAACCTCGGCGAAGCGCTCGGGCGGCCACAGCTTCGCCGCGCCGAAGGCCGCCCCTGGGCAACACAGCACGTAGCCGCGCTCGAGGTCGACGCCCAGCCGCGCGAGCCGCGCGCGCTCTTCGAGCACCAGCTCCTCGCGCACGAACAGGCGCGGGTGCAGGTCGGGCACGAGGATCCCGAGGAGGCCCGCGACATCGCGCAGGAGGTGCGCGGTCGGGATCGCGAGCCGCCGGCCGTCGCGCGTCGGCGGGACGACGGCGTGCGTGAGCAGGGCCCGCCGCCCGGAGAGCGCCGCGCCAGCGCGGATCGGCACGGCAGCCCGCCAGGCGCGCAGCGCGGCGCCGAACGAGGTCGTGAGCAGCAGGACGGCGTCGGGGCTGAACGCGCGCGGCGAGCCAGGGTCGAGCGCGCGGTAGGCGTGCAGCTCGTCCGCGTCGGACGCCAGGGGCTCGACCAGGTCCGCGCAGGGTCCGTCCGCCAGCACTCCCGCGAGGTGCCGGCGCACGAACACGCGGACAGCAGCGAAGCGCGGATCGGCGCGCGCGGCGGCGAAGATCGGCGTGGCCATGACCAGGTCGCCGACCCAGTTCGGAGCGCGGATCGCGAGCCGCAGGGCGCCCTTCTCCCCCGTCATCGCCCGGCCGCCGTCGGCGCGCGCTCGTCGCGCGGCACGCGGGCCGCGATGCGGCCGGCCTTGGCCAGCGCCGCGCGCGCGAAGCGGCGCCGCGCTCCGCGGTCGCGGACCTGCCGCGCGTCGAGGTAGTCGCGCAAGAACCTGAGCCGCTCGCCCCGGCTCGCGGCCGGCGGCAGCGAGGAGAGCAGCGCGCCGGCGTCCTTCACGAACCAGCGCCAGCGCGGGAAAGGTGCCGGGCCGGCGCGCCCAGCGTCGATGAGCACGAGCTGCTCGTCGTCCGCCCGCAAGAGCAGGTGGTGCGCGTAGAAGTCGCGGTGCCGCGCGCCGGCCGTGTGCAGCCGCGCGAGCAGCCCCGCGATTCGCGCCAGCAGCGCGCGCCGTGCCGCCGCGGGCGCGCGCGCCAGCCGCTCGCGCGCCGTCTCGGAGTGCTCGACCTTGGCCAACGCCACGAGCGACCCCGCGGGTCCGGCGACGAAGCCCAGCGCGGCCGGCACGGAGAGACCGATCTCGGCCAGGAACAGCAATGCGTCGTGCTCGCGGCGGCCGCCCGGCCGTGCGCCCGGGCGGCTGCGCTTGACGATGATCGCGCGGCCGTCCCGCGCGCGGTGCTCGAAGGTCTCGCGGCCCTGGAGGCGGCGCAGCGGGCTGCGGACCTCGAGCTCGAGGAGCAGCCGCAGCTCGTCGGCGGGGAGGGGGCGCATCGCGGGGCCGATCCTAACCGCCCCGGGCGCACGGACCTCGGGCGACGCGCGGCCCCTCGCGCGCCCCCCGGCCGGGGAATAGGCTGTTCGCCTCCTCACGGCAGTCCGAAGCGCGCTCGTCGTGCGCGCCGGCACGCCCCACCCACCGGATCGAAGCATGTCCACCGCCCCCGCCGCCGAGAAGAAGGCGCAAGCGAACGAGTTCAACCCCTTCGAGTCCATGGCGCAGCTGTTCGACACGGCCGCCGACCACCTGGGACTCGATCGCGGCCTGCGCGAGGTCCTGCGCCTGCCCGACCGCGAGATGACGGTCGCCATCCCCTGCGTCATGGACGACGGGCGCATCGAGGTCTTCATCGGCTACCGCGTGCAGCACAACTTCAGCCGCGGACCCTGCAAGGGCGGGATCCGCTACGCACCGGACGTCAACCTCGACGAGGTGCGGGCCTTGGCCGCCTGGATGACGTGGAAGTGCGCCGTGGTCGACGTGCCGTTCGGCGGCGGCAAGGGCGGCGTGATCTGCGATCCGCGCCAACTGAGCAAGAACGAGCTCGAGCGCATCACGCGCCGCTACACGGCCGCGATCCTCGACATCCTGGGCCCCGACCGCGACGTGCCGGCGCCCGACATGAACACGAACGAGCAGACGATGGCGTGGCTCATGGACACGTACTCGATGCACGTGCGCAAGACGACCACGGCCGTGGTCACGGGCAAGCCGATCGCGCTGGGCGGCAGCCGCGGGCGCACCGAGGCCACCGGCCGCGGCGTGCTGTTCACGACCCGCGAGGCCTGCAAGAAGCTCGGCATCCGGCCGCAGGACGCGCGCGTCGTCGTGCAGGGCTCGGGCAACGTGGGCGGCATCGGCGCCATGCTGCTGCACCGCGAGGGCTACCGGATCATCAGCATGAGCGACCAGTACGGTGCGATCAGGAACGACAAGGGGCTGGACGTCCCGGCCGTCCTCCAGCACCTCAAGGCCACCGGGAAGCTGCAGGGCTTCGCCGGCGCCGACGCCATCCCGGGCGGCAAGTCCCAGCTCGAGATCCCCTGCGACGTGCTGGTCCCGGCCGCGACCGAGAACCAGATCACGAGCGAGAACGCTCCCCGCATCCAGACCAAGCTGATCGTCGAGGGCGCCAACGGGCCGTGCACGGCGACCGCCAGCCGCATGCTCGACGAGCGCGGCATCATGGTCGTGCCCGACATCCTGGCCAACGCCGGGGGCGTGACCGTGTCCTACTTCGAGTGGGTCCAGGACCGCATGGGCTACTTCTGGACCGAGGAGCGCGTGAACAGCTCGCTCGAGCAGATCATGGTCAAGTCCTTCGAGGACGTGTCGTCCGTCTCGGTGAAGTACAAGGTCTCGATGCGCATCGCCGCCTACATCCTGGCGATCGATCGCGTCGCCACCGTCTACCGCATGCGGGGGCTCTTCGCGTGATCGGCACCAGCGACCTGTCGGCGCTCGACTACGAGGATCCGGCGCCGGGCATCCACTCCGTCGAGGACGAGAACCCGTTCTCGACGATGATGGCGAGCTTCGACGAGGCGGCCGACCGCCTCGGGCTGGATCCCGACATCTACGCCGTGCTGCGCAAGCCGGACCGCGAGATCCAGGTCTCGCTGCCCGTGCAGATGGACGACGGGACGCTGCAGGTCATGCAGGGCTTCCGGGTGCAGCACAACGCCGGGCTCGGGCCGTACTTCGGCCCGCTGCGGATCCAGGCCGGGCTGCGGCTCGACGAGCTGCGCGCCGTCGCGGGCTGGATGACCTGGAAGTGCGCCCTGCTCGACATCCCCTTCGGGGGCTCCGCCGGCGGCATCCGCATGGCGGCCACGCGCCGCACGCGCGGCGAGGTCGAGCGCGCGGTCCGCCGCTACGTGGCCGCGCTGCTCTCCGACATCGGCCCCGAGCGCGACATCTTCTCGTCCGACGTCGCCACCGACGAGAACGTCATGGCCTGGGTCATGGACACGGTCTCCATGCACGCCCGGCACACGCAGAACGCGGTCGTGACCGGCAAGCCTCTGGCCTTGTGCGGCACCCACGGCCACGCCGACTCCGTGGCACAGGGACTGCGCATCCTGCTCGGCCACGCGCTGGAGTCCATGGGGCTCCCACAGCGCGGCGCGCGCATCGTGATCCAGGGCGCCGGAATGCGCGGCGGGAACCTGGCGCAGTTGCTCGTGGCCGAAGGGCACCGGGTCATCGGCCTGTCCGACGTGTACGGGGCGCTGTACGACGAGCGCGGGCTCGACATCCCCGCGCTGCTCGCCTGGCGGGCCGAGCACGGCTCGCTGCGCGGCGCACCGGGCTCGTTCGACCGGATCAGCAACGAGGAGATGCTGGTGCGCCCCTGCGACGTGCTGATCCCCTGCGCCGTCGCCGGCACGGTGCACTTGCGCATCGCCCGGCAGCTCCAAGCCAAGCTGATCATCGAGGGCGCGCACGGCTCGGTCTCGACCCGCGCGGACCGCGTGCTGTTCGAGTCGGGCGTGCGCGTGGTCCCCGACATCCTGGCGACCGGCGGCGGAGCGGTCGTGAACTACTTCGAGTGGGTCCAGAACCGGGCCGGCTACTCCTGGACTCCGGACACGGTGTCCGAGCGGCTCGTGCACTTCATGACGAGCGCCTGGAACGAGGTCGCGCAACTGGCCGCCGAGCACGAGGTCAGCCTGCGGATGGCGGCGCACATGCTGGCGGTGCGACGCGTCAGCCAGGCGGACGCGCTGCGCGGGTTCTACGCCTGAGGCCTCGTGCGCGCGCGGGCGCCCGTCCCCAGGCGAGCGGGGACGGGCGCTCGGGCTTCAGACGCCCGGCCGGCGCGCGCGCGGCAGGAGATCCAGCGCGAAGCGCGCCGCCGCGAACAGCAGCGCGATGGCCACGAGCACGCGCGCCGCGCGCGTCACCGGCTCGACGTGCACGAGCTGGATGCCGAGCGCCGAGCCCAGCACTGCGCCCAGCATGAGCCGCGTCGAGAACGCGCCCCGGATCTCGCCCTCCCGCCGGTAGAGCCACAGCGATTGCCAGGCGTTCACCGCCGACATCGCCATGCTGCAGGCGCGCGCCGCCAGGAAGCCCAGCCCGGGCAGGAGCTGGATCATGGCCGGCACGGCGACCAACCCTCCACCGATGCCGAGCAGCGGCGCGACGACACCGGCGGCCAGGCCGATCGCGCCCACGAGCGCCCATTCGGCCCAGCCGCGCTGCGCCGGCAGCGCCGCGGCCTCGAAGGCCTGGGCCGCGCCGCCGCCCCAGAGGAGCTGCACGGACACCAACAGCAAGAGCAGCACGAAGACGGCCTTCAGGCCGCGCGCCGAGACGGCCCGTCCAAGCGCGAAGCCCAGCCGCGAGCCGACCACGCTGCCGGTGACCAGCGCCAGGACCAGATCGAGCCGCAGCGCGGACTCGGGATGCAAGGCCTCCAGCAGCGTCGCGCCGCTGGTCGAGCCCGCCACCAGGGCCAGCGAGTTCGCCACGGCGCGGCGCAGCGGCAGGCGGTAGACGTAGTGCAGGAGCGGCACGGCGAAGATCCCGCCGCCGATGCCGCACAGCGTGCTGTAGATCCCCATGAGGAGGCCGGCCGCGACCAGCGCCCACCACGGGCCGGGAGCCCGCTCGGCGCTCAACGGCCGGCGTCCCGGGCATGGCCCGTGAGGCGCGCCAGGAGCGCGCTCGACGAGCGCTGCTTCGGATCGCCGCAGATCGCGATCGCGATGCCCAGCTCGTGGTCGACCGCGGCCTCCGGCACCGACTCGGGCACGTAGTCCGTGCCCTTGGCGTGCACGTCCGGTCGCAGCGCGCGCAGGGTGGCCTCCAGCGTCTCTTCGCCGAAGCTCGTCACGAAGTCCACGCAACGCAGATGGGTCAGGATCTCCGCCCGCTCGAGCAGCGGCACGAGCGGCCGACCCGGGCCCTTCAGCGCCCGCACGGACTCGTCGCTGTTCAGCGCCACGACCAGGCAGTCGCCGTGCGCGCGCGCAGCGGCGAGGTAGCGCACGTGCCCGGCGTGGAGCAGGTCGAAGCAGCCATTCGCCAGCACCACGCGCCGGACGCGACCCGCAGCGCGCAGCGCGACGAGCCGCGCCGCGAGCTCCGCGCGCGGCACGCACGGACCGTCCGCCGGCGTGCGCTGCGTGCTCACGCGCCCTCGAGCGCCACGGCTGTGGGGCGCGGCGCGGCGCGCAGCGCCGCCTCGAGCTCGTCCGCGTCGCAGGTGGCGGCGCCCGGCCGCATGACGACGATCCCGGCGGCCGCGTTCGCGGCCCGCATGGCCTCCAGCGCGCCCTGGCCCGCGGCCAGCGCCAGCGTGAAGGCCGCGGCCGCCGTGTCGCCCGCGCCCGTCACGTCCGTGACGAGCCCCTCGCCCGAAGCCTCGACCCAGGCGCCGGCCGCGTGCTCGGCGGCGTCGAACAGCGCCATCCCCAGGTTGCCGCGCGTGACGAGCAGGTGACGGGGGGCGACGGCCTCGACCAGCTCGCGGGCCGCGGCCGAGAGCTCGCGCGGAGCCGCCAGCAGTGCCTCCGGGCGGCGCGCGAACGCGGCGAGCTCGCCGACGTTGGGCGTCAAGGCCGTCAGCGCGCCGCGGAAGCGCTCCAGCCCGCGGCGCGGATCGAGCACCGCGACGCGTCCCGCCGCCGTGAAGGCGCGCGCCGCCTCGGCGGCCTCGACTCCCACCGCGCCGTACTCGTAGTCGGAGAGCAGCAGCGCGTCGAACTCGCCGAGCCGCGCGACCGTGCGCAGCGCCGCGCGCGAGCGCGCCGCGGGGTCCAGGGGCGCGGACGGCTCGCGGTCGATGCGCAGGATCTGCTGCGGGTTGCGGCGCGGCTCGGCCGCCAGCACGCGCGTCTTGGCCGGCGTGGTCCAGCCCGGGACGGCCTCGAGGCCCGCCACGTCGACGCCCTCGGCGGCCAGCGCGGCGGCGATCTCGCGCCCGCTGGCATCCAGGCCGGTCGCGCCGAACAGCGCCACGCGCGCCCCCATCGCGCGCAGATTGCGCGCGACGTTCGCGGCGCCGCCGCAGGCGAGCTCCTCGCGCTCGTGCCGCAGGACCAGGACCGGCGCCTCGCGCGACAGCCGCGACGGGCTGGCGTGCAGCCAGTGGTCCGCGATCACGTCGCCGAGCACGGCGACGCAGAGCGGCGCACGTCCCCACGGACCCGCCACTCAGCACACCTCCGCGGCGGCCGCCGCCAGCGCGGCCTCGCGCAGCTCGGCCGCCGGCCTGGCCGCGGCGGTGGCCCACTCGAGCCCCCGCTCCTCGGCCAGGTAGAAGTCGCTGCGCACGCCCATGAACGCGTTGTAGCGGATCGCATAGTGCTCCTCGCCGGCGGCGGCGGCGGCCGCCGCCAGCTCGGCGTCGATGGCGCGCACCCGCGGCTTGAACTCGGCCCACTCCGCGGCGTCCATGGCCAGCACGCGCTCGACGAGCGGCCGCCAGCGCGCCGAGGCCGGCGCCTCCCGGAAGCGCTCGAGCCGCGCGTTCACGAACCACGGCATCACCGTGCCGAGCTGATCGACGAACAGGTTCTCCTCGGGACCGAAATCGAGGATCGAGCCCTCGGTGAAGTCGGTCAGGTGCGCCGAGCCGACCGGATCGAACCAGCCACCCTCGACCGCCAACCGGTACGAGTCGGTGCCAGGGAACGGATAGAAGAACGAGGTGCGGTAGCGGCCGATGCGCGCCTCCGCCAGGAGGTCGACGGTCTCCCAGCGTTCCGCGCGCGTCTCGCCGGGCAGGCCGACCATGACGAACCCCGAGGTGTGCAGGCCGTGCCGCTCGGCGGCGGCCACGGTCTCCAGGATGTCCTTGTGCGTCATGTGGCGCTTGAGGACCTCCTTGCGGACGCGCGCAGAGCCGGACTCGATGCCCAGCTTCAGGATGCGGCATCCGGCCTGGGCCAGGGCCTGTGCGACGCGCTCGTCGAGTTGCTTCACGTGCGCGTTCGCGACGAAGGGCACGCCGATCCCGCTAGCCGCGTACGCCGCGCAGAACTCCAGCGCGTGCGGCACGTTCTGCGTGAAGAGGTCGTCGTCGAGGATGAACGTGCCGATGCCCCGGTAGCGCGCGAGCACGTGCCGGATCTCGTCCAAGAGCGCCGCGGCCGGGCGGAAGCGGAAGAAGCCGAGATCCTTGACGCTGCGCCCCAGCTCGGCCTTGTAGCGGTCGACGATCTTGTGGTTCAGGCAGTACGTGCAGCGGTAGGGGCAGCCGCGCGAGCTGATCAGCCCGAACCAGCCGTGCTTCTGGTCCGTGATGCGCTGGACGTCGAACAGCTCGTAGTCCGGCAGCGGCAGACGCGCGAAGTCCGGGAACTCCCCCACGGGATTCACGGCGAAGGCGGCCGCGCCGTGCGAGCCGCGTCCGGCGTCCGTGGGCCGCAGGCCGCCCTTCCACGACACGAAGTTGCGCACGTCGTCGGGCCGCTCGCCGGCCTCGACGCGCCGCACGAGCTCGGCCAGCGCGTCCTCGCACTCGCCGACGCCCACGTGGTCCCAGGCGCCGTCGGCCATGACTTCCGCGGGCACCATCGTGGGGTGGATGCCGCCCACGACCAGCGGTGGCAAGCGCACGCCTTGCGAGGCCGCGCGCGCGCGCAGGTCCTCGGCGATCTCCAGCGCCGCGCGGTACTGCTGGGTCAGGCACGAGAAGCCGATCAAGCCCGGCTGCCAGCCGCGCACCAGGCTCCACAGCTCGTCGGGCGTGGGAACCGGCGGCAGGTTCTCGTTCAGGTTCACGAGCCGCGTCTGGTGGCCCTGCTGCTTGAGCACCGCCGAGAGCGACGCCAGGCCGTGGTTGAACCCCATCTGCGTGTAGAGGTTGGGGTAGACGAAGAGGACGCGCACGCGGGGAGGCCTCGGCGGGCGGGAGCATACCCGCCGCGCGGCCTGGGACGCGCGCCCGCTAGGATCGTCCGGATGCGGCTGCGCATCGCGACCTGTCGCCCCCTCCCCGAGCCCGACCTCGACGAGGAGCTGCTGCTCACGGCCCTCTGCACCCATGGCGTGGAGGCGCGCATGGCGGGCTGGAACGACCCGGCCGAGGACTGGGACCAGCGGGTCCCGACCTTGATCCGCTCCACCTGGGACTACATCCACGCTGTCCAGGCCTTCGAGCGCTGGGTCGCGCGCGCGGCGGCCGCCGCGCCGCTGTGGAACCCGGCGCGGGTCGTGCTCCAGAACCTCCACAAGCGCTACCTGCTCGAGCTCGAGGCGCGCGGCGTGCCGATCGTCCCCACCGCGCTCGTCCAGCGCGGCTCGGACGCCACGCTCGCCGCGCTGTGCGCGCGACGCGGCTGGGAGGACGTCGTCGTCAAGCCAGCGGTCGGCGCCGGCTCGTTCGGGACGCTGCGCTTCCAGGGCGGCGACCTCGCGGCCGGCGAGCGACACCTGCGCGCGCTGGCCGCGGAGCGCGACGTGCTGGTCCAGCCCTACGAGCCCTCGGTCGAGGGCCACGGCGAGCGCGCGCTGGTGTGGATCGACGGCCGGTTCACGCACGCCGTGCGCAAGACGCCGCGCTTCGGGCACGACCCCGAGCGCGTCTCCGAGGCGCTCCCGATCGAGGCCAGCGAGCGCGCGCTGGGCGAGCGCGCGCTGGCGCCGCTCGTGGACGAGCTGCTCTACGCGCGGGTCGACGTGGCGCGCGGGGTGGACGGCGCGCCGCGCGTCATGGAGCTCGAGCTCGTGGAGCCGTCCCTGTTCCTGCTCCAGCACCCGCCGGCGCTGGAGCGGCTCGCCGCCGGCGTCGCCCGCCGGCTGCACGGGCGCTGACGTGTCCACTGCCGCGCGCGCGGTTACCCTCTGCGGCCCGCGGCCGGGCGGACACCCGGGCGCGCCCCCCTCCGATGAACCCCCGACTCGTGCTCGCGGCGCTGTTCGCCGCCGGTTGCTCCTCGAACATGACCGCCGAACCCAGCGTCGCGCCCCGCGGCACCTCCGCCCAGGCTCGCCCGGACAGCGCCCGCACCGGCACGTTCCCCTACCCCGTTCGGACCGAGGTCCTCGCCAACGGGCTGACGGTCGTCCTGGTCCCGATGCCGAGCGACGGTCTGGCCTCGTACTGGACGATCGTGCGCACCGGCTCGCGCGACGAGGTCGAGCAGGGCGTGAGCGGGTTCGCGCACTTCTTCGAGCACATGATGTTCCGCGGGACCGAGCGCCATCCGGGCAAGGTCTACGACCGCATCGTGGCGCAGATGGGCGCGAACGCCAACGCGTACACGACGGACGACTACACGGCCTACCACCTGTCGGTCGGCGCGCGCGACCTGCCGACGGTCATCGACATCGAGTCCGACCGCTTCCAGAACCTCAAGTACGACGAGGACCAGTTCCGCACGGAGGCCGGCGCCGTCTACGGCGAGTACCGCAAGGGGCGCTCGAGCCCGTTCGAGGTCCTGTTCGAGTCCTTGCAGGACACGGCCTTCGACGCCCACACCTACAAGCACACGACGATCGGCTTCGAGCGGGACATCGCCGCGATGCCGCGGCAGTACCAGTACTCCCTGGGCTTCTTCCGCCGCTTCTACCGCCCCGAGAACACCGTGGTGGTCGTGACCGGCGACTTCGATCCCGATGCGACCCTGGGCGAGATCCGCGCCCGCTACGGCTCGTGGGCGCGGGGCTACGTCGCGCCCGAGGTGCCGCGCGAGCCGCGACAGACGGCGCTGCGGCGCGTCGAGGTGCCGTTCGACGGGCAGACGCTGCCCTTGGTCGTGCTGGCCTTCAAGAGCCCGGCCTTCGACCCTGCGGACCGCCTGGCGGTGGCCGGTGGCATCGCTGGCGAGATCGGCTTCGGGGCCACGTCGCCGATCTACAAGCGGCTCGTCCTCGACGAGCAGCGCGTCGAGATGCTCGGAGCCTGGTTCGAGGCCTCGCGCGACCCCGGCCTGTGGACCGTGTTCGCCCTGGTCAAGGACCCGGCCGACGTGCGCGCGGTCGAGGCCGAGCTGTGGGCCGTCGCCGAGGCGCTGGGCCGCGAGCCAGTGTCCGCGGCGGACCTCGAAGCGGTGCGCTCGCACCGGCGCTACGGATTCCTGACCGGGCTCACGACGCCGGACGGCGTGGCTTCGTCGCTGGCGCGGGTCGTGGCCCACACCGGCGGCGTCGAGGCCGTCGACGACTACTACGCGACGCTCCAGGACGTGACGCCGGACGACGTGCGGGAGGCGGCCGCGCGCTGGCTCGTGCGCGAGGGCGCGACCGTCGCCACGCTCGCCACGCGCGGGACGGCGCTCCCCGCCGCCGGACCTGCCGCCCAGCCCAAGCCGCGCGCGGTCGCGCAGCCCACGCGAGCGGTCGAGCCGATCGCGGTCGCGGGCAGCGAGCGCCTGGCCGCGCCGCCCGTGCTCGTGCCGGTGGAAGCCGACCCGCTGGTCTCGATCCAGCTGTGGATCCAGGTCGGGAGCCAGGACGATCCTCCGGGCAAGGAGGGCCTCGCGGCGCTGACCGCGGCGCTGGTCGCGGAGGGCGCCACGCAGCACCGGCCGTACGACGAGATCCTGCGCGCGCTGTTCCCCATGGCGGCGAGCTACGGGGCCAGCACGGATCGCGAGATGACGATCCTGGGCGGGCGCGCGCACCGCGACCACGCGGCGCGCTTCGCGCGGCTGCTCTCCGAAGCGGCGACCGCGCCGGCCTTCGCGCCGGAGGACTTCGAGCGCCTGCGGGCCGCGGCGATCTCGGCCATCGAGAACGATCTGCGCTACGCCTCGGGCGAGGACCTGGGCAAGGCGGCGCTGTGGGAGCGCATCTTCCGCGGCACGCGCTACGCGCACGTGGAGCTCGGCACGGTCCAGGCCCTGAAGTCGCTCACGCTGGAGGACGTGCGGGCCTTCCACGCCGCGCGTTGGACGCGCCAGGGCGTCGTCGTGGGCGTGGGCGGCGGCTACGAGCCCGGCTTGCCCGATGCCCTCTCGTCGACGCTGGCGCGCCAGCTCCCTCCTGGAGCCACCCCGCCGCGCGTGACGATCCAGCCCGAGCCGCTCCAGGGACGTCACGTCGTGCTCGTCGAGAACCCCGACGCCACGGGCACCTCGATCAGCTTCGGCACGCCGCTGGCCGTGCGCCGCGGCCAGCGCGAGTTCTACGCGCTGTGGATCGCGAACTCCTGGCTCGGCGAGCACCGCAACAGCGCCAGCCACCTGTACCAGGTCATCCGCGAGGCGCGCGGCCTGAACTACGGCAACTACTCCTACATCGAGGCCTTCCCGCGCGGCGGCCGCCGCTCGATGCCGCCGACCGGCGTCGGGCGCTCGCAACAGCTCTTCGAGGTCTGGATCCGCACGATCTCGACCGAGAACGCCGCCTTCGCCATCCGCGCCGCGCTGCGCGAGGTCGAGACGCTGGCCGAGAACGGCCTGACCAAGGAGCAGTTCGAGTTCACGCGCGACTTCCTCAAGGGCTACTCGACGCACTTCGCCGAGTCGACCTACGACCGCCTGGGCTACGCGATCGACGACCGCTTCCACGGGATCGACGGGCACCTGGCACGCTTCCGCGCGCTGCTCGACACGCTCACGCACGAGGAGGTCAACGCCGCGATCAGAAAGCACCTGCGGACCGACCGGCTGGTCCTGGCCGCCGTGACGAACGACGCCCAGGGGCTCGCCGCGGCGCTGACCTCGGAGGCTCCCACGCCGGTCGTCTACGCCAAGGACGCGGTCAAGGGCCCTGAGATCCTGGCCGAGGACGAGCTCATCGCGCGCTGGCCGCTCGGGATCCCCGCCGCGAACGTGTCGATCGTCCCGGTCGACGCCATGTTCCAGGGCCAGTGACGGCCGCCGGCCGGCTCGATCAAGACCGACGTCGAGCGTGGCGCGGGCTCGGATCGCGACGGCTCGCGGCCGGCGCCACGGCGCTCACTTCGTCCAGCGCGTGATCCATTCCAGCACGGTCTCGTGCCACAGGATCGAGTTCTGGGGCTTCAGGACCCAGTGGTTTTCGTCGGGGAAGTGCAGGAACTTGGAGGGCACGCCGCGGCGCTGGAGCGCGGTGAACGCGCTCATGCCCTGCACGTCGACCACGCGGAAGTCGTTGGCGCCGTGGATCACGAGCGTCGGCGTCTGCCACTTCGCGATGTGGTCGATCGGATTGTGCTTCTGGAAGCCGGCGGGGTTCTCGTAGGGGGTCCCGCCGTGCTCCCACTCCGGGAACCACAGCTCTTCGGTGTCGTAGTAGGCCATGCGCTCGTCGATGTTGCCGCAGTGGCTCACCAGCGCGCGGAAGCGGTCCGTCTGCCCCGCGATCCAATTCACCATGTAGCCGCCGTAGGAGGCACCCAAGGCCGCCACGCGCGAGCCGTCGAGGAAGGGGTAGCGCTCGAGCGCCGCGTCCAGGCCCTTGATCAAGTCCTCGTAGGGCTTGCCACCCCAATCGCCGCGGATCGAGTCGGTGAACGCCTGCCCGTAGCCGGTCGAGCCGTGGAAGTCGACCATCACCGCTGCGAAGCCGGCCCCGGCGTAGGCCTGCGGATTCCAGCGGTAGTGGAAGCTGTTGCCGAAGCTGCCCTGCGGCCCGCCGTGGATCAGGAACGCGACCGGCCACTTCTTGGCCGCGTCGAAGCCGACCGGCTTCACGAGCCAGGCGTGCACGGTCTCGCCGTTCCAGCCGGGGAAGGTGAACTGCTCGTACGCGCCCAGGCGCGTACGCTCGAGGTTCGCGCGGTTCAGGTCCGTGACGCGGCGTGGGTCCGAGCCGTCGCGGGCCACGGTCCAGATCTCGGCTGGTGACGACAGCGTGTTCTGCAGGAACAGCACGCGCTGGCCCGCGATGCGGGCGCTGCCGTTCGAGCCCTGCGCCACCAGCCGGCGCACCTCGCCGCTGGCCACGTCGATGGCCACCAGGCTGTGGTGCCCCAGGTCGTCGCACGCGGACACGAGCGTCCGCCCGTCCGCGGACCACGCGAGCTCGCCCAGCGAGCGATCGAAGGCCTCGGTCAGGATGCGCGGCGCAGCCGACGGCGGCCAGGAGAGCAGGGCGACGCGCTGGCGGTCCGACTCGTACCCGGCGCGCTCCATGCGCAGGTAGGCCAGCGACCGGCCGTCCGGCGCGAAGGCTGGCGTGGTGTCCACGGCCCGGTTGTCGGCCGTGATCGGCCGCGGCGCGGCCGATCCATCGGCCGGCACGTGCCACAGGTTCAGGTCGTTCGTCCAGGCCGCCTCGCGACCGGGCACGCGCGCGGTGAAGACCACGTCGCGGCCGTCGGGGGAGATCGCGACCTCCTCCAAACCGCCGAACGGCTTGGTCGGGACGTCCGTCTCGAGCCCCGGCGTGAGCGCCCGCGCGCCGCCCTCTGGATCCCACACGAACAGGTGTTGCCGCTTGGCGTCCTCCCACGAGTCCCAGTGCCGGAACAGCAGCGACTCGTAGACGCGCGCCTTGACCTTCGACTTGGCCTGCGCCGCGTCGTGCTCGACGGTCTTTGGGATCTCGCGCGCGCCGTCGGCGTCCGGGACGACGTCGAGGACCAGGAGCAGCCGCTGGCCGTCGGGAAACGGCGCGAAGGCCTGGACGTCGAGCGGCAGGTCGGTGACGGGGAGCGGCTCCCCGCCGTCGAGGCTCAGGCGCCACACCTGGCTCGAGCCGCCGCGCGGCGAGAGGAACAGCACGGAGCGCCCATCCTGCGACCAGCGGCCGGAGCTGTCGTTCTCGGGGTGCGCCGTGAGCTGGCGCACGGACGTGCCGTCGACCGCTGCGAGCCACAGGTCGACGCGGCCGCGGTTGGCCTCGACGTCCGTGTCGCGCACGGAGAACAGCACCCAGCGTCCGTCGGGCGAGACCTCGGGATCCGACACACGCCGCATGGCGAGCATGTCGTGCACGGAGAACGGACGGGCGTCCGCGGCCTGGGCCGCGAGGGCGAGGAGCAAGGGCAGCATGGGGACTCCGGAGGGGACGTCGGGCCGGGGAGGATAGCGGCTCAGGCTGGCGGCGCGCGTCGGCGCAGCGCCAGGAACAGCGGGGCTCCCAGCGCGAGCGCCGCCAGCCCGAGCAGGCAGGCCTCGTGCCCCAGCGCGAAGGTCGTGAACAGCACGAACAGGAACGCCAGCGCCGACAGCAGGCGCCGGGGGCCCTGTGCGAAGCGCCAGTCCGCGGCGGCCGCGAACAGGTGCGGGACGAAGGTCAGGAACAGCGTCAGGCGCACGACGAAGTCGAAGACGTCCAGGAACTCCGCGGCCAGGAGTTGCACGAGCATCACGTTGGCGATCACGCCGCCGACCACGAGTCCGAGGGCCGGGGTCCGAAAGCGCGGGTGGATGCGCGCCAGCGAACGGAAGAACAGCCCGTCCTGGGCCGCCGCGACCGGGATGCGCCCGGCCAGCAGGATCCAGCCGTTCACGGTGCCCAGGCAGGCCAGGATCGCCGTGACGGACAGCACCGACGCGAGCCACGGCCCGCCGGTCTCCTGCGCCAGGAGCGCCAGCGGGCGCGTGGACGCCGCCACGCGCTCGTTCGCGAGGGCCCCGGCCACGCCCAGCGCCAGACCCAGGTAGATCACGGTGCCCAGCGCGTACCCCAGGTAGGTCGCGCGGGAAATCGTGCGCTCGGGAGCCTGCACCTCCTCGGCCGGAACGGCCGCCGACTCGACGCCCGAGTAGGCCCACATGACCAGCGCCATGCCGGCCGGCAGCGCGCTCCAACCCGCGGGCGCGAAGGGCTCCAGGTTGCGGGCGTCGAAGGCCGCCAGACCCAGCACGCCCACGACCGCGAGCGGCGCGAGCCCCGCGACGAGGATCACGACCTGCAAGCGCACGCCGTGCCGCACGCCGAGCACGTTGACCAGACACAGGATCCACAAGAGCACGCTCGCCAGGGCGAACTGGGTGAGGCCGTCGCCCTCCAGCTCCGGCCACAGGTCCGGCACGTAGCCCACGGCGCTGATCACGATGGCCGCGTTGCCGAGCGTGGCGCTCAGCCAGTAGCACCACACGGTCGCGAAGCCGGCCGCCTCGCCGAACGCGGCCCGCGCGTAGGCATACGGGCCCCCGGTGCGCGGGAACCGCGTGCCCAGACGGGCGTACACCCGCGCGACGAACAGATAGCCGAGCGCCGTGAGCACCCAGGCGACGATGCCCAGCGGGCCGACGCCCTTGGCGATCGAGGCTGGCAGCGTGTAGACCGACGACCCGACCATGTTCACGACGACCAGCGCCGTCGCACCGACGAGGCCGACGTTGCGCGCCAGCGCCACGCGCGCTCCCGGGTCCTCGCTGGCCGCGCCTCGCTCGCGCATCGCGCGCGGAGGATAGCGGCGATCAGCCCGCGCGCCGCCGGAACAGGCCGAGCTCGTGGTCGACCGTGACGCGCAGGCTGGCCAGCGCCTCCAGGCGCGCGGCCTCGCCGCGGCGGCCGGCCCGGTAGGTCGCGCGGGCCAGATCGCGCATGCCGGCGCAGTCGAGCTCGTGGTGCTCACAGACCCGCCGCCGCGCGCTGAGCTCGAAGGCGGCGGACAGCTCGGCCTCCGCGCGCGAGAGGCCCGCGAGCGGCCGCGCGTCGGCCAGCACGGCCGCGCGCAGCTCGACGAGGTCGGACGGACCCGGCAGGGCGACGAGCAGCACACCGCCGGGAGCGAGCACGCGCTCGATCTCGGCCGCCGGACGCCGCGCATCGACGCTCAGCACGAGGTCGACCGCGGCGCTCCGCACGGGCAGGACGCGGTCACAGTTGGCGACGCACCAGGCGAGCGCCGGGTGGCGGCGCGCGGCCAGCTCGACCGCCGCCGCGGACAGGTCGAGCCCCAGCCCCGCCAGATCGCAGCGCGCCGCCAGGCGTGCCAGGCGGCCTCCGGTCCCGCAGCCCAGGTCGAGCGCCGTGAGCTGCGCCGCCGCGGCCGGCCGCGGCCGCGCGCGCGTCAGGAACTCCCCGAGGAGCTCGGCGAGCGCGGCGTCCATCGCGGCCCCGACCCCGCGCTCCTCGAGCGCCAGGCGCGCGCGCACGACCTGCAGCGAGTCGCCGGCCGCGAGCGAGCGGCGGTCCTGCGGCTGGAGCAGGTTGACATGGCCGGCCCGCGCCACGTCGAAGGCGTGCCCGCTCGCGCAGCGCAACGCGCGGTCCTCGCGCTGGAGCGGCCGCGCGCAGCCGCGGACCGAGCAGGCGAGCAGCTCCCAGGCGGCGCGCACGACGGGCGGCCGGGGCTCAGGCCAGCGTGGCGAACAGGCTCGAGAGGAACTGGGTCAGGCCCGAGCTCACGCCCGAGACGCCGGCCTCGATGAGCGTCGAGGCGCCGATCAGGATGCCGGCGTGCACCACGCCGATCGCGGCGTTGCCGGCCTTGAACTCGGCCCGCTCGTCGACGCTCCTGGTCCAGCGATCCATGATCTTGAACGTCCACGAGATCGCGAACCCGGCCACGGCGAGTGCCACGACGAGGTTCACCGCGCCACCCAGCACGGCCGACAGGCCGTTCTTGAAGTCGAACACGACCAGGCTCTGCAGGCCCTTCGTCATGCCCTCGATCCCGCCGGAGACGACGTTCGTGTAGGCGATCACGGCGCCGGCCGCCAGCAGGCCCACCGCGACGTTCTTGCGCTGGATCTCGCCCCAGATGTCGAGGCCCTCGATCATGCGGCCGACGACGGCCAGGCCGTTGTTCACGGCCAGCGTGAAGAGCGCCAGCGACACGAGCAGTTGGACGACGCCCAGGAGCAGCGCCAACGCGCCCCCGCCCAGGCCCGGGCCGGCGGCCTCGGCGGCGGGTTCGATCAGGGCGGTGGGGACGAGCACCAGGGCGGGGAGCGGGAGCGCGGGGAGCATGGGGGGCGGCGCGGGGAGGGACGGAAGGGGGACGGAGGGCGGAGGGTGATACCGGCGGCGGAGCGCGCCTGCAAGACAGCGCGCCCAGCGCGCGCGTCGCGCACGTGCCGCGCGGGTTTCGCGGCCCGAAGCGCGGCCCGCGGCGCCTGTCCGCGGATACCCTCTGCGCTCCACCCACCCCGAGCGCCCTGCATGCACACGACGCGTCCCGCCGCGGTCTTCTTCTTCCCGCTCCTGCTCCTCGTCGCCTGCGCCTCGCGCCCCGAGGCAGCGTCCCCCCAGGCCTCGGCCGCGGGTCGTGCGGCCGGGGCGCTGCGGGCCGCCGGCGTGCAGCCGATCACGTTCGAGTCGCTCTTCGGCTCGGGGTCGGAGAAGGTGGCCTACGGCGGGACGCCGGCCCCCGCCAGCACCTGGCTCGACGCCACGAGCTGGCTCACGACGCGCACGGACCCCGCCACGAAGGCCGTGGTGCGCGAGCGCGTCGACGCCCGGACCGGCGCCGCGACGCCGCATCAGCCCGCGGCCGCGCTGCAGGCCGCGCTGCGCGCGATCCCGGGGACCGACGACGACGAGGCGCGGCGGCTGGCCGTCGACGCGGGCGCCGCGCGCGACCGCCAGTCCGAGGCGCAGCTCGTGCTCAAGGACCGCGACCTGTGGCTCGCGCGGGCCGGGGCTGCCAGCGCGCTGCGGCTCACGACGACGCCGGACGTCGCCGAGGAAGAGCTGAGCTTCAGCCCCGACGGCGCGCGCGTGGCGTTCGTGGCCGCGAACGATCTGTGGGTCGCGGACGCGCGCACCGGGGCCGCGACGCGGCTGACCCAGGACGGCTCCGAAAACGTGCTGAACGGCAAGCTCGACTGGGTCTACCAGGAGGAGCTCTACGGCCGCGGCAACTTCCGCGGCTACTGGTGGAGCCCGGACGCGCGCACGCTCGCCTACCTGCGCCTCGACCAGTCGCGCGTCCCGCGCTACACGCTCGTCGAGGACGGCAGCTACCGGCCGCGGCTGGAGGTCGAGGTCTTCCCCTACCCGCGCGCCGGCGAGCCGAATCCGACCGTCGCGCTGCGGCTGGTCGACGTGGCGAGCGGCACGACGCGCGATGTCGACCTCGGGCGCTGGAAGGAGGCCGAGCCGCTGATCGTGAACGTGCATTGGAGCCCGAGCGGGCGCCTGCATTACCAAGTCCAGGACCGCGAGCAGCGCTGGCTGGAGCTGCGCGCGGCGGACGCGGACGCGGGCGGCGACGAGCTGCTCGTGCGCGAGACGACGCCGGCCTGGGTCGACCGCGGCGAGGTGCTCGAATTCCTCGACGACGGCTCGTTCCTGTGGGCCAGCGAGCGCACGGGCTGGCGCCACCTCTATCGCTACCGTGGGCCTCTGCTCCTGAACGCCGTCACGAGCGGCGAGTGGGAGGTCCGCACGGTGCACGGCGTCGACCCGCGCTCGGGGCGCGTGTTCTTCAGCGGCACGGAGCGCTCCCCCATCGGGCTCGACGCCTACTCCGTGAAGCTCGACGGGAGCGGGCTGGTGCGCCTCACGAGCCGGCCGGGCACCCACGCGGTCAAGTTCAACCCCGACTTCACGCTGTTCGAGGACACCTGGAGCGACGCCGGCACGCCGCCGCAGCGCCGCCTCCACCGGGCGGAGGACGGCCTGGAGCTGCGCGTCGTCGACGCGAACCCGGCGCCCGCGCTCCGGGAGCGCGGCTTCCAACGGCCCGAGTTCCTCCAGGTGCGGGCGCGCGACGGCTTCGTCATGGAGGCCATGCGCATCCTGCCGCCCGGCTACGAGCCCGGACGGCGCTACCCGGTCATGGTCTTCGGCTACTGGGGCCCCCACGCCCAGACCGTCAAGGACGCCTGGGGCGGCGTGAGCGGCCTGTTCCAGCAGCTCTTGGCGCAGCAGGGCGTCGTCGTGTGGAGCTGCGACGGACGCACGTCCAGCGGCAAGGGCGCGGTCTCGACCTGGAACTGCTACCAGCGGCTGGGCGAGGTCGAGCTCGAAGACCTCGTGGACGGCGTGCGCTGGCTGGTCGACGCGGGGCTCGCCGACCCCGAGCGCATCGGGATCACCGGCTGGAGCTATGGCGGGTTCCAGACGGCCTTCGCGCTGGCCAAGACCAAGCTCTTCCGGCTGGGGATCGCCGGGGGCTCGGTCACGGACTGGCGCAACTACGACTCGATCTACACCGAGCGCTTCATGCGCACGCCGCAGAACAACGTGGCGGGCTACGAGCGCACGAGCGTCGTGGCCGCGGCCAAGGACGTGACGGGACGCTTGGTGCTCGTGCACGGGGCGATCGACGACAACGTGCACCCCGCGAACACGATGCAGCTCGCGCTGGCGCTCCAGAAGGCCGGCAAGCAGTTCGACCTGATGCTCTACCCGGGCGTGCGCCACGGACCGACGGGCGCCGCGAGCGTGCACTGGCGCGCGCTGCAGCTCGAGTCGATCCAGCGCTGGCTGCTCGGCCCCTGAGCGACAGCCGGGAGCCTCCCAGCGGGAGCCGGCTGCGCGCGCGAGCCGCTCAGCAGCTCGAACTCTCGGCCCCGCCCCGCGCGCGCTCCAGGATGGTGGTCGTCGAGCGCCCGGGCACGAGCGGCGCCAAGTGCACCACGCCGCCGTGCGCCTCGACCCACTCCCGCCCCACGACGCCCTTCTCGGCCCAATCCTGGCCCTTGACGAGCACGTGCGGCGTGACGCGCTCGACGATCTTCGCCGGCGTGTCCTCGGCGAAGCTCGTCACGGCGTCGACCATTTCGAGCGCGGCCAGGACCTCCAGGCGGTCGTCGAGCGGGTTCACGGGTCGCGTGGGCCCCTTGAGGCGCTGGACGCTGGCGTCGTCGTTCACCCCGACCAGCAGCACGTCGCCCTTGCTCTTCGCGAAGCGCAGGTAGTCGACGTGACCCACGTGCAGGACGTCGAAGCAGCCGTTCGTGAAGACGATGCGCCGGCCGTCCTTGCGCCACTGGGCGAGCAGCGTCTCGAGCTCCGCGCCGCGCACGACCTTGCCGCGGTGCGGCGCGTGCTCGGCCAGGTGCGCCGCCAGCTCGGCGCGCGAGACGGCGTGCGTGCCCAGGCGCGCGACGGTGATCGCGGCGGCCTGGTTGGCGAGCTCGACGGCGGGCCCCAGCGCCAGGCCGTCGGCCAGGTGGAAGGCGAGCTGCGCCACGACCGTGTCGCCCGCGCCGGTCACGTCGAACACCGCCCGGGCCTGCGCCGGCACGCGCCCGGAGGCGCCGTGCCGGTCGCGCCAGAAGATCCCGTCGGCGCCCAGCGTGACGACGGCCGCGTCGAGCTCGGCCGTGCGCATGAGCTCGTCGGCCGCGGCCGCCAGCTCCTGTGGGCTGGAGAGCTTGCGGCCCACGGCCTGCTCGGCCTCCTTCTTGTTCGGCGTGACCAGCGTCGCCCCGCGGTAGCGCCGGTAGTCGTCGCCCTTGGGGTCGACCAGGACCGGGATGCGCGCGGTCCGCGCGGCGCTGATCACGGCCGACACGACCTCGGGAACCAGGACGCCCTTGCCATAGTCCGACAGCACCACGGCCTGCGCCGCGCGCACGCGCT
Organism: Planctomycetota bacterium; assembly: GCA_016795205.1. Classification (GTDB taxonomy): domain Bacteria; phylum Planctomycetota; class UBA1135; order UBA1135; genus JAEUHZ01. Next base: position 13,388 of record JAEUHZ010000032.1, on the reverse strand, counting down.
CGGGCAGGCTGGCCACCAGCGCGTCGCGCGCCGCGCCGGAGACCGGCCGCGCGTCTTCCCAGTCCACGCGCAGCATCTGCTGCGAGCCGCTCATCATGCGCGTCTTCTGGATCGTCGGACGCGTGGCGTCCACGGCGCAGCCGCGGGTCTCCACGCCCAGCTCCTCGAGCAGGGCGCGCAGCGCGCGGCCCCAGCCGTCGTCGCCCAGGACGCCCGCCACGTCGACCTTGGCCCCCATGGCGACCAGGTTGGCGGCCACGTTGCCCGCGCCGCCCAGCTTCTCCTCGGAGCGCCGGGCGGTCAGCACGGGGATGGGAGCCTCGGGCGAGATGCGCGCCACGTCCCCCGACACGTAGCGATCGAGGATCAGGTCCCCGACGATCAGGAGGCGCGGCTGGCCGCGCGCGGCGAGCAAGGCCAGCAGCTCGCTGGAGTTCACGCCGCGCTCCCTTCGTCCGCGCCATCGCCCAAGCGCGCGTCGGGCACCAGGTAATTGCGCACGTAGTCCTTGACCGCCGCGACGAGCGGCGTCGCCGGCCGCGTCCAGCCCGCCGACGCCAAGCGCGCCACCGTGGCCTGCGTGAAGTACTGGTACTTGCCGCGCAGCGCCTCGGGCATGTCGACGTACTCGATGCGCACCGGTCGCTCGAGCGCCGCGAACACGGCGCGCGCCAGCTCGTTCCAGGTCGCCGCCTGCCCCGTGCCGACGTTGTAGAGCCCCCCCGCCTGGGGATTCTCCGCCAGGTGCAGCGTCATCGCGACCGCGTCCTTGACGTAGACGAAGTCGCGGCGCTGCTCGCCGTCCTGGAACTCGGGGCGGTGGCTCTTGAACAGCCGGATCGCGCCGGTCTCGAGCACCTGGTGGTAGGCCTTCTGCACCAGGCTGCGCATGTCGCCCTTGTGGTCCTCGTTGGGCCCGAACACGTTGAAGTACTTGACGCCCACCAGCCGCTCGAGCAGCCCGTGCGTACGAGCCCAGGCGTCGAACATCTGCTTCGAGTAGCCGTACATGTTCAGCGGACGCAGCGTCTGGAGGTCCGCCTCGTCGGACATCCCGCGGGCGCCGTCGCCGTAGGTCGCCGCGGAGCTGGCGTAGACGAAGCGGATGCCGCGCGCCAGGGCCCAGGTCGCGAGCTTCTTCGTGTACTCGAAGTTGTTGCGCACGAGATAGCTCGCGTCGCGCTCGGTGGTCGAGCTGCAGGCTCCCATGTGCAGGACGGTCGAGATGCCGCGCAGGCGCCCGGAGTCGGCCTCGACCAGCGCCAGGAGGTCGTCCGCCTCCAGGTAGTCGGAGTAGGAGAGCGGCGTCAGGTTGCGCCACTTCTCGCTGTCGCCCAGGAAGTCCGCCACGAGCACGTCCTCGACGCCCCGCCGGTTCAGCGCCCAGACCAGCGCGCTGCCGATGAACCCCGCGCCGCCCGTGACGAGGACGCGACCAGCCCGGATGCCTTGCATGCGCGCAAGGTATCGGCCGCCGACCCCGCTTGTCAGCGCCCAGCGTCGCGGACGGCGCGCTCAACCGTCCGACGGGGCCTCGTCCCGCGCGGGCGTGGCCTCGGCCCGTGGGCCCGGCTGGGTCACGCCGCGGTAGCGGTCGTGGAGCCAGAGGTACTGGTCCGGCGCCTCCAGGATGCGCGCCTCGAACTCGCGGTTCAGGCGCGCGACGATCGCGTCGGCGTCCTGGAGCTCGTCGGGGTGGATCACGGTCGGCACGCTGAGCCGCCAGCGCCAGGGCGCCGTGCGGTAGCACGCGCCGACCAGCACCGGCGTCCGCAGGCGCTTCATGAGCACGCCCGCGCTGCGGTCGCAGCGCGCGAGCCGGCCGAAGAACGGTGCCAGCACGGGCCGCACCCGCGCGCGCTGGTCGAGCACCATGCCCAGGCACCCGCCGCCACGCAGCACCTGCGAGGCGTGCTGCATCGCGCCCCGCCGCGGCAGGCTGCGCAGCCCGCGCGCCTCCCGCAGTCGCTGCAGGTGCGCGGAGAGCGGCCGGTTCTTGGGCGGCTTGACCACCGCGTAGAACGGGTCGAAGCCCAGATGCGCCAGGATGGACGGCCCGATCTCCCAGTCGCCCAGGTGCGCCGTGACGAAGATCGTGCCGGTGCCCGCGCGGCGCAGCCGCTCGGCGTCGGGATGCACGTCGACGCCGTCCAGATGGCTCCCCAGGCGCGCGAAATCGACGCGCCGCGCGAAGCCCGCGCTCTCGATCGTGATCCGCAGGAAGTGCCGCCAGGCCTGCAGCACGCGCGCCTCGATCTCGGCCTCGGGGATCGCCGGGCCGCAGGCGGTGCGCAGGAAATCGCGCGCCGCGTCGGAATGCGAGCGGTCGACGCGCCGTGCGAGGCGCGCGCAGCCCTCGACGAGCGCCTCGCGCGGTGCGTCGGGGAGGCGCGAGAGCAGGCCCAGCGCGCCGCGACCGGCCGCGTACTCCAGCCAGGCCAGCAGGCCCCCGCGGTCCCCCAGCGCCGCCTGCCGCGGCACCGGCCAATCCTGTCGCAGGCCGGCCGGCAGCAGCGAAACGGGCGCCGCGCTCACAGGCTCCTCCGCGCGGTCGGAGCGCCGGCCGCGGCTCCCAGGCCAGCCGGCGCGGTCCTCGGCAGAGCGTCGAGCAGCGCCTCGATCGGCCCCGCGCCGGCGACGAGCCGGAACTCCACGTCGAGCACGCGGTGCGGCACGCCGAGCGGCGCGAGCTTCACGGCGTCCTTGCCGCTCGCGACCAGCGGGCGCCGTGCTCCGAGGCCGGCGAGCTCCGGGAGCGCGAAGCGATGGTGGTCGGGGAACACGCGGTGCTCGACGACGACAGCCCCCAGCGCGCGCAGCGTGGCCTCGAACCCCGCGGGGTTGCCCAGCGCGCTGACGGCGTCGATCTCGACGCCGGAGAGCGTCGCGGGATCGTGCTCCGCGCCGCGCTCGTCGAGCAGCGCGCGCGGGGCATGGACGGCGCGCGCCAAGGGCCTGCCCGGCGCCAGGCCGGCGAGCTCGCGCTCGAGCTCCGCGAGCCGCGCGGGGTCGACCTGGTCGCTGCGCGTCACGACCAGCGCGTCGGCCCGCGCCAGCGAGCTGGGCGGCTCGCGCAGCAGGCCGCGCGGCAGCAGCGCCCGCACGGGTCGGCGTCCATCCCGCGCCGGCAAGCCCCAGGGCCGCGTCGCGTCGACGAGCACGAGATCGAGGTCGCGCGCGAGCTGACGGTGCTGGAAGCCGTCGTCGAGCACGAGCGCCGTGGCGCCGCGCGCGACGAGCAGCGCGCCGCCGCGAGCGCGCCGCGGATCGGCCACGCGCGGCACGCCGGGCAAGAGCCGCGCGAGCAGCCGCGACTCGTCGTTCTCCTCGCCCGCCGCTGCGCCGTAGCCGCGGGAGAGGATCCCCGGGCGGAAGCCGCGGCGCGCGAGCTCGTGCGCGAGCCAGGCGCAGGCGGGCGTCTTGCCCGTGCCGCCGGCCGTCAGGTTGCCGATCGAGACGACCGGCACGTCGAGGCGCGCCCCGCGCGCGAGCCCCAGGTCGTAGGCCGCGCGCCGCGCGACGACGAGCGCGCCGAACAGCGCCGCCGGCGCGCGCAGCAGCTCGATCGCCCCGCCGCGGACCGCCAGACGCTCGGCGGCGGTCAGTGGACGGTCGGCGGGCGGACTCATGGCGCGGAGCTCGTAGAGGATGCGCGCGCCGCGCCGCGCTCAGAAGCGTCGCGCGCGATCCGCAGCGCCCGGCCCGGCCTCAGAGGCTGGCCGGCGACTCTTCCTCGGGGATCAGCTCGATGAGCCCGCGCTCCATCTCGAGGAAGGCGATCTTGATCGGGTTCACCTCGCGCGTCTCGATCAGCGGCGCCGAGCCGCGGATCAGCTCGCGCACGCGCTTTTGGAGCAGCGCGGTCTTGTGGAAGGAGCCGGAGACGGACTTCTGGAGGCGCTGGGGCAGGGAGGATTCCATGTTCGCTCGTGTGGCCGGGCGAGCCCGCGCGGCGGGCCGCAAGCGGTCGCGGGAAGCGGGAGAAAGTAGCCGATCCGGGCCGGGTGGGTCAACTCGCCGCGGACAGCGCGCCTCAGCGGACCTGGGTCCGAGGCGCCAGCGCGACCTCCAGCCGCCAATCCCCCTGGGTCTGGAGGTCGAAGTTCACGGCCCCCACCGCGCCACCCGCGGCCGTGGCGCCCGGTCGCCAGACCTCGTGGCCCTGGATCTCGCCCGACCACCCCACGCGCGTCGAGGCCGCGGCGAGCTGGTCGGCGATCTTGACCGGCGGCGCGGCCGCCTCGAGGCGCGCCTGGTACTCGACGCGCGCGTGGCGTCGCTCGTGCGGCATCCAGGTCGACGCGGTCACCCGCAGCTCGGCGTCCAGGCGCGCGTCGTAGGGCGCGAGCAGACGCACGGACTCCGCCCGGTCCTCGCCCAAGGTCAGCGTGGCGCGCAGACCGTGGCCCAGGCGCAGGCCGACGGAGAGCACGTCCTCGACGAACAGACACGTCACCGGGCGGGGCAGCCCCGAGCCGGTGTTCAGCACGCGCAGGCCCGCCGCGGCCAGACGCCGCTCGAGGAGCACGCCCAGGTCGGCCGCGCTCGTGCGCTCGGCCAGGAACAGCGCCACGGAGGCCGTGGCGCTCTGTCCGTCCCGGGCCAGGAACGTGACGTCGACCTCGATGCGCGCCCCGCCCGTGCGGTCGACCTCGCCCATCAGGGCCAGTTGCACGGGTCCCTGGGCGCGCGCGCTGCCAGCCAGCGCGCAAGCGGTGAGGACGAGCGACGCAAGACGGGGACGAAGCGACATGAGCGGACTCCGGGCGGGCGTGGGGAGCGCAAGCGACGCGCGGCCGGCGCGAAACTTCCGCGCGGCGGCGCGCGGCGGAGCTGGTTACCCCGTCTGGACTCGAACCAGAAATAACAGGACCAAAACCTGTTGTGTTACCGATTACACCACGGGGTAGTGGGGCGGGGATCCTATCGGCCGTCCCGGGGTCGGTCAACGAGCCGGGGCCAGCCCACACAGCGCCTTGCGGAGCAGGTCGAAGGCCGTGCTGGCCGCGAAATCCCGCACCAGATCGCGCCCCAGGTCCAGGAAGCGCCGCTCCTCGGTGCTGACGACCCCGTCGACCGAGACCCCGAAGTGGACCAAGCCCACGGGCTTCTCGGGGCTCCCGCCCCCCGGGCCGGCGATCCCGGTGATCGCCACTGCGAGCCGGGCGCCGCAGTGCCGGGCCGCGCCGCGCGCCATGGCGGCGGCGACGGGCGCGGACACGGCGCCGTGAGCCGCGAGCAGCGCGGGCTCGACGCCCAGGAGCCGCGTCTTGGCCTCGTCGGCGTAGGTCACGAAGCCGGTGCCGAACACGGCGCTGATCCCCGGCACGCGCGTCAGGCGCTCGGCCGCCAGCCCGCCGGTGCAGGACTCGGCCAGCGTCACGCTGACGCCGCGCGCGATCAGCTCACGGCCCAGCACGGCGGCCAAGTCGGGCTCGTCCTCGCTGAAGATCCAGGACGCGAAGCGCGCGCGGACCTCGGCCGCGCGCGCGTCGGCCAGCTCGCGCGCCGCCGCGCGCGTCGCGGCCTCGGCGCGCAGCGTGACCGACAGGCGACCGCCGCTGGCGGTGACCCCCACGAGCGGGTTCGCGCCGCGCTCCATCCACGCGCCGGCGGCGTCGGCGAAGGCGCTCTCGGGCAGGCCGAACAGGTGGAACGCGCGGCGCTCGACGCACGGCAGGTCGGCGACGCGCGCCACGAGCCGCGGCACGACGAGCTCCGCGAGCATGGGCCGCATCTCGCGCGGCGGACCGGGCAAGGCCACGACCAGCGCGCCGGCCACGGGGATCGCGAAGCCGGCCGCAGTGCCGTTGGCGTTGGGCAGCACCTCGGCCCCCGCCGGGAACAGCGCCTGACGCGTGTTGGCCTCGGCGAACGGCCGTCCACGCCGGGCGAAACGCTCACGGAGACCTGCCAGCACGCCCTCGTCGCGGGCCAACGCCACGCCCGCCGCGCGCGCCACCGCGTGGCGCGTCACGTCGTCCAGCGTCGGTCCGAGACCGCCGGTGATCACGATCGCGCCGTGGCCGGCCGCGAGCTCCAGCAGCGCATGGACCAGCCCGTCCTCGTCGTCGCCCAGCACCGTGAAGCGCCGGGGCTCGAAGCCCACGGCCAGGAGCTCGCGGGCGATCTCGGCCGAGTTCGTGTCGACGTGGCGCCCCTCGACGAGCTCGTCGCCGGTCGCGACGAGCGCGACGGCCAGCTCCCGGCGACGGGCGCTCACGCTCCACCCCCGTCGGGCAGGCGCCGCGGCTTGCCGCGCCAGCGCGAGAGGAGGATGCCGATCTCGTAGAGCATGAGCATCGGCGCGGTCGTGAGCAGCTGCGTGATCGCGTCGGGACTGGGCGTGATGATCGCGGCGACGAGCAAGGCCACGACGATGAAGTGCTTGCGCCAGCGGCCGTAGCTCTTGGGCTCGACCAGGCCGATCGAGGCGAAGAAGACCATCAGGATCGGCAACTGGAACACGGCGCCGATCGCCAGGCACATCCGCGACAGGAACTCGAAGTACTTCTCGATGCCGAGCTGGGGCTGGACCAGCTCGACCGGCAGCGTCGTGGACAGGAAGTACAGCCCCGACGGGACGATCAGGAAGAAGGCGAAGGCGATGCCCGCGAAGAACAGGACCACCGAGAACGGGAAGTACAGGTAGACGAGCCGCTTCTCGTGCCGGTAGAGCCCGGCGGCGATGAACTGCCACAGCTCGAACAGCACGTAGGGCCCGGCCAGGAACAGCGCCACGTAGAACGAGACGTGGAACGAGACGAAGAAGCTGTCCCCCACGCCGAAGGCCGAGAGCCGCTCCTCGACCGGCCGGCGCAGGCGCCGGTCGGACGGGTCGGCGCTCGCGAAGTACTCCTCGCGCTGCTTGGTCGGGTCGGCGACGAGCAGCGCCTCGCTGCGCTCGACCAGGTCGGCGTTGATGCGCTCGACCGAGGACTTCCAGGGCCACATGACGCGCGTCAGGACCTCCTCGCGGTAGGCCCAGGCCGCCAGCAACGCCAGGACCAAGGCCACCAGGCTGCGCGTGATCCGGCGGCGCAATTCCTCGAGGTGTCCCCCGAGGGTCATGCGCGTGTGCTCCAGCTCGTCGGGGGTCGCCTCGGCCATGGAGGCCGGCAGTGTGCCCGAAAGCCGACGGGCGGTCACCCGTGCGGGAGACCGCCCGTCCTGGCGCGCGCGAGGCCGCGCGGGATCAGAAGCGGAAGTAGTTGCGCAGGTCCTTGAGCAGCACGATCTGCGCGCCCTGCGCGACGGCCTCCTTGAAGACCGGCAGCTCGGAGGGCTGGATCGGCGACTCGACCGGCTGGCCGTCCTCGTCGACGTACTGCTCGTTGCCGACGATCAGGAAGTCCGTCGCCGCGTCGAGCTTGGTCTGGACCGTGACGCCCATGCTGGCGAGCAGGCCCTTGAGCTGGGTCTCGGCGTACTCGCCGCTGAACCCGCCGATGAGCAGCGCGTAGCGCTGGCCGCGCGGGTCGTAGACCGGGTTCCAGACGATGTCACCGGGCGCGACCGGGTCGAACGGATCGCGCTGGTCCGTGAAGCGCACCTCGGCCATCGCGTTCTCGACCTTGGTGACCTCGGCGATGGCCTTGACGCGCTTGTCGCCCGGGGCGGCGACGGTGAAGCGCGTGCCGACGGGCAGGCGATTCTTCGCGCCCAGGTCGACCCAGCCGGCCGAGAGGACCTTGGACACCGCCAGGATCTGGCCGTCCGGCGCCTCGGGCTCCTTGAGGAACGGCTGGAGCTTGCGGCCCATCTCGGACAGGCGCGTGCGCAGCGCCTCGGCCTCCTGCGCGAACTGCCGCTCGGCCTCGCTCTTGGCGACCTGGACCGTGCCGACCTCGGCCGTCTTCGAGCGGATCTGGTCGCGCAGCTCGGCGATCTGGCGCTCGTACTCGCTCTTCGTGTCGTCGACCTGCTGCTGCGCGTCGCCGAGCTGGCGGCGCAAGCTGGACGTCTCGGCGGCCGCGGCCTGGCCGGCGTCGCGCATGCCCTTCTGGAGCTCGTCGATCTGCGCCGAGCGCGCCTCGACCTGGGCCTCGAGGTCCGCGATGCGCTGCTTGCTGTTGTTCATCGCGTTGGCGAGCAACGGCATCGCATCGGCGAACGTCTTCACGCTGGCGGTGACGTCGGGGAACGCTTCCTTGAGGCCCGCGAGTCCCTTCTTCAGGGTGTCGAGGTCCGTGTTGTTGCCCTTCGTGGGATCGCTGTAGCCGACGACCTCGGAGACGGCGACGTACTCCTCGGCGCGGGCCGTGACCTTGGCCTTCTCCTCGTCGAGGGCCCTCGCGAGGGCATCCGCGCGCTTCTTCTGGTTGTCCATCTCGCCGCTGGCGAGGAAGAAGGCGACGGCGCCGACGATCGCGAGCACGAGGAACACGATGCTCCAGACAACGCTGACCTTGGCCATGCCGCGGACCGAACTCTTCATCCGTCGTGCTCCTCGGGGGGAATCGTCGCAGGGCCGCGCGGGGGCGGCCTCGGGTGGGGGGGCTCGTGGGACGGGGCGCACCGCGCTGCCGTCCGTCGAGGGGGGTAGGTTGATAACCGAACGCGGGTCCGACCGGCAAGGGTCCGCTCGATCCGTGGTCGGCGGGCGCGCGCTTCCGCGCGACGCGCGCGCGGCGTAGGCTCCGCCCTGCGGCGCCCCTACCCCGGCCCGGCGCGCTGGTTTCCTCCCGATGTCCACGCCTCACGCGCCGCGGAGCCTCGTCCTGGGGATCCTGGGCGGGATCGCCGCGGGAAAGTCCGCGGTCGGGCGGCTCTTGGCCGGTCCGGCGGGAGTCGTGATCGATGCGGACGCGCTGGCGCGCGAGGTCCTGGAGAGCGCCGAGGTCCGCGCCGCGCTCGTGGAGCGCTTCGGCCCCCCGATCGCGCCCGCCGGCCGGCCGGTCGACCGGGGGCGGCTCGGGGAGCTCGTCTTCGCCGACCCGGCGGCGCGCGCCACGCTCGAGAGCTTGACCCACCCGCGCGTCCGTGCCAGGGTACGCGCGCTCTTGGACGAGGCACGCCGGGCCGGCGCGCCGCGGATCGTGCTCGACGTCCCCCTCCTCTTGGAGAACGACGCCCAGCACGGGCTGGTCCGGGAGTGCGACGTCCTGGTCTTCGTCGACGCCGACGCGCGCGCCCGCGAGGCACGCGCACGCGCGTCGCGGGGCTGGGCCCCGGGCGAGGTCGCGCGCCGCGAGGCGGCGCAGATGCCGCTCGCGGACAAGCGCGCGCGGGCCGACTTCGTGCTCGCGAACAGCGGGGACCTCGCGGACCTCGAGCGCGACGTCCAGACCCTGCTCGCCCGCATCGAAGGCGGGCGCCGCGGCCCCCACCGGATCCCCCCCGAGTCCCCCGAGCGAACTCCCTCGTGAAGAAGCGTTTCAAGAAGCACTGGCAACACCGCGGCGGTCAGCAAGGAGGCCAGGGCGGCTTCCAGGGCGGCGGCGGAGCAGCGGGCGGCGGCGGGTTCCGCCAGCGCTACCAGGGGGGCGGCACGGCCACGCTGGAACTGCCGCCGCTCGACCACGCCGGGCTGCCGGCGGACCTGACGAAGGAGGACCTCGCGGCGCTCGAGGAGTCGCTCCCCAGCCTGGGCCGCAAGAAGAAGCCCGAGCCGGCCGCGCTGGCCGAGCTCTTCGCGCTGAACCTGGCCGACCTGCACGAGATCGCGGAGACCGAGGAGATCGAGGGCGCCGAGGAGGCCCGCAACCGCCGCGACCTGATCTTCGCGATCACCTCCGCGCGGCTGCGCCAGCGGGTGCCGGTCGTGGCCGAGGGCGTGTTCGCGACGCTGGAGGGCCACGGGTTCCTGCGCTCGTCGGCCTACGACTACCTGCCCTCCGCCGACGACGTGTTCGTGCCGCCCTCGGTCGTCAAGGAATTCGCGCTCCAGCCGGGCATGACCGTGCGCGGCCGGGTGCGCCTGCCCAAGGAGGGCGAGCGCTACTTCTCCCTCCAGGAGGTCGAGAGCATCGACTTCCACGAGCCCGAGGAGGCCCGCACGCGCGCGCCGTTCAAGGAGCTCGTCCCGCTCTATCCCGAGCAACGCATCGTCCTGGAGGGCACCAAGGACAACCCGCTCGAGATGCGCATCGTCGACCTGATCACGCCGGTCGGTCGCGGCCAGCGCGGGCTGATCGTGGCGCCGCCGCGCACGGGCAAGACGATCCTGCTCCAGATGCTGGCGAAATCGATCGTCCAGAACGCGCCCGACGCGCACCTGATCGTGCTGCTCGTCGACGAGCGCCCCGAGGAGGTCACGGACTTCGAGCGCATGCTGCCCGAGGGCCAGCGCGAGATCATCAGCTCGACCTTCGACGAGCCGGCCTCGCGCCACCTGGCGGTGGCCGAGATGGTCATGCACAAGGCCAAGATGCTGGTCGAGGCCGGCGAGGACGTCGTGATCCTGCTCGACTCGATCACGCGCCTGGCGCGGGCCGCCAACGTCGAGGCCCCCAGCAACGGCAAGCTGCTCTCGGGCGGCATGGAGGCCTCGGCGCTGCAATTCCCGAAGAAGTTCTTCGGCGCCGCGCGCAACATCGAGGGCGGCGGCTCGCTGACCATCCTGGGCACGGCGCTGATCGAGACCGGCTCCAAGATGGACGACCTGATCTTCGAGGAGTTCAAGGGCACGGGGAACATGGAACTGGTCCTCGACCGGCGCCTCTCGGACCGCCGCATCTTCCCCGCGATCGACATCAACCGCTCCGGCACGCGCAAGGAGGAGCTGCTCTTCACGCCCGAGGAGATCAAGCGCGTCTGGATGCTGCGCAAGGTCCTGAACGAGATGGATCCCGTCGAAGCCATGGAGATGCTGATCTCGAAGATGAAGAAGACCCAGGTGAACGGGCAGTTCTTGATGTCGATCGGGTGAGGTCGAGCGGCGGCTAGCGCACGGCCTCGGCCTCGAGCGCCAGCACGATCGCCGCCAGCTCGTCGGCCCGGCCGGCGAGCAGCGCCTCGAGCGCGCGGGTCTCGAGCGCCTCGACGTGCTCGCGGCGGTGCTCGGGCGACTCCAGGTGCTTCCAGGTCAGGAGCAAGCGGCTCTTGAGCTCGATGGCGCGCGCGCCGGAACCCGCGTCGCGCCCGCGCGCGAGGTCGACGGCCGACGCCGGCACCGTGAGCACGCGCCGGCCGGCGCGCTTCCAGGACCAGGACAGGTCGACGTCGGCCAACTCGCCCGGCGCGAAGCGCGGGTCGAGGCCGCCGGCGACCAGCTCGTCGCGTCGCGCGAGCAGCGCCGCGAGCGAGGCGTAGGCGGCATCGGCGGGCTCGGACCGGGCCGGCTCGACCTCCGCGGGCTCGACCTCGAGCAGACCCTGACGCCACACGAGCCGCGGCAGGCCGCGACCGTCGGGACCCAAGACGCGCGGCGAGGCGGCTGCGACGCTCTGATCCTGGAGCGCGAGGACGAGCGGCGCCAGGAAGCCGGCGCGCACGCGCACCGCGGGCGCGAGGATCAGGACGAGCTCGTGTCCGGCGGCCCTGGCGCCGTCGAGCGCCGCGCGCGCGGGGCCGGCGTTCTTCTTGCGGCGCAGCACGCGCACGTCGGCGCGCGCGGAGTCGAAGGTCAGGGGCGGCGGAAACGTCGCGGCGATCCAGGCCGCGAGGTCGTCCTCGCCGCCGTCGTCGACGACGATCACCTCGTCGCCCAGCGCGCGGCGCTCGAGCTCGTCGAGCAGCGGCGGCAGGTTCAGCGCGAGGTCCGCGCGGGCCTCCCAGGCCGGGATCACGACGCTGACGGGCTTCACGGGCGCTCTCCCTGCTCCCAGCGGGCGATGCGCTCCCGCGCGCCGCCGCCCAGGAGCTTCCAGCCGAGCCCGCCGGCCGCCGCGCGCAGGGCTTCCATCTCGCGGCGGCGCCAGGCCAGCTCGCGCTCCAGGATCTCGGCTTCGCGCGACAGCGCGGCCCGCGACGCGTCCAGCGCGGACTCGGCCGCGCGCCGGGCGGCACGCTCACGCTCCAGCTCGCCGCGCAGCCGCGCGAGCTCCGCGCCGTCGCGCGCGCGCGCGTCGCGCGCGGCGTCGATCTCGGCGGCCAGGGCCGACGCGCGCGCGAGCAGCGCGTCCTTGTCGAGCTCCGCGACGTGGCGCACGCCCGCGGCGCGCGCCTCGGAGGCGTCGAGCACGCTGCGCGCGAGCTCCACGCGTTCGCTCGCGGCCTGCTCCAGGTCCGGCGCGAGCTGGGCGCGCGCCGCCTCGAGCGCCGCGAGTGCGCCGCGCACGGATTCCAGCTCACGCTGGGCGCCGGCTCCGGCTTCGGCGCGCGCGAGCGCCACGGCCAGATCCGCGCTGCGCTCGCGCAGCGCCTCCTTGAGCGACTCGGAACGGCGCTCGACGTCGGCCGCGGCGCGCTCGCGCTCGAGAACCAGGGCGCGCGCGGACGCGAGCTCGGCCGCGAGTTCCGTCGCACGCCGCGCGAGCTCCGTGCGCGGGAGCGACGCGAGCAGCGCGCGCAGCGGGTCGGGATCACGCGCCTGGAGACCGAACGACCCGCGCAGCCGCGCGAGCCCCTCTGCGACGCGCGCGCCCAGGTCCACGAGCGGCAGGTCCTGGAGCTTGCGCGCGCGCTCGTGCGCCGCGCGCGCGTGCGGCGGGACGCGCGGCGCCGCCGGCGTTCCCTCCGCGGCGGAACCGGTCGTCGTGGGCTCGACCCCTGCGTCGGGCGCTCGCGGCGGATCGATCTCGAGGTCGTGCACCATGGGCCTAGAGCATGAACCCGCCGCCGTTCACGTCGATCCCCTGTCCCGTCGCGCCGCGCGCGTCGGGAGACAGGAGCCAGGCGACGACGCCGGCGATCTCGTCGGGCTGGCTCATGCGACCGAGCGGCACCAGGGCCAGCGCGCGACGCCGCGCCTCCTCGAGAGGAACGTGCATCGCGCGCGCCAGGCCCTCCAGGCCCTGGAGCGCCATGTCCGTCTCGACCCAGCCAGGGCAGACCGCGTTGACCTGCACGTTCTGCGGCGCGAGCTCCACCGCCAGGGCGCGCACCAGGCCCAAGAGCCCCGCCTTGCTGGCGCAGTAGCCCGTGTAGCCCGCCACCCCGATGCGCGCCAGGATCGAGGCGTTCACGACCAGGTGGCGCGGCTCGGGGCCGGGTGCCAGGTGTCGCTCGGCGGCGCGCAGCGTGCTGTACGTCCCGACCAGATTCGTCGCGACGAGGTCGTCGAAGCGGTCCGCGGGCCCGGGCTCGTTCGCGCCGCCGATCCCCGAGTTCGCGACCAGCGCGAAGAATGGGCCCTGCGCCTCGCGCGCCGCGTCGAAGGCCCGATCCACCGCGCGCCGCTCGCGCACGTCGCAGCCGAAGGCCTGCGCGCGGCCGCCGCGCGCCCGGATCTCGGCCGCGACCTCCTCGATGCGCCGCGCGTCGCGCGCGAAGAACGACTGGACCGC
>JAEUHZ010000008.1 GCA_016795205.1 Planctomycetota bacterium | reverse complement strand
TACGCCTACTCGCCGGTCTTCGCGGGCGACGGCGTGAGCTGCACGAGCGGCACGCTGCTGCGCGTCGGCACGCGCCAAGCCCAGGGCGGCGTGGTCCAGATCCCGCTCGCGGGCGAGCCCTCGATCGGCGCGCGCGTGCGGACGCTCGGGGATCCGCTGCCCGAGGGCGCGGTGCGCTACTACCAGGTGTGGTATCGCGACCCCGACCCGGCCTTCTGCGCGAGCGGGGGCCTGTGGAACACGTCGAACGGGATGCGCGTCGTGTGGTGAGCGGCGAGGCCCACGGCCGTGGCCGCGACCACGCGCCGGAGCCGGGGGCTCACGGCGGGACCGCGCGGAGAGCCAGCACGGCTCCCACGGCCGTGGGTGACCACGGATCGCTGCCGTGAACGAGAACCGCGTCGGCGGGGCGACTAGACTGCCGCACGCCTCCATGTCCTCCGTCCCTCCGACGCTGAGCCCCGGCGAGCTCGTCACGCTCCTGCTCCTGCCCGAGTTGCTCCTGCTCGCCGCGGCGATCGCGGTGTCCCAGGTCCTCGTCCTGCTCGCGCGAGCGCAGGTCGGCGCCGTGCTGGCGGCCGACCGTCGGTCCGAGCGGCGCTGGCGGCTCACCGTCCTGTTCCTGTGCCTTGGGGTGCTCGGCTGGGTGCTCGCGGCCGGGACCGTGTGGCTCACGCCCGTGCTCTTGTGCATCGCGGGCGCGCTGCTCCTGGGCTTCACGACGCCGTCCGCGCGCACGGCGATCCTGGGCGTGGGCGGCGTCCAACGCGGCTGGCACGCGCGCCGCTACGAGTCGCTCGAGGAGTGGCGGCTCACGGGCGACCACCTGCGCTTCCGTCTGTTCGGCGAGTGGACGGCCGTGCCCTGCCCACCGGAGTTCCAGGCCGACCTGCGCGCCAAGCTCACGCAGCTCGCGCCGGATCGCGAGAGCCCTTTCCAGGACTGACTCCATGCCCACGCGTCCCTGCTTCGTCGCCGTGCTGCTCGCCGCGGCGCTGGCTGCTTGCTCGACCACGAACTCGCGCACCGAATTCGCCGCGGCGGATCCGCGCGCGGCGGGCTTCGACCCCGAGCGGTTCGAGCGCGTCGACGCGCTCGTGCGCTCGGCCGTGGACGAGGGCCGCGTCGCGGGCGCGTCGTACCTCGTGCTGCGCGACGGCCGCGTCGCGGGGCAGGCCGCCCACGGCTGGGCCGACCTCGAGGAGCGCGTGCCGTTGCGGACGGACACGATCGTGCGCATCTACTCGATGACGAAGATGGTCACGGCGGTCGCCGCCCTCCAGCTCGTCGAGGACGGCCGGCTGCGCCTGGACGACCCGATCACGCTGCAGCTCCCCGAGCTGGCCGAGCTGCGCGTCCAGACCGGCGGGACGCTCGAGGCGCCCGAGCTCGCCCCGCTGGAGCGGCCGATCACGGTGCGCCACCTGCTGAACCACACGGCCGGCTTCACCTACGACATCTTCGGGGACACGCCCGTCAACGAGGCCTACCGGCGCGCCGACTTGTGGAGCGCCGACACGCCCGAGCAGTTCCTGGCGAAGGTCGCGCGCTTGCCGCTCCTGCGCCAACCGGGCCTGGCATTCGACTACTCGATCGCGGACGACGTGCTGGGCATCCTCGTGGGCCGCGCCAGCGGCACGAGCCTCGAGGAGCACGTGGCCGCGCGCATCACGGGACCGCTCGGCCTGTACGACACGGCCTTCGACGTCCCGCAGGTGCAGCGCGCGCGCATCGCGGTGCTCCACGAGCGTCAGGAGGGGCGCTTGGCGCGGGCCGCGACGCTGCTCAACGTCCAGCCGGAGCCCGGTCGTGGGTTCGCTTCGGGCGGCGCGGGCCTGTTCTCGACGATCGGAGACTACGCGCGCTTCCTCCAGTGCCTGCTCCAGGGCGGCACGCTCGACGGCGCGCGCATCCTCTCGCGCAAGATGGTCGAGCTCGCGCTCCAGGATTCGCTTGCGCCCGGGTTGCCGGGGGGGCCGCCCACGATGGGGTGGGGGCTCATCGCCGCGTTGCGCCGGCCGGAGCCCGCTGCCAGCGAGCTGGGCTCGCCCGGCATGTTCTGGTGGGGCGGCGCGGCGTCGACGCACTTCTTCGTGGATCCGTCCGAGCGGCTCGTGGCGCTCGTGTTCATGCAGCACTTCCCGTACGACTCGGCCCGGATCCAGGGCGCCTTCCAGAACGCGGTCTACCAGGCGCTCGAATGACGCGCGTCGCGGCGCGCGGCTACCCCAGAGGCCGCGGCGGCGCGCCCGTGCCACGCCCGAGGTCGCGCTCGGCGGCGTAGAGCGCGCGCCAGCGCCGGGCCTCCTCGGATGTCCACAGCGCGCGCAGGTCGGACTCCAGGCAGGCCAGGTCGTGCCCGCGCCCGCGCCAGCCCGGTCCCGGGCCGCCCGCCCAGCAATCGAGGAACACGAGCCGCCCGAGCCCGCCCGGCGGCACGACGAGCAGGTTGCGCACCCACAGGTCGCGGTGCACGAAGCGCAGCGCGTGCATGCGCCCGACCTCGCGCGCGAGCTCGTCGAGGACCGCGCGGCGCTCGGCGGCCGGCGGGCCGCCCGCCAGCCACGCGCCGAGCTGCCGTGCGTCCGCGACGTGGCGCGTCAGCAGGAACTGCCAGCGCGGGAGGCCGCGGCGCACGAGCGCGCCCGCGGCGAGCGGCTCGGGCGTCGCGAACAGCCGCTCGTGGAGCCAAGAGAGGTTGTGATGCTCGTTGACGCGCGGGAGGCGCGCGCCGAGCGCGTGCTTGAGGCCCCAGCGCAGAGCCGACTTGCCGTGGAACGGGCTGGCCTTGAGCACGGCGTCCGCGCCGGCGAGGTCGACCCGCGCGATCCCGCGGAAGGGCTCGCGCGCGCGCTCCAGCGCCAGCTCGGCGGCCGCCTCCAGGACCTCGCGCTGTCGGCCGACGACGTGCAGCGCGCCCAGCGGGGTCCTACGATCCAGCCGGGCCAAGGCTCTCCGGCGCGCGCGGCAGGTCGAGGTCGAACAGGCGCGCGCGGGCGCGGCGCGTGGCCACGGCGCGCACCGGCACGGCCGCGCGCTTGCGCGCGACGACGAAGGTCTGCTGGGACACGAAGCGGAACGAGTGGTGGAAGTCGACGACCTCCGCACCGCACTCCTCGAACACGCGGCTCAGGACGCGCTTGCTCACGGCGCGGCGTCCGCGCGGTCCCTCGGGCCGGCGCAGGCCCACGCGCCGGCGCCAGGCGTGCCACGAAGCCGAGTCCCAGAACGAGGCGATCACGTGGCGCGCGCTGACGCGCACGAGCTCGGCGACCACGGCCTCGAGCAGCTCCTCCTCCTGGAGGTGGTGCAGCAGGCGGCAGCACACGACCACGTCGAACGAGTCGTCGGCGAACGGCAAGCGCTCGGCATCGGCCAGCACCAGCGCGGCCTCGGGGGAGGCCGCCGCCTCGGCCAGCATCGAGGGCGACACGTCGGCGCCGACCCAGCGCATCCCGCGCCGCTCCAGCACGGCGCGCAGCCGTCCCGTGCCGCACGGCACGTCGAGCACCGGCTTCAGGCTCGGCCGCAGCGCATGTCGGTCGAGGATGCGCTCGACGAGCATCGGATCGCGCAGCGCCGCGCGCGGATCGCGGAAGCGCCGCACGGCGTAGCGCGCGCCGGCATCCTGCGCTTGCCAGCGGGCGCGCAGGTCGGCGCGCGGATCGGCGGCGGGGCGGACGGGTTCCATGGCGCGGACGCCCTGGACTCTACCCCTCCGCCCGCAGGCGCGGCCACAGGACGAGCAACGCGCCGACGAGCAGGAAGACCGCGCCCAGGAGCCGCGCCGGCGTCACGGGCAGCTTGCCGGCCGGCAGGCCGAAGTGGTCGAGCACGAGCGCCGCGACGAGCTGGGCCGCGACCATGAGCGCGGTCGTGGGGCCGGCCCCCAGGCGCGGGAAGGCCCAGGCGGCGCCGGCGATGATGAACAGCCCGTAGAGCCCGCCGGCGTACAGGAACCACGGCGAGGCCGGCTCGCTGGCCAGCCCACGCCGCGTGCCGAGCCAGGCCACCAGGGCGCCGGCGAACACGACCGTGGCGTTCACGAGCAGCGCGCTGGAGAGACCGATGCGCCCGGCGAGCGTCCCGTTCGTGGCGCCCTGCACGGCGGACGCGGCGCCCATCGCGAGTGAGAGGAGCACGAGCAACCAGATCATGCGGCATTCCCTTCCGGTTCGAGCCACGGTCCCAGCACGCGCACCAGGACTCGCTCCAGCACCGCGCGCCGGTAGCGGGCCGTCGAGCGCACGTCGTCCCGCGGCCGCGTGTCGAGCGCGACGGCGTGCGCCACGGCCTGCGCCAGGCGCTCGCGCGCGAGCCCGCGGGCGAGCGCAGCTTCCAGCGTTGCGAGGCGCAAGGTGCGCTCGGCCACGGACCC
Organism: Planctomycetota bacterium; assembly: GCA_016795205.1. GTDB lineage: Bacteria > Planctomycetota > UBA1135 > UBA1135 > JAEUHZ01. Next base: position 87,991 of record JAEUHZ010000008.1, on the reverse strand, counting down.
CGCGGCGATGCGCGCTCCAGCCCCGCGCGGCCCCAAGGCCAGGGCCACGACGACCTTGCTGATCGACTGCGCGCGGCGCGTCCCGACCTTGTGGAACGCGCGGTGCTCTCCGGCGGGCCGCGGCGGGATCACGACGCTCTCGACGAGCTCGTCGGGTCGCCGCGCCGTGGCGCGGTAGCCCGTGACGAACTCCTCGACGAGGAGCTCGCGGCGGCCCGCGAGCGACGCCAGCCGCACCCGCGCTCCCAGCGCGAAGAGCGCCGGCACGAGGTCCGCGGCCGGCGAGGCCGTGACCAGGTTGCCGCCCAGCGTGGCACGGTTTTGGATCTGCACGGCGCCGACCTCGCGCGCGGCCAGGGCCAGGAGGTCGGCACCGCGCGCGACCGGCGCGGAGCGCAGCAGGTCGGCGCAGGTCGAGCCCGCGCCGATCTCGAGGCCCGCCTGCGTCTCGCGCACGAAGCGCAGCTCCGCGACGCGGCCGACCTCGACCACCAGATCCGGCCGCGTGCGCCCGCTCTCGAACTCGACGCACAGATCCGTGCCACCGGCCAGGATGCGCGAGGCCTCGGTGGCGCTCGCCAGCGCCGCCAGCGCTGCGTCGATCGAGCGCGCGACGACGACCCTCACGGGAATCCCTCGCGCGCCGTGGACACGGCCGCGGCCACGATCGCGCCGTAGCCCGTGCAGCGGCACAGGTTGCCGGCCAGCGCCGCGCGCGCGCCGTCCTCGGTGGGCTCGATGCCATCGCGGCGGCAGGCCTCGGCCCAGGCGCGCGTCATGACGATCATGCCGGGCGTGCAGATGCCGCACTGGGCCGCGCCGTGCTCCAGGAACTCGCGCCGCGCGCGCTCGAAGCCCGGGCCCTCGATCGTGACGACCTCGGAGCCTTCCGCGCTGCAGGCCGCCGTGAGGCAGGCGAGCACGGCCTGCCCGTCGATCAGGACCGTGCAGGCGCCACACTCACCCTCGCCGCAGCCTTCCTTCGTGCCCGTGAGGCGCAGGTCCTCGCGCAGCACGTCGAGCAGGCGCCGCAAGGGCGGCACGCAGAGCGTCCGCACGGCGCCGTTCACGCACAGCCGCAGCTCGACCGGATCGGATTCGTCGAAGATGGGCTTCACGCGTGAGCCTCCTCCGCGCGCGCCACGAGCAGGTCCAGGATGCGCTCGGGCGTCGCCGGAACCTGCGCCGGGTGGATCCCCGTGGCGTCCTCGATCGCCGACAGCACCGCGGGCGCACCGCCGTCCATCGGCAGCTCGCCGACGCCCTTGGCGCCGAACGGACCGCCGGGGTAGGGCACCTCGACGAGCGTCACGTCGAAGCGCGGCGCGTCGAGCGTCGTCGGCACGATGCAGGTCGCGAGCCGGTCCTGCTCGCAGCGGCCGTCGCGCGCGCTGACGACCTCGCGGTGTGCCCAGCCCACGGCCTGCAGCGCGCCGCCCTCGATCTGGCCCGTGACGAGGCGCGGCTGCAGCGCGCGCCCGACGTCGACCGCGGTCCACAGGCGCGCCACGTCGACCTCGCCGGTGTCCTCGTCGACGAAGACCTCGGCCACGTCCGCGGCCCAGCCGTACACGGGATAGGCATCGCCCCGGTAGCTGTGCTCGTCCCAACGCGCGCCCGGCGGCGGGGCGTAGGCGCGCGTCACCGCACCGTCTCCGCCGCCGGCCAGGAAGGCCCGCGCGCGCTCGCGCCAGCTCGCCGCGCCGTCGCCGACGCGTTGGCGCAGCTCGGCCGCCGCGGCGGCCAGCACGCCGCCCACGACCATGCAGGTGCGCGACGCGACCGTGGGCCCCGAGTCCGGCACCCGCGCCGTGTCCGGCGTGGCGAGCACGACGTCCGCGGCGTCGGCGCCCAGCGCCTCGGCCGCGATCGCGGTGAACAGCGCCTGCGTGCCCTGGCCGATCTCCGTCGAGCCCGCCAGCACCTCGACGCGCCCGTCGGGAAGCAGCGCGAGGCTCACGCGGCCGCGCAGCAGCTCCTCACCCGACCCGGTGAAGCCCGCGCCGTGGAAGAAGAAGCTGAACCCCAGCCCGCGGCGGCGCGGTCCGGATTCCGCGTGTGGCGCGCCCCAAGCGTGGCGGTCGAAGCCCGTGCGGCGCGCGATCGCCTCCAGGACCTCCAGCGAGCCCACGCTGTGCTCGAGCCGCTGGCCGGTGACCGTCGTGTCGCCCGGCCGCAGCGCGTTCCGCAGGCGCAGCTCGAAGGGGTGGATCCCGAGCTCACGCGCGGCGCGGTCCATGAGGCGCTCGATCGCCAAGCAGGTTTGCGGCGCGCCGAAGCCGCGGAAAGCTCCGTAGGGGACGTGGTTCGTCGCGACGACGCTGCCGCGGATCTCGGCCGCCGGCCAGCGGTAGGGCCCCGAAGCGTGCAGCACGCCCCGCGACAGCACGACCGGCGAGAGCGTGGTGTACGCGCCGCCATCGAAGAGCACGTCGGCCTCCAGCGCCAAGCCCGTGCCATCCGCCGCGAAGGCCGCGCGCACCCGCACGCGCGCCGGGTGGCGCTTGGGCGTGACGGCCAGGTCCTCGTGCCGGCCCAGGATCAGGCGCACGGGGCGACGCGCGACGCGCGCCAGGAGCGCCGCGTGGCAGGCCAGCACCGAGGGGTAGTCCTCCTTGCCCCCGAACCCGCCGCCCGTCGCCAACTGCACGACGCGCGCCTCTTCGGGCGCGATGCCCAGCGCGCGCGCCAGGGCCTTCTGCACGTAGTGCGGGCACTGCAGCGAGCCCCGTACCGTGACCGAACCGTCGCTCGCGGGCGGGAAGGCCACGAAACCCTGCGTCTCGACGTAGAGCTGCTCCTGGCTGTCCGTGCGGTAGGTGCCCTCGACGACGCGCGCGCCGGGCGGCACGTCGCGGAAGACGGCGCCGGCGTCGCCCTGCGCCACGCGGATCGACTTGAACACGCGCGGCGAGCGCTCCAGGTCGAAGCAGGCCGCGCGCGCCTCGATCCGCGGCCGCACGGCGGCCAGCGCGCGCGCGAGCTGCAGCTCGTCCGGCGCCGCCACCAGCGCCAGCGGCTCGCCCCAGTGCTCGATCTCGCGCGCCACGAGCAGCGGTTGGTCGTCGGCGATCAGGGCCACGACGTTCTCGCCCGGCACGTCCGCGGCCGTGGCCACGGCCACCGTGCGCCAGTCGAACCCGGGGTCGAAGTCCAGCCCCAGGAGCAACCCGCGCGCGACGGTCGAGCGCACGACGCCACCGACCCACGCGCCCGGCACGTCGAGGTCCGCGACGTAGACCGCGCGGCCCTCGACCTTGGCCGGTCCGTCGGGGCGGGCCAGATCGCGGCCGATGTAGCGCTCCATCGCCGCGACGATCGCTCGCGCGCGGGTCGACCGCAAGGGCGCCGCGCGCCGCTCAAGGCCCCAGGCGCCAGACCTGGAGCGGCGCGCCGAAGCGCTCGGCGCGCAGGAGCCGGCGCACGTACCCGTCCATGGACTGGTAGTGGAGCAGTCCCTGCTCCTCGATGCCGGGTGCCGAGCCGTCCGTCGCGAACGCCAGCGTGCCCCGCTCGCTCGCCAGCGACGCCAACTCCCGGCCGCCGGCCAGGAAGCGGTTGCGGCGCGTCCGCTCCAGCACGATGTAGTCCGGCGCGGTCGCGTCGACCCACTCCGCGAGGCCCTCCGCGGGCCGCTGCGACAGCACCGCGGGCGTCATGTACTGCGCCACGCGCGTCGCGGGGAACTCGGTGGCGGGCCGCGTGCCCTGGTAGGCCGGCCACACCGAGGAGCGCCCGGCGCGGTCCTGGAGCGCGGCCTCGAGCGAGGCCGCATCGAAGGGCGCGGGCAGCACGAGGCCGGGGCTCAGGACGAAGCGCGCCGCGCGCCGCTCGGGATCGGACTCGATCCAGGCGCGCGCGACCTCGGCCGTGTCGGGCCGTGCGCAGACGCGCGCGAAGTGGACCAGCACGAGGAGCGGCGCGACGGCCGCCGCGGCGCCGAACGCGACCGCGCGGCGCGCGCTGTGCCCGGCGAGTCGCACGACGAGCGCTGCACCGAACGTCGCGATCCACGGCAAGAGCGGCAGCAGGAAACGCTCGAAGACCTCGTTGAGCGGACCGACGACCGCGAGGTAGGGCAGGGCATAGGCGCAGGCGACCGCCACGTCCTTGTTCCCCGTGAGCGCCCGCGCGCTGGCGCGCCAGCGCACGAGCGCACCGGCCAGCGCCGCGGCCAGCAGCGCGAGCAGGGCCGGGTCGTGGTCGGCGAGCCGCCGCACGAGCTCCTGGAAGCCGCTGCCGTCGGCTGCCGCGAAGTCGACCTCGTGCGCGCCGCTGCCGCCCAGCCGCAGCCCGCGCTCGCGGAGGTCGAGCGCGAAGGGGTAGGCCCAGGCCGCGCCCGCGACGGCGGCGAGCGGCAACAGTGCCGCGCGGGCCGCGCGTCGCCACAGCGGCCCGCCCGCGATCCAGCTCGCGAGCGCGAGCGGCGGCAGCGTCGCCGCCCCGATCTGGAGCGTCGCGAGCGCGAGCGACGCCAGCGCGACGGCCGCCACCGCCCGCGCGGGGACCGCGCGTTCCGCCAGGCGCATCGCGGCCCACACGGCGAGCACCGCCAGGGCTGCCTGCGCCGCGTGTGGCCGCGCCTGGGTCGAGAACAGGGCCTGCAGCATGGACGTCGCGACGAGCGCCGCGGCGATCCAGGCCGCGCGTTCGCCGGCCAAGCGGCGCGCCACGAGCCACGTGCCGGGGATCATGAGCAGGGAGAGCGCCAGGACCAGCCGGCGCGCCGCGAGGTACGCGCCCGAGCCGGCCTCGAGCAGGCGCGCTTCGTCGCCCGGCCTACCGGGATCCACGGTGGGGGAGGGCCAGGGCAGCACGCAGAGGAGCCGCGCGAGCAGTACGGGATAGCGCTCGGCGTAGTCGACGTGCTGGATCCGGGCCGGGTCGCCGCGCCAGTCCTGCGCGAGCTGCACGAAGTAGGCGTCCGGCTCGGGCGCGTGGGGCAGGAGTCGCGAGACCGCGGGCCAACGCAGCACGAGCGCGAGGAGCACGAGCAGCGCGAGACCGAGCGCCGCGCGGCGCGCCGCGCCAGGTGCGGGGTGCGGGGAACTCGCCTGCATGGCGTGCCATGCTGGAGTCTCGCGCCGCGCGGATCCACACTCCGGCAGGCCTGCGCTTCCAGTAGGATCTCCGCCCCGATGAACGCGACCGGCGACCTGTTCCCGAGCGCCCCGGCGGCCGCGGAGCCGCGCGAGGACCTGCTCGTGGGACTCAATCCCGCGCAGCGCGCGGCGGTCGTCCACGGCGCCGGACCCCTGCTCATCGTGGCCGGACCGGGCTCGGGCAAGACGCGCGTCATCACCCGGCGCATCGCCTGGCTGGTGCGCGAGCGCCACGTCGACCCGCGCCGCATCCTGGCGATCACGTTCACGAACAAGGCCGCGCGCGAGATGCGCGAGCGGGTCGAGCGCATCCTGCCCGAGGCGGGGCGGGCCTGGATCAGCACGTTCCACGCGCTGGGCGCGCGCATCCTGCGCCGCGAGATCGAGGCGCTCGGTGGCTGGACGCGCGACTTCACGATCTACGACACGGCCGACCGCGCCGGCGTGCTCAAGCGCGCGATCGCGGACGCCGGGTTCGACGCCGTGCAGTTCCGGCCGGCGGTCGTGGGCGGCTGGATCAGCGCCTGGAAGAACCAAGGCCCCGAGGCGCTCACGGGGCTGGACGCGGACCCGGACGACGGCGCGCTCCAGACCGAGGTGTTCGAGGCCGTGCGCCAGCGCTACGAGGCCACCCTGCGCGCCTCGAATGCGCTCGACTTCGACGACCTCCTGGTCAAGGTCCTGGAGCTCTTCGAGCGTCACCCGGGCGTGCGCGACGCCTATGCCGAGCGCTTCGAGCACCTGCTCGTCGACGAGTACCAGGACACGAACCGCGTCCAGTACCGCATCGTGCGCCACCTCGCATCGCGGCACGGGAACGTGGCGGTGTGCGGCGACCCGGACCAGTCGATCTACGGCTGGCGCGGCGCGGACATCCGCAACATCCTCGACTTCGAGCGCGACTACCCGGGCTGCGCGGTCGTGCTGCTCGAGCAGAACTACCGCTCGGTGAACAGCGTCCTCAAGGCCGCCCAGGCCGTCATCGAGCGCAACGCAGCGCGCAAGCGCAAGGACCTGTGGAGCGAGCGCGGGCCGGGCGAGCCGCTGGTGGTCCTGGAGTGCGAGAACGAGGACGACGAGGCCGCGGCCATCGCCGAGCGCATCGCCGCACTGCGGCGCGAGGGCCTGCGGGGCCGCGACATCGCGATCTTCTACCGCGTGAACTTCCTGCAGCGCGCCTTGGAGGCCGCGCTGCGCTGGGCGCGGATTCCCTACCAGATCGTGGCCGGCACGGAGTTCTACGAGCGGCGCGAGATCAAGGACCTGGTGGCCTACGCCAAGCTCGCCGTGAACCCGCGCGACGACGTGGCCTTCCGCCGCATCGTGAACGTGCCGGCGCGCGGCATCGGCGACAAGTCGCTCGAGGAGCTGGAGCGTTTCGCGGCCGACCGTCGTCTCACGCTGCTCGAGGCGGCGCGCTCCAGCGAGCTGCGCGGGCGCCTCCGCGGTCGCGCCAAGGCCGGCCTGGAGGCCTTCGCGGGCTTGGCGCTCAAGCTCGAGGAGCTGGCGCGGATGCCGGCCGGGCTGGCGTTGCGCGGGATCCTCGACACGATCGACGTGCACGCCTGGTACGCGGAGCTGGCGACGGAGCAGGAGGTCGATCGCGAGGCCAACGTCGAGGAACTCGTCGCGCACGCCGAGGCCTGGGAGGAGGAGGTCCAGGAGCGCCGCGCCGCCGGCGAGGACCTGCGGGCCGGACTGCCCGGATTCCTGGAGGAGATCGCGCTGGTGTCCGATGCCGATGCGCTCGGGGAGGACGCCGACCGCGTCACGCTCATGACGCTGCACGCCGCGAAGGGGCTGGAGTTCCCCGTCGTCTTCGTGGCCGGCTGCGAGGAGGAACTCCTGCCCCACGCGCGCGCGATCGCCGGCGGGGACAGCGACGATCCCGAGGCCGGCATCGAGGAGGAGCGGCGCCTGTTCTACGTCGGGCTCACGCGCGCCGCCGACCGGCTGTTCCTGACGCACGCGCGGACACGCCGCACGTTCGGTGCCTGGTCCTTCCGCGCGCCTTCGCGCTTCCTGGCGGAGATCCCCGACGAGCACGTGCGCAGCGCGCCGGCCGAGGACGACGAAGCGGTCGTGCTGGGCGCCTTCCAGGCGCCGCCCGAGGTCCCCGAGCTCGCCCCGGGCGACCGGGTCGAGCACGATCACTTCGGCCGCGGCGTGATCGAGACGCTCCAGGGGCGCGGCGCGAACGCGCGCGCCACCGTGCGCTTTCCGGCGCACGGCACGAAGACCCTGCTCTTGCAGTACGCCAAGCTCAAGAAGCTCGGAGGCGCGGCGCGATGAGCGCCGCGGACCTGCGCGCGCGCCTCGCGGCGCTCGTCGAGGAGGCCCGGCAGGCTGGCCGCTTGGCCGAGCTCGTGGGCGCGTGGCGCGAGCTGGCCGCTCTGGCCGCGGTGCCCGCGGGCCCGGTCGCGGCGCGTTTCGGCATCGTGGGCGACAGCCCGCGGATGCGCGCGGTCTTCGAGCTCATCGCCAAGGTCGCGCCGACCGACGTGAGCGTGCTGATCCTGGGCGAGACGGGCACCGGCAAGGAGCTCGTGGCCAAGGCGCTGCACCAGCACGGCCGCCGCAAATCGAAGCCGTTCCTGGCCGAGAACTGTGCCGCGGTTCCGCCCAACCTGCTCGAGAGCGAGCTCTTCGGCCACACCAAGGGCTCGTTCACGGGCGCCTTCGCCGACCGGCCCGGCCACTTCGTGGCGGCCAACGGCGGCACGGTGTTCCTGGACGAGATCGGCGACATGCCGCTCGCGATGCAATCGAAGCTCCTGCGCGTCCTGCAGGAGGGCGAGGTGCGCCCGGTCGGCTCGAACAAGGTCCTGAAGGTCGACGTGCGCATCGTGGCCGCGACGAACAAGGACCTCGCGGCGATGACGAAGCAGGGCACGTTCCGCGAGGACCTCTACTTCCGCCTCAACGTGATCACGATCCAGCTCCCGCCGCTGCGCGAGCGGACGGGCGACGTGCGCCACCTCGTGCGCTACTTCCTCGAGCGCGTCTCGGGCGAGATGGGCCGGCCGATCGGCATCACGGACGAGGCGCTCGCGGCGCTGGAGGCCTGGAGTTGGCCCGGCAACGTGCGCGAGCTGGAGAACGTGATCCGCCGCGCGTCGGTCTTCGCCGACGGCGCGATCGTGCCGGCGGACCTGGGCGCGCCGATCGTGCCCGGGTCGGAGGCCTGAGCGCGCGCGGGGCTCCCGACCCCACGTTCAGGCGAGGAGCGGACCGCGTGGCTCGGTCGTGCTCGCCGGCTCGGAGCTCGCGGGCTCCGCCTGCGCCGGTCAGCCCGCCCCGGGCCCCAGCGGCAGCCCCAACGCCATCCAGGCCCCCAGCAGCACGCTCCACAGGAGCAAGAACGACACCGAGTAGGGCAGCATCGTCGCCACGAGCGTCCCGATCCCCGCCTCCTTCTGGTAGCGCTGGAAGAAGGCGATGATCAGCGCGAAGTAGCTCATCATCGGCGAGACGATGTTCGTGCACGAGTCACCCACGCGGTAGGCGGCCTGCGTCAGCTCCGGCGTGTAGCCCAGGATCTGGAACATCGGCACGAAGATGGGGGCCATGATCGCCCACTTCGCCGAGGCGCTGCCCATGAACAGGTTCAGGAACGCCGTCAGCAGGATGAACCCGATCATCAGGGGGATGCCGGACAGCCCCGAAGCCTTCAGCGCGCTGGCGCCCTCGACGGCCACGACCAGGCCCAGGTTCGTCCAGTTGAAGAACGCCACGAACTGCGCCGCGAAGAACACGAGCACCAGGTACGAGGCCAGCGTCTCCATGGACTTCGACATGCCCTTGATGACCTGCGCGTCGTTCTTGATCGTGCCGGCGCCCACGCCGTAGGCGATGCCGAGCAGCGCGCCTGCGGCGAAGATCAGCGACACGATCCCCGAAAGGAACGGCGAGTGGAGCAGGCTGAAGGTCTGGGGGTCGCGCAGGAACCCGTCCGCGGGGACCGTGCCCCACAGGATCAGGCCGGCGAAGACGCTGCCGGCGACGAGCGCGAACACCAGGCCGCGCCACTCGCTCTGCTCCAGGGGGCGCAGCGCCGAGTCGTCCCCGCCGGCGTCCTTCCACGGGCCCAGCCGCGGTTCGACGATCTTGTCCGTGACCAGCCAGCCCACGGCGGTGACCAGGAAGGTCGAGACCGCCATGAAGTAGTAGTTGCACAGCACGTTGACCGTGTAGCCGGCCTCGAGGATGCGGGCTGCTTCCTGGGTCAAGCCCGCGAGCAGTGGGTCGATCGTTCCCGGGATCAGGTTCGCGCTGTAGCCGCCGGACACGCCGGCGAAGGCGGCCGCCATGCCCGCGATCGGATGCCGCCCGGCCGCGGCGAAGATCAGGGCCGCGAGCGGGATCAGCAGCACGTAGCCGATCTCGCTGGCCATGTTCGAGAGCACCCCCGTGAACACCACGACCAGCGTCAAGAGCGGCCGCGGCGCCTTGGTCACGAACAAGCGCATCAGGGTGCCGATGAAGCCGCTGGCCTCCGCGACGCCGATGCCGAGCAGCGCCACGAGCACCGTGCCGAGCGGCGCGAAGCCCGTGAAGTTCGTCACGAGGCCGGTCAGGATCCGGTGCAACCCGTCGACCGTGAGCAGGCTGACCGGGCGGACGACCTGATCCGTGCCGGGCTTGACGACCTCGATGCCCAGGCGCACGGCGATGTCCGAGGCCACGACGACCAGCAGGGCCAAGGCCAGGAACAGGGTGGCCGGATGCGGCAGCGCGTTTCCCACGCGCTCGATCCAGCGCAGGATGCGGGCGCCACCGCCGTTCGCCGACGTGCTCGTGCTCATGCTCTCGTGTTCCTCCGGTTTCGCGCGGCGCTCCTTGTACGAGAACGCGCGGCGGGACGTCGCGCACTTCCGCCGGGATCGGGCGCACTCGTCGGGCCGCGCGCCCGGCGCGCACCGGACATCCCCGGACCCGTCCGGGCCACGAGACGGCAGCGGGGCTGGCCCGGCGGAGCGGGAGCGCCGCGGAGCCGGTTCGCGCGCTAGCCGCGCCGGTAGGCCCTGAACTGGAAGCGGCCGCGCGCGGCGCGCAGGCCGGGGAGGAACTCGAGCCCGCGCGCGAGCCCGGCGGCGCAGCGCACCAGCGCCCGCGTGCGCCGCCCGGCATTGCGCAGCCGGAAGTCGAGCTCCGCGCGTGGCGGCGCGGCGTGCAAGCCCAGCGCGCCGGAGCGCACCAGGCCCGCGGCGCGCGCCTCTCGTTCGACCTCGTCGGCGCGCAGCGAGCGGAAGGGGCCGATGCTGGGATCGGGAGCCAGCACGTACTCGACCCCGCCCAGCCCGCCACGGCGCGCGCGCGCCCACTCCATGAGGTCGTGGTACGAGCCGCGGCGCACGAAGGCGACCAGCAGCGTGCCGCCCGGCGCGAGCCAGCGCGCCATCTCGGCGACCAAGCGTGCGCGGTCCACGGCGCGCAGGTTCTCCAGCCGGTACAGGCACGTGACGACCTCGTACGCGCCCTCGGGCGGGGCCGGCAGCCCGCCCGACGCCCGCGGCCAACCGCAAGTCTGCGCGCGCGGGCGCAAGCGTCCGGCCACGAAGTCCGCGACCTCGCGCGTGCGCTCGACGACGTCGAAGCGGAACCCGGGTCGCAGCCGGGCGAGCCGCTCCGTCACGATCCCCGTGCAGGGCAGCACGTCCAGCCAGCGCGGCGCGCGCGCGGGGTCCGCGGCCGGCTCACGGCCCGCCGGCACGAGGAGGTCGAGCGCGCGCTCGAGCGCCTCGACCTCGAAGGCGCGCGGCTTGTTGTGGCGCAGGCCGTTCAGGACGCGCGCGCGCTGGTAGACGGCCAAGAGCTCCGGGTCCCAGCGTTCCGGATCGGGCGAGCCGGGGATCGGCTGGCCCGCGTAGTGGTTCCAGTGCGCCACGTGCCCGAGCGGCCGGCGCTTGGGGCCCGCGCGCGGCGGGTTGGCGGGGTAGCCGATCGCCAGCACGGCGACCACCAGCCGGTCCTCGGGCAAGCCCACGATCGCGCGCACCTGCTCGCGGTCGCCGGTCTGCGTGATCCAGAACGTGCCGAGGCCCAGGACGTGCGCGGCCAGGCTCATGTTCTCGATCGCCGCGCTGGCCGACTGGATGTTGGCCCAGGCGTCCTCGCTGAAGTCGCGGCCGTAGCTCACGATCACGTTGACCGGCGCGTTGCCCATCTGGGCCGAGAGCGCAGCGAGGCGCGCGTTGGTCGCGGGATCGTCGACGACGACGAAATCCCACATCTGGTAGTTGCAGGAGCTCGGCGCCCAGATGCCGGCGTGCAGCACCTGGGTCACGAGCTCCCGCGGCACCGGGTCGGGCTTGAAGCGCCGGATCGAGCGGCGCTCGTAGATGGCGCGCCAGAAGTCGAACGCCGGCGTCGGACCAGGCGCGGCTCCCGAGTCGGCCTCGGCGGCGAGCTGCGGCGAGCCCTGGGCCTCCGCGGGGATCCCCGGACGCGGATCCGCTCCTCTGCGCGGTGCTTCGGCGGGGGGCTCGGACATCGGGGACGCGGCGAAGTCTACCGCGCGCCGTGCGCGAGTTCCGTAGCATCCCGCATCCCATGAGCCCGCTCCAGGCCTTCGGCGGCGTCGCACTCGCGGCCGCGATTTCCATCGTCCCGCTCCGCGCGCAATCGATCCCGACGCCCGCAGAGCACTTGGGGCACGCGCTGGGTGCCGACTTCGTGCTGCCCGGCTGGGACCGCGTGCGCACGTGGTTCGAGGCGCTCGACGCGGCCAGCGCGCGCGTCGCGCTCGAGCGGGTCGGGAAGACGGAGGAGGGGCGCGATCTGGTGCTGGCCGTGATCACGGCCGAGGAAAACCACGCACGTCTCGCGCTGCTGAAGGAGCACGCGCGCGTCCTGGCCGATCCGCGCGGCGTGCAGTCGACGCAGCTCGACGCGGCCCTCGCCGACGGCAAGGTCTTCGTGATGATCTCGTGCGCGATGCACGCCACCGAGGTCGCCGCGCCGCAGTTCGCGATGCAGCTCGCGCACTTGCTGGCGACCTCGAACGAGGAACCGTGGGTCAGCGCGCGGCGCGAGCTGGTGGTGCTGCTGCTTCCGAGCACGAACCCCGACGGGCAGGACCACGTGGCCGACTGGTACGCGAAGATCGTGGGGACGCCCTACGAGGACGCGGGCCTGACGCAGCTCTACCAGCGCTATGCGGGTCACGACAACAACCGCGACTGGTTCATGCTGTCCCTGGCCGAGACGCGCAGCGTTTCGCGGCTGCTCTACGCCGAGTGGCGGCCGCAGGTGTACTGGGACGTGCACCAGCAGGGCTCGCGGCAGGAGCGCTTCTTCGTGCCGCCGTTCCGCGACCCGCTGAACCCGAACCTGGATCCGGGCGTGATCACGGCCATCAACCTGCTCGGCACGCGCGCGCAGCTCGACTTGACGCGCGCGGGCCTGACGGGCGTCGCGACCGGCGGCACGTACGACATGTGGTGGAACGGGGGCAACCGCAACGTGCCCGTGCGGCACGGCATCGTCGGGCTGCTCACCGAGGCCGCGTCGGCGCGGCTCGCCAGCCCGATCTTCCTGCCGCGCTCCGAGCTGCGCGCGCCGGATGGCACCGGGGCCTACGCGCCGGCCAACTCCTTCCCCGCGCCCTGGCCGGGCGGCTGGTGGCGGATCGGCGACATCGTCGCCTACCAGACGGCCTTCGCGCGCTCGCTGTGCGCCAGCCTGGCGCGCGAGCGCCGTTTCTTCCTGGAGAACCGTCTGGAGATCGCGCGCCGCACGCTGCGGCGCGGGCAGGACGCGGTGCCGCGGGCCTGGATCCTGCCCTCCGACCAGCACGACGTCGCGGCCGTCGAGCGTCTCGTCGACGCGCTGCTCCAGACGGGCGTCGAGCTGGAGGTCGCGGACGGCCCGGTCGTCGTGGACGGGCGCACCTGGCCGGCCGGCAGCATCGTGATCCGCCGCGCGCAGCCCTACGGCGACCACGTCCACGATCTGTTCGAAGTGCAGCGCTACCCGACCGGGGCTCAGGCGCCGTACGACGTGGCGGGCTGGACGCTGCCGCTCCTGCTCGGCGTGCAGCGCGTCGAGTGCATCGAGGTGCCGGCCGTGCGGACCAGCGCGCGCGCCACGGTCGCCGGGCTCGTGGCCGGGTTCGGGGGTCCGCCGGCGGCGCGCGCCGGACGCGCTGGCTTCGACACGCGCGACGGTCGCGGGTGGAAGCAGGCGTTCGCGCAGCTGCGGGCGGGCGCAGCGCTGGCCTTGGGCTGGAAGGGCGAGCGCGAGGGGCTGTTGGTCGCGGTCGCCGCTGGAGCGCCTGCCGAGGAGGCGCGCTCCCGGGCCGGCCTGCGCGTCGGCCTCTACGCGCCGTGGTCCGGCGACATGGACGAAGGTTGGATGCGCTGGGTCTTCGACGCCTTCGGCGTGCCCTACACGACCGTGCGCAACGAGGCGTTGCGCGCCGGCGCGCTGGCGCGTGACTACGACGTGCTCGTGCTGCCCGGGACCGCGGCGCGCACGCTGTCCGAAGGGCGCGCGGAGGGCAGCGTGTTCCCCGACTACGCCGAGGGCCTGGCGCCCGAGGGCGCGGCCGCGATCGAGAGCTTCGTGCGCGGCGGTGGCACGCTGGTCGCCGTCGGCAACAGTGCGCGCTTCGCCGTCGACGAGCTGAAGCTGCCGCTCGTCGACGCGACGGCCGCGCCGGAGGCCAAGGACTTCGCGTGCCCCGGCAGCGTGCTGCGCGCGATCCCCGAGCCGGGTGCGCGACTCACAGCGGGCCTGCCCGAGTCGCTGGCCATCTTCGGCGCGCGGCCTCAGGCCTGGCGTGGGATGACGGACAAGGAGCGCGAGTCCGCCGGCGCCTCGAACGCGCGCGTCGAGGTCCTCTTGCGCTACGCCCCGACGCAGACGCTGCTCTCGGGCTGGATCCAAAAGCCCGAGGCGATCGCCGGAGAGCCGGCCTGGGTCCACGTGCGCCACGGCGCCGGCCGGGTGCACGTCTTCGGCTTCCGGCCGCACTACCGCAGTTGGTCCCAGCAGGCGTTCCAGCTGCTGTTCCGCGCGCTGGTCCTGGAGTGAAGGCCTGGGGCGCGCCCGCCCCGCAGCTCAGTACGTGACCCGGTCGGGCTTCGCGAGCCAGGCTTGGAAGGCCGCGAGCCCCTCCTCGCGGAAGACCTGGGCGACCGGCAACCGGCGATCGCGCGGGGCTCGCTCGAACTCCTCGTAGAGGAAGGCGTCGTCGAAGCCGGCGCGCGCCGCGTCTTGGCGGTCGCAGGCGAACCACACGCGTTCGATCCGCGCCCAGTGGATCGCGGCGAGGCACATCGGGCAGGGCTCCGAGCTGGCGTAGAGCGTGCAGCCCGCGAGCGAGAACGTCCCGAGCTTCCGGCAGGCCTGGCGGATCGCGACGATCTCCGCGTGCGCCGTCGGGTCGTGCGTGCCGAGCACGCGGTTGAAGCCACGACCGACGACCACGTCACCCCGCACGATCACGGCGCCGAAGGGGCCACCCTGGTTCGACTTGACTCCGCGCAGCGCCAGCCGCGCGGCGGCCCGCATGTGGTCCAGGTCGGGAGCGGCGGTCATGGAGAACGGAATGGTAGCGCGTACGGAGTCGAGTCAGACTCCGTACTACAACTTCGCCAACGCCTGGGCCTCCAGCTCCGCAGTGAGACCCGCGCGCAGCTTGCCGCGCCGCTCCTCGGGCAGCGTGTCGAACCAAGCCAGCGTGTCACGGATCGTCGCGGCGATGGGCCGGAACGTGGCGCCGGCCGCGATCGCGCGCTGGTTGCTCCAGGTGTGGAACCCCTTGGATTCGCCGTCGAAGGGGGCCCAGATCGGGAACGGCAGGGGGCCGAGCTTCTGGAGCTCCGCCAGGCTCGCCCAGCGCACGCTGACGTCCCGGCCGCCGGCGGCCTTCTGGCACTCCTCGATGACCTGCCCCCACTCGAGCTTGCCCTTGGGCCCGCAGGCGTTCAGCGCGAGCCTGGCGCGCGCCTCGCCGACCTTGACCATCAGGTCCGCCAGATCGCGCACGTCGATGACCTGGATCGGATCGGTCGGCGCGCCCGGCACGAGCACCTGGCCTCCGCGCCGGAAGCGCAGCGGCCAGTACGTGAAACGGTCGGTCGAATCGCCAGGTCCCACGATGTAGCCCGGGCGCACGATCGTCGCGCGGCCCTCGAAGGCTTGCGCCGCGGCTTCCTCGCACAGGACCTTGAGCCCGCCGTAGTTCTCGTACTGCGCGCCCATCGTCTCGACCGTGGGATCCGCGAGCCGCGCCAGCTCGGCCGTCTCGTCGGCTCCCACGACGTCGTTCTTGGCATAGGCCGAGATGCTCGACACGAACACGATGTGCCCCGAGCCCGCCTTGGCCAGGATCTCCGAGCTCGTGCGCACGTGGCGCGGGTAGTAGCCCGTGTCGTCGAACACCAGGTCGAACTTGCGCCCCTCGAGCCCCGCGACGCCCCGGTCCTTGGACGGATCGCGGTCGCCCACGATGCGCTCCAGGTCGGGGAACAGATCGGTCTTGGTCTTCCCGCGGTTGAACAGCACGACCTTGTGGCCGCGCGCGACGAGCAGCTCGACGAGCGGCGGTCCGATCAGGCCCGTCCCGCCGAAGACCAGCACGTCGAGCGGCTTGGCGCTCTGTGCCGGAGCCTGAGTGGCGTGCGCGCGCGTCGCGAGGATCGCGCCGGCGGCCAGGGATGCGGTGAGGAACTCGCGACGATCGGTGCGCATGGCTCGGGAGGACTCCGGATGGGGGGACGGACGCGCGTCATCCTGCCCTCCGCCGCCCGGCGCCGTACGTTCGCGCGCCGTTTCCTTGCAGCGGCCCTACGCGCCGTGCAACGTGCCCGGTCGATGAGGGACGGACCCGCACCCGCCGGCTGGCGCCAGCCGGAGCCCTGGATCACGGCGCTCTTGGACGCGCCGCCGACGCCCTGGCTGGTGCTGGCGCCGGACGCGGCGCACCTCCTGGAGGTCGGGCTCACCGGCCTGCCCGCGCTCTCCGACGTCGCGCGCCCCAAGACCAAGCTCGCCGGCCTGCGCCTCGACGCCGCGCGCAGCGCGCGGCACCAGCTCGTGTTCGGCACCTCGCTGGCGCTGCGCGACCTGCGCGGGACGCTGCGCCGGGAGCTCCCGCTGCCCCCCGGCCGCCGCATCGCCTCGCTCTCGTGGTCGCACGATGCGCGGCACTTCGCGCTGGTGCTCGACGCGGGCGGCCCCGGCGAGCTGTGGTGGGGCGCACTCGATCGCGCCGAGCTCTCGCTGGCGACGCCGGGGCTCCATGCCGTGCTCACCGACGGCTTCACCTGGCTGCCGGACGGCGCGCGTGTGCTGGTCACGCTGGTGCCCGAACGGCGCGGCCCGCCGCCCACGCGACCCGCCGTCGCCACCGGTCCGGTGGTGCTCGAGACGCGCGCCGAGACGACACCGCAGCGCACGCACCAAGACCTGCTCCAGGACGAGCACGACGAGGCGCTCTTCGACTACCTGGCGGCGTCCGAGCTGGCGCTCGTCGACCTCGAGGCCGCGCGCGTCGAGCGCCTGGAGGGACCCGCGCCGATCGCGGGCGCCGAGCCCTCGCCCGACGGCCGCTGGGCGCTCGTGCAGGTGCTCGAGAAGCCCTGGTCGCGCACGCACACGCTGGCGGGGTTCGGGCACGGCACGTTCGCGCGCGAGCTCCACGGCGCGCGACGCGTGCTCGTCGCGCGCCAGCCGGTCGCCGCGAACGTGCCGATCGAGGGCGTGCGCACCGGCCCGCGCGCCGTGCAATGGTCCGCGCACGGCGGGGCGCGCGTGGTGTACGTCGAGGCGCTCGACGGCGGCGACCCGCGCGCCCCGGCCGAGCACCGCGACCGCTGGCTGGAGCTCGACGAGCCCTTCGCCGGCCCCGCGCGCGAGGTCGCGCGTCTGGAGCAGCGCGCCAGTGCGATCGCCTGGCTCGCGGACCCGACCCGGCTGCTGCTGCGCGAGTGGGACCGCGACCGGCGTTGGACGCGCCTGTGGAACGCCGCGGTCGGCGCCGACCGCTCGCGCTGGACGCTGCTCGACGACCGCAGCGCGAACGACCGCTACGCGGACCCCGGCTCGATCCTGTTCGAGCCGCGCGCCCGCGGCCGGCGGATCGTCCGGCAGCGCGGTCCCTGGTTCTTCCGCATCGGCTCGGGCGAGGAGCAGGGCGGCGCGCGGCCGTTCCTGGACCGCGAGCGCCTCGACGAGCCCGGCGCGCGCGAGCGCCTGTTCCAGTGCGCCTCCGGCGAGCACGAGCGCCCGCTGGCGCTCGTCGAGGACGAGCTGGGCGTCGTCACGAGCTTCGTCACGCGCCACGAGAGCCCGCGCGACCCGCCCAACCTGCGGCTGCGGCCCTTGGGCGCCGAGGTCGGCGCGTTCGAGCGCCTGACCGACTTCCACGATCCCGCGCCGATCTTCCGCCGCGTGCGCAAGGAGCTGGTGCGCTACCCGCGCGCCGACGGCGTGCAGCTCTCCGGCACGCTGCACCTGCCGCCGGACTGGGATGGGCGTCGGCTGCCACTCGTCGTGTGGGCCTACCCGCGCGAGTTCGTCGACGCGGACACCGCCTCGCAGGTGCGCGGCACGCCCTTCGATTTCACGCGCGTCGCCGGACCGTCGCCGCTCTACTTCGTGTTGCGCGGCTATGCCGTGCTGGAAGGCGCCGAGATGCCCGTGGTGGGGCATCCCGAGACGATGAACGACCGCTTCCTGGAGCAGATCGGCGCCAGCGCGCAGGCCGCGATCGAGCACCTCGACGCGCGGGGGGTGTGCGACCCCGCGCGCGTGGGCATCGGCGGGCACAGCTACGGCGCGTTCATGGCGGTCGCCCTGCTGGCCACGACTGGGCTCTTCAAGGCCGGGATCGCCCGTAGCGGCGCCTACAACCGCACGCTGACGCCGTTCGGCTTCCAGAGCGAGCGGCGCACGCTGTGGGAAGCGCCGGCGAGCTACCTGAAGCTCTCACCGCTCCTCGACGCGCACCGCATCCGCGCGCCGCTGCTCTTGGTGCACGGCGCCGAGGACGAGAACTCCGGCACGCATCCCGAGCAGAGCGCGCGGCTGTTCCAGGCCATCCGCGGCACGGGCGGGACCGCGCGGCACGTGGTGCTGCCGCACGAGGGGCACGGCTACCGCTCGCGCGAGGCGGTGCTCCACGTGCTGGCCGAGATGTTCGAGTGGTTCGACGAGCACGTGCGCGGCTGAGCCGCGTCAGCCGCCGAGCGCCGCCAGCGACGCGCGGGCCAGCGGCGCGGCGACGCGCTCCACGCGCGCGGGATCGGCCGGCATCTCCTCGAACGGCGTGAAGGCGCGCACCAGGTGATCGCGGCGCACCTCGAGGCACAGCGTGCGCGCGGGATGCGCGCGGGAGAAGACGTGGGCCAAGGAGGCCGGGTGCAAGGCGTAGGCCCCGTTCTCGGCCACGTCGAAGCCCGCCGCCTCGAGCTCGCGCCGCGCGCCCGACGCGAGCAGCGGGTCGGCCAGCCGCTCGCCCTCCGGCGTGTCGACGATCAGGTCGATCGAGGCCCGCAGCGGCCAAGCCTCGGCGCGTTCGGGCGCATAGGCCGCGCGCAGGCTCTGCACCACGTCCTCGTCGACCGCCACGTCGACGCTGCGTGGCGCGTAGCTGTGGACCATGAGCGCGCGGCCGCCGCCGCCGCACACCTGTGCGTAGAGCGCCGTCAGGCGCTGGCGGTAGGCGGCGTAGCGCGCGAGGAGCTGCTCCCGGTCGCGCGGATCGCGCACCCAGGCCTGCAGTCCGGGGGTCAGCTCGCCAGCCCGCGAGCGGGTGGCGATGGCGCGCTCGTCGATGTCGCGGTTGCAGTCGACGAACGTGCGCGGAACGAGGCAGCGTGCGACGACGCACGAGCGCGTCGGGTAGGCGGCCGCGACCAGCTCCGCCACGCGCCACGCCAGTTCCGGCGCGCCCACGTCCGTGTTCACGAAGAAGAACTCGCGCAGGTCCGAGGGGTAGTCGCCCGCGAGCGCCTCACGCAGGTCGTCGAAGTGCCGCGCGCGCGTCGCGCCATGCGGCACCTCGAGCAGCAGGTCCGGCGCGGCGCCGGCCCGCGCCCCACGCGCGACGGAGAGCTCCAGGACTCCGGGGATCGGGACCAGGAGCTCCGCGGTCATGCCAGGCGAGCTGGGGCGCACGGCCCTCAGGGCTTTTGGAACAGGGCCACCAGCCGCTCCGCCCAACGCTTGCCGTGCGCTTCGAGGCCGGCCTGGCTGAAGTGGATGCGGTCGACGCTGTGGCGCAGGGCCCCCTGGAGGTCGTCCGTGTCCGGGCCCTGCAGCGCGAGCTTCTCGCTCCACAAGCGGGCCTGCGCGGCGCGCACGGCGTCCATCTTCGGCTGCGGGCAGCCGGGCACGAAGCTGGCCTGCGCGACGACCCAGGCGACCGGCGCGCCGAGGTCCTTCTGGAGCGCCGCGCGCAGGGCCTGGAAGCGCGCCACGTACTCGGGCGTGCTCGTGCCGCCGTTCGCGTCGGACTCGCCCTGGTGCCACAGGATCGCGCGGAAGCGGCCGATGGCTTGCGCGCGCTCCAAGAGGCCGGCGTACAGGTTCTTCTGCGAGCGGTCCTTGGCCGCGGCGTCCTTCTGCCACTCGGCGATCGACGAGCCGCCGTAGCCGACGCTGGCGAAGGCCACCGGCACGTTCCAGGCGCGCACCAGCTCCGCGCCGCAGACCGGCCACGGGCTGCCGCCGTCGGAGCGATCCTGGACGCCGGGCAGCGGGTCGGCCGCGAGCGACCAGCTCTTCCCGTCGAAGGCCGCCACCCGCTCGTCGCGCGACTCCAGGCGCACCTCACCGGAGTTCGCGGAGTTCGACTGTCCGGCGACCAGGAAGACTTCGCCCACGCCGAAGCGCTCGACCCGCGCGACCTCGACCGGTCCGGCGATGCCGTCGACCTGGATCGCGAGCCGGTACCAGCCGCCGGCCGGCACCTGGAGCGTGGTCTCGAAGCGCGCGCTGGAGCCCGCGGCGCTGGCGATGGCCTTGGAGAGCTCGCCCGCGGCGACCTCGGCGCCGCCGCGCACCGGGCGCACGCTGGCGGTCAGCCGGCCGATGCCGGAGGGCGCGGAGACCTCGACGCGCACGGGCGTGGGCCCTTCGTCGGCGCGCTGCACGACCTGGTTCTCCTTGGGAGACACGACGCTGATCGGCGGATCCGAGAGGGGCAGCAGGGCGAGCAGCAGGGCTGAGAGCATGGCGAGATTCCGGTGGGTGGGTGGGGTCGGGACGTGGGGCAAGCTAGCATCCGCGCCCGCTGCGCATGACCGAGAAGCTGCCCCCGATCCCGCGCTCGCGCGGGGACGACGACTGGACGCGGCCCGCGGCGGAAGCGCGGCTCGACGTGTGGGAGAAGGCCGCGGGCGCGCGCCCGCGGCACGTCTCGGGAGAGCCCGTGCCGCTGGAGAGCGCACGCGGGAAGATCGAGAACCTGGTCGGCTACGCACAGGTCCCGCTGGGGATCGCCGGTCCGCTGCGGGTCGACCTGACCGTGGGGCGGCGCGAGGTCTACGTGCCCATGGCGACGACGGAGGGCGCCCTGGTGGCGAGTCACGCGCGCGGCATGCGCCTGCTCGCCGCCGGGGGCTGGGTCCGCGCGCGCGTCCTGGGCGAGGGGCTGACGCAGAACCCGATCCTGGTCTACGCGAACGCCGAGCAGGCGCACGGCGCTGGCGAGAAGGCGCTGGCCTACGCCGACGAGCTGGCCGTGATCGTCAAGCGCACGACGAGCCATGGCGCGCTCGTGGCGCTGCGGCCGGAGGCGATCGGGCGGCGCCTGGTCCTGAACCTCGTCTTCCGCACCGCGGACGCGATCGGCATCAACATGGCGGCGCGCGCGGCCGACATCGTGTCGGACGAGCTGGCGCGGCGCACCGGCGCGCTGGAACGCTACGTGCACGGCCAGGACGTCGAGAAGCGCGCCAGCTCCCGCACGCTGGTCGAGGGGCGCGGGAGACGCGCCGTGGCCGACGCGACGATCCCGCGTGCGGCGCTGGAGGAGCTGGCGCGCACGACGCCGGAGAAGATGGTCGCGGCGCTGCGCAGCTACGCCTTGGGCTTCGCCCAACTCGGCACGCAGAACTGGCTCGTCCAGGCGGCCAACGGGCTCTCGGCCGTGTTCCTGGCTTGCGGGCAGGACGTGGCCTACGTCACGGAGAGCGCCACGGGCTTCCTGGACTTCGACCTGACGCCGGCTGGCGACCTGTACGCCAGCGCGCACCTGCCCTCGATCCTGGTCGGCACCGTCGGCGGCGGCAGCGGACAGGGCACCGCCGCGGAGTGTCTGGACCTGCTCGGCGTGCGCGGCACGGGCGGCGCCAACACCTTCGCCGAGATCCTGGCCGCGGTGGTCCTGGCGGGTGACCTGTCGCTCATGGCGGCGTTCACCGCCCACGAGTTCGTCGAGGCCCACGAGCGCCTGGGACGCAACCGGCCCGCGGGCGGGCCGGAGGGCCGCTCGGCTTGACCGCTGGCGGGGGCTCGTTACCCTCTTTGCCTCGAAAACCCAGGGAGCCGGCGCCCGACCGCGCCCGGCCTCGTACCGGCGTTTCGAGCGCCGACGCTCCGGAACTCACGCCATGCCCACCGTCCTCAAGACCGAATCCCCGCGCACCTTCAAGGCCAAGAAGGGCAACTTCGAGCAGCACCGGAACATGGGCATCATGGCCCACATCGACGCCGGGAAGACGACGGTCACGGAGCGCATCCTGTTCCTGACGAAGCGCATCCACACCACCGGCGAGGTCCACGACGGCGAGGCCACGATGGACTTCCTCGAGGAGGAGAGGAAGCGCGGGATCACGATCCAGTCGGCGGCCACGTTCTGCGAGTGGAACGGTCACTCGATCAACATCATCGACACCCCCGGGCACGTCGACTTCACGGCCGAGGTCGAGCGCTCGCTGCGCGTGCTGGACGGCGCGGTGGCGGTGTTCGACGCCGTGGCCGGCGTCGAGGCGCAGTCCGAGACCGTCTGGCGCCAGGCCAATCGCTACGGCGTGCCGCGCCTGTGCTTCGTGAACAAGATGGACCGCGTGGGCGCCGACTTCTGGGCCTGCGTCGACCAGATCAAGACCCGCCTGGAGGGACGCCCGGTTCCGATCCAGATCCCCGTCGGCAGCGAGAAGGACTTCCGCGGCGTGATCGACCTGGTGCGGATGAAGATGTACACGTTCCAGGAGGAGGCCGAGGACCAGGCCTACATCGAGGACGACATCCCGGCCGAGCTGCTCGAGGACGCCAAGCTCCACCGGCACTCGATGCTGGAGCACGCCGCGGAGTTCGACGAAGCGCTGCTGGACCTGTTCGTCGAGGACAAGGACCCGACCGAGGAGATGGTCCTCAAGGCCCTGCGCCGCGGGACCGTGCGCATGGAGATCGCACCGGTCTTGTGCGGTTCGGCGCTGAAGCACAAGGGCGTGCGCTTCATGATGGACGCGGTGGTCGACTTCCTGCCCGCGCCGACGGACCTGCCCGACGTCGAGGGGCTGGTCCCGCGCACGGACGAGAAGACCACCCGCAAGCGCGCCGACACGGACCCGGTGTGCCTGATGGCCTTCAAGACGATCGCCGAGAGCACCGGCGACCTGACCTTCGTGCGCGTCTACTCGGGCGTGCTGCAGAAGGGCCAGGCGCTCTTGAACACGCGCACCGGCAAGACCGAGCGCATCGGCCGCATCGCGCGCATGAGCGCCAACAAGCGCGAGGCGATCGAGGAGGTGCGGGCCGGCGACATCGCGGCGATCATCGGCCTCAAGAACACGGTCACCGGCGACACGCTGTGCGACGAGGACAAGCCGATCGCGCTGAACAAGATCCAGTTCCCCGACGCGGTCATCTCGATGTCGCTCGAGCCGAAGAAGTCGGCCGACCGCGACAAGCTGGGCGAGGTCATCGGCAAGCTCATGCGCGAGGACCCCACGTTCCGGGCCCAGACCAACGAGGCCACCGGCGAGCTCGTGATCTCCGGGATGGGCGAGCTGCACCTCGAGATCATCACGAACCGCATCCAGAACGACTTCAAGTGCGAGGTGACCACCGGCAAGCCCAAGGTGGCCTACAAGCAGCGCCTCAAGAAGGCGCTCGAGACCGAGGCGCGCTTCATCCGCCAGTCGGGCGGCCGCGGCCAGTACGCCGTGGCCTGGGTCAAGTTCGAGCCCGTCGCGACCCCCGGCGGCGACCTGGAGTTCGTGGACGCCATCAAGGGTGGCTCGATCCCGCGCGAGTACATCCCCAAGGTCGAGGACGGCCTGCGCGAAGGCTTCAAGTCGGGCGGCCAGACCGGCTTCCCGTTCGTCAACGTGCGCGCCACGCTGTTCGACGGCAAGTACCACGAGGTCGACTCCAGCGAGCTGGCCTTCCACCTCGCGGGCGTCCTGGCCTTCCGCCAGGCGTCCGAGAACAACATCGTGCTCCTCGAGCCGATCATGAAGGTCGAGGTGCGCGCCCCCGAGGAGTTCATCGGCGGCGTGGTGGGCGACCTGAACAGCCGGCGCGGCGAGGTCAACGAGATCGACGCCATCGGCAACCTGCGCGTCGTGCGCGCGCTGGTGCCGATCGCGGAGATGTTCGCCTACAGCTCGGCGCTGCGCGGCGCGACCCAGGGTCGCGGCAGCTACGCGATGGAGCTGTTCGAGTACCGCGACGTTCCGAACAACATCGCCGAGCAGATCTTGAAGGGCGGCTGAGGCGCGTTCCAGCGCGTGTCGGAACGCGAGCCGTGGCGAGTGCCGCGGCTCGCGTCGCTCGCGGGGTGCGGGTCGGGAAGCGCGGGAATGCTGGAGGGACCGAGGTCCGTGCGCCGCCTTCGCGGTCCGTGCCCTCCGGTCGGTCGACTCCGGACGATCGCTGGCGAAAGGGAGTCCTCGCGGATGGGGCCGCGAGCGGTCGGGCTCGGCGCCGGAATCGGGGTCCCGGCCGCTCGATGGCGACGTGGATCGCGGGGTGGAGTGGACTTGGCCCGGAATGCGTCGCACGTCGCGGCAGCGCGCGCAGCCCAGCGTGGGCCCCGGGAACACGGCCCCGGTCGCGCCGTCCGGTCGACCGCCTGCACGTGCAGGCAGCACCCGGGGATCGCACCGCCCTCGTCCGTCGTGACGTGGTTGCGGGGAAGCCCGTTGCAGTGCGCGAGGCGTCCTTCGCAGCGGGTAGCAGCTCGCCCGCGCGCTGCTCCGTGCGGAAGCAGTCGAAGGGCACGACGTCGCCGTAGGCCCCGCAGACCGAGTCCCTCCTGGCCCACGTCTCGCGTCCGGCGTCCGTCCGGGAGGCGTGCGAGCGCAGGTCCCGCGCGCACCCGGGAACTCCTCGGCGCAAGGCCTACACGAGCTCGCTCAGCGCACGACGACCGGGATCGAGTGGGTGCGCCGCAACTCGCCGCCGGGGTAGGTCAGCGTCGCCTGCGCGAAGAAGGTCGTGCCCGCCGGCCAGGCCGCGGGGAGCGCGAAGTTGAAGCCCTGGACGCCACTCGGCGGGACCGTGCCCAGCTCGAACGACTGCGCGCGCGCGACGAGCACGTCTTCCTCGACGCCCCCGATCGGCACGACGACCGGGAGGGCACCCAGGGACATTCGCGCGTTCGCGCCGGGTGGTGCGACGACGCGGAAGGTGAGGTTCGTGCCGGCGGTCGGGACCTCGAGGAGCCGCATCGTCGGATCCGGGAGCGCCGGGGTCGCGATCGTGCTCGGCGGGGACGGGTAGACGTACGTGGAGGCGACGGTCACGCCGGAGATCCGTGCGCTGCAGGAGTAGAGGTCGATCCCGTGGCCCGCCGAAGCCTGGCCGTAGAGGGACGACCAGCCGCCGAGACCTCCCGTGAGCAGGTCCGTCGCCACGCCGGAGACCAGCAGCTCGCACGGCGCGCCGGTCGTGCCCCACACGCTGATCCCGCCCCCGCCGTCGCCCCCGGGTTCGACGAGGCCCAGATCCGGGCAGCCCGAGTTGCCGCCCATGCCGCCGAAGAAGCTCGAGCGCGCGGCGTGCAGGATGCCGCCCTGGAACAAGCGCGCGCCGGGAAGTCCCGTCGGGTCCGCGGGCGTCCCGCACCACTGATTGGGTCCGTCCTCGCCGCGGAAGGTGCACTCCACCGCTTCGACGCGCGCACGCGTGATCTCCAGCCGGGCGCGCGCGAGCGCCGGTTCGATGCCGCGCAGGCGGACGTCGGCCGCATCCAGGACCGCGAGGCCGCCGAGCGTCACGTCCTCCAGGACGACCGTGCCCGGAGAGTCCGCGACGCGGACCATGAGCGAGGACGTGAGCGTCGCCCCGCGCAGACCGCTCACGACGGCGAGTGCCCGGGGAGGCAGGCCTTCGATGCGCAGGAGGCCGCTCACGACCGGGTCGCCCTGCCCCACGACGCGCAGGCCCTTGGCGAGCACGCCGCCGGCGTAGGCGCCGGGCTGGACGAGGATCACGTCGTTGGGCGCCGCCGCGTCGAAGGCCGCCTGCAGCGTCGCGAAGTCGACGCCTGGCCCGGGCGTGTCATCGACGGTCCAGGTGCGGCCCAGGATGGGCAGGGGGAAGGTGGTCAGGCCGGTCAGCGCGAGGATGTGGAGCATGTGGGGTCTCCTCGACCCTGGATTGTCTCCCGAGCCCCGATCCGTTGCACATTTTCGCGCCACTCCGCTCGCGGTGGATCGGCGCCGGGCCACCACGGGGAACAGGGCCTCCCAGCGGATGACCTCCGACCGAGTGTGGCCGCCCGGTCAGCCTGCGGGCGCTCGCGAGGCGGCGAAGGTGCGGATCCGGTCCCGCTGGACCTCCGTCCCGCTGCTGGGCGCGGCCTCGGGACTCACGGGACGGAGGTCGTTGGCGCTTGGCACTGGACCCTGGGCCTGGCGCCGCCCCGCTGCGCTGCACTTGGATGTGCAGAGGTCCGTTCTCCTGCACCCTGCTCGCGCGCTACCGCCCCGAGACGGGCCCGCGCGACACCGCGACGTCGTGGCTGTTCGTGGCGCTGACCGCCGGCGTGGCGCCGGTCGGCCTGATCGTCCCGCTGCGCTTCATCCGCGTGCACGGGGCCGGCCACACGGACTGAGGCGCGCTCACCCACCCCAGCGCGCGACGAACGCGGAGCGGAACGAGCGGCTCAGCGGCGCACGCGCCCCGCTGCGCAGCGTGATCTCGTGGTCTCCCGAGGGGAGCCGCTTCACGGCGGCGACGGCGGGCAGCGCCACGATCGCGGAGCGGTGCACGCGCTGGAAGCGCTCCGCAGGGAGCGCCTGCTCCAGCGCGCTGAGCGTCTCGCGCAGCAGGAACGCGCCCTCGCGCGTGTGCAGGTGGACGTAGTTGCCGCGCGCCTCGACCCACTCGATCTCCTCGGCGCGCACGAGGCGCAGCGCGCCGCCGTGCTTGACGACGAAGCGATCGCGCCCGCGGGTGGCGGACACGTCGGAAAGCAGCGCCGCGACCTGAGCTCCGCCCGTCCTGCACGCGAGCCAGGTCGCGGCCCGCGCCAGCGCGGCCAGCAGCCGCTCCTCGTCGAACGGCTTCAGCAGGTAGTCGATGGCGTGCGCGTCGAAGGCGCGCAGCGCGTACTGCTCGTAGGCGGTCACGAACACCACCGCCGGCCGGTCCTCCGGCGCGAGCGCGTGCAGCACGCCGAAGCCGTCGAGGCCGGGCATCTGCACGTCGAGGAACACGAGGTCGGGCCGCAGTCGCTCGACGGCCTCGACCGCGGAGAGGCCGTCGGCCGCCTCGCCCGCGACCTCGACGCCGGGCTGCGCACTCAGCGTCGTGCGCAACCCGGCGCGGGCGATCGGCTCGTCGTCGACGATCAGCACGCGCAGCACGTCACGCCGCGCTCCGCACGGCGCGGTACGGCAGGCGCAGCGAGGCCGTCGTCCCGCCGCGCGCGTTGGGCCAGAGGGTCAGCGTGGCGCGTTCGCCGAACAGCGCCGCGAGGCGCGCCTGCGTCGAGGCGAGGCCGGTGCGCGTCCCGTTCGTCGCCGCGGACGCGCCCACGCCCACGCCGTCGTCCTGCACGTCGATCGCGAGCAACTCGCCCTCGCGCCGCGCCCAGATGCGCACCGAGCCCGGGCCCGGCCGCTGCTCGATCCCGTGCTGCAGCGCGTTCTCGACCAGCGGCTGCAGGAGCAGGTCGGGCACGGCCGCGTCGAGGACCTCGGGCGCCACGTCGACCTCGACCTTCAGGCGGTCCGCGAAGCGCAGCGCCTGCAGCGCGAGGTAGGGTTGGAGCAGCTCCTGCTCCTCGGCCAGCGACACGATGCCATCGTCACGCTCGCGCAGGGTCTGCCGCAGGAGGTCGCCCAACAGCGCCGTCATGCGCGCCGCCGTCGCGCCGTCGCGCGGCGCGGTGGCGCCGATCGCGTGCAGCGTGTTGAACAGGAAGTGCGGCTGCAGTTGCGCGCGCAGCACGCGCAGTTGCGCGGCGAGGAGCTCGCGCCGGCGCGCCTCGGCCTCGCGCCGCTGGTTGATCGCGAGGACGCCGCCGAGGAGCGCGCCGTAGTGGAAGACGCGGAAGCCGGTCCCGGCCACGGTGTCCCACAGGAATCCGCCCGGCGCATCGGCTGGGCGCGCCTCCGCGGGCAGCGTGAAGTGCTGCCACAGCGCCCACACGAGCGCGTGCAGCGCCGCGCAGCCGGCGACGACCAGCGCGCAGCGCAGCCAGAACCGCACGCCGCTCCAGGCCGCGATGCGCGGCGCGACCTGCAGCAATACCACCGTGGCCGCGACGAGCGGCAGGTAGAGCGCGAAGATGCCGGACAGGAACGACGTGTCGAACTCGACCCCGCCGCCGCGGGACGCGGACAGGACCGCGATCTGCGAGGCCTCCAGGAGGAACTGCAGGCCGAACCAGAAGCCGATGGAGAGGGCCCAGACCCGCCAGTCCCGGATCGGCCGCCATGTGGTCGTGTTGGTGGTGCTCATGCCCGTCTTCTACGGCTGCGCGGGCGCCACGTCGCGCGCGCTGGGACGAGCCGCATGCCGCCGGGGCGGGCGGCGCGCCGAGCGCCTGCGCACCTCACCCTACGCGACGTCGCGCCAGCAGGCCAACCGCAGGCTCCGCGCGGCGCGGCGCGCTCCGCCAGCTCCGGGGCGCTGTGCGCGCGCTTGGGCGGGAACCGGGGGCGCCAGCGGAGCGGACTCATGGCTCGGACTGTCGCGTCTCGGCGCCGGCCTCGGCGTCCCGGCCGCCACGCGGCGCGGATAACGTGGGAAGTGGTAGCATGGATTCTGCGCCGAAATGCGTCGCGTGTCGCGCCTTCTCCTGGTGAGGACCCCGATGAAGTCCATCCTTCCGCTCTTCTTCGCCGCATCGTCCGCATCCGCCCAGATCTGCTTCGAGCGCGACCCCGCCCTCCCAGTCGTCGGCGGATCGGGCACACGCATCGCCCTGGGGGACTTCGATGCGGACGGCGACCTCGACTTGGCGACGACGACGTGGGACCACCAGACGTTCAACTCGACGCTTCGCACCCGCCTGAATCTGGGGGACGGATCGTGGTCGGGCGAGACGTCGTACACGATCCCGTTGACCATCGATCACCTCGGGTTCGTCGATGTCGACGGTGACGGAGCTGACGACCTCCTCGTGGCGGCCTACGACCTGTACCTGCGCCGCAGCCTGGGTGCTTCGGGCTTCGGGCCGGCCGTGACCTTGCTCGCCGGGCCGGTAGGCGATGTCGTCGCGGCCGACCTCGACAACGATGGCGACCTGGACCTCGCCGTGAGCAGGGGTGGCGAGGTCG
This sequence comes from Planctomycetota bacterium, assembly GCA_016795205.1. GTDB lineage: Bacteria > Planctomycetota > UBA1135 > UBA1135 > JAEUHZ01. The sequence goes on along the minus strand of JAEUHZ010000008.1, from coordinate 59,196 downwards.
TGATCCTCCACAACCAGGGCAGCGGCACCTTCATCGCCGTCCCCGGCCCGCAGGGCGATGCGGTCAGCATCGCGGTCGGCGACTTCGACGGGGACGGATACGGGGATCTCGCCGTCGTCGATATCTACTTGCACGAGCTGAGGATCACGCTGAACGACGGGGCCGGTGGCTTCCCGGGGACGCCAGCGCTCTACGGCCTCTCGATGACCCCGAGGTTCGTCCTGGCGCGCGACCTGAACGGGGACGGTCTGTGCGACGTCGCGGTCGGCCACAGCGCTGGGAGGATCAACGTCCTGATCCGCACGCCGGGCGGGTTCGCGCCGGGCATCGAGTACCCGCTGGGGCACCAAGTCTTCGCCATGACCGCGGCAGACCTCGACGACGACGGCGATGTCGACCTCGCCGCGATCGCCTATGGGGACCTGTCGATCCTGCTCAACGCGGGCGCAGGCTCCTTCGCCGTGAGCGTCCTCGATGCGGGGGACAGTGCGGGCCGGCTCGCCAGGGGGGACCTCGACGCCGACGGCGACGAAGACCTCGCGCTCCTCGGCATATCCGGCGCTGTCCCTTGGCGCAACTGCGCGCGGAGCGGAACGCCGACGTGCTTCGGCGACGGCAGCGCGAGCGCCTGTCCGTGCGGCAACGCGAGCCCCGTCGGAGCGGACGCCGGCTGCCTGCACTCGCTCGGAACCGCGGGCACGCTGCGTGCCGGCGGCGCCACGAGCCTGGCCGCGGACTCGCTCGTCCTGCGCGGAGCTCTGATGCCGAACGCGCCGGCGCTCTATTTCCAGGGCACGAGCGCGATCGACTCCGGGCTCGGCAGCGTCTTCGGCGACGGGCTGCGCTGCGCCGGCGGCAGCGTCACGCGCCTCGGCATCGCGACGAACTCCGGCGGGACGTCGCGGTTCCCGGACGCCGGCCAGCAGGCCGTCAGCCTCGCCGGTGGCGTGGCGGTGCCCGGCGAGAGGCACTACCAGGTCTGGTACCGCAACGCGGCGAGCTTCTGCACGCCGGCCGGGTTCAATCTGACGAACGCGCTGCGCGTCGTCTGGCGTCCGTAGGCGAGAGAGCCCGAGCGCGTCCACTCGCCGGTTTCGCGGCCGGGGCAGGGCCAGATCCGCAGCTTCGGCGCTCCGGAGCCCTAGTTACTGCCGGTGAGTGCGACGGGGGGCGCGCCGCGTGCCCCGCGGCCGGAGACCCCGCCGGTCCGCGCCGCCTTCGCGTCGCGCTTTCGTCGGAGCACGTGGCAAACTGGATTTGGCGCCGGAACGCGACGCGCGTTCCGCCTCGTCTTCCAGGAGGTCTCTCGATGCGTTCCCTCGTCCCGTTGGTCCTGGCCGTCGTCACCCCGGCCTCGCTCTCCCAGACGTGCTTCGAGAGCGAACCTCCGCTGCCGATCGTCGGCGACCACCCGACGATCGTCGCGCTCGGCGACTTCGACGGGGACGGCGACCTCGACCAGGGAGCGTTCGCGGCGCTCTCGTACGGCTCGGTCAGCTTGCGCTCGAACCTGGGAGCGGGTGGATGGACGTCCGGGTACCAAGTCTGGATCAGCTTCGGGCTGAACCACTTCGACTTCCTCGACGTCGACGCCGACGGGATCTGCGAGATCGTCGCGACGTCCTCCGCCCAGGAACTGCGTGTGATGCGGAACACGAGCGGGGGTTGGGCCGGCGTCTCCACCGCGATCCCCTGGCACGCGGGCCACTTCGCCGCGGGCGACCTCGACGGGGACGGCGACCTCGACCTCGCGCTCGGCGCGGCCACCAGCGCGGGGATGTCCTTCGTCCTCTTCAACCAGGGGGCCGGCACGTTCGTCGCCGGGCCCGGGATCGTCGCCGGCGCCGCCCAGATCGCGATCGGCGACTTCGACGGCGACGGAGACCTCGATCTCGCGATCGCGCGCGGCACGAGCGAGATCCTCGTCGTGCACAACGACGGCCAGGGATCGTTCTCCTCGGCGCCGGTTCCCGTCGCGCTCGCCGCGGCGCCCGTCCGCCTCCTCGCCGCGGACTTCGACGGCGACGGACGCGCCGACCTCGCGGCGTCCCAAGCCGGCCAGCGCGTCTCGATCCTGCTCGCGAACGCGGGTGGGTTCGCCCCGTACGTCGAGGTCCCGATCGCGCACGCGGCGATCGAGCTCTCCGTAGGCGACCTCGACGCGGACGGCGATCTCGACCTCGTCGTCTCCGGCGGGACGACGAGCGTGCTCGCGAACTCCGGGAACGGCGCGTTCGTCCCCGCGGGCGTGCTCCACGCCGGGTCGTCGAGCTACTTGGACGTCGGCGATCTCGACGGCGACGGCGACCTCGACCTCGCGTTCTCCGATCCCGCGACCAATTCCGTCCGCCTGCTGCGCAACTGCGTCCGCAGCGGCACGCCGACGTGCTTCGGCGACGGCAGCGGCACCGCGTGCCCGTGCGGGAACGCGAGCGCGGTCGGAGCGGTCGCCGGCTGTCTGCACTCGCTCGGCGCGGGCGGCACGCTGCGCGCGAGCGGCGCGGCGAGCCTCGCGGCGGATTCGCTCGTCCTGCGCGGCGCGTCGATGCCGAACGCGCCGGCGCTCTACTTCCAGGGGACGAGCGCGCGGAACGCGGGTCAGGGCAGCGTGTTCGGCGACGGCTTGCGCTGCGCGGCCGGGACGGTGACGCGCCTCGGCATCGCGACGAACGTCGCGGGCGGATCGCGCTACCCCGACGTGGGCCAGGAGTCGGTCAGCGTCCGCGGCGCGGTCGCGGCGCCGGGCGAGCGTCACTACCAGGTCTGGTACCGCAACTCCGCCGCGTTCTGCACGCCGTCGGGGTTCAACCTGACGAACTCCCTGCGGATCACGTGGCGACCGTAGGGGCCGGACCGCGCGCGGTCCGGCCTCTCGAGAGCCGGAATCGCCTCGAATCGTCCGCGCGCTCCAGCTTGCGGACCGTGCAGGTCGCCAGCTCCGCTTCCCGGGTCGAAGGACGAGACGTCCATCCGTCGGTGCCGATCACGCTGCGCTGATCCGGCGCGGAGGCGCGCGCTTTCCCTTGTCGTGGCCGTCGCGTACCGTGCGCGCATGACGCGCACCGCCCGCCGCCGCTTCACGAAGGAGATCCAGAGCGTCGTCGACGGCATCGCCTTCGGCCCGACGGGACCGGCGCTGCTGCACGTCTACGATCCGCCGGCCGGCGGCAAGTGGGCCGACGACGTGATCCCGGGCAAGCTCGCGGCGCTGGACCGCCACACGGGTGACACGCTGTGGCTGTCGCCCTGCGAGGTCGGGTACGGGCGCGGCTTCGGCGCGGGGTTCGGCGGGCCGGAGGAGGTCCTGGTCCTGGGACCCAGCGCGCAGGGGCACCGCATCGTGCGCATGTCGCTCTCGAGCGGCGAGCTCCTGGGCATGGGCGAGGTCGAGGCCTTCGACGAGGCCTTGGTGAGCCCGGACGTGTGCGTGGTCGTCACGCCGCGTCGCGTGATCGGCTACTCGACGAAGGGCCTCGACGAGGCCTGGGAGTATTCGCGCCCGCAGGAGCGCTACCACCACGTGGCGCGGGTGGGCGCGAACCTGTTCGTGGTCTACACGCACGCGCAGACCGGCCGGCAGGGCGTGCTGCGGCTCGACGCGCGCGGCGGCGAGTTCCAGGGCGAGGTGCTGGCCCCGCGCCAGCCCGTGATCCACGGGCTGGCCGTGAACGCGGATGGCCTCGTGCTGCTCACGCGCGACCTGGGCAGCGCGCTGCCGCAGGAGCTCCAGCCCCAGCTCATGATCGAGCTGTCGCGGCGCACCGACGGCGGCGTCAGCGACACGCTCTCGCTCCTGGCCCTGCCCATCGACAGCGAGCCGGGCGAGGCGCCGCTGTGGTTCTCCGTGCTCTCGACGCAGCGCGGCGACGAGCTGCCGGACGCCGCGATCGCGGCCGACAGCGGCAAGCTCTACGTGCTGCGGGGCGCCCTGCTCGAGGTCCGCGACACGCTCACGGGCCGCTCGCTGGGTGAGTGGGCGGTCCCCGGCATCGACGAAGCCGTCGCTTGGCAGGTGTCCCAGGGCGCCGGCCTGGTGGCCGAGGAGACGCGCGTCTCCGTCTACGAACTGCCGGCCTGATCCCCGGCCGCCACGCCCGGATGGCCGCGGAGGTGGATCCGCGGATACCATTCTCGGCCCCCTCCGATCCCGCCGCCCGGGCCCCCGCGCCCGTGCGCGCTCCGTCCCCCGTCCGCACCCGAGGCGGAAGCCGTGACCGTCCCCCCGATCCTGTCCACCTTGTCGGCCGAGTTCGAGACGTCCCCCGAGAAGGTGCAGCGCGCCCTCGAGATGCTCGACGCCGGCCTCGCCGCGCCCTACATCGGCCGTTTCCGCCGCGCCGAGGTCGGCGGGCTCGGCGAGCACGTGCTGCGCCGCTTGCAGCGCCGCCGCACCGAGCTCGAGGAGCTGGACCGTCGCCGCGGGACGATCCTGCGCCTGCTCGAGAAGGAGCCGACGGTCACGCCGCGTCAGTTGGACGAGATCCGTGCCTGCATGGATCGCTTCGAGCTCGAGGACCTGTTCGTGCCGCATCGCCGGCCCGAGCCCGAAGTCCAGCTCGCGATCGATCGCGGTCTGGCGCCGCTGGCGGACCTGCTCGTCGCGCCCGTGCCGAAGACCGAGCGCGGGAGCGAACCCGAGGAGCACGAGGCCGACGAGCCCGCCCACGGCGCGCGCGGGCCCGCCCTGGGCGCGGCCGCGGAGGCGGCCGGGAGCCGGATCGACGAGCAGGCCGAGGTCCAGGAGCAGACCGCGGATGCTCAGCAGGCCGAGGCCGCCGCCCACGCCGAGGCCGCCGCACTGCACGAGGCTTCGGGCGAGGCCACTGCCGCCGACCCGTCGGCTGCCGCGCCCGCCGTCGAGGACGCCCCCGGCGCCGAAGAGCACGAGGAGGAGGCACCGGCCGCAGCGCCGACCCTCGAGGCCGCGCCGGCTCCCGCCGCGCACGCGCACATCGACGTGCGGACGGCGATGAACGCCGCGCTGGCGCGGCTGTGCGCCGATTTCGTGCGTCCGGACAAGGGCATCCACACGGAGACCGAAGCCCTGAACGGGGCGCTGCGCATCCTCTCGGACCGCCTGGGGCGCGACGCGCGCCTGCGCGGCACCGTGCGGAACCTCCTACGCAAGCACGGCGTGCTCTCGGTGCGTCCGGCTGGCGACGAGTCGCGGGCCGGACGTTTCAAGTCGCTGCTCAAGGTCAAGCAGCCGATCCGCCAGCTCCAGGGCCACCGCCTGCTGGCGATCCGGCAGGCGCAGAAGGAGCGCGGCGTCAACGCCATCTTGAGCCTCGACCCGCAGGTCGCGCTGGGCAAGGTGCGCAACGCGCTGGGCCGCCACCTGAACCCGGCCTGGCGTGAGCTGCTCGACGAGGTCTGTCTGCGGGCGCTGCAGCACCGCCTGCTGCCGATCGTCGAGCAGGACGTGCGCCTGGAGATCAAGGAGCGCGCCGATCACGAGGCGCTGCGCTTCCTGACCTCGCACCTGCGCCAGGTGCTGTTCACGCCGGTCCTGCCGGGCGCGGCCGTGGCCGGCTGCGACGTGAGCGCGAAGGGCGATTGGACGCTGGTCGCGGTGGGCGAGGACGGCGCGCCGCTCGGTCCCGAGACGCGCATCGAGGCGCGCATCGTGACCACGACGGAGGCCGAGACCGGACCCGTGACCGAGACCCGCGACAAGACCGCGGCCGAGCTCGGCGCCGAGCTCGCCGCCGTGCTGGCACCGCACGCGATTCGCTTCGTGGCCGTGTCCAACGGCAAGGCCGGTCGCGCCGCCGCGCCCAAGCTGCGTGGCGCGCTGGCGGCCGCCGGCATCCCGGTCTGGGTGCTCGAGACGAACGAGTCGGGGTTGTCGACCTATGCCGGCTCCGAGTGGGGCCGCAAGGAGCTGCCCGAGTTCACGGTGCCGGCGCGCATGGCGGCCAGCCTCGCGCGGCGCCTGCAGGACCCGATGAACGAGTTCCTGAAGGTCGACCCGCGCCACCTGGGCCTGGGCTGGGAGCAGGGGCTGGTCAGCAAGGCCAACGTCAAGCGCGCGCTCCAGGAGGCCGTCGAGTCCGCCACGGCGCTCGCCGGCTGCGACCTGAACCGCAGCACGCTGTCGTTCCTCATGCACCTGCCGGGCCTCGACCGCGCCGCGGCCGAGAAGGTCGTGGCGCGCCTCGCGGAGCGGCCGTTCGCCTCGCGCGAGGAGCTGCGCCAGGAGGGTCTGCTCAGCGAGGCCCAGTGGACGAGCGTCGCCGGATTCCTGCGCGTGTTCGGCGGACCGGAGCCGCTCGACGGCACGAACCTGCACCCCGAGCAGTACCCGCTGGCTCGCCGGCTGCTCGAGTCGGCCGGTGCCTCGGTCGAGGGCGGCCTCGGACGTCCCGGCGCGCTGCGCGGCCTGCGCCGTGCGGATTTCGACATCGACGAGGCGACCTGGCGTGACCTGATGCGCGAGCTGGCGTTCCCGGGGCGCGACCCGCGCTGGCGGCAGTGGGGCCCCTCGCTGTTGCCACCCGACACGGACCCCGTGCGCATCACGAAGGACCGCGTCGTCGAGGGCGTCGTGACGAACGTGGCGAGCTTCGGCGCGTTCGTCGACATCGGGCTCGCGAACGACGCGATGATCCACGTCAGCGAGGTCTCGGATCGCTACGTGCGCGACGCGCGCGAGGTCCTGTCGATCGGTCAGGTCGTCCGCGCGCGCATCGAGGAGGTCGGCGGGGCGCGCCTGGCGATCTCGTTCAAGAACGTCCCGCCGCCCGAGCGGCCCGAGCGTCCGGAGCGCGCTCCGCGCCGCGAGGGTGAAGAGGGTGGCGACCGACCGCGCCGCGGACGCCGAGGCGAGCGCGGCGGCGGTGGCGAGCGGGGCCCGCGCGAGGACCGACCCTCCGTGCCGGTTCGGGCGGCGACGACGCGCCGCGACGGCATCGGGGCCAAGAGCGGTGGCCGCGGACGGGGTGGCCCGGGCGGCGGTCGCGGTGGGGCCGGCGGCGGCGGTGCCGGCGGCGGTGGTGGCTTCGGCGCGGGCGGCGGGCGCAAGCCCGACAGCCGGCGTCCCGCGGGCGGCGCGGACGTGGCCGATCGCGAGGACCTCGCGCGGCTTGCCGAGCTGAAGCCGGGCAACAAACCCGCGCACAACCCGTTCGCGAACTACTTCAAGGCCAAGAAGGGCGACGAGTCGCCGGCCGGTTGAGGTCCCTGCCGCGCGGCGGACGCTCAGCGCGCGCGGGCGTCCAGCGCGCGCTGCACTGCGGGATCGGAGAGCAGGTGCCGCAGCTGGCTCATCTTCTCCTCGAGCTCCGCGGCGCCGTGCTCGATCGGGTCGAACAACCCGCTGGCGGGCGACGGGCGCCCGCTGGGTGAGGTCTTGCCGTTCGCGAGCAGCGGTCGCGGCTCGTCGATCTGATCGAGCACGCCGAGCCCCTGCGGCCAGCTCGTGTCGCCGTCGAGCGCGACCTCGACGTGCAGGTCATCGCTCGAGGTCTGGAACCCGGGCTCGACCTCGATCTCGTGGTCGCCGCCCTCGTAGGCCTGTCCGTAGGGGTCCGCAGAGCGCGCGAGCAGTGAGCCCGTGGAGCTCGCCAGGCGGCGGTCCTGGTCGAGCACGTCCTGGAGCCAGGAGCGTTGGGCGGCGAGTTCGTGCTCGATGCGCCCGCCGAGCTGGTCCAGGCTCGCAGCCAGGCGGAAGATCGCGGCCTCGGTCTCGCGGTTCGAATCCGAGTCGGTCTGCGTGGCCGCCTGCTGCAATCGAGCGATCCCATCCTTCAGGTAGACGAAGTCGACCCGCAGGTCGTGGAGCGCGCCGCGCACCCGCGCCAGCTCGCTCGTGATCTCGCGCACGAGCCCCTCGTCGGCGGGGGCCTGGGCCGGCTCCCCTCGCGCGGGAGCGCTGACGTCCTCCACGGGCTCGACCGGCGCGCGCCGCGCCGCCGAGGCGATCGCCGCCAGCACCAGCGCGAAGCCCAGCATCAGGGGCCAGGTGAGTCCGTGTCGTGCGAGGTCGGCCGCGGCGGGTGCCGTGCCGGGCAGCACGCGCGGAGCGATCGCGGTCACCAGCGCGCCCGCGAAGAGGGCGCCGCTCGTCATCCACGTCCAGCGCGCTGCGCCGGCGCCCGCCGGACGTTCATCGCCGGAGCGGCTGTCCTGGGATCTGTCGATCGTCGCCATGGGGGTGAGGACCCAATCGCCGCTCCTCGTCGCGCGTGGCCCGGCGACGTGCCGGACCCCTGGCCGACGCGGCCGTAGGACCCGGCGCTCGCTTCGGAGGGGCGGGGCCGCGTTCTTGAGGGGATCCGACGGGCTCCCGCGCGGCCCACGCCTGGCGGCAGGCGCAGTCGTCCCGCGGCGGGGGAGCGGACCCCCGCGCCGGGGAGCGCCGCGCGCGCCTCGAAAGCCGGTGGAACTCCCGGTCTGAAGGCTTCCTCAGACGCCCCGGGGCCGGTACATTGAGACTTCCTAATCCGGGAGGTGCGAAGACCGCCCGGCCGAGCGCGCGCGCCCCCGCCGCCGAGGACCGCCTCGCTCGACCGTGCTTGCTTCCGCGCCCCGGATTCCACGGGATCGAACACGCATGGCGCAGCACAGGATCGTGAAGGGGATCTCCGTGGCGCCCGGGCTGGCGCTCGGGCCAGCCCACGTCGTGCACGCCCGGCCGCACGTCGTCCCGACCTGGAACGTCCCGGAGGAGGATCTCGCGCGCGAGGTCGACCGCCTGCGCGAGGCCATCGATCAGGCGGCCGAGGAGCTGCGGCGGCGGCAGAAGGCCGTGGCGGCGCAGGTGGGCGAGCGCGACGCCGGCATCTTCGCGCTGCATCGCACGATCCTCACGGACCCCGCCACGCAGCGCGACGTGGAGGCCACGATCCGCGATCAGCGCATCAACGCCGAGGCCGCCGTGCAGGCGCTGATCGACCGCGTCACGAAGCGCCTGGCCGGCACCGCGGCCGAGGGCATGCGCGGCTGGTCGGCGGACTTCAGCGACCCTTGGCGCGCCGTGCTCGACGTGCTGATGCAGCACGATCGGGAGTCCATCGTGCAGGGCGACGAGCAGGTCATCCTGGCCGCCGCGGAGCTCACGCCGCAGGTCGTGACCTACCTGGCCCGCGAGCGGATCCTGGCCGTCGTCACCGAGGCCGGCGGTCGCTTCTCGCACGGGGCCGTGCTGGCGCGTTCGTTCGGCATCCCGTGCGTGGTGGGACTCTCGAACCTGCTCTCGCGGCTCGAGCAGGGCCTGCGCGTGCTCGTCGACGGCGATGCCGGCACCGTCCAGCTGCGACCCGACCAGGACGACGTCGATCAGTTCCTGGCACGGCTCGAGCGCCGCAAGACGCGCGAGAAGAAGCTCGGGCTGCACGCCAGCCTGGAGCCCGTCACGACGGACGGCCACCGCTTCGCCGTGCTGGTGAACGTCGAGAGCCTGCGCGACCTGGACACGTTTCCGCTGCAGAACTGCGACGGCGTGGGGCTCCTGCGCACCGAGTTCCTCTACATGGAGCGCCAGCAGTTCCCCTCCGAGGAGGAGCAGTACCGCCTCTACCGGCGCGTGCTGGAGCGCCTCGCGGGACGACCGGTCACGCTGCGCACGCTCGACATCGGCAACGACAAGCAGCTTCCGTACTTCAAGACGCCGCGCGAGGCCAATCCGGCCCTCGGCTGGCGGGGCTTGCGCATCGCGATCGAGTGGCAGGACCTGCTGCGCGTGCAACTGCGAGCGGCCCTGCGTGCCAGCGCGCACGGCGACCTGCGCATCCTCCTGCCGATGGTGACGTCGATCGAAGAGGTCCGCGACGTGCACCGCATCTTCGACGAGGTTCGGCGCTCGCTGGTCGATGGTGGCTACGACGTGGCCAGCGACGTGCCGGTCGGGATCATGGTCGAGGTCCCCTCGACGCTCTTCGTGCTGCCCTCGCTCTTGGCCGAGGTCGACTACGTCAGCGTGGGGACGAACGACCTCGTGCAGTACCTGCTGGCCGTCGACCGCGACAATCCGCTCGTGGCGCGCTTGTACGACGTGCACCACCCGGCCGTGCTCCAGGCGCTGGCGCGTGTGGCCGAGGCGGCGCGCGCGGCCGGCAAGCCGGCTTCCGTGTGCGGGGAGATGGCCGGCGACTACGCCACGGCGCTGCTGCTCCTGGGGTTGGGCTACGACGCCGTCAGCGTGGTGCCGATGCTGCTGCCCGAGGTCAAGTACGCCGTGCGCGAGACGGCTTGTGCCGAAGCGCGCGAGACCGCTCAGCTCGCACTGCGTGAGACGACTTCCGAAGGCGTGCGCTCCGTGCTGGCCAAGAGTCGCCAGCGCCTGCACGAGCGACAGGTGGCCGAGTTCGCCGCCGAGCCGCACAAGGGGGAGCCGCGATGACCTGCTCGCAGAGGAGGTCCGCGTGAAGCGCATCACCTGGGGATCGGATCCGGGTGCGGGCCCGCGCCGCGGACGCTGGACGGCGCCGGAGGTCGCGCGCCTCAAGGAGCTCTATGGGCTGCGCGACGACGAGTCCATCGCGAAGGCCCTGAACCGGCCGGTCGCCAGCATCCGGCGCATGGCCGAGCAGATCTTCCAACTCGCGACGCGCAGCGGCCCCTGGAGCGCGCGCGAGGTGGCGGACCTGAAGCGCTACCTGGGCGGGACCAGTCACGTGACGATCGCACGGATCCTGGGCCGGACCGTCCAAGAGGTCGAGCAACAGGTCGAGGAGCTGCGCCGCGTCCAGCAGTCCGGGCGCTGGACGCAGGAGGAGATCGTCGAGTTCAAGCGCCTGTACGGCACGCGCACGGACGAGGACCTGGCGGCGATCTTCGGACGGTCCGTCGATGCCGTGAAGCGCCTGGGCGCGCGCTATTGCCTGGCGAAGGACAAGGCTTTCGTGCGGCGGCTGACCGGCTCGTCGGCCACGCGGATGCCGCGCTGGAGCTCGGAAGAGATCGAGCTCCTGCGCACGATCTACCCGCTCACCCCCAACCTCGAGATCGCCCAGCGGCTCAACCGTTCGGTGAAGAGCATCGTCTCGAAGGCGCACAACCTGGGCCTGCACAAGGCCGACGAGCGGCTCGAGGAGATGGGACGCGAGAACGTCAGCCTGCGCTACCAAGCCCGCAAGAGCCCGCCCGGCGTCACGCCTTGACCGTGCGGTCTCAGGCCCGGCCGTGGCACTGCTTGAACTTCTTGCCGCTCCCGCAGGGGCAGGGGTCGTTGCGACCGGTCTTCGCGGCGCCGTGCACGAAGGGCTTCTGGGGCGGGGCCGGGGCGTGGTGCGCGTGCTCGCCCGTCGCCACGGCGTGCGCGAACTCCGGGAGCGTGTGCTCGAGCGCGCGCCGCAGCTCGAACATCTGGGACACGACCGCCCGCTCGCCCAGGAACTCGAGGTAGGCGCGCAGCACGGGGCCGACCTGCGCCGCGAGTGGGTCCTGGCGCGCGAAATGGCCGGGGAGCAAGTGGCCGACGATCCCGTGCAGGTCGTCGCCGTCGAGGTGACGCGGCGCCTTGCCGACCTCGTCGTAGCAGCAGGCGAGGAAGCGGTCCGTGATCGCGTGGACCGCCTCGCGCTTCACCTCCGCCAGGGCCTGGGCTTGGGTCGAGTCGAGGAAGGCGGCGGTGTCGAGCGTGATCTCGCGTTGAGGCATGGATGCGTCCTGGATTCGATCCGGGTTGCGCCGCGTAGTGTACGGATCTGCTTCACCAGATCACCTCCGCGTGCAGCGTGCAGGCGCCCATCTGGTCCTGGACCGTGCCCGTCACGCACAGGACGCCCGTCTCGGAGAGGTGCGCACCGTCGCGCTCGTAGACGTCGGGGAAGATCACGACCTCGGCCAGTGCGCTCTCGTCCTCGAGCGTCAAGAAGCGCATCGTCCGCCCGTCCGCCGTGCGTACGTGGCGCGTCGCGGCCGGCCAGCCGCGCAGCGTGACGCGCGCGCCGGCGCTCTGCGGCACGTCGCGCGCCGGAATCGGGTTCACGGGCCGCGCGCGCTCGGATCCGAGGCTCTCGCGCGCCGCGATCCGCGCGTCCGCCGGGCAGACGAACAGCGCGGTCGGGTGCGCCGAGACCGTCAGGCCGAGGATCTCGTGCTCGAGTCGCCCGCGCGTGAGGCGATCGTGATCCGGGAGCCGCGGCAGGGCCGGCGCTCCGGCCTCCGGGGCGCTGAACAGCGAGGCCGTCTCGCCCGGCGCGAGATCGACGTTGCCCGCACCGATGCCGGCGCCAGCCCAGCCCGCCGCCCGGGCGCGGGCCGCGGCCAGCGGATCCTTGGCGCGGGCCGCGGTGCGCGAGCTCGGCGTCGAGCGCAGCGCGGCGAGCTCGCGCGGATCGAGTCCCGCGTCCCGCGGCACGCGCCGTGCCGGCGCACGCAGCATGTGGAGCCGCCACAGGAGCTCCGGGATCGTGCGGTCGAGCCCGTCGAACGCGCCGCAGCGGATGAGCGCCTCGGCCTCGTCGGCCTGCGCGCCGGTGCGCTCGAGGAAGTCGGGCAGCGACACGAAGCGCCCACCGGCCGCGCGCGCGGCGACGATGGCGCCGAGCGTGACCTCGCTCAAGCCACGGACGCGGGCCAGCGGGACACGGATCGGAGGTACGGAGTCGAGTCAGACTCCGTACCTCCGATCCAACGCGTCGCTGCGCTCGCGTTCACGTCCGGCGGCTGGATCGGAACGCCCAGGCGGCGCGCCTCCTCGACGTAGACGCGCGCGTCGTAATAGCCGGTGTCGCTCTCGAGGAACGCGGCCAGGTACGGGCCCGGGAAGTGCGTCTTGAGCCACGCGGCGCGGTAGGAAATGCGTCCGTACGTCACAGCGTGCGCCTTGCAGAAGCCGAAGGAGGCAAAGTTCGCGATCAAGTCCCAGACGCGCAGCGCGTCCTCGCGCGCGATGCCCTCCTCGACCGCTCCGGCGACGAAACGCTCGCACAAGGCCCGGATCTCGAAGCCGCGCCGCTTCTGCAGCGCGCGCCGCAAGAGGTCCGCCTCGGCCAGGTCCATGCCGGCCAGCCGTGAGGCGACCTGCATGACGTCTTCCTGGTACAGCATGACGCCGTACGTGTCCCACAAGAGCTCCTCGAGCCGCGGATGCGGAGCGTGGCGCGGCTCGAGCCCGCGGTAGCGACGCACGTACGCGTCCTTCATGCCCGACCCGGCCGGGCCGGGCCGGATCAGCGCGACGGCCTGGATCACGTCGTCCATCGTCCGCGCGCCGATCTGCTGGAGCAGGTTGCGCATGCCCGGCGATTCGATCTGGAAGCAGCCGACCGTGCGTCCCTCGCGCAGCGTGCGCGCCGTCTTGGGATCGTCCTCGGGGATCGTCTCGAGGTCGACGGCGATGCCGGCGCGTGCCAGCGACCTCACGCAGTCGTCGAGCGTCGTCAGCGCGCGGTTCCCGAGCAGATCCATCTTGACCAGCCCGACGGCCTCGACCGCGTCCTTGTCGAACTGCGCCACGATCGGCCCCTTCGCCGCGCGTTGGCACGGCACGAAGTCCGTGATCGGACCGGGCGCCACGACGACGCCGCCGGGGTGCAACCCGTAGTGCCGCGGCGCGCCCGTGAGCCGGTCGGCGGCCTGCAGCACGCGCTGCAGGCGCGGATCGTCGAACGGGAAGCCGCGCGCCTCGGGCGTGCGCGCGAAGAGCTCGGCGATCCGGTTGCCGGCCAGCACCGGCGGCAGCGTGCGCGCCGCGTTCCCGTGCGCGCCCGGCGCGGCGGAGTGCAGGCCCGGCGCATTGGCTGGCGAGAAGCCGGGCGCCGAGGCAGCCGAGGAGCCCACGCTCGTTCTGGTGGACGTGCTCGCCGAGCTCGCACGCGCTGGCCCCGCGAGCCCGAGGTCCGCCGCGATCCCACCCGGGTCCTCGTCGCCCGCCGCGTGCGCGCGCGTCCAGTGCAGCGGCAGCCGCCGCGACCAGCGGTTCGCTTCGGCCGGGGGCACGCCCAAGGCCAGCGCCGACTCGCGGAACGCCGCGCGCACCCCGCAAGTCGCCAGCGTGGCGATCATCGCCGTGCGCTCCGGCCCGAAGAGGCCGTACACGTGCTCCAGCACCTCGTCGCGCCGCCGCCAGCAAAAATCGAGGTCGATGTCGGGCCGGTCGCGCCGCGCGGGGTTCAGGAAGCGCTCGAACGTGAGCCGGTAGCGCAGCGGATCGGCGTCCGTGAGGCGCAGGCAATACGCGACCAGCGAATCCGCCGCCGAGCCGCGGCCCACGTGCGGGATGCCGCGCTCGCGCGCGAAGTCCGCGATCTGGAGCACGAGCAGGAAGTAGCTCGCGAACCCGAGCCTCTCGATCGTCGTGAGCTCGTATTCCAGCCGCCGCACGACCTCGGGCTTGAGCGGGCGATAGCGCGTGCTCGCGCCCGCGAAGGCCAGCGACGCGAGGCGCGAGTAGGGCGTCTCGCCCGGCGCGAGCTCGATCGTGGGGAACACGGTCCCGCCCAGCTCGGGCTCGAAGCGGCAGCGGTCCGCGACCGCCAGCGTGCGCTCGAGCGCGCCGTGCTCCGTGCGGAGGAACGGGCCCGCGACCTCGGGCAGGTCGGCGTAGAGCGCGTGCATCTCCGCCGCGGGCAGCAGGTGCGCCGGCCGCGGCGCGAGCCAGCCCTCGGGGAGGTCCTCGGCCAGCGCGTTGTGCTTGATCGCGACGCGCGCCACGTGGTCCGGCCAGCCCGCGGCGTTCGCCAGGTACACGTCGGGCACGGCCAGCGTCGCGACGCCGGCCGCGCGCGCGGCCTCGACCAGGTCCTGGGCCGGGACGGCCGGCTCGGGCGCGGGCGTCTTGGGCATCGCGAGCAGCTCGTCCGCGCTGCGTCGCGGCAGATCGAAGGCGTCGAGGCCCGCGCTGCGGATCGAGGGCGCATGCGCCGCGTTGCGCGGCCCGCGCTCGCGGCCGGACGCGCGCCGCAGTGCGAGGCTCGCGGGCGAGATCGCGACGAAGAGCTCGCGCTCGTCGACGCGACCCGCGAGCTCGAGGACGAGCCGCGGGTGGTCCACGAGCAGCACGAGTCCCGCCTGGTGCGTGACGACCTCGTCGACGAGGCGGAAGGCGTGCTCGCCCGCGAGCCGCGCGTCGCGCGCGCGCGCGTCCGCATCGCGCTCACCAGGATCGCCGCCCAACCGCCGCGCGCTCGCGAGGCGGCACAGGTTGCGCCAGCCCTGTGCGTCGCGAGCCAGCGCGACGACGCGGCCGGGGAGCCCGCTCGGGTCCGAGAGCTCGAGGCCGAAGATCGGCCGCACGCCCGCGACCTTCTGCGCCGCGCGCGCCAGGTCGACCACGCCCGAGAGCGCGTCGACGTCCGTGAGCGCCAGCGCCGGGAGGCCCAGCTCCGCCGCGCGCTCGAGCAGCGTGCGCGGCGCGTCGACGCCGGTCAGGAGGGAGTGGTGGCCGTGGACACGCAGCGGGACGTACATCGCGGAAGACCTCGGAACGGCCGCGCGGTCGGCATCGGCCGTTGCGCGGAAGAGAGGGCCCGGCCTCGAGCGGTGAGGAGTGCGTCCGCCGCCCGAGGCCGAGGAGTCCCCGCGCGGCGGACGGGGTGGGCGTCCAGGTGGTGGGATGCCGCGCGGGGACGGGGATACCCTAACGGATACCGAACCGAGCGCGGCAGGTTTCCTGCCCAGCCGCCGCAACTCGTTCCCGGATCAAGACCTGCGTCGCGGCCGCCACGTCGCCAGCACGACCCCGGCGAGGATCGTGAGCGACCCCGCCAGCGTCCAGCGCGTGAACGGCTCGTCCTTGAGGAGCGTCCCGAGCAGCAGCGCCACCGCCGGCGTGACGTAGGCGATCGTGCTGAGCCGCCAAGCCTCGGTGTGTCGCAGCAGCCAGAAGTACAGCCCGAACGTGGCGACCGTGCCGACGAGCGCCAGGTAGAGGACGCTCAGGGTCGCGCGCACCGTCCACTCCACCGGCGCCTCGCGCTCGAACGCGAACGCCAACGCGACGAGGACGCCTGCCCCGATCCACATGCCGTCCCGGTTGACGAGCGCGGAGCTGGTGTCCTTGCCATCGCGCTTGAGCAGCGTGTTCCCGACGCACGACACGAGCGGCGACACGAGCAGGATCGCCGCCGCCGGCACGCCCGCCGGCCCGAACGCGCGCAGGTCGGTCGCGAACAGCAGCGCGACGCCCGCGAAGCCCAGCGCGAACCCGGCCCACTGCGCCGGCCGCAGCCGCTCGCCGCTCAAGAACCAGCTCGAGCTGGCCGCCATCAGCATCGGGAAGACGGCCCACAGGACGCTGACGACGCCGGAGGGGAGCTTGGTCTCGGTCCAGTAGACGATCGCGTACGACGCGCCGAAGTTGAGCACGCCGAGCGCGAGCCGCAACCGCCACGTCGGCGCGCGACCTCCCTCGCGGCGCGCGATCCCCGGCGCGAGCGCGGTCATCGCGAGGGCCGCGACGAGGAAGCGCGCCGCCGCCGACGTGAACGGCGGCAGGTCGCGCAGCCCGTCGGCGATGACGATCCACGTGCTGCCCCACGCGAGGCAGAGGAACGCGATGAGCAGCGTGACGAGCGCGCGGGAGGGGGCGGTGGGCGGCACGGTGGGGGGGGAGCGCGGCGGGGCCGAATGCTACGCGGGGCGCGCCGCGCGCATCCGGTCGCCCGCGTGCGCTGCGGTGCCCGCGGGCGCTGAAGTCGGGCCCCATGACCTCGGACGTGCACCCCATGTGGAGCGGCGCGCGGTGTTTCTTGCCCGTGTCACGGAGCCACGCTGGGCCAGCGACGGGGACACCTCTCGCGCGGCGAGACCAGCTCCTGGGTCGAGCGGGACCTCGGACGGCGGTCCGCCGCACGTTGCTTGACGGCCGTGGAGCATCTGGGGACGATTCGCATCGATGGTTGCTCGCACGCTCGCAAGCTTGCAGACGCCGATCGCAATCGACACTCGCGCTGCCACACGAGCACCGGTCGCAGGCGTTCATCCCGCGACCTGGCCCGGCCTCGGCGGCGCGTCGATCGTCTGCGAGCGCCCGCTCGACCCGGCCCACGCATCCGACCTCGCATCTCGACGCGCAGGTTCTCCGCCACGCCTTGGCGAGCGCGCCTGCGCCGCCATGCGCCCTACACTAACAATCGCAAACCGGCGGCAGTCGCGGACTACGTCTTAGACAAGCTGGCGGTATACATGGATCAGCTGGATGTCTTCGTAAGGGGATGATCACGGCCCAACAAGACGCAGCAGCCGACCGGCGCCCCAAGCGGCGCCGCCGGCTGAGTGTCAAGGACGTTAGACGAACGAAGCACTTATGACGGCCAACATCATGGCAGGCAAGCTGGAACTCTCCCGGATCCTTCGCTATGGATACGCGGGCTTCCTGTTACTCGGCGTCTTCCTGCTCACGTCAGAAACTTCGAAGCTCAAGTCTGCCATAGACGCGGCCGGATCGGTTCTCGGACCGATCGTCGTACTGGCAGCTGGTGCGGCGATATACGTCTTGTACCGCTACCTGCTGGGCGAATGGTTGCTGTTCCCGCTTGCTCATGGCTTGGACTGGTTGATGTGGAAGTTCTCTTCTCGCCGCCACGAACCTGTGAGTCCGATCTGGTATCTCGCGACACTGGGGGTGCGCTTCGGCAATCGAAGACTTGCATACAATACCGTGCGACGAGCAGGGCTTGAACCCGGGATCGCCGAACGACTGGACGTGGCGCATTCCGAAGCCCACATTCCTTATCTGACCGCCGTGATCCTGATTGCAGCGTACGGTACGTTCGCAAGACAAGAAGTAGTTCTTCTCTGGCTGGGACTCTTCACGCTTGCAGCTGCCTTGGCAAACGATGTTCGGCAACACCGCGAAGAGCTGCCGACCCTCAAGGCAAGCGTGCCTGAACAAAAGCTCAAGGAGCTTCTAAAAAAACATGGTTTCATCACATGAAAATGCGTCGCCTAACATGCCAATGCAGCGGATGGCCGTCGGTCGCCGCCAATCGGCAAAGCGTTAAGCATTAGAAGCATGAAGCTAATACACGTATTCCGAGCTGGTATGCCTGCAAAGGAAATCCCTGATGTGCCGGATGCCGCCAAGGAAGTGGGCGCAGCGTACGTCGATCTCTACAAGGGTATGGGATTCGTACCGCCATGGCTGGGATACTTCACCTTGGACGAATCTGTTTGCATCGGTACCTGCGGCTTCAAGTCGCCACCAGTCGCAAATCGTGTCGAGATTGCATATTGTACCTTGCCTGGGTTCGAGGGGCGCGGCTACGCCACAGGCATGGCGGAGGCTCTCATTGAGTGTGGCAGGATGGCGGATATGAAGGTAGTCATTGCTGCACAAACGCTGCCGCAAGAAGGTGCGTCTACGACCATGCTTCGCCGCCTTGGCTTCGCCATGGTAGGAACAGTCGATCATCCTGAAGATGGGCCCGTGTGGGAGTGGCAGTTGCCCAACAATGCGCTCCTGGTGACGTGCGAAGACGCACGCGCCGGAGCGCAGGCGTTGTGCGGAGGACGGCGATGACCCGTGAGGATCCCTGGCAGCAGATTCGTGCCGCTGGTCAACAGATCGCGGAGCGGCTCCAACAGACTACGATCCGCATTGACCACTTGCTTCTGAAGGCCGGTCGCTTTGGCGAACGTGGTTGGCCCCTCAATCCTGATTGGGACTCCGCCGAACTTGCGAACCTTGTGGATGCCCTTGACGAGGCAGGCGAGGCAGAGACCGACGATGTATTCGTCGCATTCTACGAAGCGGACGACGGCGCGCGGATCCTCCAGGTTATCGACGATCTCAGTACGTGCGATCACATGCGCAAGTGGCACGTGCTCATGCGGCAGTCGCAACAGGCGATTGATCGCGATCACAACGTGATCGTCGTGCCAGCGCTCCTTACCGTGCTTGAGGGCATGGTCTTCACCAGGCCAACGACATGCACCGGCGTCAAGCAGGAGATCGAACAGATCAGTCAAAACCAGAAGGACGACTTCGGGCGACTGGTCTGGCAGACGATTACTGACTACGTCAACATGTTGTTTGCCCGCAGCAACTTCCAGACGGGCGAGCCGCACTTTAACCGGCACTGGATCATGCATGGCCGCGCTACTGCGGATTGGACGCGTACTGATGTCATCCGCCTACTTCATGGAATTCACACGATTCACTCGGCGCTCTCAGGACCCGCATGACCAGCCGATACAGCGGGCGGCGCACCGCGCCGTCGCTGATCGGCAAGACGTTGAGCAGCATGAAACACGCTACAGGAGACCACATGCCCGCCCGCAAGACTGACAAGAGTGTCAAGTCCGCAGACCGAAAGCCGGCCAAGCGTACGGCGGCAGAAGGCAAGGCTGCCACTCCCCTGCGCGACTCCATGGTGACCGGCAAAGCAAGCCCGGCGAAGGCTGCCGTCGGTGACAAGTCAGTCTTTGCCTACATCGCTAGTCTGCCGCAGCCGCAGCGCGGCATCGCGGAGAGGGTTGATGCTCTTGCGGCCAAGACGCTTCCCGGCCTACAGCGCTCGGTGAAATGGGGCATGTCCTACTATGGCATCGGCGACGGCTGGTGCTTCTGTTGCGGTGGATTCGCCGGCCACGTCAAGCTCATGTTCGTGAACGGCGTTGCTCTCAAGCCGGTACCCCCGGTGACGCCAGTGGCGATGGGCAAGTCTACGCGGGGCGTGGAGCTCAAGTCCGTGGAGGATCTGGACGAACGCCAGGTCGCGGAATGGATGAAGCAAGTCACGGCCGTGCCCGGTGTCGGAGGGAAGAAGCGGTAGACCCGAACACGGTTGTTGATCGCATACGTGTCAGCCAGCGGCCTGGCAACAGCATGCAGTGGACGGCCGCTTCGCGCCGCCGCTGATGCTGAACGTTGGCCTCGATGGGTAACACTACTTGGCGGCGAGCTTTCGCGATGCTTGTCGGTGACACGTTGACCTGAACGATCACCACAGGCCGGGTCCACGGCAGCAGGTCCAGGAGCTACTCGTTCTGATCGGAGAGGAGGTGTCGGGCGACGGCCTCCCAAGGCCGTCCGACTGGCGAGCGCCGCAGAGGCGCTCGCGGCTGATGGTCCCAGACGCTAGGCTGCCGAGCCCATGAACTCCATGCTCGTCATTTGCCCCTATCGCGCCGAAGGCATGTGGGTCTTCGATGACGCACGAACCGGCTTGGTGCAGGAGCCCTTCGTCGCGGGGGCCGACCTGATCATCGATCGACTTGTCGAGAGCATTCCCGACGCTGCATCGGGCTTCACGCTGCTCTTCTCGGCCTCTCCCTTCCCTGGCTACCAAGCGCAGCTCGACTGGCGTCGAGGTGAGCACGGGGGCAACTGGTACTTCTGCCCCAGTCTCGACATGGAAGGCTGGCTGTGCCCTGCCCTGTTCAAGTACTTCGAGTCTGCACCGAAGCAGATCTTCGTGCAGTGCACCCGACGCAAAGCCCAACAGAAGGCGATGCCCACGGGTGACCCGAATCGGCAGGACTAGTGTGAGCGCCAGTAGATTCGCGACGCATTGTGTGTACATGAAGCAGGACGCTCGATTCCGCGGATGTCTGCTCGGCCTTGCCGTCGGCGACGCCGTCGGCACTGCCGTGGAGTTTCGGGCACGCGGCTCCTTCGAGCCCTTGACGGACATGGTCGGCGGCGGTCCCTTTGCGCTCCTGCCAGGCCAGTGGACCGATGACACGTCCATGGCGCTGTGCTTGGCTGCAAGCCTCGTCGAGGGGGACGGCTTCGACGCGGACGACCAGATGCGTCGGTACTGCCGGTGGGTGGATGATGGCTACATGAGCAGCACCGGCACCTGCTTCGATATCGGTAGCACAGTGGCGTCAGCCCTACGCCGTTACCGGCGAGATGGGAACCCATATGCCGGATCCAGCGAGCCGGATAGTGCCGGCAATGGGTGCATCATGCGGCTTGCCCCGATCTCCATGTACTACTCTCCCGATATCCACGCCGTAGAGCGATTCGCAGGCGAGAGTGCGCGCACCACTCACCGAGCACCAGAGTGCATCGACGCTTGTCGCCTGTTCGCGAGGATCGTGCACAGGGCGCTATTGGGTAAACCGAAGCAGGACGTGCTTCTCGGTGACGCTGAAGCATTCGTCGCTGTGGACTCAGTGGCGGAGATCGCTCGTGGAGGGTATCGCAGCAAGCCAGAGTCGGAGATCCGCGGCTCGGGTTACGTCATACGGAGCTTGGAGGCGGCCTTGTGGGCCTTCTCCCGGACCGAGAGCTTTGCGGATGCGATTCTCGCGGCGGCCAATCTCGGAGACGACGCGGATACGACGGCCGCAGTGTGTGGCCAAGTTGCCGGAGCGTACTACGGTGAGAACGGCATTCCATCCCGCTGGCTGGAGTGCCTGGCGCGTCGCTCAGAGATTGTTCGGTTGGCGGATGAGCTCTGCGCGCGACCGAGGGGAAGTGGATAGCCAGTAGCTCGTGGCCGATGGCGCCACGCGCCACCAAGGACCGCGAGCCTCGGGGAGGCGTGAGCGTTGGCGCAGCGCTGCGCGCTCCCCGGAGGGCACCGCGTGAGCGGGGCGTACGGGGGCGAGTTCGCGGACTACTCCTGGTTCGTCCCCAAGGCCGCCCAACCGCCCCGATCAGCGCGCCGCGATCGGGGCCGCCCAGCGGTCGCGCAGCGCGTGCGAGCTGGCGTCCCAGCCGAGCTCGCGGGCGACGGAGGTCAGCCAGCCACCGGGGTTCGAGCGGACGCTGCAGCGGCGTTCGAGGGCTTCGACGCGCTGGGCGAACTCGCTGATCGTGGTGAAGAGGCTGCGCGGGTTCGGCGGCGGCAGCAGGTCGGCGTGCGCCGCGGCGAGGTCCGCGCTCTTCGCGAGGCCGCGCGTGATCCCGAGCTGGAACACGGCGTTCGAGAGCGAGATCGAGGCCTTGTCGACGGCCGGAGCCTGCACGTCGCGCACGATGTGGCGGTGCGCGGCGTCGAGCTCTTGCAGGCGGCGCCAGGCGTGGTCGAAGGCGCGCTCGGCGCGCTCGACGTCGTCGGCGGAGGCGTGGCCGCCGAGCCAGTCGCGCACGGTCCGGTCGTTCGGGCACTTGCGAGCGAGGTGCAGGAGGTTCGGCACGCTGCGCGCGAAGTTGGCGCGCAGCCCCTCGATCGTCGCGGGCTTCAGGTGGCGGCCCTTGGCGCGCAGGGAGAGCGTGTTCGTCGCGCCGGCGCTCTCCAGCACGCGCGCGAGGTCGAGCTCCTCGAAGCCCCAGGCGCGGTAGGCGAGGTCGAAGCGCAGGTCCAGGCGTTGGAAGAGCGAGCGGCGGAACGACCAGTTGTCCGTGAACCACTGCGTCCAGTCGACGCGGCGCGTGCCACCGCGCAGGCGCGGGTTCGAGCGCGCGCCGAGCAGCCAGCCGGTGAGGCCGGCGTCGACGCCCCACTCGAGCGCGCCCAGGTGCGTGGCCAAGTCACTCTGGGCTTCGGCGTGGAAGGCTTGGTGCTCGCGCACGAAGCCGGGGCACGGGACGATGTCGCTGTCGCAGAAGATCACGACCTCGCCGGTCGCGCGCGCCAGTCCGTCGTTCAGCGCCGCGCCACGGCCGCCGTTCGGGCGGCGCACGACCTCGCAGTCCTGCTCGAGCATCAAGTCGCGGACCAGCGTGTCCACGGACGGCTCGGAGCCGTCGTCGACGAGCACGAGCTGGAAGGGTCCGGCGCGCTTCTCGCGCGCAAGGCCCTCGAGCACGGGGCGCAGGAGGTCGAAGCGGTTGTAGCAGGGCACGACGACCGTGGCGCTCGGGAGGCTCGCGCTCTCGACGCGCGCGGACTCGGGGCGCGCAGCCGCGGGGCGTGCTGCTTCGCCACGTGTCGAGGTCGCAGCAGGCGTGCCCGGGCGCGCGACGTCGGCCGCCCCGGCCGGAGTGGACAAGGCCTGCTCGAGCTCCGTCAGCCGGCCGCGACGCCAGGCGCCGATCCAGGGCGTGCGCTGCGCCGCGTTGCGCGCGCTCTCGGCCAGCTTGCGCGCGGTCGCGAGATCGTCGAACGTGAAGGCGGTCTCGGCCGCGAGCGTCCAGGCGTCCGGCGTGCCGCTCACGAGCAGCGGCTCCAGCGCGCGGAGCGCGTCGGCGGTCTGGCCCCCGTCGAGCAGGCATTCGGCGCGGCCCAGGGCTGCCTCGACGCTGGCCGGATCGGCGGCCAAGGCGTGCTGGAACTCGGCGCGCGCTGCCTCGGTTTCGCCGGCGAGCAGCAGCACGCTGGCCAGCCGCGTGCGACCCGTCGCGCCGCAGGCTCCGGGCAGGACCTCGGCCGCGAAGGTGCGTCCGGCGAGCGCCAGGCAGCGCTCGTAGCCCGAGCGCGCGGCCGCGAGCTCCGTGGCGAAAGCCTCGATGTCGGGGGCGGCCAAGGCCCGGCGCTCGTGCGCGAGCCCCTCGAGGAGGTCGAGATTGGGATGCTCGCTGCTCCAGCCCCGCGCGTTGGAGAGGATCGAGAGAGCCTCGTCGTGCGCTCCGGCTGCGATCAGGAGATAGGACGCGATCGTGGCCGGCAGCACCGCGTCGTGTTGGGGCGCGCCAGCGCGCGCGCTCGCGACCAGCGCGGACCACGCCGCGCGGGCCTCGGCCAGCGCCCGCTCCGGCTCCAGAGCGCGTTCCAGCTCGCGCGCCAGGTAGGCGCGCACGATCGGGTTCGAGGGTTCCTCCGCCGCGCGCAGCTCGAGCAGCCGGCGGTTGCGATCGGACTTGCCGCGCTCAGCGCGCAGCTCGGGCACGGCGCCCAGGTGGACGATCGGCGCGTCGATCGCGCGCGTGCGGCGTCCGGGCTTCGAGGCCCAGGTCGTGACCTGCTCGTGGATGCGGCCCTCGTAGCCGAGCTCCTCGTCGAGGCGCATCAGGCGCGGCAGCGCGACGGGCTCGCCGCGGCGCGCGCGCCCGGACACCACGTCGCTGGGCGCGGCGTCGAGCGCGCTGGCGTCGTGCAGCGGCAGGAGCCCCAGCTCGAAGCCGCCCTGCTCGACGGCCGCGCGGATGGCCTGGGCGGCCCCCGGCGCGAGCCGCTCGTCGGCGTCGAGCACGAGCACCCAGCGCTCGCGGCCGCGCGGCACCCGGGCCAGTCCGGCGTTGCGGGCCGCGGCGAAGTCGTCGGCCCAGACGTGCCGCACGACGGTCGCGCCCCGCGACTCGGCGATCTCGACCGTGCGGTCCGAGCTGCCGGTGTCGACCACGATCAGGGCGTCGACCAGGCCCTTGACGGAGTCGAGGCAGCCGGCGAGGAAGCGTTCCTCGTCGCGGACGATCATGCACAGGGCGATCTGCTTCATGTTCCGACCTCCATCCGTTCCGATCCGACCGCAGGCAGGGGAGCGGCCGGCTCGCTGACCGGCACGTGGTACTCGGCGCGCGCGAACTCGCGGCGCATCGCGGGCTGCAGGGCGGCGTAGTCGCCGTAGGGGAGCGCGGCGTTCCCGGCCCACTTCCGCGCGAACTGCGACCAATTGCGCGCCAGGAGCTCGTTGTGGACCTGGGCCTTCTGCCCGCCGTAGTGGTCGTGGCGCACGAACACGTCGAGCGCGACGCGGTTGCGGAAGCCGGCCAGTGCCGCGCGCATGCTGAAGTCGTCGTCCTCGAAGCCCCAGGGCGAGAAGCGCTCGTCGAAGCCGCCGATCTCGTCGACGACGGCGCGTCGCACGAGCATGCAGAACGACGTCATCAGCGTCTGGAACCGGAACTTGCGCCGCTGCGCGATGGCGCGCTCCTCGGAGCAGCGCTCCAGCTCGGCCAGCGAGCGCGACCCTTCCCAGGGGACCTCCTGGTTGTGGCCGGCACGGTTCGTCACGGGGCCGACGCAGCCGCTCTGCGCGTCGACCTCGGCGTGGTAGAGCAGCCGGCCGAGCCAGCCCTGGGTCACGACCACGTCGTTGTCGAGGAACACGAGATACTCGCCGCGCGCGCGTGCCAGCGCCTGGTTGCGGGCGCGCGGCGCGCCCTCGTTGGCGGCGTTGTGGAGCAGGACGATGTCCGGCTGCGCGGCGAGCCACTCGGCGCTGCCGTCCCGGGAACCGTTGTCGACGACCACGATCTCGATCGGGTGTCGCGGGTCGGTGGTGCGGCGCAGGGCTTCCAGGCAGTTCTTGGTCTTGTCGAGCGCGTCGTAGGACACGACGAGCACGGAGGTCAGCCGCCCCTCGGCCGGTCCGTGCTCGATGACCGGCGCGGGATCGCGGCCCTCGAGCTCCTCGATCCAGCCGCGGTACAGCGGGATCAAGCCGAGCTTCTGCGTCAGCTCGGCCAGCTCCTTGGTCTGAGCCGGCGAGTGGGCCGCCGCGGGCGCCGCCTCGAGCGCCTCGAGGCGCTCGACGAAGCGCTGCTGGACCTCGTGGAAGGCCTCGATCGTGCCTTGCGCCGAGGCGCGCCAGTTGGGCGTGGGCCCCGCGTGCGTGCCCCAGATCGAGAACAGCTCGGCGCCGCCGTGCTTGGCGTGGATGCGCGCCGAGTTCGCCCCGAGGCGCACCGCGCGCCGGAAGTAGGCGCGCGGCGTGACGACGTGCTCGTGCTCACACACCAGGTCGGCGCGGTACTGCACGCGCCAGCCGAGCTGCTCCAGGCGGTAGCCCAGCTCGACGTCCTCGCAGATCGCCTCGCGGAACCGCGCGCCATCGAAGCCGCCGACCTGGCGCAGGACGGCGAGCGGCAGGCTGATGTTGCAGGTCCAGAAGCACTGCCAGCCGTAGAGCTGGCGGTCCTTCATCCGCACGTAGTCGAAGAGCAGCGAGGTCTGCGCCAGGAGGCGCACGAAGGGCGAGCGCAGCGAGCGCGCCGTGAACGGGAAGGCGCCCAGGATCGCCGTGCGCGGGGGGGCGCTGGCCTGGGCCGCGAGGTGGCCCGCGAAGAGCCCGGGGGCCGGCACCGCGTCGTCGTTCAGGATCAGGACCAGCGGCGCGCGCGCGTGCTCGAAGGCCAGGTTGCGGGCCGCTCCCGGCCCGGCGTTCGACTGCCGCAGGAGCCGGAGCGCGTAGGCGTGCCGGCCGGGGTCGAGCGCGATCGGCGGCTCGGTGCCGTCGTCGACGACGACGACCTCGAAGCGCTCGGGCGCGAGCGTCTGGCCGTCGATGGCCGCAAGGAGCCGCGCCAGGGTCTCCGGGCGCCCGTAGGTCGGCACGACGACCGAGAGGGCCGGGCCGCCGGCCGGCAGGGAAGCGTTCTCCGGGTGCATGCCTCTCGGATCGACGGCCGGAAGGAAATGCCTGAGACCGCGCGAGCGCCGGTGCCGAAAGCGGGAAAGGACTTCCAGGTCCCGGCCCGCTCAGCGCACGAGCGGCAGCCGGACCTCGAACTCGCAGCCCCGGTCCTCGAGGTTGCGCACGGCGATCACCCCGCGGTGGAGCTCGGCCACGCTGCGCGCGATCGCCAGGCCGAGGCCGGTGCCGCGCTGCTTCGAGCCCTCGCCGGGCACCTGGTAGAAGCGCTCGAAGATCCGCTCGATGTGGTCGCGCGGGATGCCCGGGCCGCGGTCGCGCACGCGGATCGACGCCTCGCCGCGGCCGCAGGCCACCCGCAGGTCGACCGGGTCGCCGGCTCCCGAGAAACGCAGCGCGTTGCGCACCAGGTTCTCGACCATCGTGCGCAGCAGCTCGGGATCGCCCACGAGTTCGGGCTCGGGCTCGCCGTCCGCCGGCAGGTGCAGGTTCGTGACGAGCGGCACGTCCAGGCTCTTGGCCAGCTCGCTGGTGCGCTCGGCGGCCTCCAGGACGACCTCGTTCACGGACACGTTCTCGCGGCGCACGAGCTCCTTGCCGTGCTCGACGCGCGCGAGCAAGAGGAGGCTCTCGACGAGACGCCCCATCGTGCGCATCTCCTCCTCGACGTTGCCCGCGAAATGGGCCAGCTCCTCGGGCGCGGCGCCCTGC
Organism: Planctomycetota bacterium; assembly: GCA_016795205.1. Lineage (GTDB taxonomy): Bacteria > Planctomycetota > UBA1135 > UBA1135 > JAEUHZ01. Next base: position 32,448 of record JAEUHZ010000008.1, on the reverse strand, counting down.
CGCAGCACCTGGGCCTGCGAGAGCAGCACGGCGATCGGGGTCTTCAGCTCGTGGCTGACGTTCGAGAGGAACATGCCCTGCGCGCGGTAGCCGCGTTCGACGCGCTCCAGCGCGTCGTTCCACTCTTGCTGGAGGCGCGCGATCTCGGAGTCGCCCGGCTCGACGTCGATGCGCCCGCGCAGGTTCGTGGGGGACACGGCGCGCGCCGCCGTGGCCATGCGCTGCAGCGGGCGCACCAGGCGTCCGGCCATGACCCAGGCCATGGCCGCGGCCGCGATGACGCCGATCGGGACGCCGATCAGGAAGTAGGGCGCGATCGAGTCACGCCGGAGACCGCTGACGGGCGGGGCGACGAGCTGGATCCAGTAGCGCGCGCCGGTCTCGGCCGGGTAGCGGCGCGCGACGCTCTTGAGCGGGAGGCGCGAGCCATCGGGCAGTCCGACCTCGACGCGCATGATGCCCTCCGCCCGCGCCGGATCCGGCGCGGGCACGTCCGCGATGTCGTAGGCCGGGTCGCCGGAGAAACCGCGGACGCGGCCCTCGTCGTCGCGCAGCAGCACCTGCACGCCGTCGAACTCGGTGCCGCGCTCCAGCTCGGCGCGGATGCGCCGCGGCAGGTCGCCGTCGATCTCGCCGAGCGTCTCGCGCACGACCCGGTCGGCCACCGCCAAGGCGTCGTCCCGGAGCCGGCGCTCGTGCTCGCTCTCGGCCAGCGCGTCCTGGGCCAGGAACCAGGTTCCCGACGTCGCCAGATAGACGATCAGGAAGACGACCAGGGATCCGAGCGTGAACTTGAGCCGCAGCGGGAGGGAGGGCGCGCGCAGGGCCCAGCCCTTCCGCGGCGCGTGTTCCTGGCGCGGCAAGGGTTGCTCCGCGGCCCCGCGCTCAGACGTGCTCGGCCACGCCGAACCGGTAGCCGGCCGACACGACGGTGTGGATCAGCGACTGCTCGTGGTCGCGGTCGATCTTCTTCCTGAGCTGGCTGATGTACACGTCGATCACGTTGCTGGCGGGCTCGTAGCTCATGTCCCAGACCTTCTCGACGATCGTCATGCGCGGCAGGACCTTGTTCGGGTTGCGCATCAGGAACTCGAGCAGCGCGAACTCCTTGGGCGTCAGCTTGATCTTCTGTCCGTCGCGCGTGCAGGAACGCTTGCCGAGGTCGAGCTCCAAACCCTCGTAGCGCAGCGTGCGCGACTCGCTGGCGCTGCCGCGGCGCAGCAGCGCGCGGACGCGTGCCACGAGCTCCTCGAACTCGAAGGGCTTCGCGAGGTAGTCGTCCGCGCCGGCGTCGAGCCCCACGATCTTCTCCTGGGTGCCCGACAGCGCGGTCAGCATGAGCAGCGGGGTCCGCACGCCGCGGCGCCGCAGGTTCTTGCACACCTCGACCCCGTCGCGGTCGGGCAGCATGAGGTCGAGCAGGATCGCGTCGTACTGCCCGTCGGCGCAGCGCTCCTCGCCCTCGAAGCCGGTGTGCGCCACGTCGACGACGTAGCCGTGCTCCGCGAGCCCGCGCTGGATGGCCCCCGCCATCCGGGGGTTGTCCTCGATCACCAGGATCCGCATCGACCTGAGTTCCTCCTCAGAAGCCTACGCCCGCCGCGCGGGGTGTGCCCACCGCCTGCTCGCTTCCGCGCTACCCCCGCCCATCGGCCCGGTCGCGCGGTCCTTCCTCGGTATGAAGCCGTTTTCATGCGGATTTCAGGCTCGCATCACTTGCCTGTGCGAACTTGCTTCCCACACGAGTCCGACCGGAGCGGCCAACAGGGGGGCAATCTGGCGGTCGCTCCGGGAGGACCCGTGGAATCCGCCGCCCTGGAGGATCCCGGGGCGACGGACGGAACGCGCGCGGCCGACCTTCCGGTTCCCCGGGGTCGAGCCGAGCCCGGCTCCGAACCCAGGGCTCGCCGCCGCGGGCAGGCGGCGGCGAGCTCGACTCGCTCCCACGATCCAGCACGCCGACGAGACGAAGATGGCAGAGACCGGGCCGGACGGCACACGCCGTGCGGCCCGCGTTCTTTCCGGCCTCAGGCTGCGCCGCCAGCGGGCCGCAGCGGCCTCCGCGCCTCTCCGGCGCTCGCCGCCGTCACTGGTTCAGCGACGGCGTCCGCAGGCGGAAGCCGTCCGGTTCCAAGGGATGCGTCGCAGCGAGCGGCAAGCTCGCGCCGCGCAGGATGCGGCCGAATCCATGGCGTGCGCGCACGACGTCCAGCGCGGCGTCGAGGCGGCGTTCGCGGTCGGCGCGCGCTTCGCGGCCGTCGTCCTCGAGGAGGTGGCGTTGCCAGCCGTGCGCCGGCTCGAGCTGCTCCAGCGTGAGTCCGACGCGCTTCACGAGCGCGCGGCGGCGCGGCAGCGCGCCGAGGAGCTGCTGCGCGCGCGCCAGGAGCTCCGCGGTCGAATCCGTCGGCGGGTCGAGCTTGGTGCGCTGCTCGGCGAACGGCGGCTCGGGGTCCGCGGCGCGCGCGATCGCCGCCGCGCTGCGCGTGTCGACGTGCTGGATCCGGACGACGAGCGTGCGCGCGCGGACGTGGTGCGCGCGCAGGCGGTGCGCGGCGCGCTCGACGAGGTATGCGAGCATCGCGGCCACGATCTCGCGCCGGGCTTCCTCGGGCTCGAACGTGCCCTCGCGGCGGATCGAGCGCGGGGCGCGTGGCGTCCGCGTGCCGTCCGCGGCGAGCGTGATGCTCGGCTCGACCGGATCGCGATCGATGCCGCGCGCGCGGTCGTGGAGCACGAGCCCGTGCGCGCCGAAGCTCGTGAAGAGCGCCTCGCGCGAGGCGAGCGCCAGCTCGCCGACCGTGCGCACGCCGAAGCGCTCGAGCAGCCGGCCGGCTTGGTGGCCGCATCCAGGCAGGTGCGCGACCGGCACGAGCGCGAGGAACGCGCGCTCGTACCCGGGAAGGATCCATGCCACGCCGCCCGGCTTCGCGACCTTGCCCGCGAGCCGCGCCAGGGTGCGCGACGAGCCCAGGCCGATCGTGACCGGCACGCCGACCCGTGCGCGGATCCGCGCGCGCAGGCCCGCCGCGACGTCGATGGGCAGGCCCAGCGCGCGCTCGGTGCCGGTGAGGTCGGCGTACAGGTCGTCGATCGAGGTGACCTCGACGAGCGGCGTCGTCTCGAGCACGAGCTCGACGACGCGCTCGCGCAGGGCGTTCGCCGCCTGGGCGTCGCCACGTCGGAACGCGGCCTCCGGACAGAGCCGCGCGGCCTCGGCGAGCAGCATCCCCGGCCGCACGCCGCGCGCGCGCGCCTCGTAGGAGCAGGACATGACCAGGTTCCTGTCCGTCGGCAGCCCGCCCACGACCACCGGCCGGCCGCGCAGCTCGGGATGGAGCGCGACCTCGACGGACGCGAGGAACGCGTCGATGTCGAGGTGCAGGATCACCCGCGCGGCGGCCATGCCGCCAGCTTACCCGAACGGAACCCGAACCGCCGCCTCGCCCCGCGTCAGCCGCCCCAGACCACGGCAACGCCGTTCGTCAGGTTGAACGTGTCCGCGGTGCAGAAGCTGGCCGTGTTGCGGTACCAGGCCTGGTACGTCCGCGTGGCGCCGGCGGAGACGCCGCCGCGCACGCTGACCGGCAGGTCGCCGCCCTGCGGGTAGCTCGTCGCCCCGCCCGACGTGAGCTCTGTCCCGAGGCGGATCACCGCTCCGCCGGCGCAGAGCAGGCCGTCGCCGAACGCGCTGCCGAGTCCGCCGTTCTGGGCGCTCGTGCCTTGGAAGAAGAGCACGGAGACCGCCGCGGGCAAGCCCGTGGCGGAGAGCGTGAACGTGTCCGCGCCGACGCTCGCCTGCCCGGCGCCGACGAGCAGGCCGCTCGCGCCCGTCGAGTTCGCGCAGCCCGCGCCCGCCGCGCCCGTGTTGCCGCACGGGCAGCCGCCGGCCGTGCCGTCGCCGGAGCAGAAGGGCTGGAAGCCGGTGCAGGTCGGGTCCTCGATCGCGAAGTCGTCGAGCGCCGCCTCGACGATCGAGCCGGTCCCGAGGTCTTCGGCCACGAAGCGCACGCGCACGGAGTTCGTGGGCGGGACGTGGTCCGCGACGCGGAACTCGTGGCGGTACCAGCCGCCCGAGGCTTGGGGATGACCGGGACCGAGCGTCTCGACGTTGACCCAGTTCGTTCCGCCGTCGTTCGACACGTCGACGCGGAAGCTGTCGTCGACGGCCGAGTTCCCGTCGTTCACGTACCAGCGCCAGTAGGAGACGACCGCGTTCGGTCGCGTCGCCAGAGCGTAGGTCGCCGAGAGCAGCGTCGTTCGGCCGTTGTCCACGTCGGCCGCCCCGATGCTGCCGCCGGCCGTGCCTTGGCCGGTGAACCAGCAGTTCACGCCCGGCACGGGCGTGTGGTCGTCCTCGGGCTGCGCCTCGGTGCCGATCGGGTTGGCGCGCGTCCACAGTCCGCCGCTGGCCGTGTCACCGGCGGTGTCGCGCACGAAGCCCGCGGTCGAGGCCTCGAAATCGGCGGAGGCCACCGGGGTCGAGCCGAAGGCCGCGGTCGCGGAGTAGCTCGTGGAGGGCGCGCCCTCGGGCGCGGTCCAGACGATGCCGTTCACCGACGTCGCGGCCACGTAGTAGCTGACGCTCGTCCCGCAAGCCGCCGGGGGGAACGCCGCGGCGTAGCGGTCGCCGCCCAGGTGCACGAGCGGGATCGCCGTGTACGCGCCGCCCGCGCTCCAGTACAGCGTGGGCGAACCGGCCTGGAGCGAGGCCGGCGTGTTCTGGAGCACCTCGATCACGCGCGTCTCACCAGCGGGGGAGAGCTGCGAGGGCGAGCCCTGCGGGAACACGAACCCGAGCTGCGGGTCGCCGACCCACCAGACGAACAGGCCGCTCTCGATGTCGGAGCCGATCACGACGCCGCTGGGGAAGTACGGGTAGTTGTTCCACAGGCCGTTGTAGCCGCCTGCGTCGTCGGCCGGGTAGGTGTCGAACCAGGCGACGAGCGTGGGCGTCGTGACGCCGCTCGACCAGTCGAAGACGCGCAGCCCGCTGCGGTAGTTCGCGTGGAACACCCGCGTGCCGAGCGTGTAGAGGTTGTGGTCGACCGTGATCCCGTTCTGGTACTCGCCGAGGTAGGTGAGCTGCGGCACGGGCTGGTTCAGGTTCGAGGCGTTGAACACGCGCGTGAACGGCCGTCCGTCGACCTCGTCGTTGTGGAACAGGTACTGGCGGTTCGGGGACAGCCAGGCCTGGTGCGAGTAGTTCGATTGCGCGTAGCCGACGTGGAGCAGGTGCGCCGGCGCGGCGCCGTTCGTGACGTCGACGATGTCGATGCCCGTGTCCGTGTAGCCGCTGCCGAGGCCGCCACAGCAGATCGCGAGCTGGCGCGGGCCGCCGCCGGGTCCGCCCGTCGGGTAGGTCACGACCTGCGTCTCGTGGACGTAGCGGTCGGGCCAGGCGCCGAGGTAGGCCGGGCTCGCGGGGTTCGCGTTCAGGTCGTAGATGCGCAGCCCGTTGCCGCCGCCACCGGCGCGGTACAGGCGACCCGAGGCGACATCGACCTCCAGCGTGTGCGTGGCCGTGCTGCCGCCGGTCGTGATCGTGTTCGCGAGCGACACGGCGCCGTTGTCGACGTTCGAGAGATCGATGACCTGGATCCCCCCGCCGCCCTCGGAACCGGCGTAGGCGTAGTGCTGGAACACGCGCACGTCGCGCCACAGGCTCTGCGGCCCGGCGATCTGGCCGACCAGGACAGGGTTGCCGGGGGTCGTGATCTCGACGACCGCCGTGCCGTTCGAGTGGCCGAACAGGGCGTACTCGCGACCCGACGGCGACACGTACCCGAAGCACGAGTTGCCGTTGCCGCCCGAGCCGACGCCGAAGTCGGAGAGTGGCATCCACGCGAACAGCGTGACGTTGCTGCGCGCGAACTGGTCGCCGAGGCCCAACTGCTGCTGCCCGCCGCCCGCGGCGAACTGCCGCTTCAGCGCGTTGCGCCAGCCCGGCCCCTGGTAGGCGGGCTGCTTGTCGAGCAGCTTCTGGTCCCCATCGTGGGCCACCGCGGCGGTGACGAAGGCGGTCGTGACGAGGGCACAGGCGGTCAGGCGGCGGATCGGCGGCATGGAGGGTGGGCTGGAAGTTCCTTCCAGCGAGGGGGGTGCGAGCCCGACCCCTCTAGGGTGCACCCGAATCCGCGGGCGGTCTACGGCAGCGCCGCGGACTTTTGCCGGGAGCCTCAGAGGTGCGCGCCAGCGCACGCGCCAAGCCCGCCAGGGGCTCCGCCTCCGCGCCGGCTGCCTCCGAGGCCCCGCCGCGGGGCCGCGCAGACGCGCGTCGGCATGTCTCGTGAGGAACACGATCCCGGGCGACGGCCCGCGCGACGCAGGGCACTAGGGCGCGTCGGACCAAGCCGACGCGTCGACGACCGACCTCGAAGGTGCCGGTCGAACCGGCGCACGCAGCACGAGCTCGCTGCCACCGCGCTCGATCCGCACCTCGACCTCGCCCGCGACGGGCTCGGCCCAGGCAGCTTGGATGGCGCGCGCGTCGGCCACCTCGCGGCCGTTCACGGCGCGCACGAGGTCGCCCGTGGCGAGCCCCAGCGCGCCGGCCTCGGAACGCGGGTCGAGCGCGGTGATCCGCGCGCCGTCGAAGTTCGCGCGCAGGCGGCGCGGTTCCTCGACGCGCTCGACCGCGACGCCCAGGCGCTTGAGCTCCAGCGCCGGGAAGAAGCGCCGCGGGTCGCCGGTCCAGGCGCCGACGCGCTCGCGCGCGTCGGGGCCCAGCGCGAGCTCGACGTGGTCCAGGAAGTCGGCCCAGCCCGGCCCCTGGGCGCGCGACCAGCGCGGATCGTTGACGAACGAGCGCAGGAAGCCGTCGAGCCCCTCGGCGCGCCCCGCGCGGCGCAGCTCCAGGTCGAGCAGTGCCGCGACGAGCAGGCCGCCGCTGTAGGTCGCCTCGTAGTGCGCGCCGCCCTCGAAGAAGCGCCGCCCGCCGGCCTCGCGCAGCGAGGCGTCGAGGTCCGGGGCGATGCGCAGCCAGGCGTCGAGCTTCGCGCCCAGCTCCTCGCCGAAGCGCTCCCAGGACCACAGCCCGAGCCGCGCCGGCACGAGGTGCGCGTACCAGTCCGTGAAGCCCTCGCCGACGAAGCGCAGGTCGTCGCCGAAGTCGAGCCGCGCGACGGCCCACAGGTGGTGGAACTCGTGCGCCACGAGGTGGCTCACGCGCTCACTCGCCACGGGGTTCGCGAGATCGCCGCAGACCTGGAGCACCATCGCCCCGGTCTTCGGCGATCCGGCGAAGGAGAAGCCCGCCACCGGCCGGGGCGCCACGAACAGGAACAGGTACTCGGAGCGCGGCACCATGCCGAACAGCTCGAGCTCGGCGGCGCAGATGCGCTCGATCGCGGGCGCGGCCAGGGCCTCCAGCGCCGGCTGCCCAGGCGCGAACGCGGCGGTGATGCGCATCCCGTCGAGCTGGAAGCAGCGCGTGCTCCAGGCGCCCAGCGCCAAGAGGTCGTTGTGCAGCGCGTTGCGCGAGCCAGGGTCCAAGACGCCCGGCTCGACCTCGGGCCAGGGCGCGAGCACCGGCCAGCCCGCGGGTCCCGCGACGCGCACGCGCCACGTGGGCTCGCTCGGCAGGCTGGGGGCCACGAGCAGCGCGCCCGTCATGAGGATCGCGTGGTCGGGCGCGACGTAGGGGTGTCCGTAGGCGTCGCGCTCGGCGACCTCGGGACGCTCGTGCGCCGTGAGCGCAGCGGTCCAGCTCACGATCGCGCTGTCCGCGCCCTGCGTGGCCAGCGTCCAGCGATAGGGCGTCGCGTTCGCGACCGCGAGCGGCGCGCCAGCGGCAGTGCGGGCCACGAGCGGTGCGGCGAACAGCGGCGCGTCGAGGCGCACGAACGAGTAGCCCTCGGGGAGCGAGAGCTCGACCTCGCGGGTGGCGGGATCGAGGCCCTCCAAGCGCAACTCGACCTCGACCGCGCGCCGCGCGGGGTCGAGCAGGCGCACGCGGTACTCGGCCCGCGTGCCGGACGGCACCCCGCGGCTGGGCGCGTCGGCTACGGGCCCCGGATCGCGGGCGGCGCAGCCCGCGGCGAGCGGCAGCGCGAGCAGCAGGCGGGCGAGCGCGCGGGTCTTCACGGGGCGGAGAGGCGCGGAGCGGCGAGCGCGAGAAAGCTGGGTCATGGGCGCCCCGCGTACGCCGGGGGCCGGCCGACGTTGGCGGCGCGCCACGCCGTCGACGCACGCTACACTCGCCGGCTTGGAAATCGTCCTCGTCCACCCCGAGATCCCCCACAACACCGGCTGCGCGGCGCGGCTCGCGGCCGGCCTGGGCCTGCGCCTCCACCTCGTCGAGCCGCTGGGCTTCAGCCTGGACGACCGCTACCTGAAGCGCGCCGGGCTCGACTACTGGCCGCTGGTCGACCTCGTCGTCCACCGCTCGTGGTCCTCGGCGGCGGCGGCGCTGTCCGCCGGTTCGCAGCGGCCGTTCGCGTCGCGCCTGCGGCTGTTCACCGCGCGCGGCGGCAGATCCCTGTTCGAGGCGGCGTTCGAGGCCGACGACGTGCTCGTGTTCGGATCCGAGAGCCGCGGCCTGCCCGCCCGCCTGCTCCAGGAGCACGCGGAGCAGCGCGTCTACGTGCCGATCCGCTCCGGAGTGCGCTCCCTGAACTTGGCCAACGTCGCCTGCTTGGGCGTGTACACCGCGCTCCACCGCGCGGGGGTGCCGCTGCCCGCCAACGACGGCGCGTACGCCGCGCACCCGCGCGCAGCGGAGGACGTGCGGCCGTCCTCGCGCGTCGAGCGCGTCGACGCGTGAGCCCGCTCGATCCGATCGCGGGCAGCGACGCGGGCGGCGCGGACGCTCCCGGCGGCTCGCGCGCCGCAGGCGCGTCCGTGCGCAAGCCGCGCGCTGGCGATCTGTTCGAGCTCACGATCGAGCGCTTCGACGCGCGCGGACTGGGCCTGGCGCGCGCCGCGGGCTACCGCTTCCGCGTCCAGCGCGCTGCCGTCGGGTCGCGCGTCTCCGCCAAGGTGCTGCGCCGCCGCCGCGACGAGATCGAGGCCGTGGCGCTCGCCGTGCTCGACCCCGGACCGCAGGCCGCGCAGCCCGCTTGCGCGCACTTTCGAGCCTGCGGCGGCTGCGCCTTCCAGGACCTGGACCAGGCGTCCCAGCTCGCGGGCAAGCAGCGCCTCGTCGAGGACGCGCTCGCCGCGCGCGGGCTGCTCGCCGAGGCCGTCGTGGAGGCGATCGTGCCCGCTCCGGCGCCCTGGCGCTACCGGAACAAGATGGAGTTCACCTTCTCGAACCGCCGCTGGGTCGCGCCCGAGGAGCCTCAGGGCGCCGAGGCGACGTTCGCGCTGGGGCTGCACGCCCTGGGCCTCTACCAGAAGGTCGTCGACGTGCGCGCCTGCCCGATCCAGTCCGAGGAGGCCGACCGCGTGCTCGACGCGGCGCGCGCGATCGCGCTGCAGCGTGGGCTCTCGCCGTGGGACGTGCGGGCCCATGCCGGGCTGCTGCGTCACCTCGTCGTGCGCCGCGCGCGCTCCGGAGCCCTGCTCGTGAACCTGGTCACGTCCCGCGAGGAACCTGCCGCCGTCGCAGCCTTCGCCGCCGAGCTCCTGCGGCGCGTCCCAGAGATCACGACGATCGTCCAGACGGTCAACGCGCGCGCCGCGACGACCGCGATCGGTGACTCCGAGCACGTGCTGCACGGTCCCGGCACGATCAGCGAGGAGCTCGCCGGGCTCGCGTTCACGATCTCGGCCGGCTCGTTCTTCCAGACCAACACCGCCGCCGCCGAGCGCCTGTTCGCGGCCGTGCGCGAGGAGGCCGCGCTGTCCAAGGAGCGCGTCGCCTGGGACCTGTTCTGCGGCACGGGCACGATCGCGCTCGTCCTGGCGCGCGACGCCCGCGAGGTCGTGGGCTTCGAGCTGGTGGCCTCCGCGGTGCGCGACGCGCGCGCCAACGCCGCGCGCAACGGGATCGAGAACGCGCGCTTCGTCGAGGGCGACGTGCTGGCGAGCCTGTCCGCGACGCAGGGCCTGGCCGCGCCCGACGTGCTGGTCGTCGACCCGCCACGCGCCGGCCTGCACCCCAAGGTGCCCGCTGCGCTGGGACGGCTCGCGGCCCGGCGCCTGATCTACGTCTCGTGCAACCCGGCGGCGGCTGGCGCCGACTGCGCGGCCCTCTCGGGCGCGGGCTGGCGCATCCGGCGCGTGCGGCCCTTCGACCAGTTCCCGCACACCCCGCACGTCGAGGCCGTGATCACGCTGGAGCGCGGAGCATGAGCGGGTCCGAGGAGGGGCACGCCGCAGAGGAGCGTCCGCCGCGGCGGTGGGGAAGCCGCTGCGAGGACTGCGTCCACGTGCGCGCGATCACCTCGGGCAAGGGCTCGACGTTCCTCCTGTGCCGCCTGGGCGCCGAGGATCCCGGCTGGCCCAAGTACCCGCCACAGCCGGTCGTTCACTGCCCGCGGTTCGAGTGCTACGTTCCGCCGCGATGAAGACCTTGCGCACGGTGCCGGGGAGCCTGTTGGCCGCTGCGCCGGACCTGCGCGATCCGAACTTCATGCACAGCGTGGTGCTCATGGTCGCCCACGGCGACGACGGCGCGCACGGCTTGGTGATCAACCGGCCGTCGCCGATCACGCTGGACAAGCTGGCGCCGGCGCATGCGCTCCTGGCGCGCCAGCGCCAGGTCGTCCACGCCGGCGGGCCGGTGGGCCTCGACACGCTGCAGTTCGTCCACCGCGTGCCGACGCGCATCCCTGGCGGCCTCGAGCTGGAGTCCGGCCTGCACCTGGGAGGCGACGTGGACGAGCTCGCGCGCTTCCTCGACGAGCGCGGCGAGGCCGCTCCGGCCGACGTGCGGCTGCTCCTGGGCTACGCCGGCTGGGGCGCGGGCCAGCTCGACGACGAGCTGGCCGGCGGCTCGTGGCTGCCCGCGAACCTCGACCCGGACTGGGTCTTCGATCCCGACACGCAGGGCCTGTGGCGCCGCGTCGTGCGCTCGCTGGGCCGCGCGGCCGCCGGCCTGGAGGACCTGCCGCCGGACGTGAGCTGGAACTGACGCGCGCTCAGTTCGCCGCGCCGTTCGTGGCCAGGCGACGCGGGGTCGCCTCGGAGCGCTCCCTGTCTCCGCCGGGGACCAAGCCGGAGAGGTCGAGCACGCGCTCGACCAGCCGCACGCGCTCCTGCATCGCGAGTGACGCGACGGGGATGTACGGGATGCGGAACAGCTCGAGCAGCAGCTTGACCATCCCGTCGATCCGCACGACCTCCTCCCACTCGACGCCGGCGCGCACGCCGTCGGCCACGACCAGCTCGCGGTGCGGCCGCAGGAAGAACACGAGGCCGCTGCGCACGGACTCCAGGTAGGCCGAGAGGCGCGGGTCGGTGGCGATGTCGCCCAGCACCGTCGCGTGGTGGCCGGCGTAGGCCAGGTTGCAGAAGGCGCGGTCCGACACGAACGAGCCCTGCTGGCGCACCTCGGCCTCGATCTGGCGCTCGAAGACCTGCCGCTGGTAGCGGTCGACGAGGTCGACGTTCGAGCGCAAGGCGTCGAGCTGGGCCTCCATCTCGGCCAGCACCCCACGCGCGACCTCCGAGATCATCGGCAGGCCGTAGTGGTCGCGGATCCAACGGGCGAGGGTCGTCTTGCCGGTGGCGTGGGCGCCGACGAGGTAGATGCGGACGGTGGGCTGCATGGGGGGGGACCTCTGGGCAGGCACACTACCTGTAGTGGGTTTGCCCGTCGAGCCCCCAACTCCTGGGATGCTCGGGTTCACAGGATGCGGCATGGAACCGGGCCGCGCGGGCCCGCAGGATGCAGGCCCCAGCGACCCATCGCGAGACCGCCGTGCCCGCATCCACGACCCCGCCGAACCCGCCCGCGACCCAGATCCCCAAGCAGCGGGGCTGCCTGGGCTTGGGCCTGAAGTCCGCACTGGGTTGCGGCGCCTTCGTGCTCGGCGTGGCGGTGACCCTCGTGCTGCTGCTGCCGACCCTGCTCTCGGGCTTCGTCGCCCGCCGGGGCGAGCAGGCCTTCGCTGAGCTGCACCACGGTCGGCTCGAGATCGGGTCCGCGTCGCTGGCCTGGTTCGGGCGCCAAGAGCTCGACGGCCTGCGGCTCTTGGACCCCGACGGCGCCGAGGTCGCGCGCGCGCGCGTCGAGCTTCCCGGGTTGCGGGACCTGCTCGGCGCGGCGAGCGGCCGCGTGGGGCTCGTCACGCTGACCGTCGCCGCCGACCTCGTCGCGGACGACGCCGGCGTCATGAACCTGGAGCGCGCGCTCGCAGCGCGCGCGACCCGCGCCGCGCCGGGGAGCGGCGATCGCGACGGCGCCGGCTCGGACTTCGACCTGGCGGGCTTCCTGCGCCGGCTCGACCTCGACGTGCGCGTCGACCTCGAGCGCGTCGCCTGGAGCGACGCGACGACGCGCCGCGCCGGCCGTCCGTTCGAGATCTCGCGCGGCGAGCTGCGCCTGACCGCGGCCCCCGGGCGTCCGCTCGTGGCGCGTGGCGAGGCGCGCATCGCGGGTGACGTCCCCGGTCGACTGGAGTTCGATGCCGCGGTCCACGGCCCCGTGGACCTCGCCGCGCGCTGGCCGCTGGGTCGCGCGACGGCCCGGGCGCGGATCGAGGGCTTCTCGAGTGCGATGGTCGACGCGCTGGCCGGGCTCTCGGGCGATCTCGTCGCGACCGTCGGGCCGTCCTTCGGGCTGGCGCTCGACCTCGCGGCCGAGTCGGCCGAGCGCGCGACGCTCGACCTGGCGCTCGACGGCACGCGCGCGGGGGTCGGCCTGCACGCCCGGCTCGCCGATGGCGAGCTGTCGGCGCTCGAGAAGCCGCTGCTCGTCGCCACGCTGCCCTTCCCGCGCACGATCCTGGAGCGTGTCCTCGGGCCGCACCTGCCGCCCGACGCGCGGCTCGAGCTCGCCGACGCCGGTGCTCCGTGGACGCTGCGCGTGGCGCGGCTGCGCATGCCGCTCCCCGATCCCGCCGCGCGCGACCTGGCGGCGCTGCGTCCGGCGCTCGAGCGCGCGGAGATCGACGTGGACCTGGACCTCCCCGGCTCGTGGCGCCTCGAGACCGACGCGCTGCGCGCGGCGCGGCTCGCGCCGAGCGCGTCGGGCCTGCGTCTCACCGCGCGCGCCGCGCCGGCCCAGCCGCTCACGGCGCGCTTCACGGCGGCGCTCGAGGCGGGCACGCCGGGCCGCGTGCGTGTCGACCTCTCCGCGCCGGGCGCGTTCGCCGTGCTGGCTGGCGCGCCGCCGCCGCCCGTGGACCTCGACGCGCACGTCGAGGGCCTCTCGACGTTGGCGATCGGCGAGCTCGCGGGGCAGGGCGAGCGCCTGCTCGCCGCGCTCGGGCCACTGCTCGCGCTGGAGATCGAAGGGCGCGGCGTGAACCTCGCGGGCGGTTCGCTGCGGCTCAGGGCCGTGGCGGATCAGCTCGCGGCGGAGGTGTCGGCGCGCGTCGTGAACGGGGCGCTCTCGATCGAGCCCGCGCGGCCGGCGCGCGTGAGCTGGACGCCGGCGCGCGCGTTCGTGGCGGCCGAGATCGCGCCGCATCTGCCGCCCGAGGCCGACCTGGCCCTCGACGGTCCGCTCGCGCTCGACATCGAGGCGCTCTCGGTCCCGATCCAGGATCCCGCCACGGGCGGGCTGGCCTCGACCGAGTCGATCCTCGCCGGGCTCGCGGCGCGCCTGCACGTGGCCTGGCCGACCGCGCGCTGGTCCTCGCCCCAGACGCGCGCGGCCGAGACGCCCGTGGAGCTCCGCGGCGCCGCACTGGACGTCGAGGTCACCGCGGGCGGAGCGCCGCGGGCGCGCTTCGCGGCCGAGATCTCGCTGGGCGAGCCCGCGCGCGTTGCGGTCGAGCTGCGCGCCAAGGCGGGCCTGGCGGAGCTCGCTCTGGCCGGCGCGCGGGCCATGGCCGCCGACCTCAAGTTGAGCGGCCTCCCGAGCGCGGCGCTGGAGCGCCTCGCCGCGCAACCCGGGCGCATCGCGCCGACCCTGGGCCCGCGCCTGGATCTGGCGCTGTCAGCCGAGGCCGACTGGCCGCGCACGGCCGCCATCGAGCTCCACCTGGGCGGGGAGGCTGGCCGGGTCGACTGCGTGGCGCAGGTCGCGGATGGCAAGGTGCGCACCGCGGCAGGGCGCGGGCTCGAGCTGCGCTTGGCGGTCACGCCCGAGCTGCTCGCCGAGCTCGTCCGCGACTCGCTCCCGGCTGGTGCACGGCTCGAGCTCGCGGGGGACGGACCCCAAGCCCTCGTCGCCACGCTGGTCGGCCTGGTGACGCCGCTCGAGGCCGCGGATCTCGCCGCGCGGCTCGCGAGCACGAGCCTGGCGCTCGACGTGGAGCTGCCGGCCGTGCGCTACGCGGACGCCAACACGGATGCGGCCGGCCGGCCGGCGGTGCTCGAGGCGGCGCGCCTCACGGTCCGGCTCGCGCCAGAGGAGCCTCCGCGGTTGCGCTGCGCGGCGCGCATCGTGGGCACGCCGCCCGGCGAGATCGCGCTCGACGTCACGGCGCTCGATCCGCTCCTCGACCTGGGCGGGCCGGAGGGCTGGAAGCGCTTCCGGGTCACGGTCGATGCGCGCGCGAGCGAGGTCCCCACGGCGCTCGTCGACGCCCTGGCGGCCCAGCACGGCCTGCTCGTCGAGGCGCTCGGGCCGCGCCTGGCGGCCGGGCTCGAGGCGCCCGAGGTTTCGTTCGCGCGCGGCGCGTTCGAGGCGCGCTTCGAGGGTGGCGAGAACCGGGTCACGCTGGGCGGCCGCCTCGAGGAGGGCACGCTGGTCGTCGAGCGCGCGGACGGGCTCGACGCGCGCGTGTCCCTGGGCCCGATCGTCATGGACCGCGTCGTCGGCAGCCTCCTGCCGCTCTTCAAGCAGGCCAGCTTCGCGCTGGCCGTCGACCGGCGCGACCTGACCGGCGCGGCGGCCCTGGCGCCGTTCGTGGTCCAGTCGGACGACCTGCGCTTCGCGGTCGGGAGCGACGTCTCGAAGCTCTCCGGTACGCTGCGCGTCGACCTCGGCACGCTGTCGTTCCGCGGGTTGCCGCTGCTCGCCGATTTCGGGCTCGATCTCGGCGCCGCCGACGTGCGGCTGCCGGCCTTCGCCGTGCCGATCGTCGATGGCGTCGCGACCTACCGCAAGTTGCCGATCAAGATCGCCGGGCGCGAACTCCTGTTCGACGGCACGGTGCGTCTCACGGATGGCGAGATGTCGCTCGGGACGGCGGTGCCGCTGGCGCTCCTCGGCCGGAAGTTCGACAAGGAGCTCGCGCGCCTGCGTGGCCTCGTGCCGGCCGACACGACGATCCCGCTCGAGATCCGCGGCAAGTGGAACGCGCCACGCGTGTCGTTCCAGGAGGGCTTCCTGAAGGGCCTGCTGGAGAAGGCGGCTGGCAAGGCCGCGCAGGACGGGCTGGGCGGCCTGCTCGACGACCTGCTCGGGGGCAAGAAGAAGAAGGACGGCTGAAGCTCTGGCGTCGGCCTGCGCCCCGCGCGCTCAAATCGGGGGCAGCCTGCGGCCCAGCTTGGCGCCGACGACCTCGGCCACGCGCGCCAGGAGCTCGTGGCCATCCTTCTCGTCGCGCCATTCCCGGCGCGCTGCATCCCAAGCGTAGTGCCAGGCGCGCGCGCCGGCCGCCAGCCACATCTGGTTCGCGGCGGTCTGGCGGTTCAGGACGAAGCGCGCTCGGTCGGGGAACTCCAAGGTCACGACGCCGTCGCTCGACGTCGCCTCGACCTCGTCGGGGTCGAAGCCGTCGCCCCAGCGGGTCACGCGCGCCAGGGTCTCGTCGGCCAGCGTCAGGTACGTGCTGCGGTCCACGGCGGTCCTTCCGGCCTCACTCCAAGCCCAGCGCCGCCACGCCTTCCTCGTCGAACCCGAGCAGGTGCCCGATCTCGTGGTAGAGCGTCTTGCGGATCTCCTCGACCAGCCCGGACTCGTCCCGCGCGGCGCGCTCCAGGTTGCGCTGGAAGAGCAGGATCCGCGGGGGCAGCTCGCCGCTCTGGTCGTCGGGGGCGTCGAGGCGCGACGCGCCCACGAACAGTCCCAAGAGGTCCGGAGGCGTCCCGGCCGGGTCCGAGGTGTCGATCATCCACTCCGAGGGCACGGGCTCGACGGCGATCTCGACGTTTTCGAGCTGGGCCGAGAACTCGGGTGGCAGCGCCTCGACGGCGGCCGCGACCACGCGCTCGAAGTCCGCGGGGCCCAAGCGCGGCGGCAGCGGCAGGGCCTCGGCATCCAGGGCGTGCGCTTCGCGCAGCAGTTGCTCGGCCGCGCCGAACTCCCCCTGGATTTCGAGCGCCAGGGACAGCCGTTCCAGCGCGCCCACGGTGCGCTCGACGGACACCAGCCGCTCCAGGACGGCGCGCGCCTCGGCGATGCGCCACTCGGCCAGCAGCAGCGAGCCCTCGGCCCACAGGAAGTCCGGGTGGTCGTCGACGTCCGCCGCCTCGCGCACCCGCGCCAGTGCGGCGCGCGCACCGGCCAGGTCGCCGAGCTGCGTGCGGGCCAGCCCCTCGGGGATCCAGCGGTCGGGCCAGTCGGGATCGACGCCCTCGAGCTCGCGCAAGGCCGTCTCCGGCTCGCCGGCATCGAGGGCTTCCCAGGCGCGGTCGAGCGCCTCGTCCTCGGGGCTGGCCTCGTCCTCGTCCCATCCGCTCCACGACACGTCGCTCGTTCCCTGGCTCATGACGCGCGGCATTCTCGCCTCTGGCGGGGCGCAGGGCCACAAGACGATGGTCCAAGCGCGCCTCGGCACCTACTCTCTGCCGCCGACCCGTCACGCGCGGTACGCCGATGTTCGTCCCCCCTCTCGCGCTGGCGGCGCTCGATCCCGCCGAGGTCACGCGGCTGTTCGCGGCCCTGGGCGTGCTGCTCGTGGCGGCGCGCGTGCTGGGCGAGCTGGCGCGCAAGCTGAACCAGCCTTCGGTGCTGGGCGAGCTCGCCGCGGGCATCCTGCTCGGGCCCGCGCTGCTCGGGCGGGCGTCCCCCGAGGTCCACGCCTGGCTGTTCGCGTCCGAGGGACCGACCCGCGTGGTCCTGGATGGCATCCGCACGCTGGCCGTGTCGTTGTTCCTCCTGGTCGCGGGCCTCGAGGTCGACCTGTCGAGGGTCTTGCGTCAGGGCCGCGCCGCTTCGTCCGTCGGCATCCTCGGGATCGGCGTGCCGTTCGGCCTGGGCTTCGCCGGGGCCTGGTTCTTCCCCTCGTTCATCGGCTGGTCGGGTGACGTAGCCCGCGGGATCCACGCGCTGTTCTTCGCGACGGCGCTGTCGATCAGCGCGCTGCCCGTGATCGCCAAGACGCTGATCGACCTGCACCTGTACCGTTCCGACTTCGGGATGGTCGTGATCGCCTCGGCGATGTTCGACGACCTCGTCGGCTGGATGGTGTTCGCCGTCCTCCTGGGGATGATCGGCGCGGACGGGGCGCCCGAGGCCCTGGTCGGCGTGGTGGCCTCGATCGCGGCCTTCGCGGCCCTGGTTCTGACCCTCGGCCGTTGGGCGATCCACCGCGTCTTGCCCTGGGTGCAGGCGCACACTTCCTGGCCCAGCGGTGTGCTGGCCTTCGCGATCGCGCTGGCGTTGTTCGGCGGCGCGCTCACCGAGCACCTCGGGCTGCACGCCATCTTCGGCGCGTTCCTGACCGGCGTCGCGCTGGGAGACTCGTCGCACCTGCGGGAGCGCACGCGCACGACGATCCGCGAGTTCGTGTCGAGCTTCTTCGCCCCGCTGTTCTTCGCCGGCATCGGCGTGGGGATCGACTTCGTCGCGCACTTCGACCTGGTCCTGTGCACGGTGGTCATGACCATCGCCTGCGCCGGCAAGATCGGCGGCGCGGCGCTGGGAGCGCGGATGGCCGGCATGGACCGGCGCGAGTCGCTGGCGATCGGTTTCGCGATGAACGCGCGTGGCAGCATGGAAATCGTGCTGGGCCTGACCGCACTCCAGCACGGCCTCATCGACGAGCGCATGTTCGTGGCGCTGGTCGTCATGGCACTGCTCACGTCGGTGATGAGCGGGCCCTTCATCCAGCGCGCGCTGGGTCGCCGGCGTCCGCGGCGCTTCGCGCGGCTCCTGTCCCAGAAGGCCTTCGTCCAGCGCCTCGCCGCGCCGGACCGGCGTGGGGTCGTGCGCGAGCTGTCCGCCGCCCTGGCGCGCGCCTCGGGCCTCGACACGGCGCAGATCGACGCCGCCGTGTGGGCGCGCGAGCAAGTCGGCACGACGGCGATCGGCGACGGCATCGCGATCCCGCACGCACGGATCCCCGGCTTGGCTCGTCCTCGGATCGCCTTCGGCCTCGCCCCGCAAGGCGTCGACTTCGACGCCCCCGACGGTCACGCCGCGCGCCTGGTGTTCTTGATCCTGACGCCGGCCGAGCAGCCCGGAGCCCAGCTCGAGATCCTGGCCGACATCAGCCGCACGCTGCAGGACCCCGACGTGCGCTCCAAGCTCGTCGAGGTCACGTCCTGGACCGAGCTCCTGGCGGCCTTGCGCGCCGACGTCGACGCGCGCTGACCCCCGGTCTCAGGGCCGCGCGGCCCAGGAGCAGATCGGGCAGGCCTTGGGATCATGGCGCAGCGCGGGGCAGTGCTCGCGGCCGAAGAGGATCAGCTTCAGGTGCATGGGGATCCAGGCCTCCTTGGGGAAGGCCGCCTTCAGGTCGCGTTCGGTGCGCTCGACGCTGGTGCCGTCCGAGAGGCCCCAGCGCGCGGCCAGCCGGTGGATGTGCGTGTCGACGGGAAAGGCCGGCACGCCGAAGGCCTGCGCCATGACGACGCTGGCGGTCTTGTGCCCGACGCCCGGGAGCGCCTCGAGCTCCTCGAAGGTGCGCGGGACCTCTCCGCCGTGGCGCTCGACGAGCAGCCGCGACAGCGCCGCGATGTTCTTGGCCTTCTGCGGCGCGAGCCCGCAGGTCTTGATCGCCGTGTGGATCGTCTCGACCGGGAGGCGCGCCATCGAGGCCGCGTCGGGTGCCAGCTCGAACAGGGCCGGCGTCACGAGGTTCACGCGCGCGTCCGTGGTCTGCGCCGAGAGCACGACCGCCACGAGCAGCGTGAACGGATCGCGGTGGTCGAGCGGGATCGGCGGGTCGGGATACAGGCGGTCGAGGATCGCGCGGATCCGGGCTGCCTTCTCGGCGCGCTTCATCCGCGTAGGATAGCGCCATGGACAGCGCCGAACGGATCGAGGACTTCCTGCGCGGCACGGCCTACGCCGTGGTCGGGGCTTCGACCGACCGCGCCAAGTACGGGAACAAGGTCCTGCGCTGCTACCTGCAGCGCGGCCGCCGCGTGATCCCCGTGCACCCGACGCAGCGCGAGATCGAGGGCGTCCCCTGCGTGCGTGACCTGTACGCGCTCCCGGAGCCCGTGCACGGCGTGTCGATCATCACGCCGCCGCCCGTGACCGAGCGCGTCGTCGAGGACGCGGCCGCCTGCGGCCTCACGCGCCTGTGGATGCAGCCCGGGGCGGAGAGCCCGCGGGCGCTGCAGCGCGCCGAGGAGCTGGGCCTGTCCGTGATCGCCGGCGGTCCGTGCCTGCTCGTCGTGCTGGGCTTCCGCGAGGACGCGTCGGCCCCGCGCTGAGCGCGATCACCAGCGCACGGTGGTGATCACGCCGGGTTCGAGGGTCAGCGCGCGCGCGACTTCCTCTCCGTCCGAGCCGCGGAAGACCATCGTGCGCGCGGTCTCGGCCACGGCGAACAAGGGTGATGCGCCACCCGTGAGCTGCAGCTCGCTCGAGGACATCCAGCCGCCGGCCTGGAACTGCATGAGCTGCAGTTTCTCGCCGCTCTCGGTGTAGACCGAGAGCGAGTGCAGCCTCGACGATTCGGGCACCCCCTCGACGCGCACATGGCAGCGGCGCGCGGCGGTGATGCGCAGGACGTCGCCCTCGACATGGTCGGCGAGGTCGTGGTTCTTCGGGAGGATCGCGGCGCCGGTCAGGGTCAGGTGCGAACGCTGGCGCGGCACGCCGCGCAGGGCGAAGCGGCCCTCCTGGTCCGTCGTCACCGCGCTCGAGCTCTCCGAGGTGTAACCGAACCCCGTGGCGAACACGATGAGCGTGCAGTGCACCTCGATTCCGGGGATGGGCGTCCCGTCGTGCGCCACGACGCGCCCTTCGACGCTGTCGAAGCTCGCGTTCGCGGGCACGACCAGGCGCACGTTGCGTGCTCCAGCGGCGATCGGCTCGGTCTCGATGCGCACGAACGGGGAGCGGCCATGCGCCTGCAGCCGGTAGGCGCGCTCCTGCAGTCCCTCCAAGACGAACGAGCCGTCCGCACCGCTTTCCGCGCGGATCGGAGCGCCGTGGCCGATCGCTTCCGCGCTGTCGGGCGGGATCAGGCCTGCCCGCAGGACCACGGGATCGACCGGTTGGACGACGAAGCCCGCGAGCGGTCGGCCCTCGTGATCGACGACTCGTCCCTCGATCGTGAGCGGCTCTGGACCCAGGACGAGGCGTTGGAAGTGTGGAGCGCTGGCCGAGCTGGCGAGCAAGGCCGTGAAATCGGGCACGACCGCCGCTTGGAAGCCACGCAGCGCGGCGACGAGCGGCATGGGTTCCCAGACCCCGCCCGGGACCCTCAGCACGAAGCGGCCATCCTCCCCGGCCTGGGCGCGCGCCTCTCCGAAGCACACGAGCGCGTCGGGCGCGGGCACGCCATCGGCGTGCACGACCTCGCCCTCGACGCGCAGGTCGTCCTCGTCGTCGGAGTCGTGGATCGCGATCACGAGGTCGGCGCGTGCCTCGGTCGGAGCGGGGATGGCCGCAGCGCCCAGGCTCTCCTTCTGGGCCACGATCTGCATGCGCGGTGCGCGGGGAATGGCGAGCTCGAACCGGCCGAACTCGTCCGTCGTCGTTGCGGAAGACCGCGCCAGTCGTCCGCGGTCGAGCGGGACAGGGAACGCGGCGAACGTGCTCCAGGGGATTTCCAGGCGCACGCTGGCACCCGCGACCGCTCGACCGTCCGACTCGACCACGTGTCCGCCGATGGCGAGCAGGGGGGCCACGACCACGAGGATCTCGCTGCCGTCCGCGCCGGGCAGGGGCTCCGTGTCGCGCAGCGTGTACCAGCGCGGGTCGACGACCGTGAGCTGGATGTCCCGCTCGGGAAGGTCGAACGACCCGTCGGCGCCAGTGCGCGTGAAGGGGGACTGCGGTTGCGAGGCTCGCGCCACCGCGACGTCCACGACCGCACGGCCCTCGAGGTCGAGCACGCGGCCGCGCCAGCGAGCAGGTCGGGCGTCCGCGCCGCGCACGGGCTCGGAATGGGCCTCGAACTGCGCGCCGTGCGCTGCGAGCCGCGTGGGAACCTCCACGACGGCGAGTGCGGCTGTGCGGGCGCCGCGTTCGTCCTCGCGCGAACCAGTCGTGTCCGGCAGATCCGCGGCCGCGACTCCGTGGTCACGTCCCGATCGCTCGCGCTGCGAGCCCAACCACGCGACGAGGAGGACCAGGAACAGCGCGGCGACGGCCGCGATCCCGATCACCACGGAGCGGCGCCTCACGTCGCGATTCCCTCCGCCACGGCCACCGCCGCCGCGATCCCGCCGTCGTGCGTGATCGCGACGTGGATCGAGGCGATGCCGCGCGCGCGCGCGATCTCGCCCGCGCGGCCGTGCAGCACGCAGCGCGGCGCCGACCCGCGCTCGCGCACGACCTCGATGTCGACCCAGCGCACGCCACGCGCCCAGCCGGTTCCGAGCACCTTCATGACCGCCTCCTTGACCGCGAAGCGCCCAGCGTAGCTCTGGAAGCGCTCCTTGCGCGCCTCGCAATACGCTCGTTCTCCCGCCGTGAAGAGGCGCTGCAAGAGCCGGTCTCCGCGCCGCGCATGGGCCGCTGCGAGCCGGTCGACGCGCGTCAGATCGAGGCCAACCGCGACGACGGCCACGGGCTCACCTGCGATGCAGCAGGTTGCGCAGCGCCGGCTCCAGCTCGGGGAACTGGAACGCGAAGCCACTCTTCAGCGTCCGTTCCGGCACGGTGTGTTGGCTGGCGGTCAGAACGCTCGCGACCTCGCCCAGGACGAGCCGCAGTGCGATGGGCGGCACGGGCAGGATCGCCGGCCGCGACAACACCCGCCCGAAGGTCCGGGCGTACTCCCGGTTGCGCACGATCCCCGGCGCCGCGCCATTCAGCGGGCCGGAAACGCCGTCGTTCGCGAGCGCGTGGATCATGAGCGCTGCGAGATCGTTCACGTGGATCCAGGGGAACCAGGCCCGGCCGAGACCGAACGGGCCGCCCAGGCCGAGCTTGAAGATCGGCGTCATCTGCTTCAGCGCGCCGCCGTGGCTGCCGAGCACGAGCCCGATGCGCACGATGGCCACGCGCACGCCGTGCAGCGTGGCCTTGCTCGCCTCGGCCTCCCAATCGACGCAGAGCTGGGCCAGGAATCCGTCGGCCGGCCCCGCGCTCTCCGCCAGCAGCTCCTCGCCCCGATCGCCGTAGTAGCCGACTGCCGAGGCCGACACGAGCACACGCGGGCGCTGCGTGCTCGCGGCCAGTGCCTCGACGAGCCCGCGGGTCAGGTCGACGCGGCTGGCGCGCAGCTCGGCCTTGTAGGCGTCGTTCCAACGCCGATCGAGCACGCCCGCCCCGGCCAGGTTCACGACGGCGTCGAACTTCGAGACGTCCAGCGGCCAGCCGGCGTAGGCCACGCCGGCACGGGCGCTGCGGTAGCGCTCGGGGCGACGCGTGAGGACCGTGACGCGGTCGTCCCGGGCGCACAGCAGGTTGACCAGGATGTTCCCGACGAAGCCGGTGCCGCCGGTGACGAGCACGTTCACGCGACGGCCTCGACGCACAGCAGCGCGTCGCCGCGACGGACGTCGGCCCCGTCGGCCGCCAGGACCTGGACCACGCGCGCCGTCGCCGGCAGCCCGCCGGTGGCGCGGTAGGTGACGGGGCCGAAGGTCTTCATGACCTCGAGCAGCCCGACCGCCGATCCGTCGCGGACGAGCGTGCCCACGGCGGCCAGGGGCGGCTCGCCCGGCGCGGAGCGGTGCCAGAAGCGCCCGCTCGACGTGGCGCGCACGATGAGCCGCTCCTGTGCCGCGAGGGGAGTTCCCGCAGCGGAGGCGGCCGGCGCCGCGGCCGCGCCGCGCAGCTCCTCGAGCTCGAGAACCAGCTCGCGGTACCCCAGCGGATGGTGCCTGCGCTCGGGAGGCTCGCTCGCGACGCGGCCCTCGACGCCGGCCGGGACGACCAGGGCGCGCCGCACACCCAGCGTGGCCAGCGCGCCGACGACCGCGCCCGGCGCGAGCAGCGCCCCGCGCTCGAAGCTCGCGCAGAGGACGCCGACCTCGGGCGAGCACAGGCGCACGCGCGCCCCGTCGCGCTCGACGAGCAATTCCAGGGCCTCGCGCATGAGGGGCGGCGGCCGCGGCTCAGTACTGGAACTGCTCGGCGCGCAGCCGGGCGCGGCGCTCCTCGGCGGCGCGGATCTCCTCGTCCGTGATCTCGCGGAAGCTCGGGACCCAGCGGCCCTCGACCTGCTCGAGCTCGGTGACGTACTGGCGCCCGCCGCGCACGTCGATCTCGACGTTCGCTTCGCCCGTGGGGCCCGGCGCGCCCTGGTCCGTGATGCGGTAGAGCACGGTCAGCACGTGACGGCCCGGCAGGAGCTCGACCGACACGGGATAGCCCTTGCCGTAGCCGCGGTAGGTGCGCACGCCGTCGATCGCCGTGATCGAGACGTTGCGCTCGACGCCGAACATGACCTTCGTCTCGGCCAGGCCGTAGACGATGGCCTTGTTCTCGGCCGGCACGTCGAGCTTGAGGACGTCGTTCCTCGTGACGCAGGAGCTGGCGCCGAGGACGGTGAGGGACAGAGCGAGAATCCAGCGCATGTGCATGGTGCTTTCCAGGGTCAGCGGGTTCCGTATGCGGCCGGACCGTCGAGCGCCGCGAGGTCGTGCAACGACCAGATGCGCGGGTTCTTCACGGTCCGGTAGCCGATCGATTGGTAGCTCGCCTCGGCGAACAACGCGAGCCAGTCGCGCAGCTCGGACACGGGGACGATCTCGTCCGTGTCCATCTGCGCGGCCGCCTTGTAGGGGTCCATGTCGCCTTCGATGCGCGCTTCCGTGTCGCGCATGCCGGCTTCGACCTTGGCGCGTTCCGCGGAGTCTGTCGCCGCGATCTGGAAGTCCGCGTCGAGCTTCGTGCGGTAGGCGGCGATGGCCAGCGTGCGGCCCTCCATGACGGAGAGCCGCGCGATCGTGGTCGAGAGCTGCACGACGGGCTCGTAGGGCAGGCCGTTCAGCGCGTAGTAGCCCGCGCCCGAGGCCTTGCGCAGGAGCACGGTGAACATCGGCACGCGGTTCGTGCTGTTGGCGTAGATCAGGCTCGAGCCGTAGCCCAGGAGCCCGAGCCGCTCGGCCTCGACGCCGATGTCGAAGCCCGAGACGTCCTGCAGCCAGACGATCGGGATGCCGTCGGCCTCACAGGCGCGGCTGAAGGCCGCGACCTTGGCGATGCCCTCGCGGTAGAGGATTCCGGCCGGCTTCTCGGCGCCGCGGTGCTCGGGGTCGTCGAGGACGCCTTGGCGGTTCGCGACGAAGCCCAGGTGCAGCCCGGCCACGCGGCCGACGCCGACGACCATCTCGACGCCGCGCTCGGGCCACAGCTCCCAGAAGAGCGAGTGGTCGACGAGGCGCGCGACGACCTCGTCGGCCGCGTACGTGTGGCGGTGATCGGGCGGGAACAACCCGTCGAGCTCGTCCGCTGCGTGGTGCGGATCCGCGGGCTCGGCGCCGCCGCGGTGGTAGTCCGCGCCGCTCGAAGGCAGGCGCGCGATCTCGGCGCGGATCACCGCCAGCGCCGCCTCGTCGTCCGGCACGCGCACGTCGGCGCAGCCCGAGATGCCGACGTGCACCTCGGGGCCGCCGATGTCGAGGCTGGACAGCGACTGGCTCTTCGCGCCCTGGATCAGCGCGGCGCCGGCGATGACCATGTAGGCGCTCTCGGTCATCACCACGCGGTCGCTGATGATCGGCATGTAGCCGCCACCGGCGATGCAGTCGCCGAAGACACCCGCGATCTGCGGCACGCCGGCCGCCGAGAGCAGCGCGTTCTTCTGGAAGATGTGCCCCGCACCCGTGCGCCCCGGGAACGACTGCGACTGCTCCGGCAGGTAGAGCCCCGAGCAGTCGACCAGATAGACGACCGGCAGGCGCAGGCGCAGCGCCATCTCCTGCGCGCGCTGGATCTTCTCCGGCGTGCGCGGCCACCAGGAGCCCGAGGCGACCGTGTTGTCGTTGGCGACGACGATCGTCCAGCGCGCGTGGATCCTCACGAAGGCCGTGATCACGCCGGCGGCGGGGGACTCGAGCTTGCCGAAGGCGCGTCCGTGGTTCACGAACGTGCCGACCTCGAAGATCCGGCTGCCTTCGTCCTTCAGGATCTCGATGCGCTCGCGACCCGAGAGCTTCTGCTTCTGGTGGACCCGTGCGAGGTACTCGCTGCCCCAGCCCGCGGCCACCCGCGCGCGGCGCTCGAGGAGCTGGCTGTCCCGCGCGCGCATCGACGCGCGATTCCTCGCGAACGAGGCGTCGTCGAGGAACGCATCGCGCGGGCTGCCGATGGGGCTGAGCGGGACCTTGGCCATGGGGCGGAGAGACCGGAGTCTGTGCGTTTCGGGGGCGCGAATCCACGGGGTCCCAGCGCCAGCGCGGCGGGGCGCCCGCGTGCCGCGGGTGAGCCGTGGGTGTCCTGTGCGCCACGCTGCACGGCACCTTCCCGGAACCGCCGCGCCACGGCGCTGGAGCACGAGCCGGATCTGTCGAGACTCGTCGCGGGTCTCGAGCTGGCCTCTGCACGCGGGATGGATGGCCCCGATGCACGGGTCCAGGGATGTTGACTCCCTGCGCACCGCGGCCAGGCTCAGCCCGGGGCCCGGCAGGAATCCGGCGGAGGGGCCTGGAACTCGCGGGTCATGCGCTCCCCGTCGGGCCAGGGGGGGGCCGGACAGGATCGCGGCTCGGGCGACACCGCTCGGTGTGTCGGCCTTTGGGCTCTCGTCGGCGCGCGACGGTCGGGAGGGGAGGCGCATGGAGGTCGGGTTGGCCGCACGCCGGGCGCGCGATCCAGGTTCAGGCCGGAGGCGTGGACTCGCCGCGAGCCTCGCGACGGTGGGGGGGGCTCGCTGTCGTGCAGGTCACCACGCTGGGGTGCGCGGACTCGGAGCCGGGCCGGAGCCGGCCGAACGGGTGCCGGCGCGGCAGCATGCAGTCGGGGACGAAGGCCAAGCCGTGGCGAGAGCTGTCGGGGAGCCCCCGGAGAAGCGGCTCACGCGCGGCGGTTCGGCCGACCGAGTCCCACGCTCTCGCGCTCCTTCCTCGCAACACGACGCTGGCCGCAGGGCGTTTGCCCCACGGCCAGCTCGTCACAGCCAGAACGCGAACCCGTCAACGGGGGTTGACAGGTCCACCCATCTCACGGGCACCAGGTGACCCGCACGCCGTTCGTCAGGTTGAACGTCGCGCTCGTGCAGAACACGGCCGCGTTGCGGTACCAGACTTGGTAGTAGCGATCGCCGCCGACCGCGGGCACGACGCCCCCCGTGGAGAGCGGCAGCCCGCCGGCCGGTGGCCAGCTCGCCGTGCCACTGCTCGCGAGCAGCGTCCCGAGGCGAATCACCGTGCCGCCCGCGCAGCGCAAGCCGTCGCCGAAGACGACCCCGAGTCCGCCGTTCACGGGCGCCGTGCCCTGGAAGAGCAGCGCGCTCGAGTTCGTGATCGAGCTCGCGGTGAGGACCAGCGTGTCGCACGAGACGCGCGCGATGCCGCTGCCGCTGAGCAAGCCACCGGCGGGCTGCACCGAGTTCGGACAGCCGTGCCCGGGCGCGCCGCCCACGCCGCACGGGCAGGAGAGCGCCGTGCCGAAGCAGAAGGGCACGATCTCCCAGCTCGACACGCCCGGCTGCGCCTCGAACGAGCCCAGGTCGCAGTTCGCGAAGCGCGGGAAGAGCCGCTGGTCGCTCGGCAGCACGAGGCCGGCGACCGTGTCGCACACGCCGGCGTCGATCGCCGGGCTGCAGGCGAGCAGCTCGTGCGTCTCGGTCGGGCCGCCGTAGAAGCCCAACGGGCCGAGGCGCGCGTCGAGCGGCACGAAGGGCGTGCCCGAGAGGCACGGGTCACCGAACAGGCAGGTGCCGTCGCTGTCGAGGTTGGGGCCCGCGGGAGCCGGCGGGATGCCGCCCGCATTGCGCCGCAGCCCGTTCAGGTCGCGGTTGTCGAACAGCAACGAGCCGCGCACGAGCGGCGGGACACCGAAGCCGGGCTCGGTGTGCAGGCCCGCGCCGCCTTGCAGCGCGGAGTTCAGCACGATCGTCGTCGCGCTGATCTCGATCGGGGCCGCGCCGGCGGCGTGGATGCCGCCACCGGACCCGCTCGGGGCGCGGTTGCCGCTCAACGTGCACAAGCTGATCCGCACCGGCGGAAACTGCGCGGACAGGTGGTACAGCGCGCCGCCGCCGGCGCCGCTCGCCTCGTTGGCGGCCAACGTGCAACGCTCGAGTTCGAGCAGGCCGCCGTTCGACACGCCGCCCCCGAAGAACGACGCGCGGTTCGAGCGGAACGTCGTGTCGCGCGCCACGAGGAAGCCGGCGCCGGCCACGTTGACGCCGCCGCCGGACTGCGCGGTGTTGTTGTCGAGGACGCTCTGCACGAGCTCGAGGAAGCCGCCCGCGTCCACGCCGGCCCCGCCGCCGGCGCCCGTGGCCGTGTTCCCGAGGAACAGGGCCGTGACCGTGGCCGCGCCCGCGACGGAGATCCCCGCGCCCGATGGCGCGCCGCAGTTGCCGAAGGAACCGCCGGCGACCGTGGCGCTCGCGCCCGATTCGACCCGCAGGCCGCCGCCACGGTTTCCGGCCTGGTTCTGCACGAACGAGGTGCCGGCGAACGAGACCAGCGCGCCGCTCTTCGCCAAGACGCCGCCGCCCGAGGAGAGCGGCGCGCCCGCGACGCAGGCTTGGAACGAGCCACCGACCGCGACGACCTCGCCGTTCGTGCGCAGGCCGCCGCCGCCGTTGCCCGTGCTGCTGGCGGCCTGGCAGTCGAAGAAATGCACGTTGTGCAGCACGAGGCGCCCGCCCTCGTGCAGGATCCCGCCGCCGCCGAAGCCGCCCGCGCGCCCGCCGCGCAGCGTCAGGTCGCGCAGCTCGACGGTCACGTTCGGGGGCAGCGAGGCGACGAGCTCGAGCACGCGGTCGGGCCCGCCGCCCGCGGCCAGCGGTCCGGCGTCGATCACGGTCGCCGCGCCGGCGCCGACGACGGTCAGCGACGCGATGTTGAAGACGTCGAGGTCGCCGGCCGCGCTGGCCGCGTCCGTGCCGATGCGCGTCAGCGGATACGTGCCAGCTCCCAGGATGATCGTCCACGATCCGCCGACCGCTTGCGCGTGCTGGAACGCCGCGCGCAGCGTGCACTGCGAGCCGGGCGTGAAGGGATCGGCGTCGCACAGCCCGTCCGAGAGGTCGATGTCGTGGCCATCGACGAACAGGTTGGGGGCCAGGACCTGGGCGGAGGCCGCGCTGGCGGCGAGAGCCAGGACCGTGATGGCGCGCAGGGCGCTCGTGAGGAGGGTCGCGTTCATGGGAGGTGTCCAGGGGGAGGGGGCCGCCCCTCCGTGCGCCGTCTGCTGCGCGCGCGGCCGGTGGAATCCCTGAAATCCCGCGCCGCGCCCCCTCGCCCGGCCCGCCGCGCAGCGGTTCCCAGGCCCCGGCGGCCCCCCGTCACGGGCCACCAGCCCGCCCGGTCCAGCGCTGGGCCCAGCGGCACCTTCCGGCGAGCGACCGCGCGGGCTCAGCGCACGAGCTTCGCGACCCCAGGATGATCCGGCGCATAGCGGTCCGCGCGGAACAGCGCGGTGCGCGGCGCGCGCCCGGCGTGCTCGGGCGGCGTCACGTCTCCGCCGTGGGGGTTCACGTACTCCCACACGATCTCGCCCGCGGGCGTGACCTCGAAGATGCGACCCGCCGCGCCCGACGTGACCAGCGTGTTCCCCGACGCGAGCCGGCGCGCGCCGGAGATGAAGCCCGAGAAGAACTCGCCGCGCCGCGCATACGTCCAAACCGGTTCCGCCGGTCCGAACGGGCGCCCCGGCTCGTGCCGGAAGCCGTGCTCGCGGTCGAAGGGCAGCACGAGCTCGTCGACGGACGAGAAGTCGCCGCCGGGCCGCTCGCCGCCGTTGTTGAACACCAAGAGGCGCAGCTCGCCCGCGGGCCCGTCGATCCAGGTGGGATCGTGCTGGTGGAAGAGCCGTCGCTCGGCGTCGCCGCCTGCCCCGTGCATGGCGGGATCGCCCCAGCGCCACAGGAGGTCGCCGCCCTTCCCGTAGCGGCCGCCGGTCGAGCCGCGCGCCTCCTCGCTGGTCGTCGAGTGGTCGATCACGAACACCTCGGACAGCTCGGGCGACGAGAGCACGATGAGATCCAGCTCCGCGTGGTAGTCGATCGCGTTCGTGTGCAGCCAGTCGCCGGTCTTCGACCAGTCCTTGCCGCGCGGCTTCTCCTTCTTCCGCGCGTCGGGCGGCGGGTCCTGCGCGTCGTTCCCGCCGTAGCCGATCGCGGCCATCTGGCGCAGGCGGTCGTCGATCTTCGCTCGGTCCTCGTCCGAGAGCGTCTCCGGCGGCTCGAACGCGGCGTTCACGTCGATGCGGCCGGGATGGTCGGCCCGCCGGCCATGGTTGGGCTTCGTGGGGTCGACTTCTTGGACGAGGTGGTCCCAGGCGTGCCATTCCCACACGATCGCGCCGCCCGCGGGCAGAGTGGGGCGGATCTCGAACACGGAGTCGGGCCACAGGCCGACCTCGCCCACGCCGCGCGGGTCACGGCCGCGCGCGATGGCCTCCGCGCGCGTTTGGCGCACCCAGGCGAGGACCAGCACGTTCCCGTTCGGCATCGGCGCGACGTCGTGATGCTGCCAGCGCGACGCGTCCGCCAGGTCGTAGCGCCACACGACGCTGCCGTCCGGCGCGAAGCGTCGCAGCGCGCCGCCGATCCCGCCGCCCCGGAACTGGGGCTCCTCGTCGATGCGCCCGCAGTAGAGCAGCGTCCCGTCGCCGAGCAGGTAGCACCAACCACCGGGAGCGAAGCCCGTCTCCCAGGTGTGCACCACCGCGCCGTCGAGGTCGACGAGGTGCACCCGGCGCGAGTTCAGCGGCGCGACGAGCGTGTACCCCGGCGTGGCGGCCGCGGTCTTCCTGACCAGCCCCACAGGGTTGGACGCGGCTTCGAGCTCGGGCGCGGACATCACGCGCGTGAGGTCGGGCGGCGGGCGGTCGCCCGCGGCGGGAGAGGCGGCACCCGGCGATGGCACGCTGGCGGCAGCCTGTGTGGCGGTTGCGTCCTGCGGGGTGGCGCGCGTGCAGCTCGCACCCAGGCACGAGAGCACCATGGCGAGCAGCTTGAAGGCACCCGAGCCCGATCGCACGCGTCGGCCGGGCCGCGTCACCGCAGCGGAGCCCGCGCGCTGGGCCGCCTTGCCCGAGAGCGGCGGAGAACCCGCGAGATCGGACGCGTCGCGCGGGCGGGCGGGAGTCGAGAGGGGCTGTTGCATGGTGGCCAGGATGCCACGCCGCGCCGGCGTGAGTCCCGGACGCTGCGAGAAGCTAGGATCCCTGACAGGTCCATGGACACCGGCCTGCTCGTCATCGTGGTCCTCGCGCTCGCCCTGGCCGTGCGCCTCGTGGCCGGAGCGCTGGACCACACGCGCATCCGGAACTACGTCGAGCAGCGCGGCGGGCGCTTGCTCACCGCGCGCTGGGCACCCTTCGGCCGCGGCTGGTTCGGCGAGAAGGGGGAGCGGATCTACGAGGTCTGCTGGCTCGACGCACAGGGCAGCCGCCACGAAGCGCAGTGCAAGACGAGCCTGTTCTCGGGTGTCTACTTCACCGACGAGCGCGCCATCGAGCGCAACAGCGGGCCGCAGCGCGGCGAGCGCGACCTGGCCGCCGAGAACGCGCGGCTGCGGAGGGAGCTCGAGGAGCTGAAGAGTCGACATGGAGGCCTGGGCTCCGGCGGCTCCGACTGAGCGTCGAAGGTCCGCACCCGCGAGCACGATGGGGGCCGTATCGCGCCGCGGTGCGTGGGATCGAGCGACCAGCGCGGCGTGCCAGCGCCCCGCGCTGCGCGCGAAGCGAGCGGGCTCACTCCGGCTGCGCGCGGACGGTGTCGCCGTCAGGCACTCAGATCTCGCCGCGCATGGTGGCGCCGCAGGGCCATCGACCACGCTGCGTAGGCGAGGGCCAGCACCGCGAGGCCGACGACCGCCAGCACGACGTCGGGGACTCCGCGGGCCGCGCGCAACAGCAGGACCGCGCCGCTCGATCCGCACACGAGGACGGTCACCGCGACGCCCGTCACGACGCCCTGCCGCACGGCACTTGCGTTCGTCCGCGCGGTGTCGAGGAACCGCAGCCGCAGCCAGCGCGCGAACGGCACCAGGGCGAACACCGCGACCGCGGAGCCGGCCCACAGGCGCAGGCTCGGCGCGGCGTCGGCGCCCGCGTACCGCCCCGCCGCGAACGCCACGACCGAGAGCAGGGCCAGCAACGTTCCGAGGTGCAGGCCGTCCTCGAGCGTGGTCCCAAGCCACGCGACGCGCGCGCGGCGTGCGCGCGAGAGCGGCCGGTGCGAGTCGTGGACGGCCAAGGACGGCGACCCCATCACGACGATCGAGACCCACAGCGCCATGAAGAGCGGCGTCAGCGCCAGGCTGCCGGACTCGGTCGCGGGCTGCAGGAGGCGATCGATCACGCCGCCGCCATCCGTGCGGTTCGACGTCGCCACCCAGTGGTAGGCCAGCAGTCCGGCGCACGAGATCGCGCCGCGCACGAGCCCCGCGTCGATCCAGCCGCCGCGCACGAAGCCGGTCCGCTCGTGGAGCGCGACGCGCGCCCAGTCGAAGTCGGTGCGACGCGGGCCCGTGAAGGGCGCGCGTCCTGCGCGCGGGGCGGCGGGCGCGGGACCCCACGTGCCGCTGCGCACGTCCATCTCCGAGTAGACGCGGTCGACCGTCGCGTTGGTCGTCAGCGCGCGCTCGCGGCGCCGCGCCGGCGACAGCGTCGCGAGGACCAGCGCGGTGCCCAGCGCCAGCGCGACGGGCAGGGCGGCCCAGGGCGCGCCGCCCGCGAGCCCAGCGAGCTCGGGCACGAGCGCCGCGATGGCGAAGAACCCGAGCAGCGTGAGGAAGCCGTGCCGGCGCAGCAGGAAGTTGGCGGGATCCGTGGCAAAGACGGCCAGGCCGAAACCCAGGGCCGCGAACAGCGCTAGCACCGCCGGCTGGCCGAGGTCCGGCGCGAATGCCTGGCCGACGAGCGCCGCGAGCACCACGCACAGCGCGCCGCCGACGAGCAGTCCACCGCGACCCGCGCGTCGCAATGACGGCAGGCCGGCGGCGAAGGCGCACGTCTCGAGCTCGAAGATGCGATGCGCGCACAGGCTCCCGAGCGCCGCGGCGATCCCGAACACCAGCGTCCCGCTG
>JAEUHZ010000065.1 GCA_016795205.1 Planctomycetota bacterium | reverse complement strand
TCGGGACACGGCCTGCCGTCGCGGATCGGCGTGACGACCGGCCCGCCGCGCTCCAAGCTCGACGTGCGCGTGTCGGCCGTGAGCGGCACGATCGTCGTGCAGGGCAGCGTTCCCGCGAACGTGTCCGAGTGGCACTGCCGCTTCGCGGCGCCCGATCCGGTCGCGCTCCTGGGCGGCGCGCTGGCCGAGGTGCTGCGGGCGCATGGCGTGGCGCTCGTGGGCGGCGTGCGCCGCGAGCGCACCACGCCCACGCGCCAAACGCGGGTGCTGGCCGAGCTCGCGACGCCGGTCCTCGAGGCGCTCGTGCCGATCAACGCCCACTCGAACAACGCGGTGGCGGACCAGCTCTTCCTCGCGCTGGGCGACGCCCAGTTCGGCCGGGGCGACCGCGAGGGCGGACGACAGGCCACCTCGCTCGCGCTGGAACGCCTGGGCGTGCCGGAGGACGGCTTCGCGCAAGTCGACGGCTCGGGGCTCTCGCGCGCGAACCGCGTCTCGGCGCGCCAGATCACCGCGCTCGTGGCGGGCGTGCTGCGCCAGGGAGGTCGCACCGCGGAGGCCTTCCTGGAGTCGATGGCCGCGCCGCGCGCCGACGGCACGCTCGACTCGCGCCTCGCGGGCCTCGAGGACCGCCTGCGGGCCAAGACCGGCTTCATCGGCGGCACGAGCGCGCTCTCGGGGGTGGTCGACACCGAGCAGGGCCGGCGGCTCGCCTTCTCGATCCTGGTCGAGTACCCGGTCCACGACGGCCTGAACACGAGCGTGTGGAAGCCGCTGCAAGACCGCATCTGCCGGCTGCTCGCGAGTTGGCGACCATGAGCGCGGCGGAGTTCACGCCCGCGGGTCTCGACGCCGTGCTGCTCGAGGCCGAAGCGGCCGTGCGCGCGGCCGGCGCTGTGCTGCTCGACGCCTACGGCACGATCCGGCGCTCCGACGTACGCACGAAGAGCGCGGCGCGCGACCTCGTGACGCAGGCCGACGTGGCGGCCGAGCGCGTGCTCGTCGCGCACCTGCGCCGCGTGTTCCCCGGCCACGCGATCGAGGCCGAGGAGGAAGTGCGCGACGCACGCGACGAGCTGCGCCCGCGCTGGTTCCTCGATCCGCTCGACGGCACGGTGAACTTCGTGTACGGCATCCCGCTGTTCTGTGTCTCGGCGGGGCTCTACCTGGGCCCGGAGCCGCTCGTGGCGGTCGTGCATGCGCCGCGGTTGGGGGAGACGTTCGTCGCGCGGCGAGGTGGAGGGGCGCGGCTGATCGCTCCCGACGGCGCGTCGAACGGAGCGTCGACCGCGGCCCGCGCGCTGCGCGTGTCCGACTGCGCGGCCCTGGCCGATGCCGTGCTCGCGACGGGCTTCGCCTACCGCCGCAACGAACTCGCCAACGACAACGTCGCGAACCTGGCCGGGCTGGTGAACCGCGTGCGCGACGTGCGACGCATGGGTTCCGCGGCGCTCGACCTGGCGTTCGTGGCCGCCGGGAGGCTCGACGGGTACTGGGAGCTGCACCTCGAGCCGCACGACGTGGCGGCCGGAGCGCTGCTGGTGCGCGAAGCGGGCGGCCTCGTGCGCGACCTCTGCGGCGGCGAGGGCTGGCTGCGCGGCAAGCACGTCGTGGCGGCCACACCCGGGATCTTCGAGGCGCTGCGAGTGAGCGTCCGGGCCTGACGTCCGGCGCGCGGGCGCCAGCGTCCGACGGCGCGGCCCAGAACCCGTTCAGCGCCTCGTCGCGGGCCCTGACACGAGCCTCGCTGCTGCGCCGGCGCGGACGCCAACCCGTGGCCCCCGGCTCAGACCGCCGGGCGAACACTCCGCGGCGCACGCGGCCCGTGTGAGCGGATCCGACGCTCGGATCTGTGCCGAATCGAAAGCACGCCGGGCCTCCCCCGTGCGACGGCCCGGTCCCTGGCTCCGTGCGGGTGCCAGGGCGCGCAGCGATCGATTCGGCACAAGTCCAGCCTGCGCGCGACCGGCCTGGAGGACGCGGTCGAGCCGCGCCGCCCCGCGCAGCGAGGAGCCGATCTGTGCCGAATCGATGGCCGTGCCCCGGCGTGGGGAGCCATCCCGCAGCCGGCACCACCCCCGAATCCGGCGCTCGATTCGGCACAGATCCACGCTCCGCGGGCGGCGCGCGCAGGGCCGTCGCAGTGGAGGGAGCGAGTCGGACGCGCACTGCCGCAACTTCCGAGATCATCCGCGACCGGGCCGGCGGCCGAGCGTCGTGTTGGTGGAGGGGCTGCATGGCGCGTGCGGGAGCAGTTCGCGAAGCCGGGGCGGGCGCAGCGCGCCAGCTCACGATCTTCCGCCGCGGGGGCCGCCGCCCGGGTGCGGGGCGCAAGCCCAGGGGCGCACGCGCGCTCGTGAGCCACGCGGCGCGGCCACGGCTCACGCGGCACGACCCCGTGCTCGTCACGACGCGACTCGTCGCGGGCTGTCCGAACTTGCGGAACGAGCGGAACGTGGCGGTCGTGCGCGGCGCGCTCGAATCGGGCTGCGATCGTTTCGGGTTCAGGCTCGTCGAGTACTCCGTCCAGACGAACCATCTCCACCTCGTCGCCGAGGCCGAGAGCGCCCGCGCGCTCGCGCGCGGCCTGCAAGGATTGCTCGTGCGCATCGCGAAGCGCCTGAACCGGGCCTGGACGCGGCGCGGCGGCGTGTTCGCCGACCGCTACCACGCGCGGGTTCTGCGCACGCCGCGCGCGGTGCGCAACGCCCTGGTGTACGTCCTCCAGAACGCGCGCAAGCACGGGGCGCGCTTCGCGGGGATCGACCGGTGCTCGTCGGGGCCCTGGTTCACGGGCTGGCTGAATCGGGTGGCCCGCGCCGGAAGCGCCCTCCCTCGCGCGAGCTCGTGGTTGCTGCGGGCCGGATGGCGGCGGGCGGGGCTCGTCGCCACGAACGAGGTGCCGGCGCGAGCGCCGCCTCCGTGAAGCTCATTCGCGGGGTGCCGCTCGTTGAACGAGCGGGGGGTGCGGGAACGCCCGGCACCGCGAACGGGCTCCCTTCTGCCCCGCTCGTGCCTGTCCGCTCGCGCGACGCGGGCTCGTTCCGCAGTCCTGTCGCCCGCGGTCGCGCGCCGAGTCGGCGAGCTGGCCCCGGAGACCGCCAGGCCTGCGTCGGGGTTCTCCGCCGGCCCGGCCCGACGTGGTGCCGGGCACCAACCCTGCTCCCGCGGCCCGGATCCCCGCTCCCGCGCTCCTTCCGGCCGTCCGGACGCCCGGCTATCCTGCGGAGCTTGCCGCACTGTCTCCCGGCGCGGCGGAGGCTCCCGGAACGGACCCCCGCGCGCCGACGGCCCCGGCGGCACCCAGGGCTTCCCGCCGCATGACCGATGGCCTGATCCGGATCCGCAAGGCGCGCCAGAACAACCTGGCCGGCGTCGACGTGGACCTGCCGCGCAACCGCCTGATCGCGATCACGGGGGTGTCCGGCTCGGGCAAGTCGTCCTTGGCGTTCGACACGCTCTTCCGCGAGGGCCAGCGGCGCTTCCTGGAGACGCTCTCGGCCTACGCCCGCCAGTTCCTGGGCGGCATGGAGCAGCCCGACGTCGAGTCGATCGAGGGCCTCTCGCCGGCCATCGCCGTCGACCAGAAGTCGATCCAGCGCGGCCCGCGCTCGACGGTCGGGACGCTGACCGAGATCGTCGATCACCTGCGCGTGCTCTACGCGCGCGCCGGACGGCCGCACTGCCCGAGCTGCAAGCTGCCGATCCGCTCGCAGACGCCCGAGGAGATCGTCCAGCAGGTGCTGCGCGACAGCGCCGGCCGCAACGTGCTGCTGCTCGCGCCGCTGGTGCGCGACCGCAAGGGCCAGCATCGCGAGACGCTCGAGTCCCTGCGCAAGCAGGGCTTCGTCCGCGCGCGCGTCGACGGGACCGTGCACCGCATCGAGGACGTCCCCGAGCTCGAGCGCTACAAGCGTCACACGGTCGAGGCCGTGGTCGACCGCTTGCAGCCCTCGGCCGAGAAGCTGCAACGCCTGCGCGAGACGCTCGAGACCGCGCTCGAGCTGTCGGGCGGCGAGGTGATCGTGGCGGGCGACGGGCCGGACCGCGCCTACTCGACGAGCCGCACGTGCCCGGGGTGCGGCGGCGACGTGCCGCCGCTCGAGCCGCGCCTGTTCTCGTTCAACTCCCCACACGGAGCCTGCCCGGCGTGCGAGGGGCTCGGCGAGCGGCTGAGTGCGTCGGAGCGCGCTGTGGTGGCCGACGCGGCGCTCTCGATCCGCTCCGGAGCCCTGGCGGTCACGCGCGCCTCAGGCGGCGCGCTGCTCTTCCCGCACGTCGACTTCGAGTTCCTGGAGCGCGTGGCGCGGGCTCACGGTTTCGACCTCGACACGCCCTGGAAGGCCCTGCCGCGCGCGGCCCAGCGCGTCGTCCTGCACGGCTCGGGCGAGGAGCGCTTCGAGGCCGAGGCCACCTGGTCGGGCCAGAAGTACGCCGGCAAGGTGCGCTGGATGCGCCGCTTCCCCGGCGTGCTGCCGGCCGTCGAGAAGGCCGCGCGCGCCGGCGCCCACAAGCGCACGGCCGAGCGGTTCCTGGCGCGCGAGACCTGCCCGGCGTGCGACGGCAGCCGCCTGAACCCGGCCGCCAACGCGGTCCTGCTCGGCGACCTCGGCTTCGGCGACCTGACCCGCCGGCCGATCGAGGCCTTGCCCGCCACGCTCGGCGCGCTGGAGCTCTCGAGCCGTGAGGCGCGCATCGCGGCCGATCTGCTCCAGGAGATCCGCCGTCGCGTGGACTTCCTGCTCCAGGTCGGCCTGGGCTACCTGAGCCTCGAGCGTTCCGCCGAGACGCTGTCGGGTGGCGAGGCGCAACGCATCCGGCTCGCGGCCCAGCTCGGCGCGGGCTTGCAGGGCGTGCTCTACGTCCTCGACGAGCCTTCGATCGGGCTGCACGCGCGGGACCAGGGGCGCCTGCTGGGCGCCCTGCGTGCCCTGCGCGACGCCGGCAACACGGTCGTGGTCGTCGAGCACGACGACGCCACGCTGCGGGCCGCGGACTGGCTCGTCGACGTGGGGCCCGGCGCGGGACGCCACGGCGGTCACATCGTCGGCGCGGGCACGCCGGCCGACGTGGCCCAGCTCGACACGCCGACCGCGCGGCTCCTGCGCGGCGAGATCGCGCTCGAGGCACCTGGCACGCGCCGCGCGGGCAACGGCCGGGCGGTCGTGGTCCACGGCGCGCGCGCCTTCAACCTGAAGGGCGTGGACGCGCGCTTTCCCCTGGGGACGCTCACGGTGGTCACCGGCGTCAGCGGCTCGGGCAAGTCGACGCTCGTGAACCGCATCCTGGAGCGCGCGGTCCGCCGCAAGCTGGGCCTGGAGGGTCCGGCTCCCGAGGCCCACGAGCGTGTCACGGGCCTGGAGCACGTCGAGGCGCTGGTGACCATCGACGCCGCGCCGATCGGCCGCACGCCGCGCAGCAATCCGGCCACCTACACCGGCGTGTTCGACTGGATCCGCGACCTGTACGCCGGCATGCCCGAGGCCAGGCTGCGCGGCTACACGAAGTCGCGCTTCTCCTTCAACGTCGCCGGCGGACGCTGCGAAGCCTGTGGTGGCGCGGGCGCCAAGTACGTCGAGCTGCAGTTCCTGGCCCCGGTCACCGTGCCCTGCGAGGAGTGCGGCGGGCACCGCTTCCAGTCGACGACGCTCGACGTGCACTACCAGGGCCGCACGATCGCGGACGTGCTGGCGATGACGGTCGAGGACGCCCTGGTGCTGTTCGCCGACCACCCCAAGATCGCCCGGCCACTCTCGATCCTGGCCGAGGTCGGTCTGGGCTACCTGACGCTGGGCCAGCCGTC
The DNA here is from genome assembly GCA_016795205.1 of Planctomycetota bacterium. Taxonomy (GTDB): domain Bacteria; phylum Planctomycetota; class UBA1135; order UBA1135; genus JAEUHZ01. Next base: position 73,412 of record JAEUHZ010000065.1, on the reverse strand, counting down.
GACCACGCTCTCGGGCGGCGAGGCCCAGCGCTTGAAGCTCGCCACCGAGCTGCAGCGCAAGCCCGCGGGGCACGTGCTCTACGTCCTGGACGAGCCCACGACCGGTCTGCACCTGTCCGACGTGGCGCGGCTCGTGCGGGCGCTCCAGGCGCTGGTCGACCGCGGCCACACGGTGGTGGTCATCGAGCACAACCTGGACCTGGTCCTGGCGGCCGACCACGTGATCGACCTGGGCCCCGAGGGCGGCGCCGCGGGCGGCGAGATCCTGGCCACGGGCACACCGGAGGAGCTCGAACGCGTGGCCGCCTCGCACACCGGCCGCGCGCTGCGCGCCTTCCGCGCCGGCAAGCACGCCGCGCCACGTCGCGAGCTGGCGCGCGTGGCGACCGAGCGCGCCGACGTGTTGCGCGTGGTGGGGGCGCGCACGCACAACCTGAAGGACGTCACGGTCGAGATCCCGCGCGGCAAGCTGACCGTGGTCACGGGGCCCAGCGGGTCGGGCAAGAGCTCGCTGGCGCTCGACACGATCTACACCGAGGGCCGCCGCCGCTTCGTCGAGTCGCTCTCGACCTACGCCCGCCAGTTCCTGGGCACCAAGGACCGGCCGCCGGTCGAGCGCATCGAGGGCCTGGGACCCGCGGTGGCGGTCGAAGCGCGCGCCGGCGCGAGCCAGCCGCGCTCGACCGTGGCGACCACCACCGAGATCCACGACCACCTGCGCGTCCTGTGGGCGCGCGCCGCCACGCCGCGCTGCCCCGAGCACGGCGAGAAGCTCGAGCCCGCCGACGCCGCGCGCGTCGCGCGGCGCATCGTGGCCGACTGGGAGGGACGCACCGGCTGGCTCGTCGCGCCGATCGTCGCGGGTGGCGACGACCAGGACGTCTCCGCGCTCCTGCGTCAGCGCGCCGAGGCCTGGAAGGCGGCCGGGTTCGTGCGCGTGCTGGCCGACGCCGCGGAGCTGCGCCTCGATGGCAGCCTGCCCGAGGTCGCGCGCGGCGCGCGCCTGGACCTGGTCATCGACCGGCTCAAGTTCGGGGCGCAGGCGCGAGCGCGCATCGCCGAGGCCGTCGAGGAAGCCGAAGCGGCCGGCGACGGCCGCGTGGCGGTCGTGCTGCGCGGCGAGGGCGGCGCGGCGGGGGAGCGGCGCACGTACTCGACGGACGGGGCCTGCACGCACTGCGGCTTCAAGCTCGACGGAGCACTCGAGCCGCGCCACTTCTCGTTCAACACGCACGCCGGCGCCTGCCCGGCCTGCGACGGCCTGGGCGAGAAGGCGCGCTGCGTGCCCGAGCTCTTGGTGGTCGATCCCGAGGCGTCCTTGGAGGACGGCGCGCTCCATCCGAAGCTCGCGCGCTACCTGGTCAAGGGCAAGGGCTACTACGAGAACCTGCTGCGCACCGTCGCGCGCGTGCACCGGTTGCGCCTGGACCTGCCCTGGCGGAAGTACACCGACGCGGAGCGCGAGCTGCTGGCGTTCGGCGCGGGCTCGCGGCCGTCGTACAAGGTCGAGATCGAGCGCTCGACGCAGAACGCCGACATCGAGGAGACCTTCACGGCCGCCTGGCCCGGCCTGTGCGGCCACGTCGACGCCTGGCGCGCGAAGACCGAGGATCCGGAGTGGGCCGCGATCCTCGAGACGGTCATGGAGAAGCGCACCTGCGCGGCCTGCGCCGGCGAGCGACTGCGCCCGGAGTCGCGCCACGCGGCGATCGGCACGACGCGGCTCCCCGAGCTCCTGCGCTGGAGCGTCACGGACGCGCACGCTTTCGCGACGGGCTTGCGCGGCAAGAAGTCGGTCCCCCCCGAGCTGGCCCCGGTGGTCAACGAGATCGCCTCCAGGCTGGCGCTGCTCGAACGCGTCGGGCTGGGCTACCTGACGCTCGACCGCCACGCCGCGACGCTCTCGGGCGGCGAGGCGCGCCGCGTGCGGCTCTCGGCCAGCCTCGGGTCGCAGCTCGTCGGCGTGTGCTACGTGCTCGACGAGCCCACGATCGGCCTGCACCCCGCGGACGTGGCGCGGCTCACGGACGCGCTCCAGGAGCTCGCCGCGCGTGGCAACACGGTCATCGCGGTCGAGCACGACACCACGCTCATGCGCCGCGCGGACTGGATCGTCGACGTGGGGCCTGGCTCGGGCCGGCTGGGTGGCACGATCGTGGCCAGTGGCACTCCGGCCGTGGTCGGCGCGCACCAGAGCTCGCGCACCGCGGCCGCGCTGCGTGGCGAGATCGAGCTCGCGCGCGCGCCCAGCACGCGCCCAGGCCCGCGCGAGCTCGTGCGCCTCACGGGCGCGCGGCTCCACAACCTGAAGGGCGTCGACCTCGAGTTCGCCTTCGGCGAGCTGACCGGCGTGTGCGGTCCTTCCGGGTCGGGCAAGAGCACGGCGATCCTCGAGGTGCTCGTCCCGGCACTCCAGGGCGAGTCTCCAGCGGGTCGTTGGAAGCGGCTCGCGGCGCCGCCCGGCACGCGCGTCGTCGTGGTCGACGCCAGCCCCATCGGGCGCACGCCGGCCAGCGTGCCGGCCACCTACGTGGGGCTCATGGAGCCCCTGCGCGAGCTCTTCGCGCGCACGCCCGACGCGCAAGTGCGCGGCTTCGACGCCGCCCGCTTCTCGTTCAACTCCCCGAAGGGGCGCTGCCCGGCCTGCGAGGGGCGCGGCTCGACCAAGGTCGAGATGCAGTTCCTGGCCGACCTGTGGCTCACGTGCGAGGCCTGCGACGGCCGCCGCTATGCACCCGAGGTGCTCGAGGTCCGACACCGCGGCAAGAACGCGGCCGACGTGCTGGCCATGACGGTCGAGGAGGCGCAGGGCTTCTTCGAGCACCAGCCGCGCCTGCTCGAGATCCTCAAGGTCCTGGCCGACGTGGGGCTCGGCTATCTGCAGCTCGGACAGAGCTCGACGACGCTCTCGGGCGGCGAGGCTCAGCGCGTGAAGCTGGCCTCCGAGCTGTTCCGCGCCGAGACCGGCGGTCGCAGTGTGGTCGTGCTCGACGAGCCCTCGACGGGCCTGGCGACGTGTGACGTGGCCAACCTGCTCCTGGTCCTCGACCGCCTCGCGGCCCGCGGGAACGCGCTGGTCGTCGTCGAGCACCACACCGGTCTGCTCTCGGCCTGCGACCGGCTGATCGAGCTGGGCCCCGTGGGCGGCGAGGGTGGAGGCCGCGTCGTCGCCAGCGGCACGCCGGCCGAGCTGGTCGAGAACCCGAGCTCGATCACCGGGCCTTGGCTGGCGGAGGCTCGCGGGCGCGGGCCTCGTCCAGCAGCCACCACGCGCCCGGCCCGAGCCCGGAGGGTCGTGGGATGATCCGCCCCGACAACCCGCTCATCGTCCAGGGCGACCGCTCCCTGATGCTCCACACCGTGGTCGCCGTGCTCGACGAGAAGGGCCGCGCCGCGAAGGACGAGCAGGGTCGTCCGTTGACGCAGGAGCACCCGCGGTTCGCCGAGGCGCGCGACCGGCTGGCGGCCTTCGCCGAGCTCGAGAAGAGCCCCGACTACCTGCACACCTACCGCATCACGCCCGTCTCGATCTGGAACGCGGCCGCGCTCGGGCTCACGGCTGCCGAGATCCAGGCCACGCTCGAGGACCTGGCCTGCGTGCCCGTGCCGCGCAACGTGCTGGAGGAGATCAAGGGCTGGATCGGCCGCTACGGCCTGCTGCGGATCGAGCGGCGCGAGAGCCGCTTCGAGCTCGTCTCGGACGATCCGAACGCCCTGAAGGAGGTGCTCGGCCACCGCTCGATCCGCGAGCTGCTGCAGATCGAGGACGGCCGCGCGTTCCTGGACGAGCTCACGCGCGGCTCGATCAAGCAGTCGTTGATCAAGATCGGCTACCCCGTCGACGACCGCGGCGGCTACCTCGAAGGCGACCCGTTCCAGATCCCGCTGCGCGAGACCGCGCGCTCCGGCCGGCCGTTCGGGCTGCGGCCCTACCAACTGGCAGCCGCCCAGGCTTTCCACGCCGGCGGATCGGTGCTGGGTGGCAGCGGAGTCGTGGTGCTGCCCTGCGGTGCGGGCAAGACCGTCGTGGGCCTGGCGGTGATGAACCTGGTGGGCACCAAGACGCTGATCCTGACGACGAACACCGTGGCGGTGCGCCAGTGGCGCGAGGAGCTGCTCGACAAGACCGGACTCGCCCCCGAGGACGTCGCCGAGTACACGGGCGACGGCAAGCAGGTCGCGCCGGTGACCATCTCCACGTACCAGATGCTGACCTGGCGCCGCACGAAGACCGCGGAATTCGAGCACTTCGCGCTGTTCAGCCGCGAGAACTGGGGCTTGGTCGTCTACGACGAGGTGCACCTGCTGCCCGCGCCGATCTTCCGCGTGACCGCCGAGCTCCAGGCGCGCCGCCGCCTGGGCCTGACGGCCACGCTGGTGCGCGAAGACGGCAAGGAGGACGAGGTCTTCTGCCTGATCGGACCCAAGCGCTACGACGTGCCCTGGAAGGTCCTGGAGGAGAAGGGCTTCATCGCGGAAGCGCGCTGCGTCGAGGTGCGCGTGCCGCTCGACCCCAACTGGAAGTCGCAGTACGCCTTCGCCGACGCGCGCGGCAAGTTCCGCGTGGCGTCCGAGAACCCGCTCAAGACCGCGGTCGTCGAGCGCATCCTGGCGCGCCACCCGGAGGCGCACGTGCTGATCATCGGCCAGTACATCGAGCAGCTCGAGGCGCTGGCCCGACACCTCAAGGCGCCGCTGATCACCGGCAAGACGCCCACGCCCGACCGCGAGAAGCTCTACTCCGCGTTCAAGTCCGGCGCGGTCCCCGTGCTGGTCGTGTCGAAGGTCGGCAACTTCGCGATCGACCTGCCCGACGCCAACGTGGCCATCCAGATCTCGGGCACGTTCGGCTCGCGCCAGGAGGAGGCCCAGCGCCTAGGTCGCGTGCTGCGACCGAAGTCGGACGGATCGGGAGCGGTCTTCTATTCGATCGTCACCTTGGGCTCGCGCGATCAGGAGTTCGCGCAGCGTCGGCAACTGTTCCTGACGGAGCAGGGCTACACCTACGAGATCATGGACGCGAGCGCGCTGGACGCTCCACGCGAGACCTTGGCCCGATGATCCGACAGGGACGCGATGGGGAGGCCGGCCGCGGCAGCGCCGGGGGCGAGGCCAACGCAGCCGGGCGCACCGCGCGCGCGCGCGCGGCCGACGCCGTGGCGGGGGTGCGCGAGCACGACCTGCCCGAGCTCTACCGCTTCTGGTCGGGCCAGCGTGCCGCGCGCGTGCCCGAAGACCTGGCCGAGCTGCGGCGCCAGGTGGCCGAATGGATGGGCCAGCCCTCCGTGGTCGAGGCGCGCGTGGCGCTCCTGCCGCGCCGGCTGCTCTCGATCCTCGACCTGCACCTGGAGTCGCCACGCTACCAGTGCACCGCGGCTGAGCTCCTGAACGCGCGCCATCTGGCGTACATGTCCAGCTACGACCTGCAGGCCAGCCTGGCGGTGCTCGGCCGCCACGCGCTGGTCGTGGAGTCGCGGCGCCAGGCCGCCGACGGCTTCGGGGCGCGGGCCTGGACCGTTCCCCAAGACGTGGGCGACGCGATCCTGCGCCAGCGCCGCGCGCGCCGGCGCGGGATCTTCGACGCTTTCACGCTGCGCGGCCACATCGACCGCCTGTACGACGATCCCTCGCGCGCCCAGAAGACGCCGCCGTCCCGCGTGCGCGAGCTCTACAAGCTCTACGCCAACGAGTCGGCGGCCGTCGGGCGCGTCGAGCGACTGCCCGCAGACCTGCGCCGGCTGGTCGAGAAGACGATCGTCGAGTTCGGCGGCATCCTGCCCAAGAGCCTGTTCGACCGCATGGACGCGCGGATCGCCTGGGACGGCCGGCGCTGGGGGCACGCGTTGGAGGAGTCGCTGGTCGGCACGGTCGAGCGCCTGGAGCTCGGGCGCTACGGCATCCAGCACAACGACGAGACCCTGATCGTCTTCAACGAGGTCGCGCTGGCTTGGCTGCGCCGCGTGGCCGTGCCGGGAGACCCCGACCGGCCCTTCGACGAGTCTTCCCTGGGCGTCGACCTGGCGTCGAACCTCTCGCGCTTCATCGCCTACGTCGTCGAGCACGACGTGCGTTTCACGGTGCGCGGCGAGATCTTCAAGACCACCGAGCGTCGCATCCAGGAAGAGCTGCTGCCGAACCCCGGGCGCGAGCTGTCGCGCGCGGACGTGCTGGCCTTCCTCTACGGCTTCACGCGTGGCGCGCGCCTGATCGAATCGACCGGCGAGCGCACCTTCGCGCTGACCGCGGCCGGCCGTGATTGGGAGGCCCACGATCTGGACACGAAGCTGCGCATGCTCCTGGAGCACGCCATCGAGGAGCGCGAGCTGCCCGGCGAGCACCACCACCAGGTGCGCATGCGGCGCATCCTCATGCGGCTCCTGAAGCGGGTAGAGCCCGGTGTCTGGTACGACCTGATGTACGTGCCGTTCCTGGCGCGCAACACCTACGTCTGCAGCCTCGACGACCTGGCCGTGGACGAGTACTTCGCCGCGCGCTTCCAGGGCGGCAACTACACGCCGATGGACGACATCCAGCGGCTGGCGTGGCACCTCGTGACCTGGGTCAAGCAGCGACTGTACCTGCTCGGCATCGTCGACCTGGGCTACGACAAGGCCGGGCGACCGGTGGCCATGCGCCTGACGCGGATCGGCGCGCGCCTCCTGGGCGTGGTCGACGGGGCGCCCGAGACCACGGCCGCGGTCGGCAGCCTGATCGTCACCCCGGACTTCGAGGTCGTGCTGTTCCCGACCGGTGACGACGGCGAGCTGATCCACGACCTCGACCGCTTCTGCGCGCGCGACAAGCAGGGGGGCGTGATGAGCTTCCGGGTCAGCGAGCGGACGGTCCAGCGCGCCCTGCACGAGGGCATGTACCTGAAGCGGATCCTGGCCACGCTCGACCGCCACTCGCGCACGCCGGTCCCGCAGAACGTGCTGTTCTCGATTCGCGATTGGGCCGCGCGCGCCGGCTGCATGCACCTGGGATCCGACTACGTCGTGTCGGCCGAGGATGCCGAGCTCGTGGCGCGCTTCCGCGGCGACCCGGGAGTCAAGCCGCTGGTGCGCGAGAGCCTCGACGAGCGCCGCACCCGGCTGCGCGCCGTGTCGACCCTGCGACGCACGCAGTCCTTGTTGCGTGAGCTGGGCTATCTCGTCGAGATCGACGAGAACGCGGCGTGAGCGCCCGCCGCCTGCCGGGCCCACTCCTGGCGCTCACGCCCGGCGAGCCGGCCTCGGCCAGCGCGCCGGAGATCCTGCGGCGCGCGGGCCGGGCGATCGAGGCCGGACTCGACTCGATCCTGCTGCGCGAGCCGGCATTCTCCGACCGCGAGACGCTGGATCTCGCGCGCGGGCTGCGGGCGCTCCTGGGGCCGCGGGGCTGGCTCGGGATCCACGACCGGGTGCACCTGGCGGAGGCCGCGGGCGCGGACGGCGTCCACGTCGGCTTCCGCTCGCTGGCGGCGCGCGAGGCGCGGGCGATCGCGGCGCCGACGATCGCCGTGGGCTTCTCGGCCCACGCCCACGACGCGCCGGAGGCGCGCGCGGGGGCGGACTACCTGCTGTTCGGCCCGCTGTTCGCCACGCCCAGCAAGGCCGGCCTGCTGGCGCCGGTCGGGCTCGAGACGCTGGCGCGCGCAGTGCAAGCGAGCCCGGTCCCCTTGTGGGCGGTGGGCGGCATCACGCCCGACAACGCCGCGGCGCTCTCCGCCTGCGGTGCGGCCGGCGTGGCGGTCCGTGCGGCCGTGCTCGGGGCGCGCGACGGGAAACCGGCGACGCGCGCGTTGCTCGCCGTCCTGCCGCGCGGCGGCCCACGACCCGCGATCGGGTAGTGTCGCACGTGGCATGAGCTGGTCGGAGGACAGGATCCACCGCGCCCTGACGCGCGGGCCGCGGCCGCGCGCGCTGGCCGGCAGCCGCGGCCACGATGCTGCCGTGCTGACGCCGCTGGCGGGCGCGCCGACGATCTGCGTCGACGCCACGATCGAGGGCGTGCACTTCCGGGCGCGCACGCCGCCGCGCGTCGTGGGCCGCAAGGCCTGCGCGCGCGCGCTCTCCGACTTGGCCGCGACCGCCGCGCGGCCGCACGCGGTGCTGCTCTCGCTGTGCGCTCCGCGCTCGCGCAGCACGGCCTGGCTCCTGGCCGCGATCGCCGGCGTGCGCGCCACCGCTCGCGCACACGGCGCGGATCTCGTCGGCGGCGATCTGGCCTGCGCCGAGGGACCGACCTCGCTCACGGTGACGGCGCTGGGCGCGTGGACCGGCCCTGGCCGCCCGCCCGGCCGCGACCGCGCGCGACCGGGTCAGGTCGTGGTGCTCACGGGGCCGACGGGTGGCAGCCTGCTCGGCCGCCACCTGCGCCCGGTCCCACGCATCGAGGAGGGGCGGCGGCTGGCGCGCCTGGGAGCCAGTGCGCTCATGGACGTGTCCGACGGGCTGGCCTGGGACCTCCATCGACTGGCGCGCGCCTCCGGCGTGCGGATCGAGCTCGACATGCGGCAGCTGCCCGTGCACGCCGACGCACGCCGACGCGCGCGCCGCACGGGGCGCACGCCCCTCGACCATGCGCTGCACGACGGCGAGGATCACGAGCTCGTCGCGACGCTCTCGGCGCGCGTTGTGGCCCGCGCCCCAGGCAGCCCGATCGGCCGCGTGGTGCGCGGCTCCGGCGTGATCCTCGATTACGGCGAGCGGCGCGTGCTCTGGCGGCCCGCGATGGGGGGGTGGAAGCACGGTGGCTGAACGGCGCTGGATCTCGCGCGATGCCGCCGCGACCGAGGCGCTCGGCGAGGCCATCGGCCGCGCCGCGTTCGAGGGCCTCGTCATCGCGCTCGACGGCGACCTCGGCACGGGCAAGACCTGCTTCGTGCGCGGGCTGGCGCGCGGACTGGGCGTCCCGGACCCGGTCACGAGCCCGACCTACGCGCTCATGGCGAGCCACGCCGGCCGGCTCGCGCTGCACCACTTCGACGCCTGGATGGAGGGCCGCGAGCGGGCCTTCCTGTCCGACGGCGGCGCGGAGCTCCTGGGCGGGGCTGGCGTGAGCGCCGTCGAGTGGGCCGCGCGCGTCGCGCCGGCCCTGCCCGCCGAACGCCTGGAACTCGGGTTCGAGCACGCCGGCCCGACCGAGCGCCGGATCCGCGCCGCGGCCCGCGGCAGCGGAGAAAGGTCCGCGCGGATCGCGCGCATCCTCGACGGGCTGCCCTCGATCCCCGACCTCGACCCACAACCCTAGCCTGCGCCGAACGCGCCGCGCGTGGCCGGGCGGCCTCGGCTTTCCTATCCTCTCCCGCTGCATGTCCCAAGTCGGCCTCTGCCTCGCCCTCGTCGTGCTGGCCCAGGATCCCCCGGCGGCCCCGCGCAACCCGGGCCGATCCGAGCAGGATCCCGCGCGGCTCCTGGGACCCGATCGCGCGCTGTCGATCACGCTCGAGGGCGCCTACCAGCTCGCGCTGCGACGCAACATCGACCTGCAGATCGCCGCCACCGAGTCGCAGATCGCGACCTACCGCGCGCGCGGGTCGTGGGGCGCCTTCGATTGGGTGCTGGGTGCCCGCGCCGCCTACCGTGACGCGGAGTTCCAGCCCCAGAACGTGTTCGGCGGGGGCAGCGAGGAGAACCAGGACTTCGGCATCGACCTGACCAAGCCCACCCAGATCGGGGGCACGTTCCGCTTCGGCTTCGATTCGTCGCGCAGCGACACGACCTCGTCGTTCAGCGTGATCCCGCAGTCCACCACGGACATCGTCTCGCTGAGCTACGTGCAACCGCTCTTGCGCAACGGCTGGCAGGACTACGCGACCTCGATCCAGGAGCTCGCCGAGCTCGAGGCCCAGCGCTCCGACCAGGGCGTGCGCCGCGCGCGCCAGCAGATGCTGGTCGACGTCGCCAGCGCCTACTGGGACCTGGTCGCCGCGCGCGAGCAGCTCGACGTGGCCGAGAAGTCGCTGGAGCTGGCCCAGGCGCAGGTCGACCAGGACCGCCGGCGCTTCGAGGCCGGGCTGGGCACCGAGCTCGACGTCCTGCAGGCGCAGGCCGACGTCGCGCTGCGCGAGGAGCAGCGCCTGTTGCGCGACTTCGAGGTGCGCACCGCGGCCGACGGACTGCGCAAGCTCCTGTTCCCCGGCACCGACACGGCGCTGTGGGACACGGCGCTCGTGCCCGGGACGCCGCTGCCCGAGCAGACCCCCACGGACGCCGTGCCGGCCTGGGCCTCGGCCATGGAGACCGCGATCGCTCGGCGCCCCGAGCTGCGCGAGCAGCGTACGCGGATCCAGGAGGCCGAGGTGCGCCACCGCCGTGCGCAGGTCGACAAGAAGCCGCAGCTCGACCTCGACCTCACGGCGTCGAGCCAGGGGTTCGCGACCAGCGAGGGCGAGGCCTTCGAGACCGCCGCGGCCTACGACTACCCGACCTACCGGGCGTCGCTCGTGTTCGGCCTGCCGATCGGCAACACGACCGCGCGCTTCGCCGAGAAGGCCACCTGGGCCGAGATCCGCCGGGCGCGGCTCGAGTACGACCGGCTCGAGACCTCGGTGGTGGCCGACGTGCGCACCGCGGTGCGTGACGTGCTGTTCGCGGCCGAGTCCGTGCGCGCCACGCGCAAGAGCCTCGAGCTCTCCCAGCGCCAGCTCGCGGCCGAGCAGGCACGCCACGCCGTGGACCAGTCCACGAACTTCCAGCTCTTGCAGTTCCAGACGGACCTCGCGACGGCGATGAGCAGCGAGCGCCGCGCGCGCGTGGCCTACGCGCGCTCGCTCGTGCGGCTCCAGGCGGCACAGGGCGTGCTCGGGGACGACCTCGCCCCGTGATCCGCGGCGCGAACCGCCCTCGATGACGCGCCGCCCGCTCCCCGCGCCCAGCGTTCGGCCGTTGGCGCTCGCCGCCTGCGCGCTGGCGCTCGCGCTGGCGTGCGATCGCGCGCCGCGCGAGTCCGGCGTGCCGGCCGCCACGGCCTCCGAGGCCGCGGCCGACGACCGGCTGGCGCACCTGTTCGGGCCCTGCCTGCGCGCGGAGCCGTTCACCGCGGACACGACCGACCTGCTTTCCGTGCAGGTCCGCAAGCTCGCGACCGCCGAAGCCCACGTGGCGGCGCGCGCGCGGGCCGACCTGATCGCGGCCGGCCGCGCCGCGCTGCCCGAGCTGGCGCGCGCCTTCCGGCGCACCTACTCCGAGCCCGGCACCGCACCCCGGCTGCTCGTCCTGCTCGACCTCGCGGGTCTGGCGGGCGGTCCCGAGGCGCGCGTCCTGGGCCTGGAGGGCCTGGAGCATCCCTCCGAATCGGTCGGGACCGCCGCCGCGCGCGTGCTCCAGGCGGCCGGCGAGCCCGCAGACTACGAACGGCTGCTCGCAGGGGTGCGCCGCGGAAGCGAGGAGCACGCCGCCCAGTGCGCCCTGGCTCTCACGGCCTGCGACCCGCTGCGCGTCGCTCGCGAGCTCCCCGGCTGGCTCACGGAGCCGCGCCTGGCCCGCGTCGTCGACGCGGTCGTGCCGCGCGTCGCACTGCAGCTCGACGCGGCCGCCCGCGAGGCGCTGCTGGCCGATCCTCGCGCGACCCGCCTGACGCGCACCTGGGTGCTCGGCGCGGCGGCGCGGGCCGGCGACAGTGCCGCGCGCACGGAGCTCCTGGGCCTGCTCGAGCACGAGAACTCGATGCAGCGCCAGGTCGCGTTGCAGGCGGCGCTCGCCTCGGGCTTGGCGCTCTCGGCAGCGCAGCGCGCGGCGCGCGACCCGGACCCGGCCCTGCGGGTCCTCGCGTTCGAGGCGCTGGCGCGCGAGCCCGATGCCCCCGAGCGCCGCGCCGAGCTCGTCGCCGGTCTCGCCGACGGCGACGAGTCCGTGCGCAAGGTCACGCTGACCGCGCTGTGCGCGCGCGGCGATCCCGGCGCGCTCGCCGTGGCGATCGAGATGCTCTCCGGCACCGCGGACGACGTCGGCAGCGCGATGTCCGCGTTGCGCGTGCCACTCGGGCGCGACGAGCAACTGGCAGACACCGTGCGCGCGCGGCTCGAGCAGCTGCTCGAGGGCGGCGCGCGCTCGACAGGTCGGGCCCTCGAGCGCGCCATCGGCCTGGTCCCGCAGGCGCGCGCGGCCGAGGTCCTGCTGGAGCGGGGTCGGGCGGGCGGCGCGCCGATCCAGGGCCTCTCCGCGCACCGCTGGCACGCCGTGCAGGCCGCCAACACCGGCGCGGCGGGACGGGCCTGGATCCGCGCCCAGTGGGAGAGCGAGGCCGACCCACAGCGGCGCCTCGACCTGATCTCGGCCGGCGCGCAGGGCACCGCTCCCGAGGTGGTCACGTTCCTGGCGCGGGTGCTCGAGTCGCCGCGCGCGAGCGACACGGAGCGCCTGCTCGCAGGGGACCTCCTGGCGCGCGCGGTGCCGGCCGCGCAAGCCGCCCCGATCCTGAAGCAGGCGCAGCCGGCCTTCACGGACCCGGCGCTCCGGCGCGCCTATCTGTGCCTGCTCTGGCGCTTCTACGGGCCCGAGCCGGGCTGACGTCGCGGCCTGGCGGGCGCCGCTTCCCCGGCGAGCGGGAGCTGGCGGGCTCACCCGCGCCTTGCGTAGCGCGTACGCCCCTCTTACGTTGACCGTGGGCTGCCGAGCGCGCGTCTCGCGCCGGTTCGCGCCGAGCGCAGCCCTCGAACGTCCATGTCGCGTCCCTCCGGCCTCGCGCCGCTCGGCCCGTCGTGCGCTGCGGCGCTCGCGGTGCTCGCCGCGTGCGGGGACCGCGGGCCGGAGCCCGCGGTCCCGGCCGGTGCCCCGACGCCTCCGGAGTCGGCTCCGGCGCGCCTGGCCTCCGTGCATCCGGTGCGCGCGCCCAAGACGTTCCTCCCCGGTCGCGTGCCGCGCCTCCCGCCCTGGGGAGAGGCGCTGCGCGCTCGCCTCGATGGGCGCCGCGACGGCTGGCCGGGCGAGTCCCTGGCACCACGCCTCGCCGCCGACCTCGGCCGGGCGCTCGAGGCGGCCCTGTCCCCCGGCGCCGACCTCGGCCCGCTCCGCGCGCTGGGCACGAGCGAGCTCGCCTTCCCGCGCGAGCTCCTGCCGGCCGAGCGCGACGTCCTGCTCGAGGGCCCCGTGCGCGCCGCGTCCGCGCGCACGTTCCCGCCGGCGGCGGACCTGCCCGCCGCGCTGGCCGGAGTGCGCGCGGCGCTCGCGGGCACGCCGCGCTGCGAAGTGTCCGTCGAGACCTACGAGCCGGCGCCCGGCGGCCGCTTCGAGGCCCGCATCGCGCTGCGCCTCTCGACCGCCGGCAGCGCGCGGGCACAGGTCACGCTCGAGTGCGACACGACCTGGGTCCAGTCCGAGGGCGGGGCACGCCTCGCGCGACTCGAGCCGCGCACGGCCACGCTCGTCAGCGTGCCGACCGGCTGGGTGCGCGATGCGACCGCGGGCGCGATCGGAAGCGAGGCGTGGTTCGCCGCCGACGTGCTCCTGGGCGCACCCGAGCGGCACCAACTGCGAGATCGCCTGGGTCTCGATCCGTTCCTCGGCATGCACGGCCTGGCGATCGGCGACGTCGACGGTGACGGTCTCGAGGACGTCTACGTCTGCCAGGCGTCGGGCCAGCCGAACCGGCTGCTCCTGCACGGCCCCGACGGCCGCGCGCGCGACGCGGCGCGCGCGGCCGGTGTCGCGTTCCTGGACGGATCGTCCGCGGCGCTCTTCGCCGACCTCGACGGCGACGGCGACGAGGACCTGGTGGTCGCCACCGGCAACGTGCTGCTGCTGGCCTGGAACGACGGTGCAGGACGCTTCCCCGAGGGCACGGTGCTGGCCGCGCCCGACGCGCCCGAGATCTACTCCATCGCCGCGGCCGACGTCGACCTGGATGGCGACCTGGATCTCTACGCCTGCCGCTACGTCGAAGGCGGCGTCATCGGCGGCGCCCCGGTCCCGTACCACGACGCGCGCAACGGGGCCAAGAACGTGTTCTGGCGCAACGAGGGCGCGCGACGCTTCCGCGAATGCGCCGCGGAGGTCGGCCTCGACGCCGGGAACGACCGCTTCTCCCTGGCGGCCGTGTTCGAGGACTTCGACGACGATGGCGACCCCGACCTGTACGTCACGAACGACTTCGGCGCGAACAACCTGTACGAGAACCGCGGCGGCACGTTCGTCGACGTGGCGGGACCCTCGGGGGCGATCGACGTGGCGGCCGGCATGGGCGCCGCCGTCGCCGACGTCGACCTCGACGGCGATCTCGACCTCTACGTGACGAACATGGAGAGCGCGGCCGGCTCGCGCCTCGCGCGCTCCGAGCGCTTTCGGCCGTCGCGGCCGGCCGAGCGCGCGGCCTATGTGCGGCACGCGCGCGGCAACACGCTGCTCGTCTCGACGGCGCCGCTACGCTTCGAGGACCGCCTCGAGACCAGCGGCGCACGGCGCGGCGGCTGGGCCTGGGGCGCCACGTTCACCGACTGGAACGGCGACGGGCTCCCCGACCTGTTCGTGCCCAACGGCTTCGTGAGCGGAGCACGCCGCGACGACGCCGAGAGCTTCTTCTGGCGCGCGTTGGTGGCCGCGTCGCCGGACGCGCCGCCCCCCGACGCGGGCTACCTCCAGGCTTGGCAGTTCCTGCGGCACCTGACCCTGATCGATGGCTGGTCGTGGAACGGCCACGAACGCGACGATGCCTACTTGAACGTCGGCGGCGGGCACTTCGTCGATGCCTCGCGCGCGCTGGGCGTCGACTTCGAAAGCGACGGGCGGGCAGTCGCCCGCTGCGACTGGGACGGCGACCTCGCCGAGGACTTGTGGGTCGGCGCGCGCACGAGCCCGCGGCTGCGGCTGCTCCTCGCGGGCTCCGCGGACGCCTCGCGCGCGGTCGCGCTCGAGCTCGCGGGCACCCGCTCCCAGCGGCAGGGGGTGGGCGCGACCGTGTTCGTCGAGAGCGGCGGCCGCACGCTGCGCGCGGCCGTGCGCGCCGGCGACGGCTACCTGACGAGCTCCTCGAAGCGCCTGCTCCTGCGCCTGCCCTCCGGCGGCCAGATCGACGCGTTGCGCGTGCGCTGGCCGGGCGGCGCCCTCGAGGCCTTCGCGGGAGCCGAGCCCGGCGCGCTGTGGCGGCTCGTCGAAGGCACGGGCCGGGCGGAGCCGCGCCCGATTCCGCGCGGGCGCCCGCCGGACGTGCCGAGCCCCTGGGAGCCGGCGCGCACGCACGGGCTCGGCCGGATCGTGCTCGACGACCGCCTGCCGGCCGGGGCGCTCGAGCTGCCCGATCTCGCCGGGGCGTTGCGGCGCGTGGAGCACTTCGCGGGTCGCGCGCTGCTGCTCTCCGTGGGCCGCGCCGCCGACCCGGAGACCGCGGCCCACGGCGCGACGCTCGACGCGTGCCGCGCGGCCCTCGAAGCCGCCGGCGCGGCGACGTGGACGCTCGTGATCCCCGAGCCCGGCCGCGAGGAGGCGGCGCGCGCGCTGCTCGCGACCCCCGGCGCCCGCGGGGCGGGCGGGCTCCTCGATCCGCGACTCGCGACCGTGCTCGAGGTGCTGCTCGTCGAGATCCTCGGGCCGTTCGAGCGCATCCCGCTGCCACTGACGCTGCTCCTCGACCGCGGCGGCTCGATCGCGCTCCTGCGGGTGGGCCCGACCGCGCCGGAGGACCTGCTCGCCGACGCGCGCGCGGTGGTGCGCCTCGACCCGGGCGAACGCGGGACGGAGGCGCTCTTGGGCGGCGGCCACTGGGCCCGCAAGCCCGAGCGCGGGCTGGGCGCGCTCGCCGACGTGTTCCAGCGCCTGGGCCGCGCGGATCTCGCCGGCTGGTACCGAGAGGCCGCCCGGACGCGGCCCGCGCGCTGAGTCCGAGCCGGGTTCGGCCCGCTCAGCGCCGGCGGAGCGGCACCCAATCGTCGTCGTCGAGGTCCTCGCCCAGCGGCGGCGCCTCGGGCCCGCCGAAGCGACCGTCGCGGTTGGCGTGTCCCAGGAGCCCGCGGGCCGGCGTCCAAGCGAAGGCTCCGCTGCCGGTGTGACCGTGCTCCCAGGGCCAGGCGACGAGCAGCGGTTCGCCCGACGGCAGCCGGGTCACGTCGAACAGGTAGCCGTGGCGCCGCAGGCGCCCATCGGAGAGCGGCTCGAGGTCCTCGAGCCTGCGGCGCAGGGTGTCGTTCGCGAGCGCCAGGTCGGCCAGCGCGAACGGGCGCTCACGCGGGTCGCGGCTGGCTCGCGAGCCCGGCTCGGCGGACAGCACGCGCAGGGTGCGCACGGCGTCGCGCTCGTTCTCGCGCAGGCCGAAACGGCGCAGCACGGGCAGCGTGACGAGCACGACGACCAGGCCGATGGCGCCCAACGTGAGGCGGTCGACCCACGAGAGCGAGCGCGAGGCGCTCGCGGAGCGCGGCGCAGCGACGGCGGCCGCGGGCCCCGGCCCGCCCGCGGGCGCGGCGGCCGCGCGGCTGGGATCGAATGACGTGGACATGCTGCTCCTGGACGTTCCCCCCGGACGTTCCACGCGCCGGACGATCGCCCCGGCGCTAGTCTGCACTCCATGCCGCGCGTCCCGACGATGCAAGACCTTTCCAGCGATCTCGCGCGCGGCGCGCGCCTGATCGCGGCGCGCGTCGCGTCCGCGGGAGCGCGCGCCTGGATCGTCGGCGGCGCGCCGCGCGACCTCGCGCTGGGGCTCGCGCCGACGGAGATCGACATGGCCTCGCGGCTGGAGCCCGAGCGGATCATGGAACTCTTCGCGCGCACGACGCCGCTGGGCCGCGCCTTCGGCACCGTGATCGTCCACGAGGGCGGAGTCGACGTGGAGCACACGACGTTTCGCACCGAGGCGACCTACTCCGACGCGCGCCGGCCCGACGCCGTGCGCTTCGGCGCCAGCGTCGAGGAGGACGCGCGCCGGCGGGACTTCACCTGCAACGCGATCTACCTCGATCCGCTCACGGACGAGGTCGGGGACCCCACGGGCGGCCTGGCCGACCTGGCGCGCCGCCGACTGGCCTGCGTGGGGGACGCCCGCGAGCGCTTCCGAGAGGACGCGCTGCGCCCGCTGCGCATGGCGCGCTTCGCGGGCGGGCTGGGGTTGGAGCCCGCGCCCGAGACGGCCGCCGCGGCCCGCGCCGAGGCCGCCGGGCTCGCGGGCGTCAGCCGCGAGCGTGTGCTGCGCGAGCTCGCCGGGATCTTTCGCCGCCGGGGTGCGGCCGTCGCCGTCGGCTGGATGCGCCGCTGCGAGCTGCTCGACCCCGCGCTGCCGGGATCCACGCGGCTCGCGGGCGGGGAACGGCGCGAGCGGGCGCTCGCGGCGCTCCCCGAGCCCGCCGGGCTCGAGCGCGGGCTGGCGCTGCTCCTCGGGCCGGCGCCCGAGGGCCTGGAAGATCTGGAACTCTCGCGGGCGCTGCTCGGTGGGCTGCGCACCTCGCGCGCGACGGCGCTGGCCGTCGAGGATGCCTGGCGCTGCGCCGCGGCGATGCGCGCCGAGCCGCGGCCGGGTCGCGCGACGCGGATCCGGTGGATGCGGCGACCCGGATTCGAGGTCGCCCTGGCCTGGCTCGGGGCGTGGGGCGCGGCGGACGGTTCCGACGCCGCGCGTTGGCGCGAGCTCGCTGCCGAGCGCGCGCGGCTCGCGCCGGGCGAGATCGAGCCGGCGCGCCTGCTCGAGAGCGCGGACCTCGCGCTCCACGGGATCGGGCCGGGTCCGCGCTACGGAGCGCTCCTGCGCGAGCTCGAGACGGAGCAGCTCGAGGAGCGTGTGCGCACGCGCGCCGAGGCGCTGCGCTGGCTCGCGCAGCGAGCACCGCGAGCCTGAGTCAGGAAGGGGGGAAGGCGCGCCGCAGGGCGTGCCCGAGGGGGAAGCCGAGCAGGATGAGCCCGGCCGCCAGCGCGCCCTCCCAGGCGGGGGGACGCGCGCCGAGCAGCGCGACGACCGCCGTGGCCACGAGCAGCCGCCGCAACGCGAGGCCCATCGCGTGCTCGACGTCGCCCCGGGTCCAGCGCGGTCGGCGGAGCCCTTCGGCTGCGAGTCCGGCCGCTCCCGACAGCGCGAGCACGAGCGCGCCCGCGCGCGCCACGGCGGGGGCCTCGGCCGGCGCGAGCGCCAGGAGCACGAGCGCGGCGGCCGCGGCGCAGAGCAGCGCGCGGGGACGCTGCTCGATCGCCCGCTGGTCCTCGCCATCCTCGAGGCGCCCCAGCCGCGCGACCAGGAACACGTAGAGGCCGTAGAGCCCGGCGGGGGCGAGCAGCGCGAGCGGGGACGCGGGCGCGACTCCTGCGCCCAAGGCCCAGGCGGCGCCGGCACCCAGGTTGCCCGCCCGACAGGCCGCGAGCAGCAGCGGCCCGCGCCAGGCGCCGCGGCCAGCCAGGTCGTAGAGCACGGCCAGCAAGGCCACCCCGCCCATCCAGGCCGCGCTCGCCGGAGCCGCGAGGCCGGCGCAGGCCACGCCCGACAGGATCAGCAGCAGGCCCAGCGCGAGCGCCGCGCCCGGTCGCACGGCGCCGCTCGGGATCGGCCGCCCAGCGCGCGTGGCGGCGTCGTGCTCGCGATCGCGCCAGTCGTTCAGGGCCAGCGCCCCGTGGTACACGCCGAGCGACGCGGGCACGAGCCAGAAGGCCCGCGCGTCGGCGGGGAACCCGCCCGCGGCGCAGACCAGGCCGGCCACGGGGTCCGCGGCCGCGCTCGGCGCGAGCGAGATCCGGACGAGGCGCAGCCAGGCCTTCACGCGCGCGAGGTCAGCGCACGATCCAGCGGACGACGTCGTTGAACGTCACGTAGACCATGAGCGAGACGATCAGGACGACGCCCACGAGCTGGCTGTAGCCGTGGATGCGCTCCGAAACGGGCGAGCCCTTGAGCTTCTCGATGGCCAGGAACAGCAGGTGCCCGCCGTCGAGCACCGGGATGGGCAGCACGTTGAGGAACGCCAGGTTCATGCTCAGCATGCACAGGAAGTAGAAGAGCTTGGCGATGCCGTCGGACACGAACGAGTGGGACACCACCCCGATCGTGATGATCCCGCCGATGTTCTGCCCCGAGACTTGCCGGAAGAGGATGCGCTTCAGCGTCAGCCACGACTCCTCGAGGAACTTCCACGAGAGCGCGAACCCGGCGCGCACCGCGTCGAGCGGCCCAGCGGCGCGGAACACGTACTGCGCGTCCCGCAGGCCGAAACCGTAGGAGGTCGGGGCGCGCGGCACGACCGTGAACCCGAGCGCCTGCGTGCCACGCAGCAGCTCGATCTCGACCGCGGCGCCCGGCGCGACGGCCTGCACGGCGCTCTGGATGTCGGCGAACGTGGCGATCTCCCGGCCGGCGATGCGCACGATGCGATCGCCGTCCGCGAGCCCGGCCTCGGCTGCGGCCGAGCGCGGGGTCACGGTCACGGCGCCCGCGTCGACCTCGGGCCCCAGCGCGACGTCGCGCAGGAGCGCGGCCGCCTCCCCGGGTGCCAGCGTCCCGAGCGGGAGCGAGAGCGGCGAGCCGCCGCGCAGGACGGACAGGGT
Organism: Planctomycetota bacterium; assembly: GCA_016795205.1. Taxonomy (GTDB): domain Bacteria; phylum Planctomycetota; class UBA1135; order UBA1135; genus JAEUHZ01. The sequence goes on along the minus strand of JAEUHZ010000065.1, from coordinate 53,982 downwards.
CACCGGCCCGGTCGCGGACTCCAGCCGCTCGAGCAGATCGCCGCCGTGCGCGATCGGTGTCCCGTCCACGGCGACCAGGCGGTCCTCGACCGCCAGACCCGTGCGCCGCGCGAGCGGCGTGTCGCGCACCGCGATCACGCGCCGCGTGAGCGGCCCGACGCCCAGCAGGCGCGCCTTGGTGCGCGGATCGGGCTGCGGCTCGACCTCGACCTCGAACCGCCGGCCCTCGCGCTCGAAGACCCCGCGGATCGCTGCGCCGCCGCGCGCCGCACGCGCCAGCGCCTCCTCCAGCGTGGCGTGCGGGCTCGCTCCGCGCACCTCGACGAGCCGGTCGTCGTCCGCGAGCCCGGCGCGCTCGGCCGCCGAGCCCTTCTCGACGGCGATGCGGCCCTCGCGGTCGGCCGAGGGTCCCACGCCGATCGAGTAGGCCCCGAACGCGGGATTCCACTCCGGCACGAGCCGCACGGTGCGCGAGCTCTGCGCGCCCGGATCGCGCACCACGAGCACGGTCTCTTCCGGCGAGCCCAGCGCCACCTCGGTCGGCACGTTCAGGAACTGGTAGACCGCGTTCCCGTTGACGCTCTCGACGCGCGTGCCCGGCGCGAGACCGGCGTGCCAGGCGGGCGAGCCGGGCGTCGTCGAGCCGATCACGGGCTCCGCGAAGGGCACGCCGATCGCGAGCAGGATCGGGAACACGAGCAGCGCGAACGCCACGTTCATGAGCACGCCACCCGAGTAGATCAAGAAGCGCTGGCCGACGCTCTTCGCGGGCAGCTCGTCCGGCGCGGGAGCGCGACCCTCGCTCGCGCCTTCCTCCCCGGCCATCTTGACGTACCCGCCCAGGGGCACGGCCGCGATCTGGTACATCGTCCCGCCGCGGCGCCAGCCGATGAGCCGCGGCCCGAAGCCCAGCGAGAACGTCTCGACGCGCACCCGGCACCAGCGCGCCGCCAGGAAATGCCCGAGCTCGTGCACGAAGATCACGAGCCCGATGCCGAGCACGACGAGCGCCCAGCGGTAGGTGTTCAGCAGCAGTTCGTCCATGTGCGTTCGCCTCGCGCCGCGGGCGCTTCAGGCCACGGCCGCGCGCAGGGCCGCGATCTCGGCGCGCGCGAGCTCGCGGGCCGCGGCGTCGGACCGCAGCAGGTCCTCGACGCTCCGATCGAAGCCGGGCCGGCGCGCCAGCGTGCGGCGCGCGACGCGGACCAGGTCCCCAAAGCCGATCTCCTCGCGCAGGAAGGCCTCCACGGCGACTTCGTCGGCGGCGTTGAGGACGGCGCCCGAGTCCGAGCCGGTCGCGACGCACTCGTAGCCCAGCTCCAAGGCCGGGAAGCGCGCCAGGTCGGGCTCCTCGAAGGTCAGCTCGCGGAAGGCGCGGAAGTCGAAACCGCGCAGCGTCGCCGGCGCGCGGTCGGGGTGATGGAGCGCGTGGTGGATCGGTCCCTTCATGTCGGGCGGACCCATCTGCGCGATCACCGAGCCGTCCACGAACTCGACCAGCGAGTGCACGATCGACTGCGGATGGATCGCGACCTCGATGCGCTCGCGCTCGAGGCCGAACAGGTGGTGCAGCTCGATGATCTCGAAGGCCTTGTTCATCAAGGTCGCCGAGCCGACCGTGATGCGCGGTCCCATGGACCAGTTCGGGTGCCGCAGAGCCTCCTCGGGCGTGGCGCGCGCGATCTCGTGCTCACCCGCGGTGCGGAACGGTCCGCCGCTGCCGGTCAGGATGACGCGCCGCACGCGGCCGATGTTCTCGCCGCGCAGGCACTGGAAGACGGCCGAGTGCTCGCTGTCGACGGGCAGGATCGTCGCGCCGCGCTCCCGGGCGAGCGCCATGAGCGGCGCGCCGGCCACGACCAGCGATTCCTTGTTCGCCAGCGCCAGCGTCCGCCCGCGCTCCAGGACGGCCGCCGAGACGCGCACGCCGGCCGCGCCCACGATCCCGTGCACGGCCAGCTCGTAGTCGCCGAGGCGCGCCAGCTCGACCGCCGCGTCGGGGCCGGCGAGCAGCGCCGTCTCCGCCGGCAGCTCGGCGCGCAGAAGCGCGGCGGATTCGGCGTCCTGGAGCGCGACGAAGCGCGGCCGGAACGTGCGCGCCTGGTCCAAGAGCTCCCGCCACGAGCGCGCGGCAGCCAGTCCTTCGACGCGGAACGAGGCTCGATCCGCCGCCAGCAGCTCGAGCGTCTGCCTGCCGATCGAGCCGGTGCTGCCGAGGAGGATCAGGGAACGCATGCGGTGCGGGGGTGGCGTCTGGCGACGCCCGCGCGGCGGCTCGCCGGCCGGGCGCCGCCGGTCTAGTCTAGGGCCGGCCGGGCCCCGGAACAGGCCCGCGACGCCCTTGTCCGCCTGGATCGTCCAGCACTGCCCAGCCTGTGGCGCGCGCCTCGTACGCGGCCTCGTCGAGGGGCGTGAGCGCGCGCGCTGCGCGACCTGCACCTTCGTCCACTACGAGAACCCGGCACCCGTGGCGGGCGGCGTCGTGCTCGACGGGCGCGGCTCGGTGGTGCTCGTGCGTCGTGCCTTGGAACCCGGGCGTGGCGCCTGGGCCCTGCCCGCCGGCTTCCAGGAGCACGACGAGACGCCCGCCGAGGCCGCGGCGCGCGAGGTCCGCGAGGAGTCCGGTCTCGAAGTCGAGGTCGGGGAGCTCCTGGAGCTGGCCTTCGTCCCCGGCCGGCGGCGCTCGGTGAACCTGGCGCTGTTCCTCTGCCGGCCCGTGGGCGGCCTGCTGCGCGGCGGCGCGGACGTGCTCGAGGCGGCCTGGTTCCGCCTCGACGCGTTGCCGGCCGACCTGGCCTTCGAGAACGGTCCGCGCTTCCTGGAGCGGCTCCGTGGCCGCCGGTAGGCTCCCTCGGACCATGACGTCCACGACGAAGGTCTCGCGCTACGCCCAGGCGGGCGTCGACATCGACAAGAAGTACGACGCGGTCGAGCGCGCGACGGCCGCGATCCGCAGCACGTTCACGCCCGGCGTCGTGGGTGACGTGGGACTGTTTGGCGGACTGTTCGATCCGGCGAAGATGGGCTTCCGCGACGCGCTGCTGGTCGCCAGCACGGATGGCGTCGGCACCAAGCTCGACGTGGCCAAGCGCGCCCGGGTCTACGACACCGTGGGGCGCGACATCGTCCACCACTGCATCGGGGACATCCTGGTGCAGGGCGCCTGGCCGCTGTTCTTCCTGGACTACATCGCGGTGGGGAAGATGGACCCGCCGATGGTCTCGGACCTGATCCGCGGCTGCGCCGAGGCCTGCCGCGACGCAGGGCTCGCGCTCTTGGGCGGGGAGACGGCCGAGATGCCGGGCCTGTACGCGCCGGGCGACTTCGATCTCGCGGGCACGATCGTGGGCGCGGTGCGGCGCGAGAAGCTGCTCGACGGCTCGCGCGTGCGGCCCGGACAGGTGCTCGTGGGCCTCTCGTCGTCGGGCCTGCACACGAATGGCTACTCGCTGGCGCGCCGCGTGCTGTTCGAGGAGCTGGGCCTCCGCATCGACGACCGCCCGCGCGAGTTGGGCGGCCAGAGCGTGGGCGAGGCGCTCCTGGCCGTGCACAAGAACTATCTGCCCTTGGTCTGGCCGCTCCTGGAGCGCGACCAGGTCCAGGCCCTGGCGCACATCACGGGCGGCGGGCTGGTCGACAACGTGCCGCGCGTGCTCGGAGCGTGCGACGCCTGGATCGATCGCGCGAGCTGGACTCCGCCGCCGCTGTTCCGCTTCCTGTGCGCGCAGGGCGGCGTCGACCCCGAGGAGTCCTACCAGGTCTTCAACATGGGGATCGGGATGGTCGCCTTCGTCGAGGAGCGCGAGCTCCAAGCGGTGCTCGCGAGCCTGGCCGCGCGCGGCGAGGAGGGGCTCGTCATCGGACGGACCCGCGCGCGGTCCGGCGCGGAAGGGGTCGTGCGCTGGACGCGCTGATCCTGACGCTGGCGCTCGGGCTGGGCTCCGCAGCGCGGGCAGCGCCAGCGGCGCCGCCCGCCGCGGCCCAGGACGGGCGCGTCCCCGCGGCGGAGGACCAGGCGTTCTGGACGCGCACCTGGAGTGAGTTGGACCGTGTCGACCGCGCCGTGCGCCGCTGGTCGAGCTCGACCTGGGTGCGCCGCGTCTACGCGCTGACCGATCTGGCCCAAGAGCGGCGCATCGTGGCCCTGTCGCGCTCGGACGCGGACGACCTGTTCCGGACGCGACTCCTCCAGTGGCATCTCGACCGGCTGCGCGGCGGCGCCCCGGAGGCGCTCGATCCACCGCGCGCCGGCTTTTCCTGGTTGGGACACGAGCCGTGGTTCGCCGCGCGGGCGCTCGGTCCCGGTCCGTTGCGCGTCGAGGCCATGCTGCGCGCGCTCGACGAGGCCGGCGCGCCCGACCGCGCCGCACGCCTGGCGGCCGCGGACCAGCAGGTCCGCTCCGAGCTCGCAGCCGCGAACCCCGGCGGTGCGGCGGACCTCGCGGGCCGCCTCGACGAGCTCGATCCCGGCCCGGCCCGCTGCGCGCTCGCGGCTTGGGCCGCGGCGCAGGCCGGTCGTGCCGCGGAGTTCGAGCCGCGCCTCGCCGCGCGCCTCGCCAGCGCTGTGGACCTCGCGGACGAGGCACTCCTGCGCGTCGCCCGCGCGCGGCTGCGGCTCGCCGCGGGCGACGAGCTCGGCGCGCGCGTCGACCTGGGGGCCGCGGCCGCCGCGGGTTCCGCGGACGCCGCGACGCTCGCTGCGCGGCTGCTCCTGGAGCGCGGCGAGGCGGACCGAGCACGGGTGTTCCTGCGGGGCTTCGTCGCCGAACCTGGCGTGCCCGACAGCCTGCGCGCGCTGTGGGCGCTGGCCGTCGTGGATGGAATCCCGCGCCTGGCCGCCGATCCGGCTGAAAGCCCGGCGAACCTTCCGGTACGCTGAAACCCGCCCCCTCCTGGCCGCTACACGGAAGAACCATGACCCGCACGACGCTGACCGCCTTGGCTGCCCTCGTCCTCTCCGCGCCGGCGTTCGCGCTCCAGGGTGAGGAGCTCCTGAAGCCCGCCGAAGTCGACGGCGTGGGCAAGAAGCTCGCGAGCTACGTCCAGGCCCGCGTCAAGGCCGAGGGCATCGACAAGGCCTTCGACGAGGTGAACAAGGAGCTCGAGAAGGTCGGCAAGCGCATCAAGCGCGAGCCGCTCTCCCTGCCGGCGGAGATGGGCCGCGCACTGTGGGCCGCCTTCAGCGACGACCGCAAGGGCAGCGTCGCCAAGGGCAAGGTCGACAGCCTCACGACCGAGGCCTACTGGGACAAGAAGACCAAGCTCTCGTATGCCGTGTGGATCCCGGCGAAGTACGACGCGCGCAAGAGCTATCCGCTCATCCTGTGCATCGCGGACTCGGGGCAGAAGCCCTCGGACCACCTGACCGAGGACTGGACGGATTCCCAGGTGCGCGAGGGGGCCATCCTGTTCTCCGTGCCGCAGCCCTCCGACGCGGCCTCGCTCTTGGAGGCGATCACCTCGACCAAGGAGACGGGCATGGGGAACGTGGCTTGGTCCTACAGCCACGCGATCCGGCGCTACGCCGTGGACTTCGACCGCGTGTACCTGGCCGGCCGCGGGCGCGGCGTGGAGCTGGCGGTGGCGTACGGCGCGAACTTCCCGGACCGCTTCGCGGGCGTGATCGGCCGCGCGGGTGACACCGGCGAGGTGGTGGCCGAGAACCTGCGCAACCTGCCCACGTACTTCACCGGCGCGGGCGCCCGGGCGAACGAGCTGGCCGAGAAGCTCAAGACGCTGGGCTACGACAACGCCACGGTCCAGCCCGAGGGGAAGGAGGCGGACGCGTGGTCTTGGATCCAATCGCATCCGCGCGCCTCGAACCCGGCCGAGGTCGTGCTGTTCGTCGGCGCGCCGACGCCCAACCGCTCGTACTGGATCGAGGTGCGACCCAGCGACGCGCAGGGCATGCACGTCAAGGCCAAGATCGATCGGGCCACGAACACGGTCACGGTCGAGGGGGAGGGCGTGCCGCGCTTCACCTTGTACTTCAACGACGTGCTGCTCGACCTCGACAAGCCGGTCAAGGTCGTCGCGAACGGCACCGCGAACGAGCGCACCGTGCCGCGCAGCCTGCAGCGCACGCTCGACCTCGTGCTCAACTCGCGCTCGGACCCGGGCAAGTTCTACGTCGCGAGCATGGACTTCGACCTGCCGCCGAAGCCCAAGCCCAAGAGCCCCTGACCCGGGACCCGGGCCGGGACGCAACGTGGCCGGACGCTCGTCGTTCCCGCTCGTGTTCGTGGCGTTCGCGGCTGGCGCCGCGACGATGACCGTCGAGCTCGCGGCCGTGCGCCTGCTCGCGCCGTGGTACGGGACGAGCAGCGCCGTGTGGACCAACGTGATCGGCGTGGTCCTGGCGGCGCTGTCCCTGGGCTACCTGGCGGGAGCCCGAGTCAGCGCCGCACCGGACCCGCGCCGCCTGCTCGGACTGCTGCTGGTCGCGGCTGGCGCGGCCTCGGCCTGGCTGCCCTGGCTGGCGCGACCCGTCGCGCGGCTGTTCCTGCCGGACGGCCTCACGCTCGAGGAAGCCGGACCGGCCCTGGCCTCCGGCAGCCTGGCGTCGGCGCTCCTGCTGTTCGCGCCGCCCGCCTTCCTGCTCGGGACGATCGCCCCCTTGGTCGCCGAAGCTCTCGAGCGCGGCGGCCGCGCGACGGCTGGCGCGGCGACCGGACGCGTGCTGGCCGCCTCGACCTTGGGCAGCCTGCTCGGCACGTTCGGAACGACGTATGTGTTCGTGCCCGAAGCGGGGCTCAGCGCGACCTACCTGGGGGCGGGCGCGGCACTGGCGGGCTTGGGGCTGCCGTTCCTCGTCGCCACGCGCGCCCGTGCCCCGGCGCTCGCGGGCCTCGCGCTCGTCGGCGCCGCGCTCTGGGCCTCGCGCACCTCGGCACCGGCGCTCCCCGCGGGCGTGCGCCTGCTCGAGAGTCGGGAGACCCTGCTCCAGTCCGCGCGCGTCGTCGAGAGCGGCGACGGTCCGGAGCGGATGCGACGACTGGAGGTCAATGAGAGCCTCGGCTCGTTCCAGTCCGTGTGGCAGCCTGAGCCGGGACCTCTGCCCGCGGGCTACTACTACAACGCGTTCGCGCTGCCGGCCTGGTGGGGGCGGCCGCCGGGAGCCTGGCGGGTGCTCGTGCTGGGCTTGGGGGCAGGCACGGCTTGGCGCGTGCTCGAAGGCGCCCTGCCCCCCGGGGTGGAGTTCGAGTCGACCGGCGTCGAGATCGACCCGGGCGTCGTCGAGCTCGGACGGCGCTGGATGGACCTCCCCGGCGCAAGCCGCGCGGACCGGATCGTGGCGGCCGGCGTCGACGGTCGCGCTGCGCTGCGCTTCGTACCGCAGCGCTTCGACCTGCTCGTGCTCGACGCCTACCAGAACCAGGTCGAGATCCCGCCCCAACTGGCCTCGGTCGAGTTCTTCGCGGAGGCAGCACGTTGCCTCGCGAGCGACGGGATCCTCGTGGCGAACGTCGGCGCGTTCGGGCTCGACGATCCCGTGCTCGAGGCGCTCGCCAGGACGATGGCCAAGGGGTTCGAGCGCCGCGTCTTGGCGGTGCGCGTGCCGTTCTCCCGCAACGTCGCGCTCTTCGCGCGCGTCGAGGGCGAGCCACCGGATCCGCGCAGCGAACAGTTCGCTCCGCCGACCGGACCGCTGGCGCGGCTCGCCGCGTCGATGGCGCTCGACGGCGGCTCGCGCTGGTTCGAGGTGCCGGAGCGCGCACCGCTCGACGACGACCGCAATCCGATCCTGAGCCTGCAGCGCGCCTCGGTCGAGCGCGCCGCGCGGAGCAGGCCGTGATCGCCGAGCTGGCGCTGGCGCTGGCCGCCTCCCGCCCGGACCTCGAGCGCGCCGTCGCCCTGGCCCGCGAGGGGCGCTTCGTCGAGGCGCTGGCCGCCGCCGAGGCCGAGCCCGACACGGTCCGGCGCGCGCAGGCCGTGTTCCACGTGCGGCATCACGCGGGCGACCTCGACGGCGCGCTGCGCACCGCAGCCCTGGCGCGCACCGAAGGCGCGACGAGCCCCTGGCTCGAGGAGCGCGAGGCCTACGCCGCGCTGTCGGTGCGCGACGCGGCGCACGCGCGCGCCGCGCTCGAAGCCCTGGACGCGCGACCGGATCGCGGTGGCGAGGCGCTCGCGAGCACGGCGCGCGCGCTCTGGGACGAGCTGGGCGCGCTCGAGCGCGCGCTGTCCGCGCGCGACGCGGCGGCACGCCGCGCGTGGGGCGTCGCGGCAGCGGGGCTCGTCGCGCTGACTGTCGGCGCCGTGCTCCTCACGCTCACAGGAGATCGAGGACGCCGGTCCCCGTAGCCGGCTCGAAGAGCGTCGAGGGCGGCAGCCACCAGTTCGTGTCCAGCGCGAGCGGCGTATTCCAGGGCAGCGGCCGCGGATCTCCCAAGAGCCCCAGGGCGACGATCGCGAACGCGCGGGCCGACGCGTCGCGCGCGGCATCGCTCGCGATCGCGAGCAGCGGCTCGACCGCGCCGCGGTCGCCCACGTAGCCCAGCGCCGTGGCGACGGCCGCCAGCGCGGTCAGCCCGCGCGAGTCCTCCAGGATCCGCACGAGCTCGGAGGTGACGCTCGTGTCCCCGAGCAGCCCCAACGCGATCGAGGCCTCGCGCAGGAGCGTCGGTCGGTAGCGCGCCTCGGGCACGACGCGGCGCAGGGGCTCGATCGCCGCCGTGACGCCCGAGAGCCCCAGCGCGAGCGCCGCGTGAGCGCGCACCTCGTCGTCCGAAAGGGAAGCGAGGCGCGCGAGCAGCACGGGTCCGGAGGCGGGCGCGCCAGCCAGCGCGAGGGCCAGCAGGTGCGCTCCGGCCTCGGTCGGGCTGGTGTGCTCGCGGACCGCGCGCTCCAGCGCGTCGTACACCCCGCTCGGGGTGTCCACGCCGCGCGCGCGCGCGGCGCGCTCGCCGACTCCGAGCGCCAAGGCCAGCCAGGGGCGCTCGGGCGTCGAGCCCCGGGCCAGGAGCCCGGTGAGCAGCGCGCGCGATTCGACCAGTGCGTCGCGGCCATCGCGTCCTGGGCGCGCGCCGACGCGCGCCAACGCGATCCAGGCGAACCTGCGGGCCAGGCGGTCACCTTCTCCCGAGGCCAGCCGCAGCAGCGCGCGCGCGCGGGCGTCGTGCGCTTCGCCGCCGCCGTTCGCGACGAGCCCTAGCGCCTGCACGGCGCTCTGACGGACGGTCGGCGGCTCGCTGGAGCCCGTCTCCAGCGCCTCGGCCAGGAGCCGGATGCAGCCTGCGCGGCGCGCCTCACCCGCGCGCAGCGCCAGGCGCGCGAGGCTGACCGGTGCGTACGCGCGGACGTGCGGATCGCGCCGCGCGTCCGCGTACCACGCGGCGACGTGGTCGTAGAGCGCCGCGGCGCTCGCGGTGGGGGACTCGACGGCCGGGGCGGCTTCCGGCATCGCGGGCGACGGGAGCTCGACCAGACCCAGCGCGACGAGCGCCGCCACCGGCACGTCCCGCGAGGCGGCCGGCGGTTCCGCGACGGCCGCGAGCAGCCGCTGCGCGACCCAGCGCCGGGAGTCCTGGTTCGCGACGCGCTCGGCCGAGAGCCCCAGGGCGTAGGCCGCGAACGCGCGGGTGCGCACGGGGACGGCCGCTCGCCCGCAGGCCTCGCGCCCGGCGGGGGCGTCCGCGAGCAGATCGCCGAGCAGCCCCAGATCCGCCGTGCGGGCCAGCAGGCCCAGCGCGAGCGCCGCGGTCTCGGAGACCTCCTGATTCGCGTCTGCCAGACGCGCGCGGAGTGCGACGGCGGCCTCGGCGCGGGCGCCGGACTCCAAGCGGGAACCGCACTTCGCGAGCGCCAGGAGCGCGGCGGTCGCGATGTCGGGATTGCGCTCCGTGCGCAGCGTCGCGACCAAGAGCGGCGCGATCCGCTCGCGAACCTGCGCGTCGCTCGGCCTGCGTCCCACCGGGAGCGCCGCCGCCGGGATGCCGGTGGCCAGCGCCGCGCCGCCCCGCTCGAGGGCCGCCCGCAGTTCCAGGTACGGCTCGCGGTTCAGGCCCCACCACAGCGGCCAGCCCGTCAGGTCGCTGGCAACCGAGGCGCCTGTGGCCGGGTTCACGCCCCCGGAGCCAGGCCCTCCGGTCGCCGGTCCGCTCGGCGCGCTGGGCCCCGCCGCGCCCGGCGGCAGGCTGGCCCCCGGCCCACGATAGGAACCACCGTGTGCGCGGGATTCGGGGGCGAGCAACGCCCCGGCGAGAACGGACGCGCCGGCCAGGGCCAGGCCGGAGAGGAACGCGCGGCAGAGGTGCGCCATGTGTGGGATGGGGACGCGCCAGGCCCCGAGGACAGCGAGGGTACCGAACGGGCGTCCACCGGTTGCCCGCGCACTGTGTAGGGGATCCGTGGGGGGGCCCTGAAGCACCGCGGCCCGCCCGGATCGAAGTCCGGGCGGGCCGCGGGCTGTCGTGGAGCGTTCCTCAGAGGATGTCGAGGATCCCCGTGCCGTTCTCGCCGGTCAGCGTCGTGGTGTTCGCCCGGTAGTTGATGTTCGTGGAGATCTTGGAGTTCCACGGCAGCGGCTCCTTGTCCGCCACGATGCCCAGGGCGACCGCGCCGAAGCCGCGGGCCGAGTCCGTGATCTCCTTCTTCTTGAGCATCGCCACGAGCGGGTCGATCGAGCGGCTGTCTCCGATGAACCCGAGCGCCGAGGCGATCGCGGCCTGCGAGGACTGCGCCTTGGATTCCGAGAGCATCGTGACGAGCTCGGGCACCAGCTCCTTGTCGCCCAGGAGACCGAGGCCGATGGCCGCGGACTTGAGCAGGTCGGGCTTGTACTTCGAGTCCCGCACGACGGTCTGGATCTCGCCGATCGAGTCGCGCGCGTCCATGAGCCCGAGGCCGATCGCCACGTAGCCCTTGGCGTTGGGCTCGGAGGTCTTGGCCAGCTTCTCCGCGAGGAGCTTCTTGGCCTCGACGTCGGCCGCGATGCCCAGCCCGATCGAGTAGGCGCCGACCTGCTCGGGGCTGACCGCGTCCTGCAGCGCCTTGCGCAGCAGGCCCTTGGCGGTGCCCGAAGCGGACGTCGGGGCGACCTCGTTCTTCGCCAGGGAATGCTCCATGACGCCGATGCCGATGCCGGCCCAAGGCTTCATCTGGGTCTTGCCCTTCGTGAGCTGGTCGATGAGGAACTCGCGCGCCTCCTTCTGGCCCTTCTCGTTGTCCGCGCCCTTCCCGGGCCGACCGCCGACCTGGGCCATGGCGATGTTCGAGAAGTGGCGCGACTGTTGATCGCCGTCGTCGGCCATCCGCTTCAGGGCGGCGCGGATGTCCGCGTCGATCCTGTCGGTGTCCGAGTCGCCGATCATGCCCAGCGCGAGCACGCAGCTCTGCCGGACCTCGTCCTTCTCCTTCGAGTTGCGGTCGAGCGCCGGCAGGACGACCTTCGCGACCTCGTCGCGCAGATCGTCGGGAGCGCCCGCCAGGAGCCGCGCCATCGCCGTGGGGACGTGCGCGCGGATCATGTAGTGGTTGTTCTGGTCCTGGTAGAAGCGCCGCAGGTACTTGATCTGCGCCTGCCGCGACGAGTCGTTGCTCGTCCCTTCGGGGTTCTCGCTGGGATCGACGTCGATCGGGGTCAGCCCGAACGCGATGACCGCCGCGACCTTGAGATCACGCGTGCTCGTGTCAGGTCCCTTGAGGATGTCGACCAGGATCCGCGCGATCTCCTGGCGCACCTCGTTCTTGCCGGTACGCGCGCCGATCAGGCCCAGCCCGTAGGTGGCGAACGCGCGCGTGCGGTACTTGACCTCGGTGCCGCCACCGACGAGCTTGCGACCTTCGCGGGTGTCGAGCGCCAGGTCCTTGAGCTTGGGGATCGAGGCCTCGTTGGCCAGGATGCCGAGCGCGACCGCGGCCGTTTCGGCGATCTCCTGGTTCGCGTCGGCCAGGAACTTGGCGAGCAGCGGCTCGAACTCCGACTTGCCGTCCTCGGTGCGCTCGTCGCCGATCTTGCCCAGCGCGATGAGCGCGCCGGTCACGATGTCGTTGCTGCGCTCCTTCTCGAGGGCCTCCTTGAGCGACGGCACGACCTTGGCGCGGATCGTCTCGTCCGAGGGCCGCAACGTGTTCTTGGCCTGGTCCGTTTGGCCCAGACCGGTGAAGAAGTCGTCGCCGCCCGTGCTGACCCCGCCCGAGTGGATGTGGGCCTTCAGGTTCAGGTACTGGTCCTTGTTGAAGCCCCACCAGAACTCCCAGGTCGTGAGATCCGGGCCGCTGATCGTCGCGCCCGTCGACGGGCCTGCGGGACGACCGGCGGGACCGCCGGTGGGCACGCCGGGGCCGGCCGGTCCGGGGGTGCTCGGCCCGCTCGGGCCGCCGGTGCTGGGGCCGGAGGGGCCGGGGGTGCTGGGACCCGTACCACCACCGCCGCCGCCGCCGCCACCGGGCGGGACGGTGTCGCCGGGGCCGCGGTAGCTGCCTCCGTGACCGATCGAGACGTCCTGGAGAGCGAGGCTGCCGGCGACGAGCAGGGCACCGAGGACGAGGAACTTCTTCATGATGGCTGGAATCCCTTGGAAGCCGTGTGGCTCGGGGCTGCGGGCAGCGTCTCGCCCGCGATACCGATGCGATACGAAGGCAAGGTGCGTGCCGCGCCCCGACCTCCTGACCCGACATCCTAGCTGCGCCAGAAGGCGCCGCAACACGCCTTTCCCACGCGACCCTGCGTCCCCGGCTCGGGTCCCGTTTCCGTTCGGGAACCCCCGGGCCGCGCAGTCGTGGGTCGCGCGGAACGTGCCGGAGACCGACCGGCCCGTCGAGAGCCCCGCTGCGGCCTGCCCGGGACGACCGACCGGGTCAGCGCTCGTCCCGCCCGCCGGGGGGGGGGCCTGGAAGGCGCGTCAACGGAGCTCGGAGCAGTCCGGCCAGGTCATGACCCTGGACCCAGGGCCGGCGGACGCGCGGCCCGCTGGACGAGTGCCTGCCACTCGCCATCGAGGACGAGTTCACCGCGCTGGTTCCGGACGCAGGTCCTGAGCCGCACCGTTCCACGCCGCGGCCCAGGGGTCGGCTCGCGCTCGAGCACGGAGAGCTCGAGCCGGATCGAGTCGCCCGGAACCACGGGCGACTCGAAGCGGATCGTGACCTCGCGCAGGGCCACGATCGTGCGCTCGAAGATCCCGAGCTGCCAAGCCAAGCCGGACGCCAAGGACTCGACGAGGAGACCGTGCGCGATGCGCATCCGAAAGAGGCTGCGCGCTGCGAAGGTCGCGTCGACGTGGACGGGGTTCGTGTCACCCGTGAGCGCGGCGAACGCGTCGATGTCGGACTGGGTCACGAGGCGCTCGGGCGAGAGCCAGGCGCGACCCGGCTCGAAGGCCTCGAACGTCAGCCCTGAGCCGGGCGTGGCAGGCGGTCGGGGCGGCATCGGGGCGTCCTCGGGTGGGGCGGATCCTAGCCTCGGGGCCCGGAGACAGGCTCCAGGGCGACGCCCTTGTCGATCATAACGATCATTATCAGACATCAACACCCGCGCCACGGTGGACCCAGCCAGCGACGCGCCGAGCCTCCGGGGAGCGCTCCGAAGCCAGACAGCCTCACTCCGTCAGGGCCACGACCTCGGGCGGGTAGCAGCAATAAACGGCCAGTCGACCGTCGGCCCCCAAGCGGCCGCGCAAGCGATCGCCGGCCGCCAGCCAAGGCACCAGGTCCGCACCGATCCGCGCCGCGCTCTCGACGCCGGAGCGCGCCCGCAGCCGAGCCTCCTCGCCCGCCAGGTCGACGATCTCGTAGAGCTCGCCCTCGTCGCGGCGCGCCGCGCGTGTCCGCCGCTGGTTGGCCTCGGCCACGCGCGGGAGCGAGGTCCCCAGGCGGACGAGCGTGGCATGGAACTCCGTGTGGAGCGCGACCTCGTGCTCGGACTCCGCCCAGCGGCAGAACGCGGCCAGCGACGCGACCCGGGCGCGCGCGTCGTCCGCTCCAGCCACGGTGCCCGTCTCGAGCAGCCACCAGCCCGCGTACACGAGCAGGTCGCGACCACGCAGGTTCTCGAAGACCCCGACATGCTCGGCGGACCGGCCCAGGTCGCGCAGGTTCGCGTGGCGGGCCGCGGCGATCGGACCCTCGCGAGCCCCGGTCTCCCACAGGAACTCCTCGACCATGGCGCCGACGACGCCGGGAAAGTCCGGGATCGGCTCGCCCTCCTCGGCTTCGTCGCCCAGCGCTAGATCGCGCTCCAAGTCGGCGAGGATCGCACCCAGGGGTTCACCGGCGCGTCTGCGCTCCTCGAAGCGCGCGACCGCGCGCGCGACGTCCGCCTCGGGCGCAGACTCGCCTCCGGGCCGGGGCGCGGGTGTCAAGCTGGGCCCCGTTCCCGGACCGCGGCGCGCGAGCTCGGCCCAGGCCGCGAGCAAGGCGCGCCGCGTCGATTCCAGATCGACCGCGCTCTCGAACGCCAGCTCGTCGAGGATCTCGGAGAGCACGTCCTGCGCGCCGTGCACGAGGCGCTCCTCGTCGAAGGGCGCCGCCGCCAAGTCCTCGAGCCAGGCGTCGACGCGCTGCGCGTCCACGCCGCTCTCGATGAGGAGACGGCGCGCCTCGGCCGGCGCGTCGAGCGGCGCCGCGCCGCCGAAGAACATGTCCTCGATCTCGCGCTGTCCGACGCGCAGCACGCCGCGGCGCTGCTCGCGCGCGGCCTCGAAGTCGGCGCGCAGGGCTGCGGCCAGCCGCGCGTCGCGGTGGCAGGCCGCCGCAGGCGAGAGTCGGTGCGCGCCCCCCGGCAGCGCGAAGATCCGTCCAGCGATCACGTCCCCCTGCGCGAGGATGCGCGACGCGGTCGCATCGGCGACCGGGAACTCGCCCCGTCCGCCCAGATCCCGCAGCCAGAGGCCCTCGCCGGGCTCGGCGCCGGTGACCTCGAACACCCCCACATGGGACTCACGCAGGGACTCGAACCAGGGGGCCCCCAAGGCGGGATCGTCGGCGAGCACGGTCTGCGCGGCGCGCTCCAAGGCCAGCTCGGGACCGCGCGCGTCGACCCGCTCGAGGAGGAACCACTCCAGGTGCCGGCGCCGCGCGCCGTCGTCGGCACCCGCGGGCCGCCCGCCGGGAAAGAACTCGCGCTCGCTGGCCTGGAGCTCGCGCGCCCACTCGGGGTGCGCTCCGAGCCGGGCCGCGGCGCGGCGGAAGAAGGAGTCGATCGGGTCGGCTTGCTCGCTCACGGCTTGGGTGCGGCGCCGTTGTGCCGCGCTGCACGGGGCTCTAGCCTACCGTCCGTTCCCTGCGAGCCTTCCCTCCGGCCCTTCACGCCCGACGCGCCATGCTGCCCGAGACCGAGTCGGTTTCCGCCTTGCCCCGCTGGCTGGACCTCTTCGGTTTCGGACTCATCGTGCTGTTCGTGGTCCTGGGCGCGCGCCGCGGCCTGTGGTGGCAGCTCGTGCGTCTGCTGGGCCTGGCCGCGGTCATCGCGGTCGCTCGCGCCCTGGTCCCGCGGCTCGCACCGGCCTTGGGCGAGGCGCTCCCCGAGCTCGACCCGCGCATCGCGAGCGGGCTCGTGTGGCTCTCGATCCTGGCCCTGGGCCTCGCGCTCGTGGCGCTCGTCGGGCGGCTGGGCAAGGCGGCGATCGAGGCTGCGCAGCTCGGGCTCGTCGATCGGGCCGGTGGCGCGCTGGCTGGCGCGCTCTCCGGTGTGCTGCTCCACGGCCTGATCGTCTTGCTCCTGGTGCTCCTCGGCCCGCTCGAATGGGCGCGCTCCGCGGTGCAGGACACGCGCAGCGAACGCCTGTTCGACACGCTCGGCCGGCGCCTCTCGCTGCTCGAGGACGTGCACGCCTCCGAAGCCCTCGAGACACGCTGAGGCCCGCGCGGCGCCCGGACCCGCTCTTGACGGGAGCGCGAGGTCCCCGCATGCTCCGGGCTCACAATTCGGATCGCGTGCGCACGCGGGGAAGCAGGTGGAAGTCCTGCACGGTCCCGCCACTGTGAGCCGCGACGATCGACGCTCCCACTGGGTCCGCGCGCCGGATCCGGGTCACTGGGCCGCCACGCCTCCCGCGCGGAGGTGCGACGCAGCCCGGGAAGGCTGGGGGGCGGCGATCCGGCGGCGAGTCAGGATATCCGCAGCGCAGCGCGTGCTCCGTCGCCCCGGTTTTCCTCCGCGCATCTGCGCGGTGCCGGCGCGGCGGGCGAACCACTGCCGGCCTCGGAAGAAGGCCCGCGCTCCTCGGACAGGGATTCCGTCGGACAGGGATCCCGTCACGTGCGTGGACTCCGCCGTCCGCAGTCTCCCTGCCGTCGCCGCGGGGTGTCTCCGATTCCGGCCTTTCGACGCGGAATCGATCGGAGACTCCATGCTGCTTCGCGCTTTCCTCGCGGCTTCGGCCGCGCTTCTCACCTCCCCCACGACGTCTTTCGGCGCGGACACCGCCGGCGCCGGCTGGGGCGCCGATTTCGTGCGGCCGCTCTCGTTCCAGGCGGCCTTCGCCAGCCACGACACGCTCTCGAACGGCAACCGGGTCGTGTTCGACGGTTCGCTGGTGTGGATCGAGCAGGACGATGGGACCGTGCTCGCCACGCTGGGCCAGGTGCCCTTCGCCACGTTCGCGAGCTTCGTCGAGGTCGACCCGACGGAGACCTTCGTCGTGCTCGGCGAGAGCAGCAGCGGGAACCTGTTCCGGGTCCCGCTCACGAGCCCCGGCGGGATCCTGGTCCCCTTCGCGAACTTGAGCTCGAACTACGACCTGGCCTACGAGCCGGGCGGCGCGACGGCGATCGTCTCGGCCGCGACCTGCGGCTCCGACTGTGGGAACGCGCTGTATCGGCTCGACCTGCAGACCGGAGTCGCGACGCTCGTGGCGGCCGTCGATGGTCCGAGCGGTCCGGTCGCGATCTCCGCCCTCGGCGATCTCTACTACGCGACCCAGTCCTACGTGTTCCCCACGCCCCCGGGCTCGGTCAGCATCGTGCGCTGGAGCGCGGCGCAACTCGCGAGCGGACCCTTCCCGTTGAGCCAGGGCCAAGCCGTGCTGTTCCGCGGCGGTTTGGACGGTGGGTCCTCGCTGGCGCTCGACCTGGGCTTCGGACACCTGTTCGTCGGCGATGCCGCCTTCGGCGGGACCTCCCGGGTCATCGAGCTCGACCGGCAGGGTGCGCTCGTGGGCGAAGTCGCGAGCTCCCTGGACTACCTGGGCAAGGTCGAGCTGCTCGATGTCCCCGGAGCAGGCACGCTCAGCGCCTTCCAACCCACGGGCGCCCAGCTCCAGTACCGGACCACCGACTTCAACCAGGGCACGTCGCAGCTCGTGCGGGTGAGCCCCCGCCGACCGCAGCTCAGCGCCGTCCAGAACGGCGACGGCACGATGACGGTCTCGCTCACGGGCGGCACCCCACACACGCTCGGCTTCGTGATCGTGGGCCCCGTGGCGCTGTACTCCCCCATCGAATCGGCCTACGACCTCGGCGGCTACCTGCTGTGGACGGGGCTCCCGTTCGCGAACCTCCGTCGCGTCGGGATCCAGCCGCCGCTCGACGGGAACGGCGCAGGCTCGTTCACGTTCCAGAACCCGCCGCCGATCCAGGGCACGCGCGTGATCCAGGTCCTGGTGCGCGACGCGCAGGGCGTGTTCCGCGGCGCCTCGACGGCGGTGACGAACTGACCCGCGACCGGGGCGGGCCGACTTCCGGCGGCCCGCCCAGCGGTGGCGTGGAAGCCGCAGCGACTTCAGGTCGTGACGCGGACCCGCCCGAGCCAGGCCAGGTCCCGCCGCAGCCAGGGCTCGATCCCCCCGCTCAGCGTCTCGTGCTGCGCACTGCACGAGCGGCACGCTCCGCTCCAGCGCAGCACGACGTCGTCGCCCTCGACGGCCACGAGCTCCACGGCTCCGCCGTCCAGGGCCAGCGCTGGGGCGCACTGCGCCAGCACGCGCTCGACCTCCGCGACGCGGGCCGGGTCGCCCGCGGGCGGCGCGGACTCCGCGCGGGCGCGCCCCAGGATCCGCGCCAGCCAGTTCATCGCGCGCTCGCCGGCGTGATGCGCAGGCACGTCCATCCAGGCCCGCGGCTCCCGGGCTGCGCCCCGGCCCAGGGCTCCGGACCGAACGCGCCGAGGGGCACGGCGCATTCGAGCACGAGCTCGTCCCCTACCGCCTCCAGGCTCCACGCGAGCGGTCCGTCCGCGGCGCGCGCCGCCGCGAGCAGCGCTGCGCCACAGGCCAGCGCGCCGCGCCAGCCCAGGCTCGGGGGCAGGGCGGGCAACGGTCGCGCGGGCTCCGGGAGCTCGCGGCCTGCACGCCGCAAGGCCATCTGCACGAGCTTCACGAGCGGCGCGAGGCCGGCGTCTTCCGTGCGCTCGAACACGAGGTCGGTGCCCAGGCCTGCGGCGCACAGTCCGAGCAGCCAGCCGAGCTCCTCGACCTCGCGGCCCACGTGCGCCAGCCCCTCGCCGCCGTCGGGCAGATCGCCCCCGGCGGCGGTCAGCGCGCCCAGCGCAGCCAGATACTGCGTGTGGTTCGAAAGCTCGTGGAGCAGCACCGGCAGCAGGGCGCGCGCCAGCGCCTCGCCTCCCGGGACCGCGCACGCAGTGGTGCCGGGTCGGGGACTCGAACCCCGACTCCCTTCACGGGAAATGGATTTTGAATCCATCGCGTCTGCCATTTCGCCAACCCGGCTCGGGCGACGAGGCTAGTCGGCCCGCGCCGGCTTGCAACCCCGGCGCGAGAATCGCGCGCCGCTCAGGCGCCGCGCTCGGTCTCGAAGGCCGCTCCGATGCCTGTCGCGAAGCCCACGCGCCGGGCGACGTGGCGCAGCCCCGCGACGATGCCCGGGCCGTAGGCCTCGGACGAGAACGCGTCGTGACGCAGCGTGACGAGCTCGCCCGGCGCCCCGAACAGGACCTCCTGGTGCGCCAGCAGTCCGGGAAGGCGCACGGAGTGCACCGGCACGGAGCCCGCTGCGTGCCCGGCGGCCTGGCGCGCCTCGCGCACGCGGCGCGCCGTGTCGAGCGCCGTGCCGCTGGGCGCGTCCCGCTTGCGATCGTGGTGCTGCTCGACGATCTCGCAAGCGAGCCCGTGACGCGCGAGCTCCTCGGCCGCGCGCTGCACGAGCCACATCCCGCGCGACAGGTTCGGGGCGTAGAGCCCGCCCAGGTCCCGCGCGCGCGCCAGCAGGTCGAGCTCGCGGACCTCCTCGGCCGTCAGACCGCTCGTGGCGACCAGCGGTCGCGCGCCGGACTCGAGCGCCAGCCGCGCGTGGCGCGCGCCCAGCCCGGCCGCGGTGGCCTCGAACACGACGTCCGGACTCGATCCGCGCAGCACGCGCGCCAGGTCGTCGCCAGCCCGCGCGCGCGCCACGAGCTCGAAGCCCTGGTCGGCCTCCAGCACGCGACAGGCGTAGGCTCCGAGCCGGCCGGTGGCGCCGAGCACCGCGACGCGCAGCGCACTCACGGTCGCGCCTCCGGGCCGGCGAGCGCCAACGCGACGATCGCCAGGCACAGCTCGCGGAAGGAGAGGCCCGCGTCGCGCGCCGCGAGCGGGAGCAGCGAGCGCGCGGTCATGCCGGGCAGCGTGTTGATCTCCAGCACGACCGGTTCCCCGCCCGCCGCCGGCACGATGAAATCCACGCGCGAGTATCCGCAGCAACCCGCGGCCTCGTGGGCGCGCAG
The DNA here is from genome assembly GCA_016795205.1 of Planctomycetota bacterium. GTDB lineage: Bacteria > Planctomycetota > UBA1135 > UBA1135 > JAEUHZ01. The sequence continues at coordinate 34,382 of JAEUHZ010000065.1, read as the reverse complement.
GGCGAGGTCGCGCAAGCGCGCGCAGGTCGCGGCGTCGATCGACAGCGGCGGGCAATGCTCGCTGGCGCCAGCGGCGCTGTACTTCTCCTGGTAGTCGAAGAAGCGACCGGCCTTGGGCACGATCTCGACCGGCGTCAACGCGCGCGCGGCAGCGCGGCCGCCGAGCACGCCGACGGTGCACTCGCTCCCCAGGACGCGCGCCTCGACGAGCGCGCGGTCGCCGATCGCGAGCACGGCCTCGATCGCACGCTCCAGCCCGGCCGCGCTCTCGAGCACCGACGTCGCCACGGAGGAGCCGCCGCGATCGGGCTTCACCGCGAGCCCCGTGCTGGAAAGGGCCCGGCAGGCCGCCAGCTCGCGCTCACGGTGCGCGTCCCACGCTCGGGCGTCCACCGTGCGGCCCGGCGCCACGGCGAGCCCGGCCTGGGCCAGGACGGCGCGCGTCCAGCTCTTCGTCATGCACAGAGCCGAGGCCGCGACGCCCGATCCGGTGTGGCGCCGGCCGCAGGCGGCCAGCAGCCCCTGGAGCGTGCCGTCCTCGCCCGCGCCGCCATGCAGGGCCAGGAAGAACACGACCTCGCGCGGGAGACGCGCGAGCGCCTCCTCGGCGGCCTGCTCCTCGCCTGCCAGGCGCCACGCGCCGGAGGCGGTGATCTCGACCTCGAGCACGCGCGCCGGCCCGCGCCCGTCGCCCGCGTCGCGCAGCGCCGCCGCGACGGCCGCGCCGCTCGAGAGCGAGATCTCGCGCTCGCTGGAGCAACCGCCGGAAAGGACCGCGACCGTCGCCGAAGCCAAGCTCTGGTGCGTGCTCTTCACGGCGCGTAGAGGTGGCCGCCGGCCACGGCGCGCGGGGCGCAGGGCATGCGCGCCGCGAACTCGTCGGCGTCCTCGGCGAAGCGTGGATCGACCTCGACCGGGTGGATCCCATCCGCCCCGGCGGGCGGCAGTGCGCAGCCCGCGCGCGCTGCCCAGCCGGCGTGGAGCCGGCATTGGTCGCGCCGGGCGCTGGCCGGGGAGTCCTCGCCGTCCCGGTTCTTCACCGGGCTGAATTCCTCCGCGCGCTCGACCTCCAGGACCACGCTGTCACCGGCCTCGGCCAGGGCGTCGAACACGAAGGCCTCGAACTTGAATCCGTCGACCTCGCGGCGTGCACCCTGGGCGTCGACGACCGGGATGCGCTTGGACGCCACGTGCCAGGCCAGGTGCAGGCCGCCGCGCGTCAAGTCCTCGACGAACGCGCGGTCGATCACGTGCAGCGCGATGTTCCCCGCGCCGAAGAGCAGCGCGCCGCGCGCGTCGCGCGCCTCGCGCAGGCGTTCCGGCAGGTCCGAGTACTCGATGCACGACAGGCGACCGTCGACCCGACCGAGAACCCCGACCTTCTCGGCCGCGTCGCGCTTCTGCACGACCTTGCTCGACATCCGGGCGCCGTGCAGCGCGTGCAGGCCCAGGAACAACTCGTCGGCCGGCCGCGCCAGCGGGTTGTCGACCTGGAAGTAGCTGAACAGCTCGATGCCGCGCGCGCGGGCGTGGGCGAGCGCGCCCGAGCTCTCCAGGGCCGCGAGCAGGCCACCGTGACCGTTCGGCGCCAGGAAGGGCGCGTCCGGCGCCGCCATGAGGATCCGCCCGTGCGCGTCGAGCGCGGGCACCATGGCCTGCCGGAAGAAGCAGACGTCCTCGCGATCGAGGCCGAACCAGTCCGCGCGCGCGAACGCCTCGCGGGTCGGCCCGTCGGTGGCCTCGGAGGTCATCACGTACCAGGAGAGGGCCACCCCGTGGCGCGCACGCGCGGCCTGGAGCTTGCGCGCGAACAGCTCGAACAGGCTGGCGCGCGAGAGCGGCGTCACTGGGAAGCAGCCCTTGGGCGCGTCGAAGCCCAAACGCGAGGCTTGTCCACCCGCCACGACGACGCAGCCCACGCGACCCGCGCGCAGGAGCTCACGGCCGCGCTGGCGGGCCTGGCGGGCCTCGGCCTCCTGGGCCGGTGAGCGACGCAGCGGGAACACGTCGGCGGGCTCGAAGCGCGCTCCGGCGAACGGATCCGGCACGGGCGAGCGCAAGAGTTCGCGGAACGTCGCGACGAGCCCGAGGTCGATCGTCGCGAGCTGTGCGTGGAGCCGGGCGCGCCCGGCGGCGTCCAGCACGGCCTCGGCGTCGAAGACGTGCTCCTGTCCGGCCTCCGCGAAGCGCCGGCGCAGCAGGCCCTCTTCGGTGGCGCCCCGCATGGGCGACAGGGCTCAGCGCGCCGCGCCGGCCGGCTCGTTCCCCAGCGTGTCGAGGATCTGCGTCAGGAGGCTCTCCATGACCAGCACGCGCTTCTCGAGCAGCACCTGACGCTTCGTGATGCGCTCCACGACCGGGGGCAGGATCGCCTCGCGGACGTAGTTGTTGATCATGTTCACGATCTCGGCGCGCGACGCATCCGGCAGGCGGTGGAAGTGGAACGAGAGCTTCTGCGCCAGCGCCTCCTCCGTGAAGTGGAGCACCTCGCTCGAGATCTCGTCCACGCTCTTCTTGTCGTGCTGCGCGTGGAACAGGTCGAGCTTGTACTTGTGGAGCAGGTCTTGGAACTTCCGTTGCACGGCAGATCACCTTCGGACCGCGCGCGGCGGCCGTGAGAGGGGGTCGAGGGGGTCGTGGAATGGATTCTAGGGGCCCGGCCGGGATCAGGGTCCGTCGACCCGACCGAAGCACAGGCACACGTTGTGGCCGCCGAAGCCCAGCGAGTTCGAGATCGCGTTGCGGATCCTGAGCTCGCGCGCGGCGCCGGGCACGTAGTCCAGGTCGCACTCGGGGTCGGGGGTGGTCAGGTTGCGGGTCGGGTGCACCGTGCCATGGTGGATCGAGAGCGCCGTGACCACGGCCTCGATCGCCGCCGAGGCACCCAGCAGGTGCCCGACCATGGACTTCGTGCTGGAAATCGCCAGCTTCCGCGCGTGGTCGCCGAACGCGAGCTTGAGCGCGCGCGTCTCGATCAGGTCGTTGTAGGGCGTGCTCGTCCCGTGCGCGTTCACGTAGTCGACCTGGTCCGGCGTGATCCGCGCGTGGCGCAGGGCCTCCTGGAAGGCTCGGGCCGGCCCGCGCCCCGACTCCTCGGGCGCCGTGAGGTGGTGCGCGTCGTCGGTCGATCCGTAGCCCTTGACCTCGGCGTAGATCCGCGCGCCGCGCCGCCGCGCGCGCTCCAGCTCCTCGAAGACCAGGATGCCGGTGCCCTCGCCCATGACGAAGCCGTCGCGGTCCTTGTCGAACGGCCGGGAAGCCGCGCCCGGATCGTCGTTGCGGTTCGACAAGGCCTTCATGTTGCCGAAGCCCGCCAGGGACAACGGCGTGGTCGCGGACTCCGAGCCGCCCGTGACGACCACGTCGGCTTCGCCCCATTGGATCGCCCGCCACGCCATGCCCATGGCGTGGCCGGCGGAAGCGCAAGCGCTCGAGGTGGTGAAGCTCGTGCCGAGCAGCCCGAAGCGGATCGAGATCTGGCCCGCCACCGCGTTGGCCATGATCTTGGGGATGAAGTGCGGGCTGACGCGGCGCGGGCCCTTCTCCATCATCTCGAGGTGCTGGGCCTCGATGCCGGTGATGCCGCCGATGCCCGTGCCCAGGATCGCGCCCCAGCGCTCGCGCTCGCCAGCGTCGGTCTTGTCCGGCTCGAGTCCCGCGTCACGCAAGGCCTCCGCGGCCGCGAGCAGCGCCCAGGCCGTGAAGAGGTCGTACTTGCGCAGGTCCGGTGGGGAATAGTGCTGCGTCAGGTCGAGGTCGACCGACGCCGCGAAGTGGACCGTGTGGTCCTTGGTGTCGAAGCGCCGGATCGGGCCGACGCCGTTCTCCCCGCGGAGCAGACGCGCCCACGAGGTCTCGACGTCGTTGCCCAGGGCATTGATCGTCCCCAGGCCGGTGATGGCGACTCGACGCATGGACCGTTCAGCTCTTCGAGGCGATGTAGTCGATCGCGTTGCCGACCGTCTGGATCTTCTCGGCGTCCTCGTCCGGGATCGAGATCTCGAACTCGTCCTCGAACTCCATGACGAGCTCGACGGTGTCGAGCGAGTCGGCGCCGAGGTCGTTGATGAAGGACGTCTCGCGGGCCACCTTGTCCGGGGTCGTCCCCATCTGGTCGCACACGATCTTGATCACGCGTTCTTGGATCTCCGCGGGGTTCGCCACCACCATCCTCCTGTTCCTCGAATTCTCTACTGGGGGGTCTCGCGTCCGCCGGAGGGGCGGGCGCGCTGGATGTCGCCGCGGCCTCAGCCGCCGATCGCCAAGCCGCCGTCGACCACCAGGGTCTGCCCGGTCACGTAGGCGCCTCCGGGGCCGACCAGGAAGTCGACCGCCAGCGCCACGTCCTCGGGCGTGCCGATGCGGCCCAGCGGGATCCTGGCCTTGAGGGCCTCGGCCGCCTGGGCGTCGAGGGCGCTCGTCATGTCGGTCGCGATGTAGCCCGGTGCGACCGTGTTCACGCACACCCCACGCCCGGCGAGCTCCTTCGCGAGCGATTGGCCGAGGCCCACGATGCCGGCCTTCGCGGCGGCGTAGTTGGCCTGGCCCGCGTTGCCGGTCAGGCCGACGATCGAGCCGACGTTCACGATGCGCCCGCTGGTCTTCATCAGCGGCCGCGCGGCGGCCTTCAGGAAGTTCCAGGCGCCCTTGAGGTTCACGTCGATGACGCGGTCGAAGTCCTCCTCGCTCATGCGCAGCAGGAGCTGGTCGCGCGTGATCCCGGCGTTGTTCACGAGGACGTGGAGGCCGCCCAGCTCCTTGACCACGGCCTCGACCACGGCCGCCACCTGGGGGGTCGAGGACACGTCGCACCCATAGGCTTGGGCGCCTTCCTGGTGCGCGTTGCAGCGCGCCACGGTGTCCGCGCAGCGCTCGGCCGTGGTCGCCACGCAGGCCACGCGCGCTCCGCGCCGGGCGAGCTGCACGGCGATGGCGGCGCCGATGCCGCGCGAGGCGCCGGTCACCAGCGCTACACGGCCTTCCAGGAAGCGCGTCTCGGTCGTCGGGGGGTGCACGTGCGGGGCGCGGGCGGAAGGCCCGGCGTCGGAAGGCGAGGGAGGGTAGCAGTCCCCCGGAGGGCCTTCAACGCCGCCGTCCGGCGCGCGGATCAGGCCGAGAGGGCCGTGGCCACGTCTTCCGGGCGTGCCGCGGAGCGTACACGCGCCTCGGGGTCGATCTTGCCCAGGATCCCGGCCAGGACGGTGCCCGGGCCGGGCTCCAGGAATTCGCGCAGCCCCTTGCCCAGGGCGTGCCGCATGCTGCGCTCCCACAGCACCGGGGCGCAGACCTGCTCGGCGAGTTGCTCGCGGATGCGGGCGGGATCCTCGGTTTCGAGCGCGGTCACGTTCGAGACGAACGGCACGCGCGGCGGCCGGATGGCGATCGTGGCGAGCGCAGCGCGCAGCCGCTCCGCGGCCGGGCGCATGCACTCCGAATGGAACCCGCCGGCGACGACCAAGCGCCGCGTGCGGCGCACGCCGTGGTCCTTGGCGGCGGCCTCGGCGGCGTCGAGCGCGGCCAGCTCGCCCGACAGGATGATCTGGCCCGGCGCGTTCAGGTTCGCGACCTGGCAGATGCCGCGCTGCGCGCCCGCGGCGGCGACCGCCCGCGCCTGGTCCTCGGTGGCGCCCAGCAAGCTCGTCATCGAGCTCGGGAGGGCTGCGCTGGCGGCCTGCATGGCCTCGCCGCGCAGCCGCACCAGCCGCAGCGCATCGTCGAGGTCGAGCGCGCCCGCGGCCCACAGCGCCGTGTACTCCCCCAGCGACAACCCGGCGACGAGCGGGACGCGCGCCAGGTCGAGCCCGCGCTCCTGGAGCACGGCCACGATCGCGACGCTCGTCGCCAGGATCCCCGGCTGGGCGACGTCGGTGCGGTTGACCTCCTCGCCACGCGACCAGATGAGCTCGGTGAGCGGCAGGCCCAGCACGCGCTCGGCGCGCTCGAACACGGCGCGCGCCGCCGGGAAAGCCGCGGCGAAGTCGCGGCCCATGCCCTCGTGCTGGGCGCCCTGGCCAGGGAACAGGATCGCGGGGGTCGTCATCGGGTCTGCGCTTGCGTCGTGCGGGCTCACCAGCGGATCAGCGTCCCGCCCCAGGTCAGGCCGGCGCCGAAGGCCACCAGCACGACGAGCTTGCCGCGCACGGCGCGCCCGGCGCGCACGGCCTCGTCGAGCGCGATCGGCACGGACGCGGCCGAGGTGTTGCCGTACTCCTGGATGTTCACCACGACCTTCTCGTCGGTCCAGCCCAACCGCTCCAGCGACGCGTCGATGATGCGGCGATTGACCTGGTGCGGGACGAGCAGGCCCAGCTCGTCGTACGAGTGCCCCTCCATCATCTCCTGGATGCAGGCCGTCATCTGGTGCACCGCGAAGCGATAGACCTCGCGACCCTGCACGCGAATGGCGTGCTCCAGCGCGTCGATCGAAGCGTGCGAGGCGGGCTTGCGCGAGCCACCCGCGACCATGTGGATGAAGTCGTAGCCGTCGCCGTCGGCGCCCAGCGCGCTCTTCAGGATCTCGCCCTGGCGGCAGTCCTCGAAGGGCTTCACCACGGCAGCCCCGGCACCGTCGCCGAACAGGATGCAGCTCGTGCGGTCGGTGAAGTCGACGTGGCGCGAGAGCGTCTCCGCGCCGATGGCCAGCGCGCACTTCGCCTGCCCGGACGCGACGTAGGCCTCGGCGGTCTTGAGGGCGGCGATGAAGCCCGTGCAGGCCGCCACGACGTCGAAGGCGGCGGCCCGCTTGGCGCCCAGGGCCTTGTGCACGAGCGCGGAGGTGGCCGGCAGGTGATGATCGGGCGAGACCGTGCCGACCACGATCAGGTCGACGTCCGTCGGCCGCGTGCCAGCCGCCTCCAGCGCGCGGCGCGCGGCGGCGATCGACAGGTCGCTCGTGGCCTCGTGCTCAGCGGCGTGCCGGCGGCGCTCGATGCCGGTGCGCTGGACGATCCACTCGTTCGAGGTGTCGATGCGCTCCTCGAACCAGGAGTTCGAGACGACCCGTTCCGGGACGTAGGAGCCGGTGCCGGCGATGCCGACGCGGACGCGGGTGGTCATGCGGAGTGGAGCGTGGGACCGGGGCCGGCGCGAGAGGCACCGGCACGAGGCGCAGTCTACCTAGACGGCGGGCGCAGTGCGCTGCGCGCCTTGGAGCCCGGCCACGATGCGCCCGTTCACGTCGGCGTCCAGGGCGCGGGCCCCCAGCGCCAGGGCGTTGGCGACCGCCGTCTCGTCCGAGCGGCCGTGGCCGATGATCACGACGCCGTTCACCCCCAGGAGCAGCGCGCCCCCGTACTCCGAGTAGTCGATGCTGCGCTTCACGCCGGCCAGGGCCGTCGGCGGGACCTGGATCCCGCCCTGGGCCAGCTCACCGACGGTCAGCTTGAGCATGAAGCCGGCGAACTCCTCGAGCAGCTTGAGCACGACGTTGCCGGTGAACCCGTCGGTCACGACGACGTCGGCCTTGTCCTGGAACAGGTCGTTGCCCTCGACGTTGCCCGCGAACCGCACGGGCGCCGCCTGGAGCAGCTTCCACGCGGCCTTGAGCGTGTCCGTGCCCTTGCCCTCCTCCTCGCCGACGTTCAGGAGGCCCACGCGCGGCTCCGCCACGCCGAGCAGGGCCTTGGACCAGATGGCGCCCATGACGCCGAACTGCAGCAGGCTCTCGGGCTTGGGCTCGAGCAAGGCCCCCATGTCGATGATCGTGAGCGGCTTGCCGGTGAGCTTGATCGTGACCGCGATCCCGGGACGCAGCACGCCCGGCAACGTCCCCAGGCCCAGCGTCGCGGCCCCCACGACCGCCCCGGTGTTGCCCATGCTGACCGCGGCGCCGGCCGCGCCCTGCTTCGTGGCGCCGATCATCTTGGCGATCGACGAATCGGGCTTGCCGCGCAGGGCCGAGGCGGGCGACTCGCCCATGCCGACGACCTGGCTGGCATGCAGGCTCGCGAAGCCCGGGTCCCCGCCCAACGCGGCCAGGCGTTCACGGATCACGGCTTGGTCGCCGACGAGCAGGAGGCGCTCCACCGGGAGCTTCCAGCGGCCTTGCGGGTCGCAGGCGGCGAGGGCCCCGCGCAGGATCGCGTCGGGTGCCTTGTCTCCGCCCATCACGTCGAGGGCGATGCGCGCGGGCGCCATGGGATGCGGTGCGGAACCGTGGGGTGCGGAGGGGACGCGTGGGAGCCGCCTGCCGCGCGCCCGGCCCCGGCGGGCGGAGGCCGCGCGCGAGGCGCAGCGGTCAGGCCGTGGGCGCGCGAATCAGCGGGAACGGTGCGCTCAGAAGGCTTCGCGCTCGAGCACCGCGGTGCCCTTCTGGCCGCCCTTGTCGAAGCCGTAGTGCCCGCAGTTGTCGCACACGCGGTGCGGCTTGGTCGCTGCGCTGCAGCGCGGGCAGTGGTTCGCGGGGCTCGTCGTCAGCGCGTGGTGGCTGCGACGGATGCGCTTGCGGTGCTTCGAGTGACGGCGCTTCGGGTTCGGCATGACGGTGATGGCGCGCGGCGGATCGGTCGGGCTTGGCGGCCGACCTCTTCCGACGCTGTTCGGCGTTCCTGGAAGCGCGCGAAGGTAGCGGTGCCCGCCGGGGGTGTCAACGGACGGCGCGGCGTGGAGGGCCTCGGCGCCAGGGGCGGCCCCCTCGCTCGGGAGGCGCAGCGAGGCGCCCCGGGAACCGGGTCGGGGCGCTCGTCCCGCTCCCGGCGTTCGTCAGGCCCGCGCCAGCCCCTCCGCGATCGCGGCGCGCAGCGCGGACAGCGCCGCGGGGACTCCGGCTTCGCGCTGCCCCTGCCCTTGGGCCGCGTCGGGGCGCCCGCCGCCTCCGCCACCCAGCGAGGCGCTGGCCAACTTGGCGAGGTCGCCGGCCTTGAGCCCGCTCGACTTGGGCACGTTCTGGCACACGATGACGAAGGGCACGCGCCCTTCCTCGCGGCCCAGGACCGCGAAGGCGATCGCGCTCTCCGCGCCCTTGAGCCGCTCGGCGAGCTCGCGCACGCCCTCGAGCCCCAACTCGGGGAGGTCGAAGACGCCGAAGGCCGCGCCGCCGGTGCGCTCCAGCAGAGCCTTGGAGCGCTCGAAGGCCGCGGCGACATCGCCGCCCTGCTGCTTGGCACCCTGCTTCTTGGCCTCCTTGAGCTGCGCCTGGAGCAGCTCGACCCGCGCTGGAAGCTCGTCGACCGCGGACTTCAGCGCCTGCGCCGCATCGCGCAGGATCCGGCGCTGGCGCTGGATCTCCTCGACCGCCGCGGGACCGGTCACGGCCTCGAGGCGGCGCACGCCGGCCTGCACCGCGCGCTCGGACAGGATCACGAACGGCCCGATCTCGCCCGCGGCGCGCACGTGCGTGCCGCCGCACAGCTCCAACGACCAGCCGCCCACGTCGAGCACGCGCACCTGCGCGTCGTATTTCTCGCCGAACATGGCCACCACGCCGCGCGCCTTGGCTTGCTCGAGGTCCTCGATCGTGGTCCGCACGAGGTCGTTCTGGCACACGCGGGCGTTCACCAGCGCTTCGACCCGCTCGAGCTCCTCGGGCGTGACCGCTCGCGGGTGGCTGATGTCGAAGCGCAGGCGGTCGGGGCCCACGTAGCTGCCCTGCTGCGCGACGTGCGCGCCGAGCACCTCCTTGAGCGCCCGATGCAGGAGGTGCGTCGCCGTGTGGTGCTTGCGGACGCGCTCGCGGCGCGCCGCGTCGACCTCGGCCCGCACGCGCGCGCCGCTCAGCGCCTCCGGCGCTGGCACCCGCCCGCCCTGGAAGGTGCCCAGGTGGACGACCACCGCCCCCGTCCGGCGCGCGTCGCGCACCTCGAAGGTGAACGACCCGTCGGCGGCGCGGATCACGCCCGCGTCCCCGACCTGTCCGCCGCCCTCGGCGTAGAACGGGCTGGCGTCGAGCACCACCGCGTGCTCGCCCTCGCCGACGGCCTGGACCACGAGCACGCGCGCCTCGAGCACCTGCGCCTCCGCCCCGGCCTCGTGGTAGGTCGAGCGTGTCGGCTTGACGCTGGCCAGCGCCTCGGCGGACAGCACTTGCTTGAACTTGCCCTCGGACTTGCTGGCCGCCTGGTGCCGCTTCTGCGCCGCCTCCCAGCCCGCGCGATCGACCGCCAGACCGCGTTCGCGCGCCATGAGCTCGACCAGGTCCTCCGGGAAGCCGTTCGTGGCATAGAGCTCGAAGGCTTCCGCGCCCGCCAGCGTCTTCGAGCCCGCCTTCTCGGTCTTCGCGGCCAGGCTCTCGAAGAACACGAGGCCGCGGTCGAGCGTGCGCCCGAAGCTCTCCTCTTCGGACTTCATGAGCAATCGCACGTGCTCCTCGCGCGCCCGCATCTCGGGGAACGTGGCCCCCAGCACCTGCACGACGGCCGGCACGACCTCGAACAGGAACGGGTCCCGAGCCCCCAGGTGCTGGCGCCCGAAGCGTGACGCGCGGCGGATCAGCCGCCGCAGCACGTAGCCGCGGCCCTCGTTCGAGGGCAGCGCGCCGTCCGCGAAGGCGGCCGTCACTGCCCGGCAGTGGTCGGCCGCGACGCGGAACGCGACGTCGCGCGGCGCATCCCCGCCCTCGTAGCGCGCGCCGGTGACCGCGGCGATGCGCGCGAAGATCGGCGTGAAGAGATCCGTGTCGTAGTTCGAGCGCTGGCCCTGGAGGACGGACAGCACGCGCTCGAAGCCCATGCCCGTGTCGACGTGCTTCGCGGGCAGCTCCTGGAGTCGACCGTCCTCCAGTCGGTTGAACTGGATGAAGACGTTGTTCCACAGCTCCATGAAGCGCTCGTTGCCCGCGTTCACGCCGATCGCAGGGTTCGCGCCGTCGCGCGGGTCCGAGCCCGGGGCGCCACGGTCGATGTGGATCTCAGTGCACGGGCCGCAGGGGCCGGTGTCGCCCATCTCCCAGAAGTTGGCCTTGCGGCCGAACTTGAGCACCCGATCGGGACGCACCCCGGCGACCTCGACCCAGATTCGGGCGCTCTCGTCGTCGGCGGGGAGGCCGTCGGCCGCGTCGCCGGCGAACACCGTGACCCACAGACGATCGGGGTCGAGGCCCCAGGTCTTGGTCAGGAGTTCCCAGGACCAGGCGATCGCCTCGGCCTTGAAGTAGTCGCCGAACGACCAGTTCCCGAGCATCTCGAAGAACGTGTGGTGGTACGTGTCGACGCCGACCTCCTCGAGGTCGTTGTGCTTGCCCGAGACGCGGATGCACTTCTGCGTGTCCGCCGCGCGCGTGTAGTCGCGGGTGCCCGTGCCGAGGAACACGTCCTTGAACTGGTTCATCCCCGCGTTCGTGAAGAGCAGCGTCGGATCGTCCTGCGGGAAGACCGGTCCCGAGGGCACGATGCGGTGGCCGCGGGCGGCGAAGAAGTCCAGGAACTCCTGACGCACGCGCGCCGCGGTCTTGAGCTTCGTCGGACTCGTCGGGGTGGAGCTCATCGGTCGTTCGTCGGGGTCGGTGTGGATGCCCGGCGCCGCGAGAGGCCCGGCGGAAGGGCCGTCGCGGCGCCGGTTCGAGTCGATCGGCCGGCTCAGGTCCGGGCTGGGCGCGCGACCGCGGGGATGGAGGCGGGACGCGCGGCGGGCGCGGGCGCGCCGTCGTCGGCCTCCTCGCCGCTCGCCGCCCGGGGCACGTACTTCTGCTTGATCACGTTCTCGATCACGTTGGCGAGGTCGGGGTTGTCGATCAGGAACTGGCGCGCCTTCTCGAGCCCCTGGCCGATGCGGATCTCGCCGTCGGTCGGGTGCTTCATCGAGTACCAGGTGCCCGACTTGACGATCACGCCCTCGGCCGTGCCGATCTCGAGCATCTCACCCTCACGGCTGATGCCGCGGTTGAAGAGGATGTCGAACTCGCACTTCTTGAAAGGCGGAGCGACCTTGTTCTTCACGACGGTGACCTTGGTGCGCGCGCCGATCACCTCTTCGCCTTCCTTGATCTGTCCGATGCGGCGGATGTCGAGGCGCACGGAGGCGTAGAACTTCAAGGCGCGGCCGCCGGTCGTCGTCTCGGGGCTGCCGAACATGACGCCGATCTTCTCGCGGATCTGGTTGATGAAGATCACGAGGCAGTCCGACTTCGCGATCGCGCCGGTCAGCTTGCGCAGCGCCTGGCTCATGAGCCGCGCGTGCAGGCCGACGAAGCTGTCGCCCATCTCGCCGGCGATCTCGGCGCGCGGCACGAGTGCCGCCACCGAGTCGACGACGACCACGTCGACCGCGTTGCTGCGCACGAGCGTCTCGACGATCTCGAGCGCCTGCTCGCCCGTGTCGGGCTGCGAGACGAGCAGGTCGTCGAGCTTGACGCCCAGCTTGCGCGCGTAGGCCGGGTCGAGCGCGTGCTCGGCGTCGACGAAGGCGCAGATGCCGCCCGCCTTCTGCGCGTTGGCGATGACGTGCAGGGTCAGCGTGGTCTTGCCCGAACTCTCGGGTCCGAAGATCTCGACGACGCGTCCGCGCGGGACGCCCTTGCCGCCCAGCGAGAGGTCCAGGCCGATCGAGCCGGTCGAGATGCCGGTGATCTCCTTGAACAGCACGCCGTCGCCCAGACGCATGATGGCGCCCTTGCCGAAGCTCTTCTCGATCTCGCCCATCGCGGCGTCGAGCGCGCGCGTCTTCTCGGTCGAGGGGCCCGTGGTCTGCGGCTTGTCGGTCTTCGGCTTGATGACGCTCATGGTTCTCGAAGTGCGGCGAAGGGTCGTGCGGCCGACGCGGCGCGGCGCGTCGAAGCGCGGAGTCTAGCCGTCCACCCGGGCGCTCCCAAGCGCGCCGCGCGCGGCCGGCGCCCAGCAGACGCCCGGGCGGCGCGCAGGTCGCGGGTCTGGCGGCCGCGAGCGCTCAAAGCCCCCGCAGGCGGCAGGTTGCGCGCACGGGATAGCGCGGCCCGGAGCCCGCCCCGCCCGCGCTCTCGAACAGGTGGACCTCGTCCGCGAGCCAGTCGAGGTCGAAGCGCAAGCGATCGAAATCGCCGGGCGCGCGCCGGGGCTGCCGCAGTCGCGTCAGCGTCAGGTGCGGCGTGAAGGGACGCGCGAGATCGGCGCCGTCGAGCGCGACGCCACAGCGAGCCGCCAGCGCGCGCCCACGCTCGACGAGGTCGAGGAGCGCCGCGCGCTCCTCGGGCGCGAGGTCGAACCCGGCCCACAGGGCGCGCGCGTGCCCGGGAACGCCGAACGCACCTCAGCCGCCGAGGCGCAAGCGCACGGGGCGCGCGTCGGTGAACGCGCCGCCGAGGCCGGCCGCGAGCGCCGCGGCCCGGGCCGGCTCGATCGCGCCCAGGAACACCAGCGTCAGGTGCAGGTCGGCCGCGGGGTACACGCGACCCAGGCCAGCGCCCAGCGCTGCGCGGGCCGCGGCGACGACGCGCTGCGCCACCTGCGGCGGCGGAAGAAGTCCCAGGAAGGCCCGCACGGTCCGCGCGCGTGTCGCGCGCGTGGCTGGACCATGTCAGGGACGCGAGCGCAGGTCAACGGCCCGCGCTCGCGGCCCGCCGGTTCCCCGGCCCCTGCCAGTCAACGCGGCTCAGGGCGTCACGATCGACAACAGCTCGTCGTAGCGCACGTCGAAGTCGCGCCGCGTGCGCTCCTTGAGCGAGTCGATGCCGAAGCCCTCGACGCAGTAGCTCGCCGCCACCGTTCCGTAGAGCATCCCCTTGCGCAGCGTCTTGGGCTCCAGGTTCCCCGCGCGCGCCACGTAGCCCATGAAACCGCCCGCGAACGTGTCGCCCGCGCCGGTCGGGTCGACGACCATCCCGACGGGGTAGGCCGGCAGCGAGAAGTGCACGTCGCTGCCCATCAGGAACGCGCCGTGCTCGCCCTTCTTGAGGATGACGTAGCGCGGCCCCATCCCGAGCACCAGGCTCGCGGCCTTGAGCAGGTTGCGCTCGCCCGTGAGCATGCGCGCTTCCTCGTCGTTCAGCACGACGCCGTCCACACGCCGCAAGAGCGCCAGCAGCTCGGGCCGCATGATCTCGATCCACAGGTTCATCGTGTCCACCACGGTGAACGCGGGATGATCGACCTGATCGAGCGCCTTGGCCTGCACGAGCGGGCTGGCGTTCGCGAGGAACAGGTACTGCGATGAGCGCATCGCGCTCGGGATCTTGGGGTCGAACTTCTCGAAGACGTTGAGCTGCGTCTCGATCGTGTGACGCGTGTTCCAATCGGCTTCGTAGCGCCCGCTCCAGCGAAACGTGCGGCCGTCGGCGTGCTCGACGCCGCTGGTGTCGACCCCGCGCTGCTCGAGCAACTGGAGGTCGCCCGGGCGGAAATCGCGTCCCACCACGGCCACGAGCTGCACCGGTTGGAAGGCCGCGGCGGCGACCGAGAAGTAGAGCGCCGAGCCGCCCAGGACGTCGGCGCGCTTCGCGGCGGTCGTCTGGATCGTGTCGTAGGCCAGCGTTCCGATGACGAGGAGGGACATGGAGGGGTCTGTGGGTCTTGGTCGGGGCTCGAGCGTGCGGGATTCGAAGCGCAGCGGGCGCGCGCGTCAACCGTCCGTGCGCGTCATCCGCCGCGTTTCTCGCCGGTCTCGATCTCGGCCCGCACCTCGCGCGCGCCGGGGACGAAGGGCAGCAGGAACAGGCCGCCGGCCAGTCCGATGCCGGTGTTCAGCAGGCGGTAGCTGACGCTCACCGCGATGCCCAGCGCGGCCGGCGCGCCGAGCAGGTGGAACAGGTAGCCGTAGAGCGCCTCGCCCACGCCCCAGCCGCCGGGAGCGATCGGCACCGAGCTGACCGTGTTCGCGATCGCTGCGACGCCCAGGTACTCGGCCCAGCCCAGCGTGTCGCCGAAGGCGTGCCCCAGCGCCATGAGCGCCAGCGCCAGGCTGGCGTGGTTCGCCGCCGAGAGCACCACCGCCACGAGCAGCTCGCCGGGGTGCCGCGCGTAGATCGACAGCGCGCGGTCGATCGAGCGCAGGCGCTGCTTCTGCGGCAGGCGCTCGAGGATGCGGTCGATGTTCAGCGCGCGCCGCGGCCAGGGGTGCAATCCGACCCACAGCGCGAGGAGCACGCCCAGGAACGCGAACGTCACGGGCCAGCGCACCTCGGCGAAGCGCTCGCTCTCGACGCTGACCACGACCGCCGCCATGCCCATGAGCACGAGCAGCCCCAGGCCGCGGTCGACGAGCACGCTGACCAGCGCGTCCGCGCGCCGCTCCGGATGCTCGCGCACGACGAGCACCGCCTTGACGACGTCGCCGCCCGTGAGCCCCGGCACGACCAAGTTCATGAAGAAGCCGATGAACGTCAGGCGTAGCGCGTCGTACCAGCGCGCCGCGCAGCCGGCGACGCGCAGGAGTCGCCACCAGCGCGTGATCGCGACCATGGCGCTGGCCAGGATCAGCCCCAGCGCGCTGAACAGCCCGCGCAGGTCCATCTCGCCGAACACGTGCAGCAAGCCCGGCCGCCAGTCGTACGGCGAGCCTGGACCGCGCGTCACTCGGAGCTCCGCGCCGGCGTGCGCCGCGGCGCGCGCCTCCGCCGGCCATTCGGGCACGAGCTCCACGCCAGGTTCGAAGCGGAACGCGACCGCGTCGGCCCGCCAGCCGCCGACGATGTCGCCGGTCGTCTCGAGCACGGCCGGGCCGCCGGACAGCACCAAGCGGTCGCGCCAGGGAACCGTGAAGGCCACGATGCCGAGGAGCAGGACCGCCAGCGCGGCGCGCAGGATCCCGCCCAGCCGTGGGCGCCGCGCCGCGGCGGACGGGGCGGATGCGCCGGCCGTCTCGCGGCGCGGGGGACCGGCCGTCACGGCGCGCGCTCCTCCGGCCGCGGCGCGCGACGCGCGGCCCACCAGGCCTGCCAGTCCTCCTCGCGCAGGCTGGCCAGGTCGGGCGCCGCCACCGCCCGCAGCGTGCGCATGGCGCGCACGCGCAGCTCGCCCTCGGGGTGCTGGGTGGCCACGACCTGCAGCGCCGCGATCCACTCGTCGCGGCGCTTGAGCGCGGCCGCGTTGGCCGGGTCCGCGGCAGGCAAGCCGCGCTCGGCGACGACCTCCAGGATGGCTCGCAGAGGCCGCGTCGCGGTCTCCTTGCGCAGTCGGTCGTAGAGCACGACGTCGAGCGCGCGCGCGCCGCCGGTGGCGGCCACGCCCCGCACCGCCGCGGCGCGCACGAAATCGTCCTCGTCCTCGAGCGCCACGGCCAGCGCGCGCCGCACGAGCAGGCTGGCGAGGTGCGCGACGAGCGCGTCGAGCTCGGCCGCCGAGGCCTGACGCCCCTTGGCGAGCCGCTCGAGCTCGCTCGCCGCACGCAGCGCGCGGCGCGCGGCCGCCAGGTCGAGGTCCAGCGCCCGCACGGCCGCCACGCTGGCCGAGAGGTCGGCCGCCGCCTCTGGATCGTTGGAGACCACTCGGCGCGTCGCGCGCACCAGCCCCTCGAGCACGGGTGCGAGCTCGTCGGGTCCGGCCGGTCGCTGGTCGGCCCCGAGCCGCTGCGGGAGCCCTGGGGAGAGCCCCTCCGCGAGGCGCGCCAGCGCCAGCACGGCCCGCTCGCGCGAAAGCCGCGAAGGGTCCTCCGCGGCCACGCGCGCGAACCACTCCAGGTGGCGCGGGTCGATCTCCTCGAGCGCCGCTGCGCGCTCCTCGAGCAAGATCAGGTTCGCGAGACACTCGCCCGCCGGGTCCTCCACGCGCTCCTTGTCGACCTCGGCGGCCCAGTCGGCCGCGCTGCTCTGGAACAGCCCCAGGACGCCGCGGCGCATGAACCAGCCGAAGTCGCTCTGGAGCGCGGCCTGGTAGCGATGCCGACTGGTCTCGTCGTGGAGCTGGTCCAGGTTCCAGACCTGGACGTCGGGCGTGACGCAGGCACCACAGACCAAGACGAGCGCCGCGAGGGCGGCCGCCCGCGAGCGGCGCGGCGGGCGGGGGGGCGGTGTGCGACGCACGCGGCGAGTGTACGGAAGACCGCGCGCGCTCTGAAGGCCGCGCGCACGGCGTGCGGGCGTCGCGGATCTGGTGGAGGCGGCGGGAATCGAACCCGCGTCCCGGGAACCCCGATCAGGGGGCGTCTACGTGCGTGTCCTGTGGTTGGTTCTCGTCCCCAAGCCGCCCGCAGGCAGGCCGCTTGGATCCAAGCTCCGGTGTGTTCTCGCCGGTCCGCGCCGAAGCGCCGCTCGCCGGCCAGCCTTCTGGTGGCGTCTCCGCAGGGCCGAAGGCACTCCCCGCGGAGACGGCGGTCTGAGTGAAATCAGGCCGCGAGCGAATAGTTGTTGGCATGCAATGCCGCCCCAAGAGGATTTTACGGGGTGACTCGAGATCCCCGGCACGCAGCCCGAAGTCGAAGACCCCCGGTCGAGACCGGTGCGCCCCCCATTCCAGGTGCGCTTGGAGTCTAGCACACACCAGGCCCGTCTCGAGCCGCGCGTCCCGCGCGACGCCCCAACCGCGGACCACGTCCAGCGCGCGGCAGGCCCCCGCGCCGGTCAGCGCCGCCGCCCCGAGGCGCGCTGCACCTCGCGGCGATCCTCGCGTTCCTTGAGCGTGGCGCGCTTGTCGTGGAGCTTCTTCCCGCGACACAGGCCCAGCAGGACCTTCACGCGGCTGCCGCGGAAGTACATCGAGAGCGGCACCATCGTCACGCCCTTCTCCTTGGCCGCCGCGTGCCAGCGCGCGATCTCGCGCGCGCTGGCGAGCAGCTTGCGCTCACGACCGGGCTCGTGGTTGTGGACGTTGCCCTGCTTGTACTCAGGGATGTGGGACTTCACGAGCCACAGGCCCGTGCCGCGCACCATGGCGTAGGCCTCCTGGATCGAGCCGCCGCCGGAGCGCAGGCTCTTGACCTCGGTCCCCGTGAGCACGATCCCGCACTCGAGCTCCTCCAGGAGCTCGTACTCGAAGCGCGCCTTGCGGTTCTCGGCGATGCGCCGGACTTCCTCGGGTTTCCCGGACATCCGCCGCGAAGCCTAGCACGCGCTTGAGTCCGCCCGTCCGCCGACCGATGCTCGCATCCATGAGCGCCCCGACCGCCGCCGACCCGACCGACGTCCTGCTGGAAGCCCTGTCCGCCGCTCCCGGCGGGTTCGTGGAGCTGCGCTGGCACAAGAAGTCCACGCGCGGCCTGTCCGTCGAGAAGGGCCGCGTCGACAACGCGACCGCCGCGGAGCACTCGGGGGTGGGCGTGCGCGTCCTGGAGTCGGGCACGTTCGGCTTCGCCAGCACGGACCGGCTCGAGAAGGCCGCGATCGTGCGCGCCATCGGTCAAGCGCGCGCCGCGGCACGGGCCTCGGCCCGCGCGCGCACGGAGCGCGTGCCCGACCTGCCCGCCGTGCCGCTGGCGCGCGGCCGCTTCGACGCGGCCGGGGTCGACGCCACGCTGGCGCGGCCGATCGAGGAGGCGCTGGGCCTGCTGCTCGAGGTCGAGCGCGGCGCGCGCGCCGCCTCGACGCGCATCCAGAGCGCCAGCACGGGCTACAGCGAGATCTTCGAGGAGAAGGGCATCGTCACCAGCGACGGCGCCAAGGTCTGGACGCGCTGCGTGCGGCCCGAGTTCCGCGTGGTGGCCGTGGCCTCGAAGGCCGGCGAGATGCAGCGCGGTGCGGAGGCGGTCGGCGTCACCGGCGGCTGGGATTGCCTGTTCGAGTCGCGCGGCGCCGCCGAGCTCGCCGAGCGCGCGGCGCGGCAGGCGGTCGACCTGCTCGACGCGGGCTATCCGGAGGGCGGGCGCAAGCGCGTGATCCTGTCCCCCGCGCTCGTCGGGCTGCTCACGCACGAGGCCGTGGGGCACACGGTGGAGGCCGACTTCGTGGCCTCCGGCTCGTGCGCCGCGGGGCGCCTCGGCACGCGCGTGGCCTCGGACCTCGTCACGCTGTGCGACTCCGGATCGAGCGAGTACAAGGACGGCGCGGGCGGCACGCTCGCCGTGGACGACGAGGGCGTACCGACCGGTCGCACGACGATCATCGAGCACGGCTACCTGCGCTCGTACCTGCACGACCGCGAGAGCGCCGCGCGCTCGGGCGTGGCGCCGACCGGCAACGCGCGCGCCTGGGAGTACGACGACGAGCCGCTGATCCGCATGCGCAACACCTACATCGCGCCGGGCTCGTCGAGCCTCGAGGAGCTGATCGCGGGCGTCGAGGACGGCTACCTGCTGGACGGCGCCTCGAACGGGCAGGCCGACGCGAACGGCGAGTTCATGTTCGGCACGCGCGAGGCCTACCGCATCGTGCACGGCAAGCGCGGCCCGCTGCTGCGCGGCGTGAACATCTCCGGCAGCGCCTTCGACGTGCTCCAGACCGTCGACGCCGTCGGGTCGGAGTTCCGCTGGGACCTCGGCTCCGGCCACTGCGGCAAGGGACAGCCCGCCAAGGTCGATGCCGGTGGCCCGTGGCTCTCCTGCGAGGTCGTGCTGGGCGGGAGGAAGTCGTGAGCCAGGCCGCGCTGGATCGCGACGCGGCGCTCGGTGGGGACCCCGCGGCCGCGGCGCGCGCCCGGGAGGACGAGCTGCTCGCCGCCTGCGAGTCGCTCGTGGGCCTCGCGCTGCGCGCCGGCGCCCACGAGGCGGAGGCCTTCGCCACGCGCACCGACAAGGCTTCGGCGACCTTCGAGAAGGGCGACCTCAAGCTGGCGCACGTCGACGAGGGCGCCTCGATCGGCCTGCGCGTGTTCCGCGACGCACGCTTGGGCTTTGCCGCCACGAACCAATTCGACCGCGCGGCCCTCGAGACGGCGGCGAGGGCCGCCGTGGCGCTCGCGGCCGCCTCGCCCGCGGATCCGGCCAACCGCTTGCCGGACGCGCGGCCCGTGGCCGCGTCCGCGGGCCTGGCACACGCGGGACTCGCGGCGGCCGGCATCGAAGAGGCCGTCGATCTCGGCCACGGCTTGGTGCGTGGCGCGCGCGCCTTCGACGCGCGGATCTCGGTCGACGGCGCGAGCGCCGGCGTGCTGCGCGTCTCCCAGGCCATCCATTCCAGCCGCGGCGTGCGCGCGGCGGAGTCGGACGCCCTGGTCACGCTCTCGATCTCCGGGATGGCGTTGGACGGCACGGAGGTGGGCGGCTTCCACTACCAGAGCGATGCCGTGCGCGACCCGGCGCGGATCGCCCCGGCGGCGCGCGAGCTGGTCGACGCGTTCGCGCGCGTCACGGCCGGGAACTTGGGCGCCGAGCGCGCACGCTCGTCGTACCAGGGGCCGGTCCTGTTCTCGCCCGACGCGCTGCTCGACCTGTTCGTGGCGCCGGTGCTCGCGGCCACCAGTGCGATCGCCGTCCAGCGCGGGCGGAGCGCGCTCGCGACGCGCCTCCACGAGCGCATCGCGTCGGCCGGGTTCACGATCCTGGACCGTCCCGACGACACCGAGCTGGCCGGCGCGGGGAGCTTCGACCGCGAGGGCCAGCCGGCCCTGCCCTTCGCGCTCGTCGAGGACGGCTGGTTGCGCGGCTGGATGTACAACGGCTACGCCGCGGCGGTCGCAGGCCGCCTCTCGACCGGCCACGCGCGCGGCGGCGCACGCTCCGTCCCGGGTCTCGGCGCGCACGCGGTGAGCGTGGCGCCCGGCGCGGGCGGCAGCCGCGCGGACCTGGTGCGTGCGCTGGGACGCGGGCTGCTCGTCCAACGCTTCTCGGGCTCGGTCGATCCGGCCTCGGGCGACTTCTCGGGCGTCGCGAAGTCCTCGCGCTGGGTCGAGGGCGGGCGCGAGGTCGGGCCGGTGCGCGAGACGCTGCTTTCGGGGAACGCCTACGCGCTGCTCGCGCGCATCGCCCTCGTCGGCGGCGTGGCCGAGCGCGTCGACGGCGCCGCGCGCGCGCCCTGGGCACTCGTCGACGGCGTCGACGTGACCGCCGGCTAGCGCAGCGCGCGCGGCAGTTGCGTGAGGGGCTCCGCCACGCGGGGGTTGACCGGCCCGCGCGCGGCCGTTAGCTTCCCCGCCCTCGCATCCCGGCCCGGGTGGCGGAATTGGCAGACGCGCCAGGTTCAGGTCCTGGTTTCCTTAACCGGAATTGGGGGTTCGACCCCCCCCTCGGGCACCACTCCCCGCCGCGGCGGTGGAGTTGGCGGTGGAACTCTCGCGCGCCGAGCGCCCTGGCGAACTCGAGCCGTGCGAGCCCGCGCAGTGCCGTGCGCCCGCTGAAGCCGGCCCGCTCAGAAGGATCAGAAGGAGTTGTCGCGCGGGTAGCCCGCGATCGAGATCACCAGGATCACGATCACGATCACGACCACGCCGATCCCGAGCCAGCCGAGCAGTCCCAGGGCCACCACGTCAGCGCCCCTGCCCGCCCGGCGCGCGGTAGATCAGCACGGCGCGCTCGCCCATCTCGCCGGGGAGCCGATGCTCGCAGACCGTGTCGAGCTTGAACCCCAGGCGCTCGGCCTCGCGCTCGGCGGCGCGCACCTCGCGCGACCAGGACGGTCCCTTGAGCATGACGAGGTCCTTCAGCGCGTGCCGCACCTTGCGCAACGTGCGCACGTTCTCGCGCACCGAGCTCACCGCGCGCATGAGCACGACGTCGACGTGCGTGCGCGCCAGGTGGTCCTCGCCGCGCGCCCACACCGCCTTCGCGTTCGAGATCCCCAGCGCGGTGACCGCGGCCTCCAGGAAGTCGACGCGCTTGCGAGTCGAGTCGAGCACCGTCATGCGCGTCTCGCGCTCCGCGATCGCGATCGGGAGGCCGGGAAACCCCGCGCCCGAGCCCAGGTCGAGCGCCGACTTCCCGAACAACGGCACGTACTGCGTGACGCGCCAGGAGTCGAGGTAGTGCTTGGCGGCCATCTCGCGCGGGTCCACGATGGCCGTCAGGTTGACCTCGCGATTCGCTTCCAGGAGCAGCCGCGCATGACGCGCGTAGAGGTCCAGCACCCGGGATTCGATCTCGATCCCGGCGAACGCCCAATCCAGGGCCGCGCGCAGCTCGTCCAGGCTCGAGAGCGGCGTGTCGGGCCGGCCCGCCAGATCGTCGGGCTCGGCCTCCGCGGCGCCGAGACCGGCGGCGGCCACGCCCGCCGGGGCCTCGGGGACGGGCTCGCCCCCAGTCGGCGCGTCGGGCGCCGGGCCCGGCGGTGGCTGTCCCGCGGCGCGCGCGGGGGCCTCCTCCCCCAGCGGCGTCTCACGGGGATCCGGTTCGCCGGCACCGGCGTCGCGACGGCTTCTCTTGGGCATCGGCAGGGAACCTGAGCGTCGGCGCGGAGTCGGGCGGCGGCGGTCCGGGCGGGTCGAGGGCGGAGTTGGCAGGCCAGGAAGGATTCGAACCTTCAACCTACTGATTTGGAATCAGTCGCTCTAACCGTTGGAGCTACTGGCCTCTCCGAAGGCGCCGGAGGGTACTCGGGGCGCGGGCGGGCGACAAGGCGGCCCGTATCCCGCGCACGGGTTCGAGCGGTAGAGTGCTCGACTTGAACATGCATCGATCCGTGAAGGACCACGAGGACTTCCGCGAGCCCGGCCGCGCGCCGCGCCCGCTCCGAGCCAGCCCCCCGCCGCGCACGATCCCGGCCGACTCGATCCCCCGCACGGCGCTCGACCAGGACGCCCTGCGCGTCGTTTCGCGCCTGGAGCGCGAGGGCCACGAGGCCTACCTCGTGGGAGGCTGCGTGCGCGACCTGCTCATCGGGCGGGCGCCCAAGGACTTCGACGTCGCCACGAGCGCGCACCCGCGCCAGATCAAGCGGCTGTTCCGCAACGCGCGCGTCATCGGGCGGCGCTTCAAGCTCGTCCACGTCGTGTACGGCGAGCACATCGTCGAGACCGCCACGTTCCGCAGCGACCCGCTCGCGGCCGAGCCCGAAGAGGGTGTCGTGGAGGCCGCCACGCAGGGCGCCCTCGACGATCTGCTGATCACCGAGGACAACGAGTTCGGCACGGCCGAGGAGGACGCGCGGCGCCGCGACTTCACGGTGAACGGGCTGTTCCTCGACCCGCTGCACAACGTGATCCTCGACTGGGTCGGCGGCATCGACGACCTCGAGCGTCACATGTTGCGCACGATCGGGGACCCGCAGAAGCGCATGGCGGAGGATCCCGTGCGCATCCTGCGCGCGATCAAGTTCGCCACGCGCTTGGGCTTCCACGTCGAGGAACGCACCTGGGAGGCGATGATCGCCAATGCGCCGCGGCTGGCGCGCTCCGCGCCGCCGCGCGTGCTCGAGGAGATCCTGCGCCTCCTGCGCAGCGGCACGGCGCTGGGAGCGTTCCGCATGCTGCGCGCCTCGGGTGCACTGCGCGTCGTGCTGCCTGCGATCGACCACTTCCTGGGCAGCCCGGACGACCCCGCCGCACAGCCGCGCGCGGAGACCTTCTGGCGTCTGCTCGAGGCGCTCGACAACGACGTGCACCAAGGCTACGTGCCTTCCACGGCCGTGTGCATCGCGCTGCTCTACCTGCGCATCATCGAGCGCGAGGCCGACCCGGCCACGCGCGAGGGCCGCGGGGCGCCGCCGGACCTGTTGACCGTGACGGGCGAGGTCCTGGAGCCGATCGCGCTCCAGACGCGCCTGCCGCGCCGCGACACGGCCCGCGCGCGGCGCATCGTGTTCCAGCAGCGACGCTTCACGCAGGTCGGCACGAAGCGCTTCCGGCCGCTCCTGTTCCTGCGCAGCGAGGACTTCCCCGAGGCCCTGGACCTGTTCCGGCTGCGCGTCGCGGCGCGCGGGCAGGGCTGGGATCTCTACGAGGGCTGGCGCGACCGCTACCGGCGCTTCCGCACCTCCCCTCCGGAGGCCGTGGCGGCCGAGTTCGGCTCGGAGCCGGAGGAGCCCCGCCGGCGGCGGCGCCGGCGCCCGCGCCGGGGCTCCTCGGCGGGCAACGCGCGTTCCGCGGGCGCCGAGTGAGGCGCGCCGCCGACCCGCGGATCCGGGTGTAGGCTTCGACCGGTTCGGATGGTGCCCGACCTTCCGGGGACGCCGACGGACCTCCTAGGCCCATGGGACCGGGTGCTCCGCAGCAATGCGGTGGCTGCGGTGCGCGAGAAGCCCGGTGGAGGTTCGTGGCCGGCGCCCCCGCGCGGGGAAGGTCGGATCCCCTCGCCCGGGTGACCGGGCGAGCTGCCGGGCCGGCGGGGGGACACCCCCGCCGGCCGGGCCCCTGACCCCCAGGGGGCGGCTCCTCACGCGGAGCCGCCCCCTGTTCTCTTCCCGGAGCGCCAGCGCCGCGCGGCCCAAGCCAGGCCCGCAACGAGCGCGAGCAGTGCGAGCAGGATCCACCAGGGTGGGGCCGGCCGCGCCACCGCCCCACCGCCTGGGGCGGCCGCGGCCGGGAGCTCGGCAGCCCGCGCGCGCAGCTCGCCGGGAACCGGAAAGGGTGGTGTCCCCGCCTCGCGCCAAGCGCCTGGTGGGCGCGGGTCGAAGTACGCGAACCCGAGCGGCGGGATCTCCCGCACGTCCGGGTCGACCTGCTCCAGGTCGTAGACCACCCGGCGACGCGCGCGTCCGTGGTCGTCGAGCAGGCCGCGCACGCGAAAGCCCCGGAAGGCGGCCGCGTCGGGCAGCTCCGCGCGCGCCAGGTCGCCGTCACCGCGGAACGCGAGCTCCAGCCGCACGCCGGCCGGCCGCGAGACGACATCCCAGGTCGCGCGCGCCTCGACGTCGAAGCCCGCGGCCACCGCGCCCGAGCCCGGCGGACGGCCGCTGCCGGGGATCGGGAGGACCTCGAGCGCGAGCGCCGCGCCGCGCACGAAGCCGTCGCGCCGCCCGGTCGCCGTGCGGCCCTGGAGGAAGTCCGCGCGGAAGTCCGTGCCGCGCGCGAAGTGGAGCCGCGGTGCAGCGAGGACGAGCGCGCCGGGCACGGGCGGGATCTGCGGGGCAGCGAGCGCCCACACGCGCCACGTCCGGCCGTTCACGACGCGGTCCGGGAGGCGCCGCGCCGCGGCCACGCGCTCGTTGCGCGCGACGAGCGCTGCCAGAGCGCCCGGCTCGTCGGCGAAGAGCCGCGCCAGCTCGAGCGCCTCGGGTTCGTCGAGCCAGGCTGCCTCGACCTGCACGGGCACATCGAGCCGCCGGCGGAAGAGCGGGATGGCCTGCTCGTCGAGGAACGTGGCCTCCAGGCCGAAACGCAGCTCGACGTGCACGAGCTCGCCTGCGAACACGCTGGCGCGCGGGACGTGGATTTCGACGAAGGCCGGCGCCAAGCCGGTCTCGTCGACCGGCGGGGCGTCGCCGCCCAGACGATCGAGGCGCTCGAACTCCGCGGGCGGCTGCGCGGAGACCGGCGGGAGCCGCAGCACCGGCTCCTGGGGGATGCCGGCCGCCGCGAGCGCCGGGAGCGCACCCAGCGCGCGGAGGAGGTCGAGGAACGGCACCGGCACGGCCTCCCCTTGTAGTGGCCCGCAGTGCGCGGGGCTACGCCGCGACGCGGGACCGTGCGCGCGGTGAGGTCGCCACGCAGCCGTCTGGCTCCGACGTAGCGCCGCGCGCTGCACGGCCCCCGGGCAGCCCGCGTGGAGAGCGAGTAGGATGCGCCCCGCATCGTGCTGGCACACCTCCTCCTCGTCGCCGTGGCCGGGTTCCAGGCCACCTCGGCCCCGCCTGCGCGTCCCGCGGACCCCGAGGCCGAGCGCGCGCGCGCAGCTTTCGCGCTGCTCGCGCCAGCCGAGCGCCGCGAGCTCGTGGACTTCCTGGGGAGCGAGCTGGCGCGCGTGCGCACGTTCCAGATGGGGCTCTCCAGGTGGGCCCTCTCCGAGGCCGATCGCGACCGCAGCGCGTGGCCCGCGGCCGGCGAGGCGCCGCACTTCGATCCCGAGCGCCATGCGCCGGCGCAGCCCATCGCGCGCCACCGCCTGGATCCGGCGGACCGGCGTGTCGCGGCGGCCCGGGTCCAGCTCGCGGTGCCCGAGGATCCGCGCGCCTGGGCGTACGACTGGGGCACGGGGCTCGTCCGGCGGCGCCCGCCGGCCGACGGTCCCGAGCGGGCGTTCGAGCTGGCGCTCTGCGGCCTGCCGCCCGAGCACGACCTCGTGCGCGCGCTCGTCGAGCGCGCGCTCGACGACGGCTCACAGCGCCGGTCCCTGGCGGCCTTCGCGCATGCCTACACGGATCGCGCTGGCAACGTGTACCCCGGGATCACGCTCTACGATGCCTGGAAGTCGGGCGCGGAGATCGAGATGCCCGACGTCGACTGCCTGGGCATCGTGAACACGGTGCTCGACGACTGGACGACCTGGACCTCGATCGTGCCCGCGCACCGTCACGAGTCGCTCTACCGGCGGATCGGCGAGCTGTTCCAGCCGGCGCAGCGCGTGCGCGAGCTGCGCGTGGCACTGGCCGCGACGTTCCTGGAGGCCTCGCCGCGGCTGTGCTGTGGCTACGAGGGCTCGATCGGCAACTTCCACGCGCTGTGGGAGGAGTGCGCCTCGACCCCGGCCGAGCTCGCCAAGCGCCTGCCTGGCGCACAGGGCTGGAAGGAGTTCCTGGCCGCCTGGGTCGAGCGCTGCACCACGGACGGCGAGCTGTACCAGCGCGGGCTGGCGCGCCAGCGCACGCTGGAGGCCGAGTCGCGCACGATCCGCGCGGTGCTGCTCTCCGTGCTGGAGGAATACGGCGCCTTCGCGCGACTGCGCGAGGCCGGAACGAAGGATGGACGACGGTCGCCGCGCGACCGCTAGGAAAGGACCCCCCATGAACGTGAAGGAACTCGAGACGACCGCGCGCGCCCTGGTGGCGCCCGGCAAGGGCATCCTGGCCGCCGACGAGAGCCACGGGACGATCGAGAAGCGCTTCGCGGCGATCGGGCTCGCGAACACGGAGGACCACCGGCGCGCGTACCGCGACATGCTGTTCACCACCAAGGGCTTCGGCGAGCACGTCAGCGGCGTGATCCTGTTCGACGAGACGATCCACCAGAAGAGCCTGGCGCACGTGCCCTTCCCGGAGGTCCTGGCCAAGGCCGGCTCGATCCCCGGCATCAAGGTCGACACGGGCGCCGTGCCCATGGCCGGCAGCCCCGAGGAGAAGGTCACGCAGGGCCTGGATGGATTGCGCGAGCGCCTGGCGAAGTACCGCCAGCTCGGAGCGCGCTTCGCCAAGTGGCGCGCGGTGATCACGATCGGCAACACGCTGCCCACGCTGCCGAACATCCGCGAGAACGCGATCCTGTTGGCGCGTTACGCGGCGCTGTGCCAAGAGCAGGACATCGTGCCGATCGTCGAGCCCGAGGTGCTCATGGACGCGGACAACACGATCCAACGCTGCCATCAGGTCACGGAGCAGACGCTGCACGAGGTCTTCGACGCGCTCTACGACCACTGCGTGGTGCTCGAGGGCCTGCTGCTCAAGCCGAACATGGTCGTGGCCGGCAAGAAGTGTCCCGCCCAGGCCACGCCCGAGCTCGTCGCCGAGCTCACGCTGCAGTGTTTCCGCCGCACGGTGCCGTGCGCCGTGCCGGGCATCGTGTTCCTCTCCGGCGGGCAGAGCGCCGCGCAGGCCACGCACCACCTGTCGCTCATGAACGCACAGGGTCCGCTGCCCTGGAAGCTCAGCTTCTCCTACGGCCGCGCGCTGCAGGACGAGGCGCTCAAGGCCTGGGGTGGCAAGCCGGAGAACGTGGCCAAGGCTCAGAAGGTGTTCGCGGCCCGCGCGCGGCTCAATGGCCTGGCGACGAAGGGCAAGTACGAGCCGAAGATGGAGCAGGACCTCGTGCACGCCTGAACGCGGCCAGCCGCGACGACCCCGGGCACTCGACGCGCGCCGCGCGGCAGCCGCCGCGCGGCGCGTTCGTTGACTCCCCGGGCCCCGTGCACGGGGCCCAGCTTCTCGCAGCACGCTGCGCCGGAAGCACCCGCCCCCGGGACCCGCGGTCCACGCCAGTGCCGGTTCGCGAACCGACCTCAGGCCGTCGCGCGGCACCGGCCAGGCGCCCTGGAGGGTCCGGGGCCGGAATCGGCGGAGTCCCAAGCCGGGCGTCCCGCGGTCGGACCGGTCGGTGCAGGGAAATCGAACCGCCTGTCCACCGCGAGGACCGTCGCGCCAAGCCCTGGTGGATGCGCTGCTCGAACGGAGCGGCGCGACGCCCACCCGAACACCGCGCTTGACCCCGCAAGGACTCCCATGTTCCGCCCGCTCCGCATCTCGATCGTCGCCCTCCTGGCCCTCGCCGCTCTCGCCCCGCGCTCCTCCGCGCAGGAGCCCAGCTGGAATCGCAAGATTGCGGACATCCGGCTCGTCCACCCTCCGGGCACGCCGCCGGGCGACGTCCGCGTGACGCCGATCTTCGACGTGCTCATCACCGACGCGCTGCCCACGCCCTCGCACCTCGGAATGGACGTGATCGTCTACCTGAATGGCGTGCCCATCGCGACGACCCCCATTGGCGTGGACCCCGTCTCGCAAGTGATCGCCTGCTTCCCGACGCAGAACTGCCCCCAGACCTTCTGCGGAAACGTCGTCGTCACGCAAGGCGGCACGATCGCGGACACCGGGGCGGTCTGCTACGACCCGCCGGGTGACACCTTCGGCTGCAACTGCTGGCTCAACGGATTCGGACCCTGGTTCACGGACCTCGTCGTGGGCCCGGGCGACGTGATCGGCGTCGCGATCACCGCACACGCGGGCAGCCTGCCCGAGATCTACACGCAGGACGATTCCTTCTCCGTGCGCGTCGGTGACGTGCTCCCGGGGGTCGAGTTCTGCTTCGGCGACGGCTCGGGCACGGCCTGCCCGTGCGGCAACGCGGGCTCGATCGGCAACGGCTGCGCGAACTCGCTCAACCCGCTGGGTGCCAACCTCACCGCGACGGGCACCGCCAGCGTCGCGGCGGACTCGGTCGTGCTCACGGCGAGCGGCATGCCGAACTCGACCTGCCTCTTCTTCCAAGGCACCACGCAGCTCGCCGGCACGGCCTTCGGTGACGGATTGCGCTGCGCGGGCGGCACGGTCGTGCGCTTGGGAACCAAGCTGAACGCGGCCGGCGCGTCGAGCTACCCCACGGGCTCCGATCCGTCGATCGCCGTGAAGGGCCTGATCCCGGCCCCGGGCGGCACGCGCACGTACCAGGCCTGGTACCGCAACGCGGCCGTCTACTGCACGAGCTCGACCTTCAACCTGACGAACGGGGTGAGCATCGCCTGGAACCCCTGAGCGTCGCGGACCGCGGCGATCGATCCAGCGAGGCCACCCGCAGCGGGTGGCCTCGCGCTCGTTCCAGGCTCGGTCAGCGCGCGGCGGCGACCCCGGCGAGCTCGGCCGTGGCGAACGCGGCTTGGAAGTTGAGCCCGCCGATCGGGCCTTGCAGGTCGAGCAGCTCGCCGATCACGAACAGACCGGGGTGCCGCTTGACGGCCAGCGAACCTGGGTCGACCTCGCCCAGTGCCAGGCCTCCGGCCGTGACCTCGGCCCAGTCGAAGCCCAGCGTGCCGTCGACCGGGATCGTGAGGCCCTTGAGCGCATCGAGGAGCCGCGCGCGCGCCGCGCGCTCGATCTGGTTCGCGCGCGGATCGCTCTCGCGCACGCCCGCCTGGCGCACGACGGCCTCGAGCAGGCGTCGCGGCACCTCGCAAGGCAGCACGCGCGACAGCGGCGGCGAGCCTGGGCGCGCAGCGGCGGCGAGGAGCAGCTCGCGCAGCGCGTCGGAGGTGACGTCCGGCAGCAGGTCGACTCGCAGCGCGAGCGCCACGGGCGGGCCGCCGCGGTCAGCGGCGGCCCGCGCGCGCGCGACCGGCTCGGAGAGGTCCATGGCACCCGGCCCCGAGACGCCGCGGTGCGTGAACAGCACGGGCCGGCGGCGGCGCGCGAGCACGGCGCCCGCCGCGTCGACGAGGCGCGCCTCGCCCCCCTGGATCGAGATCCCGGCCAGCTCGCGCACCCACGCCGCCGGACTCGCGAGCGGTGCCAGCGCCGGCACCGGCTCGACCTCCTCGAGCCCCAGGTCGTCGAGCCAGCGGTAGCCGTCGCCGGTCGTGCCCGTGCGCGGGTAGCTCTTGCCCCCCGGGCACAGGATCACGCGCGGCGCGTGCACTCGGCGCCCGCCCGCGACGAGCAGCGTCCACGTCCCGTCGGGACGCGCCTCGATCCGCTCGACCGGCGCGTCGTAGACGATCCGCGCCCCGGCCGCGAGCGCCGCGCCCAGCAGCGCGTCGCGCACGTCGACCGCCCGTCCCGACGCGGGGAACACCTTCTCGAGCGGGGCCTCGACGGTCGGCACGCCGAGTTCCTCGAAACGCGCGCGCACCGCGCTGGGCGGCAGCACACGGAACCCCGTGTCGAGGAAGCGCGCGCCGTGCCTGCCGAACAGCGCCGCGGCCGGCTTGGGCCCCAGCGTCGTCGTCAGGTTGCAGCGCGTGCCCCCGCTCGCGAGCACCTTGGTCCCCGCGCGCGGCGTCTTCTCGACGAGCAGCACGGACCGACCCGCGCGCGCCGCGCGTTCCGCGGCCCACAGACCGGCCGCGCCGGCGCCGACGACGACGACTTCGCTCTCGAGTTCCTGCCCCGCCTGCTCCAACGCTTGGAGATCATCCGCGCCGCGTGCCGCAACGGAAGGGCGCTGCACCTGATCCCGCCAGCGCGTAGGATCCCGCGCGATGATCGCCACGGCTTTGGCCCTGGGGCTCGCGGCCGGTGCCCTGCACGCCCTCACCGGACCGGACCATGTCGCCGGCGTCGCGCCGTTCGCCGCGCGCCGCGGACGCGCGGCGTGGCGCACGGGCGTCGCCTGGGGACTGGGGCACGCCGCCGGAGCCGCGGCGGCGGCGGCGGTCGCGCTCGCCTTGCGCGCGCAGATCCCGGGACTCGAGGAGGGCCTCTCGGAATGGAGCGAGCGCCTCGTCGGCCTGCTCCTGTGCGTGATCGGCGCGCTGGGGCTGGCGCGCATCCTGCGCCAGCGCGCGGCCCACGACGTACCCGCCACACGCGACCGCTCCGTGTTCGGGCTGGGCCTGGTGCATGGCGCCGCCGGGATCTCGCACCTCTTCGCCGTGCTGCCGGCGCTGGCCTTCCCGGGCACGCTCGCCCCGGCGGCGTACCTGGCGGCGTACGCGCTCGCCTCGCTCGGCGCGATCGCGTTGCTCGCGATCGGGATCGGCGGCCTGGCCTCGACGTCGCGGCCCAGCCTGCGCAACGGTGTCGTCGCCGCAGCCTACGCGTCGAGTCTCGTGGTCGGCGCGCTCTGGCTGGCGCGCGCGAGCTGAAGGCCAGCGCGGGGCGTTCCGCGAGCACGCACGGCGGAAACGCGCGCCGATTCCGCGGATTCCAAGTCCTCGGGTGGAGTTGCGGGCAGATCCAGGGGGTCGGGGCGGCACCGCCACCCCAGCCACCTCGTTGCCTGGAGGAACGCTCGATGGATCGGAACACACTCGCGCTGCCCTGGTCGGCGCGTCTCGCCGGCTGGCTGCTCTTGGCGGTCGCGCTGCCCGCGCAGGACCTGAACTCCGCTCCCCGGGCGCTGCGCGCGCAGCTCGACGCGGACCACGAGCTGCTCTCGGACGCGAGCGAGCGAGCGCTGCTCACGGGGCGGGTCCTCGACACCGAGGGTCGCCCCGTGGCCGGCGCGCTCGTCGTCGCCAGCGCGGGCGGCCTGACCCAGAGCGCGCTGGACGGCCGCTTCCTCCTCGAGCTCGAGATCCCCCCGGGGGCCGAGTCCATGGAGCTGACCGCGGTCGCGGGTGGCTCCGACGGGTCCGCGCGGCGGCTCGCGCATGCGCGCGTCGTCCTGCCTGGAGAGCGTGGCGACGTGGACGCCGGCGATCTCGAGCTGGCGCTGACCACGTGTCAGCCCAACTGGCTGCCGACCTTCGGCGCAGCCTCGGGCCTGCTGTCCGTCCGCGCGCTCGCCACCTACAACGACGGCTCGGGGCCCGTGCTGGTCGTCGGCGGAGCCTTCCTCCATGGCCTGGGCGACGCGCAGGGCGTCGTGACCTGGAACGGAGCGCGCTGGTCCAACCTGGGTGGCGGGATGTCCGGCCTGCTGGGGACCTCGGATTCCGACGCCTACACCTCGGTGGATGCCCTGGCCGTCTGGAACGACGGAACCGGACTGGCGCTCTACGCCGGCGGCAACTTCACGCATGCCGGCGGCTCGCCGGCCGTGGGGATCGCGCGCTGGAACGGCGTGAGCTGGTCCGCGCTGGGCGGCGGCTTGAACGGGCCGGTCCGGGCGCTCGCGACCTATGACGACGGCAGTGGAACCGGACTCTTCGCCGGTGGGCAGTTCGGGCTGGCTGGAGGCGCGCCGGCCGCGCGGATCGCCAAGTGGAATGGCTCCTCCTGGTCGGCGCTCGGGAGCGGCGCGGGCGCCGCCGTTCGAGCGCTGTGTGTGCACGACGACGGCAGCGGTCCGCGCCTCGTCGTGGGTGGAGACTTCGGCACCATCGGGGGCCTTCCGGCGGAGGGCCTCGCCCGTTGGGACGGCACGAACTGGTCGGCGTTCGGGTCGGGACTGAGCGTCGGCGCGAACGTGCTCGCCTTGGCGAGCTTCGACGACGGCGGCGGCTCGGCGCTCTACGTCGGCGGCCGATTCACGACCGCGGGTGGGTTGGCGGCCCCCGGGCTCGCGCGCTGGCGCGCGGGCGCCTGGACGCCGTTCCTGAGCGGGCCCTACCTGCCGGTCCGAGCCTTCACGGTCTTCGACGACGGCAGCGGTGCCGCGCTGTACTTCGCGCAGTGCTCCCAGAGCTCGGCCTACTCGGCCGTGGGGCGCTGGAACGGTCAGGCCTTCGCGAGCGCCGGCAGCTTCCCGGAGTGGACGCGTGCGCTCGGGAGCTTCGATCCAGGGGGCGGCGCGCGGTTGGTCGCTGGGGGTGACTACGTCGAGTTCGGCCCCGGATCCGCGCTCATCGCGCTCGGCATCGCACAGCGGACCGGCACGACCTGGGAGCCGCTGGACGATGGGCTCGACAGCTGGGTCATGAGCCTCGCGAGCCACGATCAGGGCAGTGGCCCCGAGTTGTACGCCTCCGGCGTCTTCCTCGCGCCGGGCGGCACGTACGGCAACACCGGTCCGGCGAAGTGGAACGGAACGAGCTGGACGAGCCTGACGAACGGCTCGTACACGGCCCCGGACTTCCTCTGGTGGACTGCGAGCCTCGTCTCCCACGACGACGGCGCTGGGCCGGCCCTCTTCGCCGCCGGGGGGTTCACCTTGATCGGGGGCACGAACGCGAACCGCATCGCGCGCTGGAATGGCACGGCTTGGACGGCGCTCGGCTCCGGCCTGAACGATGCGGTCGCGGATGTGGCGCTGTTCGACGACGGCGCGGGGACCGTGCTGTTCGCGGGCGGCGGCTTCACGACCGCCGGAGGGCTGCCTGCCAGCCGCGTGGCGCGCTGGGACGGCGCGAGCTGGTCGGCGCTGGGATCCGGCCTGAACAACGGCGTCGAGGTGCTGGCCGCCCACGACGACGGTTCTGGTGCCGCGCTCTACGCCGGCGGTAGCTTCACCACCGCGGGCGGCGCTCCGGCGAGCCGCATCGCGCGCTGGGATGGAGCGAGCTGGTCGGCGCTGGGAGGCGGTCTCAACCAGCGGGTCCTCGCCTTGGCGAGCTTCGACGATGGATCGGGGCCCGCACTCTACGCGGGGGGCCTGTTCACGCAGGCCGGTGGTGTGGCCGCCAGCCACATCGCGCGCTGGGACGGCACGAGCTGGTCGACGCTGGGCAGCGGGATGAACGCCGCGGTCCACACTCTGACCGTCTTCGACGACGGCAATGGGCCAGCGTTGTACGCCGGCGGTCAGTTCACGACCGCGGGTGGCGTCTCCGCGCGCCGCATCGCGCGCTGGAACGGCTCGACCTGGGCCGCGCTGGGGAGCGGAACGAGCGGCCCCGTCTACGCCCTCGCCAGACACGACGACGGCAGTGGTCCCGCGCTCTTCGTCGGCGGCGGCTTCCTCGCCAGCCAGGCCGGCGACAGCTACCTGGCGAAGTGGGGCGGCTGCGGCGAACCGCCCGCGATCGGCGTGCCGATGTGCTTCGGCACCGCCGCGGTCTGTCCGTGTGGCAACGGCGGCGCGCCGCTGAGTGGCTGCGACAACGCGCAGGGCACGGGTGGCGTGCGGCTCACCGCGACGGGGCGCCCCAGCCACAACTCCGTGGTCCTCCACGGCAGCGGCTTCCCGCCCGCGGCGACGCCGGGCGTGATCGTGTTCCGTGGCACGACTCCCGAGCCGACCCCGGTCGTCTTCGGCGATGGGCTGCGTTGCATTGGCCTGTCCGGCCTGGTCCGCATGGGCGCGACGACGGCCATGGGCGGGGTCTCGACGCATCCCTTGAACCACACGGCGGGACCCGGCGGGTTCCTCTACCAACTGTGGTACCGCAGCCTTCCGATGACCTTCTGCGACCCGGCGGCCGGGTTCAACACCTCGAACGGCCTGATCCTCATCTGGCCCTGAGCCGGGCGGTTCGGGATCCGCGTTCCGGTTCGCTGGCGCGACTCGAGGCGGAAGGGCGCTCCCACCGACCGCTGGGGTGACGCGCGGCGTGGCGGGCCGGGGCACACCCCCCCGCGGCGCGCCGCGGAGGCCAGCGCCTCGCCCCCCCGCCCCCGCGCCGCC
>JAEUHZ010000010.1 GCA_016795205.1 Planctomycetota bacterium | reverse complement strand
GTGGGTCGCGGGGGGCCGGGTGCGGGGGCCGGCCGCGGGGCTGCGGGGCCCCCCCCCCGCGGGGGGGGTTGCGGGGCGGGGTGGCCCCGGGCCCCCCCCGCCCGCCCCCCACGCCTCGTAGTCCTGCGCGTCGCGCGCGAGCGCGCTCTCGTCCGGCGGCGCGTCCCCGTCGCGGTCCGCGAGCCAGCCCTCGGGGAGCAGCACGCGCGCCTGCGCACCGGCCTTGCCGCGCACGGCCCGCAGCGCGGTCACGGGGAACGGCTCGCTGTGATCGAGCGCTGCCAAGGCCGCGAGCATCTCGTCGATGGTGCCCACGCGCACCAGCGCGTGGCGCACCGCAGCCGAGCCGTGGAACCCCTTCGTGTACCAGGCGCACCACTTGCGCATCTGGCGCATGCCGTGCTCCTCGCCGAAGAAAGCGACGAGTCGTCGGGCGTGGTCCGTGAGGATCTCGATCACGCGACCGAGGTCCGGCGGCGGATCGGGCTCGCGCCCGTCGAAGGCGGCCGCCAGCTCGGCGAAGAGCCAGGGTCGTCCGAGGCACCCGCGGCCCACGATCACGCCGTCGCAGCCCGTCGCGCGCATCATGCGCAGCGCGTCCCAGCACTCCCAGATGTCCCCGTTGCCGAGCACCGGGATCGACACGGCCGCCTTGAGCTCGGTGATCGCGCTCCAATCCGCCTCGCCGGAGTAGAGCTCGCGCGCCGTGCGGGCATGCAGCCCGATCGCGGCGGCGCCCTCGGCCTCGGCGACGCGACCCGCGTCGAGGAACGTGAGCAGGTCGGAGTCGACGCCCTTGCGCACCTTGATCGTGACCGGCACCGCTCCCGCGCCGCGCACCGCGGCGCGCACGATCGCGGAGAGCAGCCGCGGCTTCAGGGGCAGCGCGCTGCCACCGCCGCAGCGCGTGACCTTGGGCACGGGGCAGCCGAAGTTCAGGTCGAGGTGGTCGACGCCGGCCTCGACCAGGCTGTGCGCCATCTCCTCGACCTCCTCGGGCACGACGCCGTAGATCTGCACGCTGCGCGGCGACTCCTCGGGCGAGCTCGATGCGAGCAGCCGCGTCATGCGGTTCCCGTGCAGGTAGCCCTTGGCCGAGATCATCTCGGACACGTAGAGCCCGGCACCCTGCTCGCGGCACAGGCTGCGAAACGGCAGGTTCGTGACGCCCGCCATGGGCGCCAGGACGACCGGAGGCCAGACGTGGAGGCGCCCCAGCGCGAGCGGCCGGAACTCGCCCGGGCGCGCCACCGGCACGTCCTGGTTGCGCGCGCTGGCCACGCGCCCACGCGGCGAGCCCGCGCGCTCCACTCGCGATTCCACCGCGCGCAGCCCCCCCCTACTTCGGCGCGCCCGACCCGGCCGGCACGGGCGCCGGCCGCGCCTTGGGAGCCAGCGCCTTCTTGTCGGCCGGCATCGGCAGACCGCGGCCGTCGAGCACCTCGGACTCGAGCAGGATCGTCTTCGAGATGCCGCGCCCCGACAGGCGCTCGACCTCGGTCGGGAAGCCGCGCTCGTCGAACCGGACGATGGCCTGCTGCGCGCCCAGGATGCGCAGGTAGTGCGTCGAGCCATCGGGATCGAGCGCCAGCTCCCAGGGTCCGAAGGCCGGATCGACGTCGTCGAAGAACAACGCGCTGAACGTGCCCGGCCGGCGGTGGTAGCCCAGGACGAGCCAGGCCGTCGCGCTGCCACAATCGACCAGCGCGAGCTGCCTGGAGACCGGATCGTTGCGCACGGGGAGCCCATCGAGCTTCACGGACACGTTCATGCGCCCGCCGGCGGACTGCCCCTCGACGTCGACCACGCGCACGCCGGTGCGGATCGACACGTCGAACGACGCGAGCGTGCCGTCGGCGATCACCTGCTCGACCAGCGTCTCCGTGTCCGGGTTGCTGGCCCCGCCGGGCGTGCGCACGCGCCCGACGTAGACCAGTGCGCCGTCGAAGCGCCGCACGACGGCGAAGCGCTCGCCCGAGACGCGCACGCCGATGGCGCGCGTCTCGACGCGGCCCTTCAGGATCACGTCGCCCTCGGGCAGCTCGGGCGGCTCGACTGCGATCGGCTGCGCCAGCGCCGCGCGCGCCTTGGACTGCGCCGCGCGCAACT
The DNA here is from genome assembly GCA_016795205.1 of Planctomycetota bacterium. Lineage (GTDB taxonomy): Bacteria > Planctomycetota > UBA1135 > UBA1135 > JAEUHZ01. The sequence goes on along the minus strand of JAEUHZ010000010.1, from coordinate 156,757 downwards.
CGGACTCCAGGGCGTCGAGCTGCGCGCGGTCCAGCACGCGGCCGCGCACGACCACGACCTCGGGCCGGTGCAACGCCGCGAGGTCCTGCGTGGGGTCCGCGCGCACGGCGATCAGATCCGCCACGTGCGCCGCGCGGATCGTGCCGCGGTACTCGATGCCCAGCGCACGACAGGCCTCGGCCGTCGCGGCCCGCACGCAGGCCTCGACGGGGATCCCGGCCGCGCGCCACAGCGCCAGCTCGTCGAGCAGCGCCGTGCCGGGGAACAGCCAGGGGTTGGGCGTGGCCGAGCCCGGCACGAGCGGGACGCCGCGCTCGTGCAGCGCCTTCACGAGCGCCTGCTGCTTGCGCAGGATCGCGAGCCCGCGCTCCAGGTGCTCCTTCGTCGCCAGCCGCTCGCGCGCCGCGGCGTCCTGGACCCAGGTCTCGTGGTAGAAGGCGGAGAGCAGGTCGAGCTCTTCGCCCTTGGGCTTGGGCGGCACGATCGCGCGCCCCCAGATCGCCAGCGTGGGCGTCACGCGCAGGCCCCGCGCCGCGGCCAGCTCCACCGCCGGCGCGAGCTCCTCCTGCGTGACGCTCTCCCAGGTCCTGCCGGCTGGCAGGAACGCGTCGAGGTGGAAGATCCCGGCTTGGCCCAGCTCGACCGCCGAGGCGAACGGCACGCCGCGCGGCAGCGTGCCCCAGACCTGGCGTCGCTCCAGAGCCGCCTTGGCGAGGACCGTCTCGAACGCGCTGAGCGGGACTCCGGGCAGGAAGGACAGGTAGTCGGGCGGATTCTCCGCCTCGAACAGGATCGCGAGCTTCTGCTGGGCGGCCTGCGCGTCGTCGAGCACGACGGCCGAGAACGTGGAGGGCGGCGCGCCGTCGAGCACCGCGCCGGCGCTCCAGATCCAGGGACCGGGATGGCGCTCGCGCGCCGTGCGCGTGCGCTCGATCTCCAGCCGCCCGTAGTCGTTGCCCACGTCGCGCACCAGCGTGATGCCCGCCGACAGGTACAGCCGGTCGTGGTCGGCGTCGAAGTTGACCATCCCGTCGACCAGGCCCGGCAGGAGGTGCAAGCCCGTGAGGTCCACGACCCGCGCGCCAGACGGGATCTCGAGTTCCGCGCCGACCGCCCGGATCCGGTCCTTGTCGACGAGCACGGTGCGCACCGCGGGTGCGTCGCCGGGCTCGAAGGTGTGCACGGTCGCGCCCTTGAGGGCCACGACCTCGCCCAGGGAGAGGGCCAGGATCGGGATCAGCATGCTGGGTGGGTCCGCGGGTCGACGTTCCGCCGGCCTGGGACCGGGCATCCTGGCACACGCGACCCCACCGGGGCGAGAGCGCGCGCTGCGGCGGCGCGTCCACGTACGGTATCCTCGCCCGTTCCGTGAGGCCCGATCCGTCGTGACCGAGACCCTGCCCGCCGTCCTGCTCCAGAGCGACTTCCTGCCCTCGGGGCCCTGGATCTTCGGACGCCAGGTCGAGGCCGGCGGCGGCCTGCCCCCGGACGGCTCGCTGGTCGAGGTGCTCGATGCCTCGCGCCGCTTCGTGGGCCACGCCCTCTACAACGGCCGGAGCGACATCCGCCTGCGCGTGCTGTCGCGCGGCAAGCGCACCGAGCTGCGCAGCCCGCGCGACTTCCTGCTGCGCAAGCTGGCCGCCGCCGATCGCTTGCGCAAGCGTGTGCTGCGGCTGCCGGAGGTCACCGACGCCTACCGCATCGTCCACGCCGAGGGTGACGACCTGCCCGGGCTCGTGGTCGACAAGCTCGGGCCCGCGATCGTCTGCGAGCACCATGCGCTGGGCTTCTGGCGGCTGCGCCGCGAGGTCGAGTCGGCGCTCGCAGAGCTGTACCCCGGGGTCCCCGTCGTGCACCGCGTGCCCGACGCGGCCGCGCGCGCCGAGCACTTCGACCCCGAGGAGCCCACGCGGGACCTCGGGGAGGTCGAGGTGCAGGAGCACGGCCTCGCGTTCCCCGTGCGGCCTGGTTTCGGCCACAAGACCGGCTGGTTCTGCGACCAGCGCGACAACCGCTTGCTGGCCGCGTCGTACGCCGCCGGAGCCGACGTGCTCGACGTGTGCACGAACGCCGGCGGCTTCGCGCTGCGCGCCAAGCGGCTCGGGGCGCGGCGCGTGCGGGCCGTCGATCTCGACGAGGTCGCGCTGGAGCGCGCCGCGCGGGCCGGGGTCCGCAACGGGCTGGACGTGGAGTGGATCCACGCCGACGGCTTCGACGTCCTGCGCGCGGTGCGCGACGAGCGCGAGAAGCCCGGCCTCGTGATCCTCGACCCGCACAAGGTCGTCCGCACCCGGATGGACCTCGAGCAGGGCCTCGCCAAGTACAACGACTGGAACGCGCTGGCCATCGCCTGCGTGCGCCCCGGGGGCCTCTTGTTCACGTTCTCGTGCTCGGGCGCGGTCGAGCTGCCCGCTTTCCTCGGCGTCGTGTTCCAGGCCGCGCGCCGCGCCGGACGCGACGTGCGCCTGCTGGGCGTCCTGGGCGCGTCGCCCGACCACCCCCAACGGCCCGAGTTCCCGCGTTCGCGCTATCTCAAGGGCGCCTTCCTGGCCGTGGATTGAGCGGCCGGAAACGGCCTGGAGTCGCGCTCACGGTCACCACGCCCGGGGCGCGCGAGCGCCCGGGATCGGGCCCGGCGGCTGAGCGTGCGCGGCTCCAGGGTGGAAGTTCGGGCCGCGAATCGGCATGCTCTAGAGAATAAGGGACGCCCTCGCGCCGCCCATCCGGCGGCCCGAGGGCGCCATCGTCCATGACCACCTCCGCCGCACCCAAGGCCATGACCCTCACCTCCCTCGTCGCCCAGGACAAGTGGGTCGAGTTCGACGACGCCTGGAGCGAGCTCATCGGCTCGAAGGGCCCCACCGACGAGCTGTTCGCCGCGCTGCGGATCGCGGCCGAGAAGAAGCGCATCCCGCGCTGCATCCCCCAGGTGCGCCTGCACGTCGAGGCGCTCGACGACCAGGGCCGTCACGAGGAGGCCGCGCGCCTCTTGGGCTTCGTCGTGTCGACCGGGGCGTCCGCGGGCGAGCTCGCGCCGCTGCTCCTCGAGCAAGCGCAGAAGACCTGGGGCGCCGAGCCCTGGTTTGCGAAGTACGCCGAGATCGCCGGGCTCGTCGCCGGCCTCAGCGACGCCCGCAAGCCCTGGAGCGCCTTCGAGCGGCTGCTCGGTTTCGGCCAGGGCCGCCTCGTCTACCACCCCGGCGGCTGGGGTACGGGCGAGGTCACGGAGCTGCACGCGGACACGCTCGAGATCTCGGTGCGCTTCGCCAACGGGCGGCGCGACCGGTTCCCGCTGGCGGCCGCCAGCGACATCTTCGATCCGCTGGCGGAGGACGACCTGCGCGCGCAGCACTTCCGTGACGCGGACGCGCTCAAGAAGAAGCTGCGCGACGACCCGCTCGACGTGCTGAAGAGCGTCGTGGTGCGGCACGGCGGCAAGGCCTCCGTGGCCGGCATCAAGAACGCGCTGTGCCAGGTGGGCGTGGACGGCAGCGCCTGGACCGCTTGGTGGCGCAAGGCGCGCAAGCTGGCGGAGAACAGCGAGTGGTTCAAGGTCACGGGCGTGGCGACCCGCGGCGACGTGGCGCTGCTCCGCACGGCGGTCGACCCGGCCACCGATCTGCGGCGCGAGCTCGAGGGCTACGCGACGCTGGAGGCGCTGCTGGCCCAGGTGCGCAACCAGTTGCTCGCCAAGCCCGACGAACGCCTGCGCAACGTGATGTTCGAGGTCATCGAGAAGCGCGCCGGGCAGACGGGCACGCGCGACCCGCTCTCGATCCGGCTCTCGGCCTGGATGCTCCTGCGAGACGAGCGCGAGGAACCGCCGGCCGCGCTGCTCGAACACGCGCGCGCCGTCGCGGCCCAGCCCGCGCCGCAGGATCCCAACCTCCCGCCGCCCCTGTGGAAGCTGTTCCAGTCGATCCCGGGAGCCAAGGAGCAGGAGCGCGCGGTGCTGCTGCTCCAGGACCTGTTCGGCGACGCCTGGCCTGAGGAGGCGCTCAAGAACCTGCACCATGCCGCACCGGGGATGGTGCGCGCCCTGGTCGACGCGCTGGCGGCCAAGGGCCGCCGCGCAGAACTCGGGGCCCTGTACCGCGAGCTCCTGGCGCGACCGTTGCGCGCGCCCGAGACGCTGATCGCGCTGGCGCGCCTGGGCGAGGCCGGCAAGCTCCAGGGCGAGTTGCCGCCGGCCCCCCAGCGCGCGGTGGCGTTGCTGGCGCTGGCCACGAACCTCTACGTGGCGCGCGACAGCCGCGGCGACACGGTGGCGGCGCGCACCAAGGGCAAGCTCACCGAGCTGCTCACGAAGGGCAAGGAGCCGCTGCTCGCGCGCCTCCTGGCCACGGCCGAGCCGGCCACGATCGAGAGCATCCAGCGCACGATCCAGCGCGGCGTCGACGAGGAGATCGAAGCGATCGTCGCCGAGTTCGTCGTGGCGGTGCCAGCGACCGGGGCACGCGGTGGCGCGCCACACTTCTGGGAGAACGAGCGGACCTGGACCACGAAGAAGGGCCTCGAGAAGCGCGCGCAGGAGTTCAAGCACTTGCGCGAGGTCAAGATCCCCGCCAACCAGGACGCGATCGGCCGCGCGGCCGCGATGGGCGACCTCTCGGAGAACGCCGAATGGGAAGCGGCGATCGAGGAGCAGCGCACCTTGACCTCGCGCGCCATGGCGATGGAGACCGAGTTGCGCAGCGTCGAGCTGATCGAGAACGCGATCCTGCTCGAGGGCGTGGTCTCGCCCGGCACGCACGTGCGCTACCGCGAGGCGAAGAGCGGCGCCGAGCACGAGATCACGATCCTGGGCCCCTGGGACATGGACCAGGGCGAGCAGGTCGTGTCCTACCGGGCTCCGCTGGCCCAGGGGCTGCTCGGCCGCCGCGCGGGCGACCGGGTCGTCGTGAACCTCCCGGGCGGCGACCTCGACGTCGAGGTCGTCGAGATCCGGGCCCACCACCTCGATTGAGGCCTTCGCACGAGCCCCGAGCCGGCGTCCCAAAGACCTGAGCGACAAGGGTTTGGGGCGTTGGCCCGAAAGAGGGGTTGATTCATCACGCCATCATGATCGAATGATATAGCGTGATCGCTCCTCCCCACGACCCGGCTCTGGCCCTCAAGCTCCTCTGCGATCCGACCCGCCTGCGGATCCTGGGGCTCGTCGAGCGCGCCGAGCTCTCGGTCGGCGAGCTGGCGCGCGCGCTCGAAATGGCCCAGAGCCGCGTCTCGAACCATCTGCGCGTGCTGCGCGAGGCCGACGTCCTGGCCGAGCGCCACGCGGGCCGCACGACCTGGCTTTCGCTCGCGCCGCTCGATGCCGCGCCCGGCGGTGCAGCGCTGCTCGCGCGGCTGTGGGCCGCGCTGCGGGCCGATCTGCCGGCGCTGCCCGAGCACCGCGCGGACGTCGAGCGGCTGGAGCGCGTGCTCGCCGAGCGCGCCGCGCGCTCGGGCGAGTTCTTCGACCGGGTGGCTGGCGAATGGGACAAGATCGGCGTCGACTTCGCCACCGGACAGGCGCGCCAGCGGGCGGCCGCGGCGCTGCTCGCGCGCGAGAGCGTCGTGGCCGACCTGGGCTGCGGCACGGGCTGGTATGCGCGCGCGCTCGCGCCGCTGTGCTCGCGCGTCGTGCTCGTCGACCGCTCGCAGGCCATGCTCGACGAGGCGCTCCGCAAGCTCGAGCCGCTCCCGCCGGGAGTGCGCGTCGAGGCGCGGCGCGGCGAGTTGGACGCTCTGCCGATCGTGGACGGGGAGCTCGACGGGGCCGTCGCCGGTCTGGTCCTGCACCACCTCGCCGAACTGGATTCCGCGGTCCGCGAGATCCACCGCGCGCTGAAGCCCGGCGGTCGCGTCGCCATCGTCGAGCTCGCGCCGCACGGCGAGGAGTGGATGCGCGAGGCGCTCGGCGACCGCGCGCTGGGGCTCGATCCACGGGACGTGCTGCGCGCGCTGGAGCGCGCGGGCTTCCAGCACGTCACCCTGGAGTCCCTCGAGGACCGCTATCGCCCGCACGTCCCGGGAGACGATCCCGAAGCGCGCGCGGCGCTCCCCCTGTACCTGGTGCGGGCCTGCAAGCCGGCTCGCGCCTGATCCCCACACACGCAACCCACCACCGCACGCGACGGCAGAAACGGCACGCCATGGCACCGACCGCAGAGAAGACCAAGCTCGATTTCAAGGTGAAGGACCTGTCGCTCGCGACCTGGGGCCGCAAGGAGATCGAGCTCGCCGAGCACGAGATGCCGGGTCTCATGGCGATCCGCGCGGAGTACGCCGGCAAGAAGCCGCTCAAGGGCGCGCGCATCACCGGCTCGCTCCACATGACGATCCAGACGGCGGTGCTGATCGAGACGCTCGTCGACCTGGGCGCGCAGGTGCGCTGGGCCTCGTGCAACATCTTCTCGACGCAGGACCACGCCGCCGCGGCGGTCGCGGTCGGGCGCAAGGGCACGATCCAGAGCCCCAAGGGCACGCCGGTCTTCGCCTGGAAGGGCGAGACGCTGGACGAGTACTGGTGGTGCACCGAGCAGGCCCTGGCCTGGCCGGACGGCGACGGCCCCAACATGATCCTGGACGACGGCGGCGACGCGACGCTGCTCGTGCACCTCGGCACGGAGTGCGAGGCCAAGGGCCGCGTGCCCGCGACCTCGAAGAGCGACTCCGAGGAGTACGCGGTCATCCTGAAGACCTTGCGGCGCACGCTCCAGGAAGACCCAGAGCGCTGGACGCGCATGGGTCGGGGCATCAAGGGCGTGACCGAGGAGACGACCACCGGCGTCCATCGCCTCTACCAGCGGATGGAGAGCGGCACCTTGCTCTTCCCCGCGATCAACGTGAACGACTCGGTCACGAAGAGCAAGTTCGACAACCTCTACGGCTGCCGCCACAGTTGCGTCGACGGGATCATGCGCGCCACCGACGTCATGCTGGCCGGCAAGCTGGCGATGGTGTTCGGCTACGGCGACGTCGGCAAGGGCAGCGCGCAATCGCTGCGCGCCCAGGGCTGCCGCGTCGTGATCGCCGAGATCGACCCGATCTGCGCGCTGCAGGCCTGCATGGAGGGCTACGAGGTGCTCACGATCGAGGACGTGCTCGACAAGGCCGACATCTTCGTCACCGCGACCGGGAACAAGGACATCATCACCGCGGCGCACATGGCGCGCATGAAGCACAACGCGATCGTCGGCAACATCGGCCACTTCGACAACGAGATCGACATGGCCGGCTTGGCGAAGACCAAGGGCGTCAAGAAGCTCAACATCAAGCCGCAAGTCGACGAGTGGCGCTTCGCGGACGGTCACTCGGTGATCGTGCTGGCCGAAGGCCGACTGCTGAACCTGGGCTGCGCGACGGGCCACCCGAGCTTCGTGATGAGCAACAGCTTCACGAACCAGGTCATGGCGCAGATCGAGCTCTTCACGAACACGAAGCGCTACGAGAAGGCCGTGTACACGCTGCCGAAGCACCTCGACGAGAAGGTGGCGCGCCTGCACCTGGAGAAGCTGGGCGCCAAGCTGACCGTGCTGTCCGAGGACCAGGCCAAGTACATCGGCGTGCCGGTCGAGGGCCCGTACAAGCCCAACCACTACCGCTACTGATCCGCCGACGCGCGTCAGCCGCGTGATCCGATCGGCGGGCGGCCCCCGGGGCCGCCCGTCGATCGTCGTGGCCGATCACGGAGATCGTTCGACGCGATGTCATGCGACGCGCACAAGGCCTAGACTCTCCGCCACGAGCACCACCCAGGTACGCAAGCCCCCGAGGACGACATGGCCAAGACCAAGCGCACGACGACATCGCCCCTGATCGACATCGGAATCGCGGAGAAGGACCGCGCCAAGATCGCCGACGGCCTCGCGCATCTCTTGGCGGACACGTACTCGCTCTACCTCCAGACCCACAACTTCCACTGGAACGTCGAGGGGCCGATGTTCAACACGCTCCACATCATGTTCATGGAGCAGTACACGGAGCTGTGGAACGCCCTGGACGGCATCGCCGAGCGCATCCGCTCCTTGGGCTTCCCTGCGCCCGGCACGAACAAGCAGTTCGCCAAGCTCGGATCGATCGATGAGGTCGAGGGCGTGCCGGATGCTCGCGAGATGGTGCGCATCCTGATGGCGGGCCACGAGGCCGTGGCCCGCACGGCGCGCGCCGTGATGCCCGCTGCCGACAACGGCGACGACGAGGCCACGATCGACCTCGTCGTGCAGCGCCTGCAGGTCCACGAGAAGACGGCCTGGATGCTGCGCAGCCTGCTCAAGTGAGCCGTCAGGCGCGCGCGCGCCCGATGGCCTGGGCCAGCGCGCGGTCGAGCATCGCCGGGGTCAGGCGCCCGGTGAACGTGTTCTGCTGGCTCACGTGGTAGCTGGCCACGAGCCAGCGCTCCCCGACGCGGAACTCGCCGCCGTGGGCGAACTTCGGTCGAGGCCTGGGCGTGGGGACTCCGCGGCGCGCGGCCAGGTCGAGCGCCGCGTCCCAGGCGATCCCGCCCAGGCACAGGAGCACGCGGGCGTTCGCCAGCGCATCCCACTCGGCGTCCAGGTGTCCGGCGCAGCGCGCCAGCTGCTCGGCAGAGGGCTGGTTGCCCGGCGGCGCGCAGCGCAGCGCGGCGCCGATCCACACGCCGGCGAGCACCAGGCCGTCGCCGCGCGCGACCGAGTTCGGCTGGTTGGCGAGGCCCGCGCGATGCAGCGCCGCGTAGAGGAAGTCCCCCGAGCGGTCGCCGGTGAACATGCGCCCCGTACGGTTCGCGCCGTGCGCGGCCGGAGCCAGGCCCAGGATCCAGATGCGCGCGGTCGGGTCGCCGTAGCCGGGCACGGGCCGACCCCAGTAGTCATCCTGCGCGTAGGCACGTCGCTTGGCGCGAGCCACCGCGGCGCAGTAGGCACGCAGTTCCGGACAGCGCGCGCAGCTCACGATCTCGCGCTCGAGGGCCGCGAGCGCCCGTGGCGCCGCGCGGGCGCCGCTCTTCGGCTGCGGCGCGCGGGTCACGGCCGGTAGGCTCGGATCCGGCGGCAGGCCTCGTCGAGCACGTCGTCCTCCTTGGCGTAGCAGACGCGCACGAAGCGCTCGCCCGCCGCACCGCGCAGGAATGACGTGCCGGGCACGGTGGCGACCTTGGCTCTTTCGAGCAGCGACAGCGCCGCGTCACGCGCGGTCCTGAAGCCGAGCTGCGAGACGTCGGCCAGCACGTAGTAGGCGCCCTCGGGCACGATCGGCGGCATGCCCGCCGCCTCCAGCGCGGCGCAGCAGACCTCGCGCTTCCTGGCGTAGCCGTCGGCGAGTTCCTGGAAGAAGCTCGACGGCGCGTCGAAGCCCGCTGCGGCCGCGTGTTGGAACGGGGTCGGCGCGCACACGTAGAAGAGATCGTGCGCCAGCGCGATCGCGCGCGCCAGGGGCTCCGGAGCCACGGCCCAGCCAATGCGCCAGCCGGTGATCGAGAACGTCTTCGAGACCCCGCCGATCGTCACGGTCCGCTCGCGCAGGCGCCCGACCGTCGCGGGCGAGACGTGCTCACGGCCGTCGTAGCGGATGTACTCGTAGATCTCGTCGGTGAAGACCAGCAGATCCCTCTCGGCGGCGACGCGCTCGACGATCTCGATCTCGGCGCGCGAGAGCATGTGCCCGGTCGGGTTCGAGGGCGTGCACAGCACGATGGCGCGCGTGTTCGCCTGCAGCGCGGCGCGCAGGCGCGCTGCGTCGAGCTGGAAGCGCGGGGCCACGAGCTCCAGGAACTGGGGTTCCAAGCCGGCGAGCAGCGCCGTGTTCAGGTGGTAGCCGTAGTAGGGCTCGAGCAGCAGGATCCCGTCGCCGGGATCGAGCAGCGCCATGCACGCGGCAGCGTAGGCGCCCGTGGCGCCCACGGTGATCGCGACCTCGCTGGCCGGATCGACCACCAATCCATTGTCGCGCGCCAGCTTCCTGGCCACGGCCGAACGCAGCTCGGCGGTACCCTCCATGAAGGAGTACGTGCTGTGGCGCGCACGGATCGCCTCGTGCGCTCCGCGCTCGACCAGCGGCGGCGTCGGCAGGTCGCAGATGCCCTGCCCCAGGTTGATGCCACCGACGCGCTCGCATTCACGCGTCATGCGCCGGATGTCGGATTGGACCAGGCCTCGGAGCCGGCGCGCGGGCTGCATCACGCCTTTATACTCGCCCTCCACGATGGCACGGAACGACGACGCGCGTGACGAGCCTGCCTACCGGCCTGCCGCCGGGCCGGACGACGAGTCCGCCTTCGCGCGCATCCTCGAGCGCTCGTTCGGCCTCCAGCGGGAGTCCTCGGGCGTGGCCTGGCGGCGCCTGGGCGGCGACGTGCGCGTGCTCGACGACGGTGGCGAGGTGGTCGCTTGCCTGGGCTGGTACGACTGCGGGCAGTGGTTCGGGGGCCGCTCCGTGCCCTGCGCCGGGATCGCGGCGGTCGGGGTCGAGCCGCACCGGCGCGGCGCCGGCCTGGCTTCGCGCCTCGTTCGCTGCGCGCTGCGCGAGACCGCGCAGCGCGGCTTCCCGATCGCCGCGCTCTACCCGTCGAACCTGGCGCTGTATCGCTCGGCCGACTTCGAGGTCGCGGGCGGCCGTTACGAACTCGACGCGCGCTGCCGCGATTTGCCGCGCGTGAAGGGGGCCGAGCCGCTCGTGCCCCTGCCCGAGGGCGTGCACGACCACCGCGTGCGCGCCTTGCACCGGCGCTCTGGGGCGCGACGCGACGGCTGGATCGACCGCAACGAGGCGCTCTGGGACCGGGTGCGGGAATTCCGCGGTGAGCTGCGCGAGGGCTTCGGCGTCGAGCGCGGCGGTGAGCTCGCAGGCTACGTCTTCGTGGCGCGCCGCAAGCGACGGTCGTGGGGCTTCGATCTGGTCGTCGGCGACCTGGCGGCGGACGACGCGCCCGCGGCGCGCGCGCTGCTCGCGTTCCTCGCCGCCCATGCCACGATCGCGGTCGACGTGCAGCTGTTCCTCGCGCCCTGGGACCCCGTGTGCGGGCTGCTCGATGGGCTGCCGGCGCGCCACGCGCTGCACCATCCCTGGATGCTGCGCGTGCTCGACGTGCCGGCGGCGCTCGCGGCCCGCGGTTTCGCGCGTCACGTGCAGGCCGAGGTCGAGATCGCGGTCGAGGACCGGCTGCTGCCCCACAACCACGATCGCTTCGTCGTGACGGTCGAGGACGGCGTGGCGCGCGTGCGGCGTGGGGGCGCGGGACGCGTGCGGCTCGCAGCGCGCGCGCTGGGGCCTTGGTACACGGGAGCCCAGACGGCCGAGGCGCTGGCCTTCCGCGGGCTCGCGTCCGGGCCGGCCGCGGACCTCGCGGCGCTGAGTGCCATGACGGCGGGAGCGGCACCCTGGACCGCGGACTTCTTCTAGATGCTCGCAGCTCTCGCCGCCTTGGTGCTCCAGTCCGCGCCGGCCGCGACCCAGCCGGTCGGCCTGGCGCGGTTGCTGGCCGAGTTCGCGGACCCGGAGGCGCTCGCGCGCTTCCCCGATCCGCCCTACCGCCTGGAGGGCTCCGCCGTCGGGCCGGCGCCCGCACGCGGCGGGAGCACGGACGAGTTCGTGCTGCTCGACGTGGCCGGCCCCGGCGCGGTCGTGCGCGTCACGGCCTCGGACCCTGCGGCGCGCGTGCGGGTCCTGCTCGACGGCTCGGACGAGCCCGTGCTCGATGCGGAGTTGCGCGCGCTCGCTGCGGACGCGTGCGAGGGCCTGCTGGTCCTCGACCTGCCGATCCCCTTCGCGCGCTCGGCGCGCGTCACGACGACGGACCCCGCGGCGCGCATCGCCTGGCGGCGCTACGCCAGCGGCGTCCCGGTGGCGTCGTTCGCGCCCGGCGACCTGGAGCAGGCGTTGCGCGCGCTGGAGCAGGCGCGGGCGGGCTGGAGCCGCGGCGCCACCCAGCGCGGCGAGGAGACCTTTCGCTTCCACCTGTCGCGCACCGTGCCGGCGGGCGAACTGCTCTCGAACCCGGGCTCGCCGACGCGCGGTCCGCGCGCGATCCACGAGATCCAACTCCAGATCGACGCGGCCGATCCGGCGCGCGCGCTCGCGGGCAGCGTGCTGCGGATGGCCTTCGATGGGGAGGAGTGCGTCGCCGTGCCGCTGGGGGCGCTGTTCGGCGCGCACGACGAGCTGCGTCCACGCCACGATGCCTTCCGCACGGTGACGGAGGCGGGCCTGCTCGTCGCCCGGTTCGTGATGCCGTACCGCGAGTCGTGCAGCGTGCGCATCGACCACGCCGGCGACCCCGACCTGCACGTGTCCGGCAGCCTGCGCACGAGCGCGTGGGAGTGGGACGAGCGCTCGCTCCACTTCCATGCCGCCTGGCTGCCGGCGGCTCCGCCAGCGTCCGGCCGACTGCGCCTCACGGGACGGGGTGTGCTCCTCGGCGAGGACCTCGCGCTCTCGAACCCGGCGCTGGAACCCGTCCAGGTGGGTGCCCTCCAGGCCCGCGTGGACGGAGCGTCGGCCGTCCGGCTCCCGGGATCCGACGCCGCGGAGCTCGTCGTCCGGACGGGATCCGTGCGGACGGGCTGCGCCACGGCGCTTCGAGCAGGCGCGTTCCTCGATCCCTGGCCGCCGTTCGGTCGCGCGCACGCCTTCGTCTGGCGGCTCTTGGACCGTCTGCCGTTCGAGCGCGAGCTGGAACTCGTCGCCGGCGAGCTGCCGGCACCGGTGCCACGCGCCTCGCTGCTGCTGTGGTACGGGGCGCCGGGTGCGGGGACCGACGCGTCCGAGATCCCGCGCGACCCGTCGTCCACGCTGCCGAGGCTCGCGTACCCGACGATCGCCGGCGCGGTCGAGGCCGAGTCGATGCCCGTCTCGGCCGCAGACGGCGTCGAGCTGGCTCCCGGAGCGTGCGACGGCCTGCCGTGCTCGGGCGGTCACTTCCTGCGCGCGCGCGCCGCGCGCCCGGGCGAGCGGGTCGAGCTGCGCGTCCGCTCCGCGCCTGGACGGCGCGCCGTCCAGGTCCGGGCGCTCACGGGTCGGGGGTTCGGGCGCGTGCGCTTCGCCGTCGACGGCCGGGTCGTCGGGGAGGCCTTCGATGCCCGCGACCGGGAGGCCGAGCTCGCGGGACCGGTCGTCATCGACCTCGGCGTGCACGAGGTGGGGTCATCCTTCCGCCTGCTCGTCGACGTGGCCGAGCTGGGCACGGGTCCGGCGACGTTCGGGATCGACGCGATCGTGGTGCGCTGAGCGCGGCTAGGATCGCAACGTGCGCGCGCTCCTCCTGGTCCTGCTCCTCGCCTGCTCGTCGCTCGGCGCACAGGCTCAGGACGCCGACGTCGTCGCGCGCCTCGAGCTCGAGGCCCCGGCCCGCAGCTTCGTGTTGCGCGCCGTGATCCCCGTGCCGGCCGGGACCTGGCCGCGCGCCGACGGGCTCTCGCCGTTCCTGGTGCGCATGCCGGGCCAGGAACCCGTGCGCGCCCAGGTCACGACCGTGTCGCGGAGCCCGCGCGGCGACGCCGACGCGATCGAGCTCGCCGCGCGCGTCCGGATCGGGCCCGACGTGCGGATCGGGGCACGCATGGGCGCCAGCGTGCTGCGCGACGCCGGCGCCGCGCTGCCCGACGCACCGGCCGTGCCCGCGGCGGTCGCGGAGCTCCTCGACCCCACCGCGCGCGGACGGTTCTGGCTGCGCGCTCGCGACGTGTACGGCAACCTCTACGCGGCGGAGCTGGCGGGCAACCCGGCGGGCTTGGGCTTCGGGGCTTCCAAGACCCTGCAGGCCGGAGCCTGGATGCGCGTGCGTCGCCACGCGGCGACGCTGGCGCCGGTTCCAGGGCCCGGCGCTGCGCCGGGCACCGGCGAGGCGCCGCCGCTGCCGCACCTCATGGGCCTCCACGCCTACGTGCGCGAGTGGGCGGACGAGACGGCGGTCGGGCTCGACCTGCGCGTGCACAACGGCGCGATCGCCGGGAGCCGCGCGCCACGCGCCTTCGAGCACGTGCTCGGCATCGTCCACTTCCGTGCGCTGGAGCTGGTCCTGCCGAAGGCCTGGACCGCCGTGCCCGACGTGGCGGATCCGCACTTCGGGCCGGCCTACGAGGAAGGAGCCTCGCGCGTGATCCCGATCGTCGGGAAGCTCGAGGGCGGGCGCTTGCACATGATGGGACCGCAGGCGCAGTTCGAGCGCCGGCTCGTGCTCGTGCGCGTCGAGGACGAGGCCCGGGCGCGCGCGCTCCAACGCTTCGGCGGCGTGGCCTTCCCGGGGTCGGGCGCGAAGCTGTGGTCGTGGACCAACCCGCAGACCGCGCACTACTTCCCCCAGCGCGACTTCCTGGCGAACCTCGACTTCGTCCGCGACGGCGGGCTCGTGGGCAAGGCGGCGGTCCGCGCGCGCCTCGCGCGCGAAGCCAACGACCTGCGCGCCGCGCTCGAGACCGGCACGGCGCGCGGCTGGTACGTGGTCGCGGGCGTCATGGGCTGGGCCCATCCCTGGTTCACGCCCGAGCAGGGCGGCGTCGGCGGCGAGGGCATCCAGCTCGTCGACGGGCATGACACGGCCTACGCGGCGAGCCGCGAAGGCCTCGACCTGCTCGCGCTGCGCCACCGGATGAACGTGTGCCGCCAGCCCGAGGCCACCTACGACCAGGAGGGCGAGGTCGTCGGCCACGCGCGCTGGCTCGACGCCGAAGGCCGCATCCCCTTCGACTACCGCACGCACGGGCGCGTCGTGATCCCGGCCTTCCGCCTGCCGATGAACGGCGGCCCGCCGGCCTCCGAGCAGGTCCACGAGGTCGCGCGACGCGGTCTGCGCCCGGCCTACGACCCAGGAAACCCGCACGAGGCGGGCGGCTCGATCCCCTACCGGAACGACGTGCTGCTCCGCTGGTGGCCTCACGACGACCAGCACCTCGTGCGCTACACGAAGCACGCCAAGGCGCTGGCCTGGCTGGCCAACGATCCGCTCGCGAAGGACGACCTGCGGCTCTCGGCCGAGTTGTTCCGGCTGTTCGTCCACGAGAGCCCGCACGTCAGGGAGAGTTGGTCGCCGGGGCTCACGCTGCGGATCTGGGAGTCGATCGTGGCGCAGCACCCGCACCAGGGTCTGCCGATCGGTCGCGACCACGCCTGGGGCGTCGACGCGCTGTGTGCGGCCTACTCGCTCGGCGACGAAGCCTGGCGCGCGGCCCACCGGCCCTGGTTCGAGCGCTACACGCTGCTGCTCCTGCGCGCGGCCATGCCGTCGGGGCTCATCCAGCGGATCCTCTCCGAGCGGCTGCTCGACGGCAGCAACACCTACACGGTCTCGCAGGCCTTCGAATGCCGCTTCCTGATCCACGCCCAGCGCTGCCTGGTGGAGAGCGTCCACCGCGGGCGCAACGAGCGGCTCACGCAGGACCTCGAGGCGCTCTCCGTGCGCGCGGTCGAGTACCTCGACTTCGGTCCGGTCTGGCAGCGCATCCCTGCCGGCTGGCAGCCGGACCCGGCGCGCCCCTCGATCTTCCAGCAGGGACCGCGCTCCGCCTTCGCGATCTCGCGCAACGACGAGCGCGCCACGCCACCGTTCAGCGACGCGCGGCACTGGGGTCCGAACCATCTGCCCGAGGGCGGCCTGGGCGGCGGCGTCGAGATCACCTACCCCTGGGCCGCGCTCGACTGGGCCGCGCGGATCACCGAGGGTGGCGCGGCCGGGCGCGGGCTCGCGAACCGCTATCTGCGGCGCGCGCTGGACTGCGGGACACCCCGTTCGAACTGGTCCGAGCGCTTGGCCGAGTTCGCCGAGACGGCCTCCAACCCGTCGACGGACAACAGCGCGAACTGGGTCGGTCTCGTCGGTCGACTCCAGTCCCTGGGCGTGCGCTGACGGCCCACACGGATCGCAGGCGGGCCAACTCGGGTGGCGGCCTCCGGCGGCCCGCGTGAACCTCCGTGGTGCGCGACGATGGAGCGCACACGCTGGCGCGCGCGTCCCTGGGTCACGGCAGCGCCTGCCGCGCTGCGGGCGGGCCAGGCCGATCGCACTGGGAGCAGCGCGCACCAAGCCATGCGCCCGCCCGGGCTCGAAGCCCGGGCGGGCGCCCGTTCGGATCCGCCCGGCGCCGGCGCGTCGCGCTCTCGCCGAACGCGGTCCGCGCTCGACGCCGCGGCGCGGCACCGAGCGCGGGCCGCGCGCGAGGTCCGTCCGGATGGGGACGCGCCCCTCCGCGGATCTCGCGCCGCGCGCGCCGGGCGCTCGCGATCAGACCATGCCCTTGAGCGTCTTGAGCGGACGGACCTTGACGACGTTGCGCGCCGGCTTGGCCTTGAAGATGACCTCTTCCTTCGTGAACGGGTTGATGCCCTTGCGCGCCTTCGTGGCGGGCTTGCGCACGACCGTGACCTTCATGAGGCCCGCGACGTTGCAGATGCCGGGGCCGCTCTTGCCCAGATCGGCCGCCAGGATGCGACCCATCGTGTCGAAGACGGAGACGACTTGCTTGCGCGAGAGCTGCGTGGCGTCGGCGATCGTGCGGAAGAACTCGCCCTTGCTGCGGGGCTTGGAAGCGGCGCTGATCTTGACGACCTTCGCCGCGGGCTTGCTGGACTTCTTGGCCATGGAATCCTCGGGGGATGTGGTTTTCGCCGGGTTTTTCCGGCGATTCCGCAGTACCTAGCAAAGCCCCGCAGGCGGTGCAACAAGCCTGTCGCGCGTATTTCTCGGGATTTCGAGCGGTTTCGCAGCTCGCTCCCGGACGGACGGCTCAGGGCGCGATGGTCACGGCCACCGGCACGCTGGCGAAGCGCGGTCGGCAGCGCTCGTCGAGCACGACGTAGGCGTGGTGGAAGGTGCGCCCGATCCACGGTCGGTGGCGTCGATCCAGCCGGAACGCGCTCACCGCCCGACCCGTCTCGTCGAGCCGTCCGAAGGCCGGGTCGAGGGGCGTGCAACCGGGCGCCACGGCCAAGCCCAGCAGGTACCGGTCGCGGTTCAGGGGCACGTGGAGGCCCAGGACGTGGAAGCCGGGCGAGGTGCCCGAACCGCTGCCGAGCATGCGCCACAGGCGCCCGGCATGCTCCGCCGGCGCCTGGAGGTCGAGCCGCTGGACGTCCCGCGCGGACCAGGAGACGACCAGCCGGTCGGCCTCCAGGGAGTCGCGCGGGCCCGGCTCCGGAGGCGGCGGCGGGGCCAGCTCCGAGCCGCGGAACACGCGCAGCGCACCGGCGTTCGTGCCGGGCACGGCTTCACCCGGGGCGCCGGCCGCGAGGTCCGGTCCGCCCTCGCCGGTGACGTCCGGTCCGGCGTCCAGCGCGGAGCCCAGCCGGGCGTTCGCGGCCACGCCCTCGAAGCGCGCGAGCAGCGCACCGCTGGCCCCCGAGTAGGCCTCGACGCGCCCGGCGCGCAGGCCGGTCGCGCTCGACTCCGGGGCGCCGATCCACAGATCCGGGATCCCGTCGTAGTCGACGTCGCCGGCCGCCGCCACCGTCGCGCCGAAGCGCGCGCCCGCAGCCGGTCCCTGGAACTCGCGCAGCACGCTCCCGTCGGCCCCGGAAAGGACGCGCGCGTACCCCGTCGCGCCGATCTGGAGTTGGCGCGCGCCGACGAGCACCTCACCGCGGCCGTCGCCATCGAGATCGCCGAGACCGGCGACCGCGCCACCGAACTGGTCCTGGTTCGCGCTTCCCAGCACGGTCCACAGCAGCGCGCCCGTGCGGCCCGAGTGCAGGCGCACGTACCCTGGTCGCAGGTTGGACGCGAAGCTCGGCGCCCCCACCGCCATGTCGTCGACGCCGTCGCCGTCGGCGTCGGGCACGCGTGCGATCGCGGTGCCGAACAGGTCCTCGGCGGCGGCGCCGCGCAGCGTGTAGAGCGTCACGCCGCTGGCGCCCGAGAACACGCGCACGGTGCCCGACGAACCGCCGTTGTCGTCGTCGTCGACCGCACCGACCGCGTAGTCGAGCACGCCGTCCGCGTCGAGGTCGCCCAGGCCGGCGACCGTCCAGCCGAAGTGGTCCTGCGCCGCGTCGCCGCGGTGCTCGCGGATCGTCGCGCCCGACGCTCCCGACAGGACGCGTGCGGCGCCGGCCTGCAGCGCGCCGGTGAAGCTCGCCGACCAAGCCCCCACGAGCAGGTCGTCGCGACCGTCGCCGTCCAGGTCTCCCAAGCGCGCCAGGCTGGCCCCGAAGCGCTGCCCGGCGATCGGACCCTGGACTTCCCACACGAGCGCAGCGTCCGCCCCCGAATGCAGGCGCACGACGCCGCGGTTCTGCGCCGCGGTCGTGCTCGTGCCAGCGAAATCGGCGCGGCCGTCGCCATCGACGTCCCCGACCAGGGCCACGGCCGTGCCGTAGCTCTCGCCCGCGGCCGTGCCGGGCACGGCGTGGACGAGCGATTGAGCCTGGACCACGCTACCCGTGGCCAGGACGACGCCCACGCCGAGCGCGCAGCGCCGGTTCGATCTGTGCGGATTCATGCTGCCCCCCCTGTGCATCGCAGGCCTCTTCTCTGCGCGCGACGCTGGTCTCCCTCCGCCAGGGATCCGCCGGGAGCATCGGCAGGCGGCGTCTCGGAACTGGAATCCGGCCGGTTTTCGCGCCGAACCGGGGCTGCCGGTATCGTCCCCGCCCATGCGCGCCGCCCGCGGCACCGCCGTGACGATCGAGTACGAGCTGCGCCCTCAAGGCGCGGAGCAGCCGGTCGATTGGACGGATCCGGGCGCGCCACTGACGTTCCTGTTCGGCGCCGGACGCGTGCTCCCGGGCGTCGAGCGGCTGCTCCTCGGGCTGGAGCCCGGGGACGAGGTCGAGGGCGAGATCGCTCCCGAGGACGCCTACGGCTACCCCGACGCGGCACTGATCGAATCCGTGCCGCGCGACCGCTTCGGCTCCGGCGGTCCGCCGGAGATCGGCGCGCACTTCGAGGCCCGCCAGGACGGGCGGGTGCGCTTCGCCAAGGTCGTGGGGTACGACGGCGACGACGTGCGCCTCGACTTGAACCATCCCCTGGCCGGCGTCGCGCTCCTCTGCCGCGTGCGCGTGCTCGCGGTCCGGGCCGCCACGCCGGTCGAGCTCGTCACGGGCCGGTTGGTGGACGGCTTCGATGCCCAGCCCGGGCCGACCGCCGCGCGCTGAGCAGCAGTCGGTCGCGCGTGGGCAGAGTCCGAGGCGCAAGCCCACCGGGACCGTGCGCGGGGCGCGCTGGCGTCCAGCGCGGCGCGGCGCGAGCCCGCGCGTCGAGCACACCTCTGCAACGGACGGGATGCCGAGCGAGCCTGCTCGGGCGGGTGCAGCACGTCGAAATCCGGCCTCCGTCGCGACCGCGCACGCTGGTCGCTGCGCTACCGTGCGCGCATGATCCCGACGCGACTCGCGCCCGTCAGGGCGCAGCGTGGCCGCCCGGCCTACCCCGGTGCGGCGCTCGTCACGCTGTTCTCCACCGCTACCGCGCTGCTGGCCGGCTGCACCGCCCCGGCTCCGGCCCCCGCGCCCCCCGCGCCCCCTGCGCCGACTTCCGCGCCGGCGGCCGCGCCCGATGCGCGCGCGGCCGCCGTGGCGCGCATCTTCGACGAGGCGCTGCGCGAGGAGCGCGCGTGGTCGCTCCTCGCGGAGCTCGTGCACGAGGCTCCCAAGCGGCTGGCTGGCTCGGACGGTGACGCCCGCGCCGTGCTCTGGGCCGAGCGCACCCTGCGCGCCGCCGGGCTCGAGCGCGTGCGCCTCCAGCCGGTCACGGTGCCACACTGGGAACGCGGCGACGTCGAGCGCTGCGAGCTGCTCGGTGAGGGCGGTGGCCCGTTGGCGATCCGGGCCCTGGGCGGCAGCGTCGCGACGCCCGCGGGTGGTCTCGCGGCCGGAGTCCTGCGGGTCACGAGCTTCGACGAGCTGGCGGCGCGTTCCGCCGAGGCGCGCGGCAGGTTCGTCTTCTTCGACCGCCCCCTGGATCGCACGCGGGCCGATCCGTTCGAGGCCTATGGCCGCGCGGTGGACCAGCGCAGCCGGGGCGCGATCGAGGCCGCGCGCCACGGCGCCGTCGGCGCGCTCGTGCGCTCGATGACCATGGCGCGCGACGACGCGCCCCACACCGGCGCAATGCGCTACGACCCGGCCGTCCCGGAGGTGCCGGCGGCCGCACTGGGCGTGCTTTCCGCCGAGCGGCTCGCGGCGCGCCTCGCGGAGGAGCCGGATGCGCGCGTGCGGCTCGAGCTCGCCTGCCGCACGTTCCCCGACGCGCAGTCCTGGAACGTGATCGGCGAGCTGCTCGGCAGCGAGCTGCCCGAGGAGATCGTGCTCGTGGGCGCGCACCTCGACTCCTGGGACGTCGGAGTCGGTGCTCACGACGACGGCGCGGGCTGTGTCCACGCGATCGAGGCGGCGCGCCTGCTCCTCGAGCTGGGCCTGCGCCCGCGGCGCACGGTGCGGGTGGTGCTCTTCGCCAACGAGGAGAACGGCCTGCGCGGCGGGCTCGCCTACCGGGACGGACACCTCGCGGAGCTCCCGCGGCACGTGTTCGCGTTGGAATCCGACCGGGGCGGCTTCACTCCGCGCGGCTTCCAGACCGACGCGGGCCCGGAGCTCTTCGCGCGGCTCGTCGGCGCGGCGCGTCTCCTGGAGCCGTACGGCGCCGGGATGGTGCGTCCGGGGGGCGGCGGCGCGGACATCGGTCCGCTCGCCGCGCACGGCGTGCCCCTGGCGCAGTTCGTTCCCGACGCCGCGCGCTACTTCGACGTGCACCACGCCGACACGGACGTGCTGGCCGCCGTGCACCCGCGCGAGCTGGCGCTGGGCGCGGCAGCGATCGCGGCGCTCGTCTGGTGCGTCGCGGACGCGCCCTGAGCGTCACGAGGCGCGCGAGCGCTCGTCGCGTCCGGCCGGGGGGGGCTCGGGGGCCGCGACGCGCGCCGGATCGAACGGCAGCGGCACCACGGCCGGATCCGGCCAGGAGCGGGCCTCGTCGGCCAGCTCGCGCAGCGTGCGGTTGTGCGCGGAGGCCAGGACCGCGTCGTCGAGCCCGTCCAGGACGCGATCGGCCAGCACGTCGGAGGCCGTCCGCGGCGGCAGATCGACGCGCGCGCCCGAGCGACGCAGGGCGTCGAGCACGTCCTTGGCGCGCACGGTGGCCGGATCCCGCGCCAGGACCCAGGCCGGTGCACCCTCGTGGTCGGCCACGGCCAGGATGCCGGCGCGCGCCAGTTGCCCGAGTGAGCCCGCCACGGCGGGCTCGGGCAACGCCAGGTCCTCCGCGATCGCAGTGCTGCTGCGCGGCGGCTCGCCGGCCGCGAAGGACTGCGCGATGCGCAGCACGGCACGCAGGCCGGCCGCCACGCCCAGCGAGGGGTCGGCCGGACGGGCGCTGGGGGCCTCCGCATAGGAGGGCTCGCTCTGGTGCGCGAACGCCAGCTCCGCGCCGAGCAGCACGATGACCCACGAGACGTTGACCCACACGAGGAAGATCGGAAGCGCGGCGAAGCTGGAGTAGATCGCGTTGTAGTTGGCGACGCCGACCTGGAAGCGGATGTGCAGCAGCAGCGCCCCCTGCCAGAGCAGCGAGGCCAAGAGCCCGCCCAGCGCCGCGGACGCGCAGCGCGTGCGCGTGTTCGGCATGGCGTAGTAGAGGAACGCGAAGCTGGCCCACAGCGCGAGCAGCGGCGCCAGCCGCAGGGTCACGTCGAGCGCGCTCCCCAGGCCGGCGCTGTCACGCAGGAAGCGCGCGAACGCGCTGCCGTGCGCGGCCGTGGTCAGGCCGGTCGCCGCGAACAGGAAGATCGGCGTGACGACGATCATGGCCAGGTAGTCCGAGAGCTTGCGCATCACGCTGCGCGGGCGGGGCGCGTCCCAAATGTCGTTGAACGCCTGCTCGATGGCGCCGAGCAGCTTGAGGCCCGTCCACAGCAGCACGAGCAGCCCGACCACGCCGAGCGCGCTGAACTTCGTGCCGTCCACGAACGACAGGAGCTGGTCGATCGCGATGCGCACCGCGAGGCCGCTCTCCTCGCTGTCGATCCCCTCGCCGGGCACCGGCAGCGCGCCGAAGGTCCGGTCGAGGAACGGCTCGATCACGTCGTGGACGAGATGGGCATAGAAGCCGAAGCCCTTGGCCACGGCGAAGGCCAGGGCCAGGAGCGGCACCAGCGAAAGCACCGTGATGTAGGTCAGCGCCGAGGCCCGCAGCAGGCACTGGTCGCGCAGCACGCCGCGACCCGCGAGCCACGCGATGCGCACCAGCCGCCACCCCGCCCCCACCGGTCCGCGTGCGGCCAGGCGCGACGGCCGCCAGGCCTCGCGCGCGATGGCCTCGCCGCAGCGCAACAGCGTGCTCCGCAACCAGGGTGAGTCCTCGTCGCCGTGCGTGCGCAGGATCGTGCGGCCCATCTCCCGGACTCTAGCGCACGCCGGGGGCCGGGGCGAAGCGCAGCGGGCTCCCGCCAGGGCGGGAGCCCGCTGCCAGCGCGCCGACCCGTCAGCAGCGCGCGCTCACCAGGTCACGACGTCGCGCGCCGAGACCGCCATCGGCGTGAAGGGCGGGAGGTTCGCCACGCTGTTGAAGGCCGTGTCGTACGACCAGATGCGGTTCGGCGCCTGGTAGCGGTTGCCGCCATAGACCCAGGGCGCGGTGGCGTGCGCCGAGTTCCAGGTGTTGACCATGGCGCCCTTGATCGTGCAGTTCCGGCCGGTCCAGTTCTCGTGGAAGCGTGGCAGGTTCTCGAGCCCGCCGTTGTAGGCCCCTCCAGCCGAGTCCTGGTTGCCCGCGATCATCGCCACGTTGTAGGTCGTGTTCGAAGCCGTCGGGAGCCCGCTGGTGGAGGTCTTCGACCCGTTCCAGGCGTTCGACAGCAGATTGACCGCGTCGGCGATGACGGCCGCGCCCTTCTGCGTCACGCTCGCATTGCCGACGTTGTAGTCACCCTGGATGTAGACCGGGTCCTCGGAGGCCACGGTCAACTTCGAGGGCAGGAGCGACCCGTTCTTGAGCTTCACGCCCTTCGCATTCGTGCCCGTGCCCGAGCCGTAGTGCGCGGCGTACAGCAGGCCGTTCGCCGGGTAGTACCCCGTGGCCTGGAGCGCGCCGACGTTCACGTCCACGACCCGCACGACGCCCGAGCCGCCGTTGGCCTGGCGCGCGTCGTAGATCGAGCTCAGCGTGATCGCGCTCGACACGGCGGCCGTGATGTCGTTGCCCGCGCCGTCGTAGGCCGTGTAGGCCGTGCCGGCCGCGTTGACCAGCACCTTGAGGTCGGCGTTCTGGTGGTAGTAGCCCTTCGAGTGCGTGCCGGTCCCGGCCGGAACCGGCTGGTAGGAGCTCGTCACCGGGTCCCAGGCGTGATCGCCGGCCGCGTTGGCCTCGAACTTCTGGATCGAACCGATCTGGGGCACCACGGCCTCGCCCAGGTCGTGCTCGCCGGTCTTGACGGTGTGGCCGCTCCCGCCGGAGTAGCCGTCGGGCTGGTCCCAGTACGCCAGCGCCCCGGGCCCGAACGGCAGCAGGTCGCCCGCGTCGAAGTACCACCCGTTCCCGTCCGCGTCCCAGCCCGTGATGAAGTTGCTGTCGAACCCGCTCTGGCTCGAGATGCCCATGGCAGCGAGCTGCGACTGGCTCCACATCGTGTAGTAGTTGGCGGGCTCGGCCGGGTTCCACGGGTTGGCCACCCACTCGCGGATGACGACCGTGCCCTGCGAGAGGCTCGGGTCGTCCTTGCGATGGCGGTAGATGTTGCCGATCGCGTGGACGTAGTTCGTGTTCAGGCGCAGCGTGTTGTTCGACCCCAGGTGCATGTTCTTGTTCGAGTGCACGCGCCCGAAGATCGACATGCTCGGGCCGGGCTGGATCTCCAGGTCGCCGTCGTAGAAGACCGCGAACTGGAACAGCGGCGTCGCCAGCGAGTTCATCACGCGGAAGACCTGCGACGGCCTGCGGCCGGACTCGGCCGTGGCGCGGATCTCGTAGCCGGTCTCGATGGTCTGGATGCCCGCGGGATCGATGACCGTGCGGTTGAAGCCCGTCGGCCGGATCGTATAGGCGGCCGTCTCGCCACCGATGTCGATCGTCCCTCCCGTGGGGATGGGCGTCCAGTTCGCGATGGCCGTCTGCAGGCGCTTCTTGGCCGACTCCACGGCGCCCGTGGCCAGGAAGTCCGCCCGGCTCGACGCGCGCTGGGTGTCGGCCGTCCGATCGCCGGCCAGCGCCAAGCCCAGCATGAGCGTCACCATGCCTGCGGCCACGAAGGCCGAACTGACCGCGTACAGCAACGCCACACCGCGGCGGCGCTTGGAAACCACGACGACTCGCATCTTCATCTGGATCAACCCCCGTTCTTGAGGCGCACGACCGTCTCGACGAACCGGCTGTGCGCCGTCCCCCCCTGGTCCACCATTCGCATCCACAGGCGCGCTCGCACGGCCCCGACCGGCACGCCGAGCGGATCGGTGGCGCTCGTGTCGAACACGACGCGCTCCACGCCCCGCGCCACGACGGACGGCGCCCCGCCATCGCGGCGGCGCTGCAGCTCGTTGACGCCATCCGCCGCGGTCACGACGACGAAGGACAGCTCCGCGGCGTCGTACGCCACCCTGCCATCGTTGCCGATGACCGGGAACGCGTAGCGCTTGACGATCTCGATGCCCGCCGGGAGCGCCACGGCGTTGCCGTCCTCGTCGACGAGCTCGTGATTCACCCCGTCGGCGTCCTGGACGACCTCGCGGAAGGCCGGCTTCACGAACACGATCTCGCGATTCGGCCCGAAGCCCGGCTCGCCCTCCGCGGCGTGCTCCGCCGCGGGCGCGTGGTCGTGCACCGCGAAGTCCCCGCCGGCGGCGCCGTCCTCGAACAGGAACGGGTAGGCCCTGCCGTTCGTGTCCACGAACCCGGCGTCCTTCAGGTCGGCGGCGATCGACGCCAAGGCGTCCTGGGCCTCGTCCTGGAGGCGCGAGATCGTGCCCTCGGAGCGGCCCAACGCGCCGACTTGCCGCACGGCCTCGACCATGCTCGCGGCGAGCACGAGCAGGATCGTGCCCGAGATCGCCACCTCGACCAGGCCGAACCCGCCGCGACGCAGCGCGCGCTCCGGGATGCACATCGTTGTCTTCATCGTCGGCTCCCCTTCAGCGCGTCTTCATGCTGCGCAGCGTCTCGGTGCGAGGCCGCCCACGCGGATCGGTCCAGGTCATCGTCAGCACGATCGGCAGAGGATCGGGCACGGCCCCCCCCGTGTAGCCGGGGTAGTCGGCCACGATGCGCTGGTCCGTGAGGTGCAGCCCCTCGAACTGCGCGATGGGCTGGTCGTCCGCGAAGGCGCTCCCAGCGATCGGAAGCTGGTCGATCGGTCGCAGCAGGATGCGCTCCATCGCCGCGCGCAGGTCGGCCGTCGCGATGGCCGTCTCGCGCGTGGTCTGGATCAGCTCCCGCGCGCGGAGCTGGCTCGAGAACGTGCCGAGCACGGCCACGAGCAGCACCGTGATCGCGATCATGAGCTCGACGAGCGTGAAGCCACCGCGGCTTCGACCGCCCGGTTTGGACGTCGACATGCGAGCACCCTGCCTGGACCTCTCTCGGACCGCGCCGCGGGTTGCCGCCCGGACGTGGTGGCGCCAGGCCTGCCGGGCCCATCGCCGCAGGGGTGATCGGCCCCGCGCGCGGCGCCCCTCGAGCGGATTCCCCGGACTAACCGAGCCGTTGCGCGAGCCAGGAAAGCGCTTCCAAGAGTCCCCCGCCGCCCGCGCTCCGAGCGGGCACCGGGGGCGTCGGCCCGCAGCCCTCGGGCGCGCTCGCGACCGCGCGCCGCGCGCGCTCGACGCGGCGGCGCCGCTCCTGCTCGAGCCCGCCGGCGCGCGCCCAAGCCAGGACGTGCTCGAGCTCCTCGGGGTCGAGCCACACGCCGTGCTCGCGGCAGACGTCGATCACCACGCCCGACGAGCCGCCGAAGTTCCTGCGCGCCATGAGCGCCGCGCAGCCCGGGCACGGACGGTAGCGCGGATCCGGCTCCAGCCGCGCCGCGGGCAGCGCCGGCGCGGCGTGCGCGATCCCCGCGCGCTCGGCCTCGCCGCACAGCTCGTCGAGCAGCGCAGCGGTGAGCCACAGCCCCCCGCAACCGGAGCACTCCGTCATGCGCCGCTGGCCCACGCTGCGTTCGCGCAGGTCGGCCGCGCAGGCGGGACAGCGTGCCCCCTCCGCAGCGGGTGCGAGCCGTTGCTCCCCGAGCCGCTCGCCGCAGCCCGGGCACCAGGCGGCGCTGGTCGGCGCGCGACGGGCACAGCGCGCGCAGACGTGCGAGCGTCCGCGATCCTCCAGGGCGATGCCGGCGCGACACCAAGGGCAGAACGCGTCGCCCTCGTGAAAGGAGCCGCCACAGCGGCCACAGCGCAGGGGTGCGACGGTCGGGCGCGGCGCGCGGGGATCCTGGCTCATGCCCAGTGCATCGGCCGGCAGCGCTCCCCGGGTTCTGCGGGTCGCCCGCCTTCAGGCCCGGCCCGGCCTCGGCTAGGCTCTGCGCCCGCTGGTCGGGCGTCGTCCGACCGGAAGCCCTTTCCAGGATCCCCTATGTTCCGCACGTCCTTCGCCCTCCTCGTCCTCGCGGTGCCGGTCGCCATCGGGTTGCCGCTGGTCCTCGAGAGAGACCACACGACCGTGGTCCCCGACCGGCAGATGATCACGCAGAGCCACCGCGAGCTCTCGGCGGTCAAGGTGTCCTTGACCGACGCGGCCGCGGCCGCGGCCCGCGAGACCGGCGGCGTCGTCGAGAGCGCCCAGTTCGCGCTCGTGGGAGGCCAACCGGTGTGGAAGCTCTCGGTCTGGGGCGCCGAGAAGGGTTGGCGCTGCGTGGTCGACGCGCAGAGCGGCGCCGTGGCCATGACCGAGTTCCCGCCCTACACGTTTCCCGGCGATGCGGTGACGGGCACCTGGACGACGACCGCGAGCGGGCTGCGCTACACGGACCTCAAGCCCGGGACGGGGCCGGTGCCGAAGAGCCCGCGTTCGCAGGTCAAGGTGCACTACAGCGGCTGGCTGCTCGACGGGACGAAGTTCGACAGCTCGCTCGATCGCAACGATCCGGCGACCTTCCCGCTCAACGGCGTGATCTCGGGCTGGACCGAGGGCGTCGGCTCGATGCAAGTGGGAGCGAAGCGCAAGCTCGTGATCCCCTACGACCTGGCCTACGGCGAGCGCGGCCGCCCGCCGACGATTCCGGCGCGCGCCACGCTGGTCTTCGACGTCGAGCTCCTGCAGATCGTCTCCGACTGAGGCGGACGCGGGCCGAGGCGCGCCGCGGGCCGCCTCACTCGTCGCCGAAGTCCTCGTCGTTCCGGCGGCGGCGCCCGCCGCCGTCGGACCAGCGATCGCTCTCCTCGCGTTTCGGGCGGCCGCCGCGCGGCGGCGCGCCGCGGGCGGGGCCACCCGAGCCCCCGCCGCCCGCCGCCGGTCCGCGTGGCCCGCCGAAGCCGCCGCCCGGCCGTGGCCCGGGTCCGGCCCCCGCTGGCCGCGGCCCGCCCGAGCCGCCCGCTCGCGGAGCACCGAAGCCGCCGCCCGGGCGTGGACCACCGAAACCGCTGCCGGGTCGCGCACCTCCGGGCGCGCGCTCGCGGGCCTCGTTGACCGTCAGGCGCCGCCCCTGGAGCTCCGTGTCGTGCAGGCTCTGGATCACCTGCTGCAACGCCTCGCTGGTCTCCAACTCGACGAAGCCGAAGCCGCGCGAGCGGTTCGTCATGCGATCGATGATGACCTCCGCGTGGCGCACCGGTCCGTACGCAGCGAAGAGGTTCTTGAGGTCTTCGTTCGTGAAGGAGTAGGGCAGGTTCCCCACGTACACCTTGTTGGACATCGGACGGATTCCTGACGCGGCGAGACGGAACGCTCGATCGAGGGTGGTGCGAGGGATGCGGGCAAGGCGCGGCGGCGCGCGCGGCGCCGGCTCCGAACGCGGCGGAGCACAGGCCGGCGAGGAACGGCTCAGACTCTAGGCAGGCTCCCCAGCAGGCGTCAAACCGCGTCTCGGCCCGTGAATCAGCGCCCGGCCAGCGCCAGGAACGCCAGGGCCGCGAGCCCGATCGCGAGGACCACGAGCGCGATCTTCACGCCCGAGTACGGTGCATCCCCCGCGACCCGCCCGGTCGTGCCGTGCACCAAGACGGCCCAGTCGCGGCCCCCGTGGCGGTACGTGACACTCCACACGGGGAGCAGCACGAGCTTCCAGCGCACCTCGGAAACGGTGTTGCGCACGCGCAGGTTCCGCTGGGTGTCGCCCGGAACGTCGCCCGCGCAGCGCGCGGTCTGGCGCGCCTCGATGCTCCGCAGGGCGTCGGTCCAGGCCGCCTCGAGGTCGACGGCATACTCCTCCGCGCCCCAACCCGACAGGTACTCGGGCCGGTAGGGCACGAGGCCCTGCGTCGGGAAGCCGCCCAGCTCGGAAACCAGCTTCGGCGACAGGCCGCGCGAGGCGTGCACGAGCAGGTCGTCGAACACGTCCCGGCGCTCCCCGAAGCGTGGCTCCCAGCGCACCTTCCGCACCGGGACCATGCGCACCTGGAGCTTGCCCTGCACCATGACCGGGCGCGGCTCCATGACCGTGTAGTACCAGCCGGCATCCGCACTCCACTGGCTCCACACCCGCGCGTCGAAGGTCCAGGCCGGCACGTAGACGCCGCGCGCCTGGTCCACGCGCGCGTGCCGCAGCGTGCTGGGGCGGAACCACAGCCCGTGCGTCCAGCGGCGGAAGGCCTGCTCGACCTCGCCGCGCGCGAGGTCGAGCGGGATCAGCGACTCGGGCCGCAGGGCATTCCTGTACGAGCTCTCCTCCAGCACCGCCGGCGCGCCGCAGAAGGCGCAGGTCGTCGAGACCTCCTGCCCGCTGAAGTCGGTCTTCGCGCCGCAGCGCGTGCAGGCCGCCGCGCGGGTCGCGAGGCCGAACCCGCGCGCCGCCGTGCCGGCCTCCTCGAGCGTGCGCTCGACGATCGTGCCCTCGAGGCGCGGAACGGCCTCGACGTGGCCGCAGTGGCCGCACGAGAGCGCGTCGACGCTCGGATCCCAGAGCATGTTCGCGCCGCAGTTCCGGCAGCGGACCTGCACGGCGCGGGCCGCCGTGTCGTCCGCGGGCTCGGCACCCGCCGGCGGCTCGCCGCGTGCCACCGACACGCGACCAGGAACGGCGGGCTCGTCCGGGGCTGGCGGCGTGGCGTGCGGCAGGGGGGGCGGCTCGGACACGGGCCTCGATCCTACGCGCCGACCCAGCACCCCTTCGACGAGCTTCCCCCACGCGCGAAGGTTCGCGTAGCTTGGCGCGTACGAGGTCCGATCCCCGGGCCCGCGCCCGGATCCAGAAAGGAATACCGCCGATGGGAGTCATGGATTGGTTCAAGGGTGGCGTGGGCGAGCTCGTCATCGCGCGTCCCGACGAGGCCAAGGGGCACGTCGTCTGGAAGCACCCCGACCCGACGGTCCCGAAGTTCGCGCAGCTCACCGTGATGGCGGACGAGGTCGCGGTCTTCTTCCGCGACGGCCGCGTGGTCGGGACGCTCGGTCCCGGTCGGCACACCCTGGACAGCACGAACATCCCCTTCCTGGGCCAGCTCCTCGACAAGCTGACCGACGGCCGGTTGTTCATCACGGAGGTGTTCTTCGTGACGATGCGCGAGTTCACCGGTGCCAAGTTCGGGGGCCCGATCGGCAACGTGGAGGACCCCAAGTCGGGCGTGCCGGTGCAGACGATGGTCCACGGCGAGTTCAGCTTCCGGGTCACCAACCCCGAGGCGCTGATCGTGAACCTCGTGGGGACGGGCCGCGCCCAGTCCTTCGAGGTTCAGCCCTGGATGCGCGAGCAGGTCCTCAAGACGATCCGTGACCGCGTCGCGCAGTTGCTCGTGAAGAACAAGTGGCCCTTGCTCGACGTCACCTCGGGCGCCTACACCGAAGAGGTCGAGACCGAGGTCATCGGCGCGCTCGACACGCACGTCGCGAGCTACGGCCTGAAGATCGTGCGCATGGGCAATTTCGTGGTCGCGATCGACGAGACCGACGCGGCGAACCTCAAGAAGCTCTACACCGATGCGGCCTACCTGCGCACGGTGGGCGGCGTCGGCGCGTTCCGCGAGTTCGCGGCCGGCAAGGCCATGCTGGGCGCCGGTGAGGGCATGGCGAAAGGTGGCGGCGGCGAGGGAGGCGGGAACGCCGGCCTGCTGGGGGGCGCTGGGCTGGGCGTGGGGCTGGGGCTCGCGCAGCAGATGATGAGCCAGCAGTCCGCCCCCGCTGCGCCGCGGACGCCGGAGGCCCCGGTCGCGGCGGCCGCGGCTGCGGCCGGTGCGGCCGGCGGCGCGCCGGCCGCGGGAGCCCGCTTCTGCTTCCAGTGCGGGGCGGGGCTGCCGAGCGCTGCGAACTTCTGTCCGGCCTGCGGGCAGAAGCAGGCCTGAGCGGGCTGCGTCCCGCGCCACGGTGCGAGGCTGCCCCCCACGGGGCGGCCTCGCGCGCTAGCCGCGGGCGGTGCGCTCGCGCGCGATGCGGCGGCCTTCCTCGACGTCGACCCGCGACAGGAGCAACGCGCCCACGGCGAAGAACAGGATCAGCGGGAGCAGACCGGCGCGCTCGTTTCCCGTCCAGGCGATCGCCAGCGTGAAGGCCAGCGGACCGAGCACGTTCGCGAAGCGCTCGAGCACCCCGAAGAGTCCGAAGAACTCCCCCGCCTTGTGCGCCGGAACCATGCTGGCGAACAGCGAGCGCGACAGCGCCTGGCAGCCACCCTGGACCAGGCCCACGCCCGCGGCCACGACGTAGAAGTCGAACTCCGAGTCCATCTGTGCCGCGTACAGCACGATGCCCACGTAGACCGCGAGCCCCAGGAGGATGGCACGCTT
Source organism: Planctomycetota bacterium (assembly GCA_016795205.1). Lineage (GTDB taxonomy): Bacteria > Planctomycetota > UBA1135 > UBA1135 > JAEUHZ01. The sequence continues at coordinate 126,019 of JAEUHZ010000010.1, read as the reverse complement.
GGGGCCCAGCCTGCCGGCCAGCCACCCGAAGCCGAACGCGCAGGGCACGCCCAGGAACTGCACGCAGAGCACGGCCGGGATCATCGCCTCGCCAGCGATGCCGAGCCGACCGCCGTACACGACCGCCATGCGGATCACCGTGTTGATGCCGTCGCTGTAGACGAGCATCGCGAGCAGCATCAAGAACACCTGCCGGTAGCCGCGGACCTCGCGCAGGGTCTCGCCCAAGCGTGTGAGCGCGGTGCGGACCACGGAGTCCCCGGCGGCTTCGTCGCTCTCGAAGGCCCGCGGCGGCTCGGGCACGCGCCGGAAGAGCGGGATCGAGAACAGGGCCCACCACACGGCCACGGACACGAACGAGAGCCGCGTCGGCAGCGTCGAGTCCGGCTCCAGGCCGAACCAGTGCGGGTGCAGGATCCCGAGCAGGTTCAGGCCCAGCAGCGTCCCGCCACCCAGGTAGCCCAGCGCGTAGCCCGCGGAGGAGACGCGGTCCAGCTCGTCGGGGCGCGCGACGGCCGGCAGCAACGCATCGTAGAACACGAAGCTGCCCGCGACGCCCACGTTGCCGACGGCGAAGAGCACGCAGGCCAGCACCCAGTCGCCGCGCTCGACGAAGTAGAGCCCGGCCGTGGCCAGGCACCCCAGCACCAGGAACGCCAGCAGGAACGGCTTCTTGCGCGCACCCGTGTCCGCCAGGGCCCCGAGCAGCGGCCCCAGCACCGCGATGACGAGCATCGCCGCGCTCGTGACGCCCGAGTAGGTCTCCAGCACGTCGTCGCGGCCCGCGGCGGCGACCTTCTGGTAGTAGACGGGGAAGACCGCGGCCACGACGGTCGTGAAGAACGCCGAGTTGGCCCAGTCGTAGAGCGCCCAGGCGCGCAGCTCGGGCCGGTGCAGCGCGAGCCGCTCCAGGAGCGGGGTCCTCACCGACGGCGTGGGCGCGGCGTCCAAGGGCTCCCGAAGTCTGTCAGGCGCCGACCGCCGGCGACAAGGCCGGCACGAGCCGCGCGACGGACTCGACGTGCAGCGTCTGGGGGAAGAGATCGAGGAGCGCCAGGGATTCGAGCCGCCAGCCGCGGGCCAGCATCGCGCGCAGATCGCGCGCCAGCGTCGCCGGGTCGCAGGACACGTAGCGGATCTCGCGCCGCGCGACCGCCGCGACGGCTTCGGCGACGCCGGGCCCCGGACCACTGCGCGGCGGGTCCAGGAGCACGAAGTCGGGGTCCAGCCGCCGGGCGCGGACGATCCAGCGCGCGACGTCGGCCGCCTCGAAGCGCACGTTCGTGCGGCCGTTCGCGGCCGCGTTCCGGCGGCTGCGCTCGACCGCCGCAGGGTCCTCCTCGGCGGCCAGGACCAAGTCGAAGGCGCGCGACAGGGGCAGGCTGAAGAGCCCCGACCCGGCGTAGAGGTCGAACGCCAGGGCCCCGCGCGCGCCGCCCGTCGCGCGCTCGACGAGCGGCTCCAGCAAGGCGCGATTGCCCTGGAAGAAGCTCGCCGCGCCGCAGGCCAGGGCGAAGCCGGCGACGTGCTGCACGACCTCGGGCTCGGCACCGATCAGCGCGCCGTTGGCGTCGAGCTCGACGGCGGCCACGCCCGCCGTTCCCGCCGCCAGGCGCAGGACGCGCGCCGCGGGCGCCGCGGTCCACGGACCGGCGGCACGGCGGCGCAGCTCCGCTTCCAGCTCCGGCACGAGCACCGGGCACTCCGCCAGGGGCGTGAGCTCGCTGGAACGCGGGCGGAAGGCGGCCGGCCGCGACCCGTCCGCCGTGGGAGCGAGCTGGAACTCGCCGCGCGCGCGCCAGCCGTACTCCGGCGAGCCGATGATCTCGAGCGGGATCTCGGTCCGGATCCCGGCGATCGAGCGCAGCGCGTCGCAGAGCAGCGCGCGCTTGGCCGCGAGCTGCGCCGGGTACGAGAGGTCCTGGAGCGCGCAGCCGCCGCACGCGCCGAAGTGACGGCAGCGGGGCGCGCGCCGCTCGGGGGACGATTCGATGCGCTCGACGGTCTCGGCTTCGAGGTGCCGCCGGGCGCGGCGCACGATACGCGCGCGCACGAGGTCGCCGGGCAGGGCCCCGCGCACGAAGACGACCTGACCATCCACCCGCGCGAGCCCGGCACCGCTCGCCACGAGGCGCTCGACGCGGGCCACGAGGAACTCAGGCTCCGCGGACATCCCGCGAGCGTAGCGGCTGGCCGACCGGCGCGCCTTGCCCGACCTGGAAACGTCGGCGGGCCGTGGGGACGTGCGCCCCACGGCCCGCCAGTCTGCGGCTCGGCAGCGCTCAGGGCGTCCAGGTCGTCTGGTAGCCGTTCGTCAGGTTGAAGGTGTCCGCCGTGCAGAAGCTGGCGGCGTTGCGGTACCAGACCTGGTACGTGCGCACGTTGCCGGCCGCGTTCGCGCCGCGGATCGAGACGGGCTGATCACCGCCGGCCGGGTAGACCGAGGCGCCGCCCGCGTTGTTCTTCGTCCCGAGCCGGATCACCGAGCCCGCCGCGCAGCGCTTGCCGTCGCCGAAGGCCGTGCCCGCGCCGCCGCTCGACTGCGTGGTGCCCTGGAAGTAGAGCGCCGAGCTGTTCGGCATGCCGGAGCCTTGCAGCACGAAGCTGTCCGCCGTGATGCTCGACGAGCCCGTCGCGGCGAGGTTGCCACCGTTCGCGTTCAAGCTGTTCGCGCAGCCGTTCCCGGCCGCGCCGGAGTTGCCGCACGGGCAGGCCGTGCCGCTGCCGTCGCCGAAGCAGTAGGCGAAACTCGTCGCCACGCCGGGCACCTCCACCGGGACCGTCATCCCCGCGGGCGAGCCGGAGCGCCACAGGCCGAGCGTGGCCGAACCCGCCGCCGGCGCGACGTTCGCGTCGAAGCGGAAGTTGTACGTCGTGCCCCAGCGCAGAGCGTTCGCGTTCAGATTCTGGGCCTCGGTCTCGGTGCTCCAGGTCAGGACGCCGCCGGTGTTCGTCACGGCCCAGTCGACCCCCGAACGGTTCACGCTGCCCTCGCCGTCCCCGTTGCGATACGGGAGATCGGTGAATCCGATGTTCGTGATCGTGGCCGTGCCGATCGGGATCGAGAACGAGCCGCCCGAGCGGTGGCTGTTCAGGTTGTGGACCGCGTACTCGTAGTGGTACTGGCCGCCGCCCAGGCTCGTGACCTTGTGGGCCACGTGGAACAGGCCGTCGGCCGGCACTTGGACGTTCGCGATCGAGACCCCCGACTCGCAGGCCGGCCAGGCCTCGATGGCCGACATCTGCCGCTGGGTCGGGCCGACCATCGCGAAGTCCGTGCCGTTCGTGGACAGCTCGCGGTAGCTGGCGTTGTTGTTCTGATTGCCTGCGGCCGCATCGTCCGGCGTCACGTACTGGGCCTCGCCGAAGTAGCGCACGCCCGCCGACGTGTCGACGTCGCTGACCAGGAACTCCAGCCGACGCGCGGTGCCGCCCGACCAAGCCGGATTCGCCGGCGGGAAGGTGAACACGCCCGTCGCGGCGTTGACCTGCCAGCGCGGGCCGAGGCCCGACTGAGTCCCGTTGCGCGCCGAGGTGTAGGGGTCCGAGCAGCCGACCCCCAGGTGCGTGCCATCCGTGCCGGCGCAGTTCGGGCAGCACAGGTTCTGGCTCAGCGCGTAGAAGCCGTGCTTGAGCCAGCTCTGGCCGATCTGCTCGAACCGGCCGGCACCGTTCACGACCCGGAAACGGTACAGATTGCCCCCGATCACGGGGTGCTGGTTCGTGTTCGAGATCCAGTTCAGCCAGGTGTCACCCAGGTTGCACGAGGTCGTGCCGAGCGCGATCGCGTCGATCCCGCTGGCCGCGGCGTAGTTGCTCACGCCGTTGATGTCCCCGACGATCACGTCCGGGCCCACGGTCGCGGTGCAGGGCGCAGTGACCGTGAAGCTGAACGTCCCGCTGCCGCCTGCCGTGCCGGTGTAGGAAGCGAGCTGGATCACGTAGTCGGCGCCGGCCGTCGCCGTGAACGTGGCCGAACTCTGCAGCCCGCAGGTGTCGTCATTGCAGGCCAGGGCTCCCGCGCCCGGACAACCCGTCCCGGCGTAAACGGCGAGGACCGTGTCCGTGCTGGCGCCGCCGCAGGTCGTGACCGTGTAGATCGCCGTGGACGGCGCAGTCCAGCGGAACCAGACGTCACGTGTCGCGGCGGCGCACATCGCGGCGTTCGTGCCCGTGGCGGCCGAGCCGTTGTTGAAGGCGTGGGGGCCGAGCCCCGCGATGGGCGTGGGCGTCGTGCAGGAATCCGTGCCCTGGGCGAGGCCAGGGAGGGTGAGAACGAGGAGTGCCGAGAGGCTACCGAGGATGCGCATGGGGACCTGAGGGGTCGAGGAGGACGGAACCGCGCGAGCCGCTTCGAGCCTACCCGAGCCCTGCCGCGGTGCGTGGCTCGGGAAAGAATTGACCGCCGCCGCGAGCTTCCGTGCGCGTTAGGATCGCGGCGACCGATGGCCCTCCCCCTCCTCGGCGTCCTCCTGGCGTCGGCGACGCTGCCTCAGACCGATCTGCCCGAGCACGTGCTCTTCGACGGCCGACGGCTCGAGCGGGCGCGCTTCGAGGGCCCCCCGGGCGCTCGCGTCCAGCGGGGCCTCGAGTTCCAAGGTCCTGGCACGCGCCTGGCGAGCGAGGTCGAGCTCGGCGCGGGCGACACCGGGGTCGTCCTGCGCTTGGCTCTCTACGGCCGCGGCGGGACCGGCGCTGCGCTGCGCCTCGGCGACAGCCTGTTCGGGCTCGACGGCGAGAAGGGCGCCCTGTTCGTCGACGGCCCGCTGTTCGGAGGCGCGCCAGCGCGCCTCGACGACGGCGCCAAGTGGTTCGCGGACGGCAAGCCCTTCGAGCTGTCCGCGCGGCGTCGCGCCGGTGAGCTCACGATCGCGTTCGACGGCCGCGTCGCGTTCCAACGCACGGTTGGCGTCGGCCCCCTGGGCCAGATCGCGCTCGAGCCTGGCAAGGGACGCGTGGTGCTCGAGCGCCTGGCGCTCGTGGGAGCGGTCGCGCAGCACCTGGCCGTCGCACGCGACGAGCGCCTCTCGGCCCAGGTCGAGGCCGCGGTCGCGCGCGCCGTGGACTGGCTGGTCGCCGCGCAGTTGCGCGATGGATCCTGGCGCCATCTCCAGCACGGCTTCCGCGGCGGCCAGACGGCGCTGTGCGCCTACGCGCTGCTGCGCGCCGGGCTCCCGGCCGACCACCCGGCCGTCGTGCGTGCCTTCGCCTTCCTGGACCGGGTCGAGCCGGGTGAGACCTACACCGCGGGCGTGATGGCGATGGCCTACGAGGCGCTGCGCGACCCGGCGCGGCGGCCGCGCCTCGAGGCGCTGGCACGCACGATCGCCGGCTGGAACCGCGGCGGCCAGTGGGGCTATCCCCGCGCGCACGAGAACTCCTTCGGGCGGTGGCTCGAAGGTCCCAGCCACTCGGACCTCTCGAACACGCAGTACGCGGTGCTCGGCCTGCGCGCGGCGCGCTACGCCGGCGTCGAGGTGCCCGAGAAGCTCTGGAACGAGGTCGTCGACCGCACGTTGCTCTACCAGGAGACTCCGGCCGCGGCCCCGCTCCAAACGCGCGCCGAACCACGCAGCCTGCAGGCCGGGTTCCCCTACGTGCCGGGGGGGGACGTGACGCTCTCGATGACGGCCGCGGGCATCGCGGTGCTCGAGATGGCGCGCCAGGCGCTGGGGCCCAAGCTGCGCGGCGAGCGCCTGGCGGCCACCGAGCGCGCGATCCAGCAGGGCCTCGCCTGGCTCGACGCGCGCTACACCGTGGAAGACAACACCGGCGGCTCGAAGAGCTGGCACTACTACGCGCTCTACGGCGTCGAGCGCGTCGGCACGCTGCTGGCCCTCGAGCAGATCGGACGCCGGGACTGGTACGCGGAGGGCGCGCGCTGGCTCCTGAAGAGCCAGTCCGACGACGGCTCGTTCGGGGTCGGGAAGCCCTTCGGCGCTGGCGTGTTCCACGCCTCCCAGGAGGAAGCCGACACCTGCTTCGCGATCCTGTTCCTGCGCCGCGCATCGCGTCCCACGGTCGAGACCGCGGGAGCCAGCTTCGGCCGCCGCGAGAACCCCGACCCGACCGAGAGCGTGCGCTTCCGCGCCGCCGGCTCCGGCACGGTGGCGCTGTGGATCGACGGCTTCTCGGAGTCCTTCCTGGCGGAGCACGGCGGGGCCCTCGGGCTGCGCGTCGTCGCGGTCGAGTACCGCGCCGGCGAGCGCCTGCTGGCGCGCGTGCCCGGCAATCCGTCCCGCGCGTTCGAGGGCGAGAGCTTCGCAGCCCGCTGCGAGATCGACGCTCCCGGCGAGCACGCCCTGCGAGCGACGATCACGTTCGTCGAGCCCCTGGCGCCAGCGGGTGCGGACGGCCCGTGCAAGTCCGTCGAGTCGCGCGAGGTCCGCGTGCGCTCCGCCGGCGCGCTGCATCCCTGGATGCTCGAGGCCGCCGCGGCGCGCGAGCGGAATCTGCTCCTGGCGGCGCTTCCGCGCGCCGCGGCCAGCTCCTCGCTCGGCTCCGAAACGCCCGACAAGGCGCTCGACGGGCTCGAGTCGACGCGCTGGGTGAGCACTCCCGAGGACGCCACGCCCTGGCTCGTGCTCGAGTTCCACAAGCCCCTCCGAGCCGACACGCTCGTCCTCGGTCAGGGCGGCGCAGCGCGCGACCTCGCGGGCCGCTACGACCGGATCGAGTCCGTCGAGGTCCGCGTGAACCGCGACAAGCAGTCGCTCACGTTCGAGCTCCCTCCCGACGAGCTGACGCCCGCGGTCCTCTCGCTGGGCAAGACCAGCGCAGTCTCGCGCCTCGAGATCCGCATCGTCCGGCGCGCCCCGGGCGGAGCGTGGCGCGGTCGCGTGGCTCTGTCGGAGGTCGCGCTCGAGCGGCGGGGCGGCTGACCTCCACCGCGGCTCCCCTGGCGCGGACACAGCGCACGCTCGCGGGGACACTGCCCGGCGCGCTCGACCGCGCCACGCGGGTCTCGGTGCCTGGCATGGACCTCGCAAGGGCGGGGTAGCGCGGCACGCCCGCCGCCCCAGGAGACGCCCATGCACGCCCCGACCTCGATCGTCCTCTCGTCCTTCGCCGCCCTGTTGATCCTGGCCGCGGACGCCACGGCCGGCGGCATCTCGATCGGCTTCCAGAAGCAGGGCAAGAGCTCCTCGATCGGCGTCCAGATCGGCTTCCCGGTCTACGCCCCGCGGCCTGCCCCGCCGGTCTACGGCGGCCGCTGGGAGACGGTCGTCGAGCGCGTGTGGGTGCCCGGACGCACGGAACGCGTGTGGGTCGCGCCGGTCTACGAAACGCGCTACGACGCCTGTGGGCGTCCGATCCAGGTCTGCGTGCGGGCCGGCTGGTGGAGCACCGTCCAGCACCCGGGCCACTGGGAGGAGCGCCGCACGAAGGTCTGGCGGAACGGCCACGGCGGGCGCCACGGCCGCGATCGCTGGGACTGCGACGACTGAGCGCCGCTCGCCTCGAACACCGGGCCGGACACGTTCGGATGGGGGTCCCCCGGTTCGCGCCCTCGCCGCGCCGTGCGGCGGGGGCGCGTCCTTTCGACGCCGACGCGCGCCGCGTTCAGCTCGGGGCCAGCAGCACGGACAGGAAGCGCGCTGCTCCGTCGGTGAAGGCCCGCTCGAGACGGAACCCGGCCTGCGTCGCGAGCGCCTCGGCCTCCGCGTCGGAGTACTTGTACGAGTCCTCCGTGTGGATGCGCTCGCCGGCACGGAAGACGACCTCGAGCTCCAGCGCCTCGATGCGCACGACCTGGTCGGTCAGGCTCTCGAGGTGCATCTCGACGCGGCCCGCGTGCTCGTCGTAGTGCGCGACGTGACGGAAGCGCGCCTCTCCGAAGCGACCCCCGAGCTCGCGATCGATGCGGCCGAGGAGGTTCGCATTGAACCGCGCGGTGACCCCGGCCGCGTCGTCGTAGGCCCGCTCCAGCGTGAGGCGATCCTTGCGCCGGTCGACGCCCAGGAGCAGGCGATCCTCGGGTGCGAGCCGCGCACGGATCCCGCCCAGGAACGCGGCAGCCTGCTCGCGGTCGAGGTTGCCCACGTTCGATCCGAGCCACAGGACGAGCCACGGCGCGCGCTTCTCCGCGGAGAGCAGCGCCAGGCCGTCCTGGTACTCGGCGGCCACGGCCTCGACGTGCAGGCCCGGGAACTCCGCGACGAGCGCGCGGGCACCGTCCTCCAGGACGCTCGAGCTGATGTCGACCATCGCGTACGCGGCGCGACCGCCGCGCGCGACGTGCGCCGCGAGCAGGCGCCGGGTCTTCGTCGCCGAGCCGCTGCCCAGCTCGACGAGCGCCGCGCCGGCGGGGACCGCGGCGACGATCCGTGAGGCGTGCCGCGCCAGGATCTCGTCCTCGGCGCGCGTCAGGTAGTACTCCGGGAGCGAGCAGATCTGCTCGAAGAGCCGCGAGCCTTCCGCATCGTAGAAGAAGCGGCACGGCAGCGATTTCCGCGCTCGCAGCAGCCCCTCGCGGACCTCGCGCGCGAGATCGACCTGGCCATCGCCCGAGGGCAGCACGCGCAGTCGGACGCCGGGTGGCATCCGCGCAGTCTAGAGTCGCGCGAGGAGCCGGCGCCACGCGGCACGCTCGCGATCGGGAGTGAAGACCGGCGCGAGCTCGCGGCTGGCGCGGGCCAGGCGCGTCCGGAAGCGCGCGTCGGTCTCGGCCCGCAGGAGCAGCCCAGCCAGCGCCTGAGCGTCGCCCACGGGGAACAGGCCCGGATGCCGCGGGCCGAGCATGCCGAGCGCGGCCGGGATGCGCGTGGCGAGGATCGGCAAGCCGCTGACCACGGCCTCGGCGAGCGCGATCGAGCCACCTTCGGCGATCGAGGTTTGAACGAACAGGTCGGCGGACGCGAGCAGCCGCAGTGCCGCGGCGTGGCGGCGTGGTCCCGTCCAGCGCCAGCGCGAGCCGCGCTTCGAGCGCGCGCGCGCCCCGCGGAGGTGCGCGGCGTCGAGCGCCTCGCCCGCGTGGAGCACCTCGATGCGCGAGGAGTGCGGCAGTCTCTGCGCCGCCTCCGCGAGCAGGAACGGGTCCTTCACGGCGCGCAGATGACCCAGGGCGACCACGCGGAAGCCGCGTCGGCTGCCGCGCGGGCGGCGTGGAGCGGCCACGGCGGACTGCAGGATCACGGTGGCCTTGCGCCGCGTGCGCGCATCGAGCTCGCGCAAGGCCTCGGGCTGGAGCACGACGAGCCGCGTGGCCCGCTCCAGGACGCGACGCCCGCCGGCACCGAGTCCCCCGTACAGGTCGGTCCCGGTCAGCACGACGATGATCGGCCGCCCCGGGTGCGCGCGGGCGAAGTCCTCGACGGACGCTCGGCTGCGCTGCGCGTGGAGCGCGACGAGCAGGTCGTGGCTGCCGCCCGTCCAGCGCTGGAGGATCCGAACCGTGTGGCCGAGCTGGCGCAGGAGCGCCGCGTAGCGCAACGCGCTGCGGCGGTTGCCGCGGGTCGTGCCCGGAGGAGCCGGCGTGACGACGGCGATCCTCACGGCACGGCACACTCCGGCACGCGCCGCGCGCGCCGACCCGCGCCAGGGCCGCCCCCTGTCCGCCGCGCCTCACGGACGCGCGAACCCTGTCGTCAGCGAGAGCGCATGCCGGGCCGGATGCTACGGGCGGACGACCCGCGCGGCCAGCGCACGCGGGCCGGATCCGCGTGCGCTATGCGGCCGGCGTTGCGGCGCAGCGCGCGCGCCGGCATCGTGCGCGCATGGACCCGACCCTGCCGCTGCTGCTCGCCGGCCAGCCGACGACGACCGGCCGCGCACTCGACGTGCGCGACGCCTGGAGCGGAGAGGTCACGGCCCGGGTCGCCCTGGCCGGCCCGGCCGAGCTCGAGCGCGCCATCGCCGCCTGCGTCGCCGCGGCGCCGGCCCTCGGCGCCACGCGGGCCTACGAGCGCGCCGCGCTGCTGCGCACCTGCGCGCGGCGTTTCGCGCAGGGCGCCGAGGACCTGGCCCGCACGCTCGTCACCGAGGCGGGCAAGCCGCTGCGCGACGCCCGCGGCGAGGTGACCCGGCTGATCGACACGTTCCAGATCGCCGCCGAGGAGGCCACGCGGATCGGCGGCGAGGTGCTGGACCTCGAGGTCACGCCGCGCGCGCGTGGGTACCGCGGCCTGACGCGACGCGTCCCGGTGGGCCCGTGTGCGCTGATCTCGCCCTTCAACTTCCCGCTGAACCTGGTGGCCCACAAGGTCGCGCCGGCGATCGCGGCTGGCTGCCCGTTCGTGCTCAAGCCCGCCAGCGTGACGCCGCTCTCGGCGCTGGCGATCGCGCGCACGCTGGTCGAGGCCGCGCGCGAGCTCTCGTTCCCGACCGAGGGGTTCTCGGTGCTGCCGCTCTCCGCGCGCGATGCCGCGCCGCTGGTCGAGGACGAGCGTCTGAAGCTGCTCTCGTTCACCGGCTCGGGCGCCGTGGGCTGGGACCTCAAGCGCCGGGCAGGCCGCAAGCGGGTCGTGCTCGAGCTGGGCGGCAACGCCGCCTGCATCGTGGACCGCGACTGGGACCTGGACGACGCCGTGGCGCGCATCGCGTTCGGCGCCTTCTACCAAGCAGGCCAGAGCTGCGTGAAGGCCCAGCGCATCCTGGTGCACGCCGACGTGGCCGAGGCCTTCCGCGCCCGGTTCGTGGCCGCCGCGCGCGCGCTGGTCGCTGGCGATCCGCGCGAGGAACGCACGTCGATCGGTCCGCTCATCCAAGAGTCCGAGGCGCTGCGCCTCGAACGCTGGATCGCCGACGCCGTGGCGCGCGGCGCGCGGGTCCTGTGCGGCGGCTCGCGCCGCGGAGCCGTGCTCGACGCCACGGTGGTCGAGAACGTCCCGGAGGACGCGCCCCTCTCCTGCGAGGAGGCCTTCGGGCCCGTCGCGGTGCTCGCGACGTTCACCGACTTCGACGCGGCGCTCGCGCAGGTCAACCGCAGCCGCTACGGCCTGCAGGCCGGCGTGTTCACGAACACGCTCTCGCACGCCCTGCGTGCCTGGGACGTGCTCGAGGTCGGTGCGGTGCTCGTCGGCGAGGTGCCGACCTGGCGCGTGGACTCGATGCCGTACGGTGGCGTCAAGGAGTCCGGGTTCGGCCGCGAAGGCCTGCGCTGGGCGATCGAGTCGATGACCGAGCCACGCCTGCTCGTGCTGCGCACGCCCGAGCGACAGGCCTGAGCGCGCCTCTCCGGGGTCGGGAGCGTGGCGCGGCACGGTCGCAGGCAGCCGGTTGGGACCGGGCGCCGGTTCAGCGCGGCTGCCGCGCGTTCCACGCGGCGTAGCGCTCGCCGTCGACGAGCAGGTCCGCCAGCGCTCCGCGGCCGTCGCGCGTGACGCGCACGACCGCCACGATCCGGCGCGCGCCGCGCGGCAGCGTGGGGTCAGCCGCCTCCTGCGGGACGAAGAAGCGGTCGAGCTCGTAGTCGAGCCAGACCTCGCGCGGGTCCTGCCGCACGAGCGTGGCGCGCAGCGCGACGAGCTCCGCGCCCGCAGGCGGCTCGGCCAGGATCTCGGCCGCGCTCCAGGTGGGCTCACCGGGCTCGAGGCGCACCCACACGCGCTCGCCGGCCGCGGAGCGTCCGGGCGGCCCCGAGAAGCGCTCGGCGGGCAGGCGCTCGATCGCCAGCGGCACGGCCAGGTAGCGCCCCGACAGCGCGTCCATCGGATCGTAGGCGCGCACCTCGAGCAGCACCTCGCGCCCGGCGCGCAGCGTCCATTCGGCCTGCAGCGCGATGGCCGCGACCGCCAGGAACGAGGGCACGATCGCCGCCCAGTAGCGCACGCCCGTGCTCATCGCGACACCTCGCGCAGGCGCGCCGCGAGCGCGCGGCGCCGGTTCTCGAACAGGAAGGCCGCGACGAGCAGCAACGACCCGGTGGCCAGGAACGCATAGGCCCCCTCGAGCTTGTCCCACAGGTACTCGAAGTAGCGCGCGAGCACGCCCGCGACGAACAGCAGCATGCCCCACGTGACGAGCTGCGAGCGCGCCTCGCGGACGCCGAGCCAGACGAGCGCCAGCGCGCCACCGAACAGCGCCAGGTTCGCGAGGACCGGGACCGCGCGCGGCGCCACGAGCACGGCGCCGCCCAGCGCCACGGCGACCGCGAGCAGCAGCGCCGGGTCGCGGGCCGCGGCGGTCCCGCGGCGCCAGGCGACCAGGACCACGGCCCCCGCTGCCGCGGCCAGCGCCGCCCCGGCCGGCGCCAGGTCGAGGACCGTGACGGCCCGGGGCCACGAGTCCCACCAGGGATCGTGGAACGCGAGCGCGAACGGGGCCGCGCTCGCCAGCGCGAGCACGGGAACCCGCAGCACGGGCTGGAGCCGGTCGTAGGTGCCGCCGGCAGCGAGCCCCGCGAGTCCCGCGAGCAGCGCCGCGAGCGCCGCGGCGACCAGCGTGAAGCCGGAGAGCCAATGGGGCGTGCCGTCGCCTGCTCGGCCCTCCAGCCAGACGCCGGTGTGCCAACCCGCCCACAGGAGTCCGATCGCGATCACCGCGACGAGGAGCGCGCGCGAGCGCGTGACGAGCACGACCGGCACGCTGAGGCCCCACCAGGCGAGGATGGCGTGCGGGTAGCGCGCGGACAGGTGATAGATCTGCGCCACGAGGCCGAGCGCGCCGCCGAAGGCCAGCACGCCGAGCAGCGTCAGCGCGCGACCGACGCGCGGGTGCGTCCCGGGCCGCTCGGAGAGGACGTAGCCCGCGACGTGGAGCCCGATCCAGATCCCGAAGACGAGCGCCAGCTTCGCGGACTTCGAGAGCAGCTCCCAGTTGTAGCCGATCAAGTACAGGAAGCCCGCGGCGAGCAACACGGCGCCGAAAGCAGCCACGATCGCCGTGAGATCGAGGCCGCGATCCCGGCCGAGTTCCTGGGCGATGCGCGCGGACGCCAGGGCGCGCTGCGCGGGGGTCAACGTGCCTGCGCGCTCGAGGTCGGCGAGCGCGGCTTCGATCCGGGAGCGGACCCTGGACATGGGAGCGGGCGGCGCGAGCGTCCCCGGGCCGGAGTGTACCTCTTGGGCACGAACGATCCTGCGGGACGTGGCGAGGGTCCGGTGCGCTGCGAACGGAGGGCTGCGATTCCGGCTGCCCTGCAACTCCGAGTCGGAGCGGCCGTTCGCAGCCACCGACCCGGATGCTGGGACGGACCATCCGTACGGGACGGGACGGGGAGAACGGCGCGGTGGTACGCCCGGCAGGGTTCGAACCTGCAACCGTCGGTTCCGAAGACCGAAGCGGGAAAGTCGCTCTGCTTGACGCAAACGGCCAAAGACGCGGGAGTTCCGACCGCGAGCGCGATGACGCCGTTTCCGCACTCCGCCATCCACTCCGCCACATGGTCGAGTTCTCGGAGGTAGCGAGGTCTTGGGATGCGCTGCCGGATGCCATCCGTGTCGCAATCGTCACGCTCGTTCGCTCGTGCGGTTGATCGCTCGGATGCTTCCTTTCGCCGCATGGTCTCGCGGCAAACCTCCCGGGGCTGCGAACGAGCCAACAGAGCGGCGGCGCTCCGCGCTCGCCCAACTCGCCGCCAACACTCGTCGAGAAGGGCGCGTGTGCCCTATGACCGCACAAGCTTCACGTAGCAACGGGTAGTTGGCTGTCCCGCGGAGCGACTACTCGTCCGAGTTCGATCCTGGGTCTCCACCTCGCGGATGCCCGATATCCAGTTCGCGCTCTTCTGCCGCTTGAAGGAAGTCGTCTGCGCGGGAACCGCGGATCCCGTACTCCGCAAGGAACTCGTACTGGCGCTTGAGCAAGGCCGCGTCGCGTGCGGCCCGACGCTTGTCGCACGACGGTACTTGCACAAAGACAAGCCAAGCCAATGCGCCAACGATAGCCAGGCTCTTCCAGGTGTCCCCATCGAGCAACCAACGCGCAACGGCGCTTCGCTCGCCTTCAGGCTCACTCGGGTTCGGCATGCTTGGGTCCTTCCCAGTCCCTTCCACTTACTCGCAAGAAGCGGTCCGACGTGTCGGGTTCTCGCGTGGACGGACCCGCAACGTTAGCCTACACCATGAACCGATGACTCCGTTTGGTGACGGTCGCGCCGGGAACGGCCAGTTTGCAGCCGGCAACCCCGGTGGTCCTGGCAACCCTTACGCTCGGCAGGTTGCCGCGCTGCGCGCCGCTATGCTTGCGGCGGTGTCGCCGGAGGATCTGCACGCAGTCGTCGCGAAGCTCGTCGATCTCGCGAAAGGCGGGAACGTCCCGGCGATCCGCGAGGTGCTCGACCGCACTCTCGGCAAGCCGATCGAAGCGGACCTCCTCGTCCGCCTGGAGGACATCGAAAACCGCCTCGCGCGCTCGAAAGGGACGGGACACGGATGAGCATTCGCGCGCGCCTCGCACGGATGGCCGCTACGATCCCTGAGCCACGTCGAAGCGGATGTGAGCAGTGCGACGAACGCGAGTGGGTCGAGTTCTTCGCCGTCGTCCAGGATGGTTCGGCGCCGCGACTCCGGTGTCATGACTGCGGCAGGTCGCTGACCGAGGGCGGCCGGGTGATCAAGTTCCCCATCCTGCTCGTTGGTCCCCCGGATCCAGCCGCACGGCTGCCGGAGGCGTTCGATGGATGACCGTGACGGCTCCTCCTCGCACAACGACCAAGTGAAGTCGAGCAGCGAACGAATTGCTCGGGTTACCAAGTTCATCCCGCTGATCGTTGCCGGATCTCTCGCCGCAGGCGTGATGTTCTTCTTCCCTCCCTGGGAGTTCACAACCTCCCGCCCCGGCGCCGCGGTTGCCACTCGCCCGGCAGGCTACGCCTGCATCCTTACCCCGCCGGAGCCGCAGTCACCGAGCGCCAGCTACGGCGTCCGAATCGATGGACTGCGCCTGGGCATCCAGTTCGGTGCGCTGCTCTGTCTGCTTGCACTTGGGGCGGTAGCCCTCGCACTGTCGAGACCCGGCCGGGTGCAGGCCATGTTCGCGAATGCAGGCCGGTCGGTTCTTGCGCTTCTAGGCGAGGGCTTCCTAGTTCCCGCGCTCTGCTTCTGTCCGATGTTCCTCGGCCTGTTCGGCGCTCTGCTTCTGAAGAAGTTGGGCATCGTCGATCCTCACGTTCGCGGCGAATCCTCCTCCTTCGCCGTCGTCCTGGTGCTCATCGGCCTCGGGATTGCTGGGACGTTCGCCATGCACATCCTAGTTGCGCCCCGTCTGGAGCGATGGTTCCAGAACTTCGGACGATGGCGGTGAGTTGAATCTCAGGGCACGACTAGATCGCGCGGTCCGCCGGATGCCGGCGCGCATGTTTGGCGACTGCGAGCGGTGCGAAGGAACACCGTGGATCGCGAGCTTGGTCCTGTTCGAAGGCCGGGCCTTGGAAGACGCTTCGCGCTGCGCGGAGTGCGGCAGGCTCCTCTCGGCAAGAGGCTCGCCTGCGAAGCGCGTGCTCATCGTCCGCGCGAGTCCATCCATCCCTCCGGACATGCCCGGCTGACCGGGCCCGGAGCCGGCCACAGGATGGGCCTTGTCCCGCGCTCCGTGCGCGATAGTCTCCGCTGCGGTGAACCGGCAGGCCAGCCGGTGAGCGACCCGGACTTCTCCGCGCTCAAGTTCATGCGGCGGGGGGCGGTCCGGGTCGGCCGCCTAGAGCATGAACGACAAGACGGGTTTCGGACCTGCGCACGGGGCCACCATGAAGGCTCTCGTGCGCTACACACGGGCGCGCCCTGAGCAGTTCGCCGCGGGGCGGGCGTTCTTGGAGAAGACCTTCACGTTTGACGCGATCCGCGCCCGAGATCGCGCGGAGTGCGAGGCGGAACTCCGTGCGGCGGAGACCTCGCATCGGGTGTCGGTTCGCCGCGAGCGCGCCGCCGCACTACGGCAACTTCGCGAGGCGGGGAATCACGAGTATGCCCGGCGGTTGCGCACGGAGCCGACTCCGGCCGACAACCACTTTCTACGGCACGTTCGTGATGACGTTCGCGGCAGGTTCGGGCCCGCGAATTTCGAGACCATCCACGGGAGCCGGTTCCTCCCGCAGCAGAAGTTGGCGGCATGGCTCATCGCAAGCGACACCACCAAGCCGAACGCTCACCTCGGGACTCGGATGTCAATCACGCACGCCGAGGCCGTGCTCCTGGTACTCGTGTTCTTCTGGGACCGGTCACAGCGCCCGAACCCCGCGATCCCAGAGTTCATGCGGCGGATCCCGTGGGGGGAACCGGAGGGGACGGGTGGCGATTTCCTGGCACACCGCTGGCCCTGGGTCCTCGATGCGGATCGCGAGCGCCTCGATGACGTCCTCCAGGCCGCGACGACGCGGTTCGAGGTGGAGCACGAGGTCGAGCTAGCGCAGGCCGTCGGGCCCCAGCCGCGCGCCCAAGCAGGAGGGACGCCGCGCCCCGTGCGCGGCAAGCCAGCCGAGTCCGTGGCCTACGAGGGATTCATCCTGGCCTGCGAACTCCGCGAGGACCTCAGCACCACGGTCCCATCCGCTGAACACCACCAGACGCTCCTGGAACTCCGTCCTGAACTGCTGGTCGGCAGGGCCAAGGCAAACGCCGAGACTTGGGTCGCCTACGCCCGCCGGGGAAGGCTCGCGACAGGCCAGCGCATTCGGGGAGTCAGGAAGGAAGCCGGACGCTCGATCACCAGGGCCGAGGACATCTAGGAGGCCGATTCGGATTCCTGACGCCGCTCCGATCCACTCGCATACGCTCCGATCGCGATCCGTGCGCTCCGTTTCGTGGCCTGTAGGAGGCCAAGAACATGGCACACGATCGACTCAACACGACGGCGGAGGTCGCTGAGCGACTCCGACTGTCCCCGGGGACCGTGCGGCGCTGGGCAAACGCGGGGCGGATCCCCGCCACGAGGTGCGGGGCGCGCTACATGCGCTTCGATCTGGAGGCCGTGCTCGCGGCGCTCGCGGGCAAGCGCGGGGAGGTCCCTCATGCGGCCCCCTGAAAGCCACACGCCCGCGGGGTCGGATCCGCGGGCGTGCGAAGAACGCCACGGTGGGCACCGGGACGAGACGCGCATCCTACTCGTAGACCTGCGCGAGGTGGCACGCCGCCTCGGAATCTCCCGCGCGCATGCGTCGCGATTGAACGCAAGCGGCCGACTGCCTCGGGCGATTCGACTGGGGCGCTCGACGCGCTGGAACGCCGAGGACCTGACGCGTTGGGCGCTCGCCGGATGCCCGTCGCGCGACCGGTGGGAGGTGCTGCGATGAGTGGTCTCCTCAGCGAGTACGCCCGCGTCACCGAGCGGGTGCCCTGCGCGATCTGCGGTCACGGAGGATGGTGTCTCCGCGCTCGCGACGGCTCCGATCGCGCGATCTGTGCCCGGGTCGAGTCCCCTCGCCGCTGGGGCAAGGCGGGCTGGTTCCACGGCTCGCGTACTACCGGCAGAACACAGAGGAAGTACCACCTGGACGAGACGCCGGACGAATCGCGCTTCCGGCTGATCGCGGACGAAGGGCGGCAGCGAGCAGGCGAACTCCCCGCCGTGTTCGCTAGGTTCGCCGCGAAGCTCGGCGTCACCGTCGCCGCGCTGGAAGCGCTGTCGGTCGGTCTGGACGATCGACCCGCGACCACGTGGCCGATGCGCGACCACCTCGGCCGCTTCGTGGGGATCCGCGAGCGATACCGGGGCCAGAAACGCGCGGCGAAGGGATCCAGGAACGGGCTCTTCCTCCCGCAAGTGCCGGAGGACGCCCTCGTGCTCGTCACTGAGGGTGAGTCCGACTGCGCTGCGGCGCTGTCCCTGGGGTTCTTCGCGATTGGGCGACCTGGGTGCCAGGGAGCGACGGACTACCTCGCGCGGTGGTTCCGATCGAGGGCGGAGCGCGATGCGGTCCTCGTCGCCGATGCCGACGAACCGGGCCGTGCCGGCGCTTCGGCGCTTGCCGCGTTGCTCGCGCCGACTTGCCGGACCGTCCGGATCATCCAGCCGCCGCGCGAGGCGAAGGATCTCCGCTCAGCCCTTTGCGCCGGAACGTCGCGGGACGAGGTACTCGCCGCGATCGAAGGCGCTGCGATCGTCCCCCCGACCCTTCGTCTCGTCGAACGGCAGGTGCGCTGATGGACATCGAGTTCCAACGCATGCGGAACGGACGCGAGGTCAAGGTGATTGTCCGGAACGAGGGCGCGTCCCCGGTAACGGCTCGCGTCGACCTCACCGACGACGAATCGCGCTCGAAGGCGGAGGCGAAGTTCCTCGAACGGTTCCCCTCTCTCGATCCCGACGCGCTGCGCGAGCAGTTCGACAACGAGGCCGCGCGTCCAGAGCCTTCGAGCGACACGCTCGCCGAGCGGATCCTCGGCTATCTCAAGCAGAGCGACCGCCTCGAACTCTTTCACTCGCCAGACGGTGCGCCGTTCGCGTGGGTACGTGTTCGCGGCAGCGGAGCAGACGGCGGCGAACCGGCAGACCTGCGAGAAACGCTCGGCGTTCGATCGCGCCCGTTCCGCGAGTGGTTGACACGCGAGGTCTACCTCGGCCTCGGCAAGGCGGCCAACGGCGAGACGATCGCGACGGTCGTCGGCAACCTGGTCGTGGCTGCACGTTACGAGGGCCCCGAACGCGCGGTGGCCGTCCGTCTCGCGGAGCATGACGGAGCGGTCTGGCTCGACTTGGCGAACGACGCGCATGAACTCGTACGCGTGGATCGAGACGGTTGGCGCATCGTGGGCGCTGCCGACTCGGATTCCCGGCTCGTGCGGCGGAGCGGGATGCTCGCACTCCCCTCTCCCGTGCGCGGCGGGACGATCGACGAGCTTCGCGGCTTCCTCAACGTCGACGCGTCGGGCTGGGTCCTCGTGCGAGGATTCGCGCTGATGCTGCTCTCCCCTTCCGGCCCGTTCCCGATCCTCATCGCGAACGGCGAGCAGGGATCCGCGAAGTCCACGTTGTCGAAGGTGCTCCGGCGTTTGGTCGACCCGAACCTCGCGGACGCGCGCCGACCGCCGAAGGACTCGCGGGACCTCGCGATCGCCGCGACGAACTCGCGGCTCGTCGTGTTCGACAACCTGAGCGGGATCCCGGAGTGGCTCGGGGATGACCTCTGCGCGTTGACCTCGGGGAACGGGTTCGCGACGCGCGAACTCTACTCCGACACCGAGGAGACGATCTTCCAGGTCGCGCGGCCGGTGATCCTCAACGGCATCGATGACCTGGCATCCCGCGGCGACGTGGCCGATCGATCGATCGTCCTCAGCCTCAAGCGCATCGACGATCGCGTGCGCCGCGAGGAGCGGACGTTTTGGGAGGAGTTCGACGAGGCTAGGCCTCGCATCCTCGGCGCGCTCCTCGATGCGCTATCATGCGCGCGCGCGAGAAGTGATACGATGAAGCTCGACCGCAACGTCCGACTCGCGGACTTTGCGCGCCTCGTGGAGGCGGCCGCTCCGGCGCTCGGCCTTCGCCCGGGCGAGTTCCTGGATGCCCTCTTCGCGAACCGCGACGAGGGATCGGCGTCCGTGCTCGACGGCTCGCCCTTCGCTCTTGCCGTGCGAGACCTGATGAACGAGCGCGCCGACGGCTGGGAGGGCACGGCGGGCGAACTTCGGAAGCTCCTCACGACCGAGGAGCGGGGACGGGATCGCGCGTGGCCGAGGACGCCGAGGAAGGTTGGGGACATCCTCCGGCGCTATGCGCCGGCCCTGCGATCCCACGGGATCGAAGTGGTCCTCGGGGAGAAGGCACCGGACGCGAGCCGTCGCCGGATCGTGCGACTGGTGAAGCGTCGCGACGGACCGTCCGTATCGTCCGAACAGTCCGGACCGCGCTCGGGCGGGAATGGTCTGGACGGTCTGGACGATCCGAGCGCCGGTGCCACGGACCCGTACGCGGAAGCGGAGCGCGCGGCGATCGAGGCTGAGGCCGGCTGGGGTGCGCCGTGAAGCGGCCTCACCGAGTCCGATCCGGTCGGCCCGGGGGGAGCCGGGAGGATCGTTCCGGCGCGGGGGCTGTGGCCCCGCTCGGCATGCCCCTGAGCATCGACGAGTGCATGCTTGCCATAAAGACACGCATGCCGTACCATGGGACCATGCCGACGACACCCCGTCCGCTCTCCGACCAGTTTCGGGAAGCCGTCGAACGGTCGGGCCTCTCGCGCTATGCGATCTGCAAGGCGATCGACCTGGACCAGGCCGCGATGTCACGGTTCATGGCCGGCGAGCGCGGACTGTCCCTCGAAGTCCTCGACCGTCTGGGCCTCCTCCTCGACCTCTCGCTCCGCCCCGTGAAGCCGGCGAAGCAACCGAAGGGTACCTAGCCATGCGCGTCTACCGAGAACGGTTCAAGGCGAAGTCCGGCAAGCGCATCGCCACGTCGCGGTACTACCTCGACTTCCGCGACGCGCTCGGCACGCGCCAGCGATTCCGCGCCTTCACCGACAAGGCGTCGAGCGAGGCCCTGGGACGCACTGTCGAGCGGCTCCTCGCCTTCCGCTCCGCGTCGCTGCCGGTGGACCTCGACCTCTCCCGCGCCGTCGAGGCGCTCCCGAGCGGCACCCGGGAGAAGCTCGCGGAACTCGGCCTCCTGGACCGCACGCGCATCGCAGGCGGGCGCGCGCTCACGGAACTCGTGGCGGACTTCGAACGCGCCCTCCGGGCCCGAAACCGCGCGAAGGAAACGCTCGCCTCGCTCATCCCCCGCATTCGGGCCGTCCTCGACGGGACCGGCGCACGATTCTGGAAGGACCTCCGCCCGGAGTCGGTCGAGAACTACCTCCACGAGCGCCGTGACGGCGGATGGAGCATCCAGGCGTCGAACCACACGCTCGCGGCGATCCGTCAGTTCTGCCGATGGGCAGTGGCGTCCGGCCTCGCGAGCGAGGATCCCCTCCGCACCTTGCGGAAGCTCAACGCCGCGACCGACCGTCGCCGGGTCCGTCGCGCCCTCACGGTCGAGGAGGTCGAGCGGCTCCTCGGGTTCGTCGAGTCCGCGCCGGAGCGCGACGGCATGCCCGGCCCGGAGCGTGCGTTGCTCTACCGCCTCGCCATCGAGACGGGCGTCCGGCGGAAGGAACTCATGGCCCTCCGCGTCGGCTCGTTCGACCTCGCGCCCGATCGCGCTGCCCTGAACCTCCGCGCCGAGGGAACCAAGAGCCGCAGGGCCGCGAGCCTGCCGCTGCGCGAGGACCTCGCGGAGGCCCTCCGGGGCTTCCTGCGCGCGCGTCACCCGTCCGAGGCGGCATTCCACCTGCCCGCGTTCTGGCGCGCGGCGGAGACGCTCCAGGGCGACCTCGCGGCCGCCGGCGTGCCGATCGCGGACGAGGCTGGAAACGTTGCGGATTTCCACGCGCTCCGCCACACCTTCGTGACCCTCCTCGCGAACTCCGGTGCGGCACCGCGTGTTGCCCAGGCGCTCGCCCGTCACTCGGACATCCGGTTGACGATGGGCACCTACACCCACCTGGGCGGGGGCGACGAACGCTCCGCCGTCGAGGCTCTCCCCCGCTGGAACAGTCCGGGACGGATCGAGTCCCAGCGCGCGACCGGCACGCTGGGCTCTGCCGTCACTCCGCCATCCACTCCGCCATCTGGCAGCGATTCCAGGAGACCTCCGGACATCCGGAGAGACGTGAACCGGGCCGCTAGGGCCCTCGAAGCGGGTTCAGTGGTACGCCCGGCAGGGTTCGAACCTGCAACCGTCGGTTCCGAAGACCGAAGCTCTTCCAGTTGAGCTACGGGCGCCCGCGAAGGCCCGCGATCCTAGCGGATCAGCCGCCCATCCGCAGCCACGGACGGCCGACCTCCTGGAACGGCCAGGGCGTGCCGATCAGGAACAGGATCAGCGCGATCGAGAGGAACACGAACGTGCGGCGGTGCCGGCCGGCGTCGTTCGAGGCGCCCTTGGCGGCCAGCTTGCCGGCGTGCACGAGCGCGATCCCCGCGATCATGAGCACCGGGTGCTCGACGACGAACTTGCGCAGCGAGGGGTCCTTCATCGCCGCACCCATGTCCGCCATCGCGTTCTTCGTGACCGGGCTCCACACGAAGTGCAGCAGGAGGCCGATCACGAGCTGGGTGTCGACGAGGATCGTCAGCACCAGCGCGTTCAGGCGGTCGGTCGCACCGAAGGGCCGGCGACCGCGCCAGCCCTGGAAGGCGCGCAGCACGACCCACAAGGTCAGGGCGACGACGACGAGGCGCAGGACGTTGTGGAGGATCAGCGCGGTCTCGTACATGGGCGGAGGGTAGCGCCGCGCGGGGGCGAGAGCACGCGCGCGAGGCACGGAACCACAGGCGCTGCGCGGGACCCGCGTCCCGTCGGCGGGACACCCCAGGCGCGCGTGGCCGCCGGCGGGCCAGAACGCGGCGGCCCTGCTGGCGCGCCCAAGAGCGGCCGATCCGCCGCGCCCGCCGGCTGGCGCGCGGGGACGGCTGCGTGTGGATCAGGCCAGCTCCAGCAGGACCTGCAGCTTCTGGAAGTCGACGTCCTGGATTCGCACCGCGATCGGGTGGCCCTCGGTGAACGAGAACAGGCGCTTGCCGGCGCGGATCTGGATCGTGGGGCCCTTGACCTCGGCCCGCTCGCCGATCGAGCGCGAGGGGAGGAAGCCGGTCACGTTGAAGGCCAGGAGCTTGACCTCGATGCCGGGCGGCGAGACGCGCAGCACGCTGGCTTGGAGCTTCTCGCCGATGTGCGGCTCGAGGTACTGGCAGATCTTCAGGTCGGCGATGGCCGTCTCGCACATCTCGGCGATGTCGGCCTGCAGCGAGCAGTGCGAGGCCACGTCGTTCAGGTCCGCGAGGTAGTCCTCGGTCTTGAGCTGCTGCGAGGCAGCCTCGCCCGTCGCGAGCACCTCGTGGAGCCAGCGGTGCACCATGAGGTCGGGGTAGCGGCGGATCGGCGAGGTGAAGTGCAGGTAGGCCTGCCGCGCGAGCCCGAAGTGCGTGGCGACGTCCTCGTGGTCCTTGACCTCGTACACCGCGCGCTCGATGAGCCCCATGATGCGCTGGATCAGCGCCTCGGCGTTGGGCTTCTTGCGCGCCAAGGTGATCAGGCGCGCGATGTCGCGGCCCGTCAGGCGCTCCTTCTTCGGGACGCGGATGCCGTGCTCCTCGAGGCCCTGCGCGACCTTCTCGATCTCCTCGGCGTCCTTCTCGGGGTGCACGCGGTAGATCGTCGGCAAGCCCCGCTCGCGAAAGAAGTCCCCCACCGCCTGGTTGGCGGCCAGCGCCGTCTCCTCGATGAGCGACATCGAGAAGTAGCGCGGCGCGTCGACGATCCCCACGACCTCGTGGCGCTCGTCGAACACGAACTTCTTCTCGACGCTCGCCATGCGCAGCGAGCCCTTCGCATCGCGAATGCCCTGTTGCCTCACCGTCCAGCGCTGGAAGGCCCTGAGCGACGGCTCCAGGCCGCGCGCCTTCATCTCGCGCGTGGCCGGCGTGTCGGCGCCATCCAGGAGTTCCTGGACCTCGCGGTACGTGTTGCGGCGGACGCTCTTGATCACGCTCTTCTCGATGCGGTACGCGCGGCGCGAGCCCTGGGCGTCGAAGACCATGAACACGGAGAACGCGAAGCGGTCGCGCTCGCCGACCAGCGAGCACAGGTGGTTCGAGAGCTCCTCGGGCAGCATCGGCACGACCTGGTCGGCGAGGTACACGCTGGTACCGCGCGCCAGCGCCTCGTCGTCGAGCGCGGTGCCCGGCCGCACGTAGTGCGAGACGTCGGCGATGTGCACGCCGACCTCGACCGTGCCGTCGGCGCGTTCGTCGATCGAGATCGCGTCGTCGTAGTCCTGGGCGTCCTCGCCGTCGATCGTGTAGATGCACTGCGAGCGCAGATCGGCGCGCTCGCCGTACTCGGCCGGGTCGGGATCGCGCGGCAGGCTCGAGACCTCGCGCATGACGTCCGGCGGGAACACCGTCCGCACGCGAAACGAGGCCAGGAGCTGCAGCTCCTCGGAGCCCTCGTCGCGGTACGGCGCCGGGCCGTGCCCCATGGCCGCGAAGGCGCCCGGGCGCCGCGCGATCCGCTCGCGGGACGTCAGCTCGAGCGCTTCCTCGCCCAGTTGCTCCACGCGCTCGGCCAGGTCGCCGGCCAGGACGACCTCGGGCGGCTTGGCCGCGGGCGCCGGAGAGCCACCGCGCGCGCGCAGCAAGTCTTGGAAGCTGCGCAGCGGCTGGGCGGGTTCGTTCGGCCTCTCGTCCTTCTTCTTCGCCATGCGCGCGTGAGCCTACCGCGGCCCCGCGTCCGGGCGCGCCAGGAGCCGCGGGAACACGCGCGCGACGAGCCACGCCGCGCACAGGACGAGCAGCGGATCGATCGGCCAGCGGTAGCGCTCCAGGACGTGCGTGACGCAGTAGACCGGTGGCACCAGGAACAGGGCCAACAGGTAGGGCCGCGGCGCGGCAGCAGCGCGCGCCCACAGCAGGGCCCCGAGCAACCCGAGGATCCCGGCGCCCGCGTGCAGGATCCACTTCGCGTAGGCCTGGGGGTCGTCGCGCGCGCGCAGCCCGCGGTCCGTGCGCGGATCCGTCCAGGGATCCTCGCCGATCCACCAGGCCGCCGTCCGGCGCAGCGTGAGCACCAGGAAGCGTCCCGGGTTCGCGCCGATCCAACTCGTCGCGCGCTCCAGGGCGTCCGCCGCGTAGCGTGCCTCGCCGACCTCGCGGTAGCGCAGGAACTCCTCGGGTGAGTGACTCGGATGCCGGTCCCGCGCGTAGCGCCCGTCCGAACCGGTGTAGTTGCCCACGGCCAGCTCCACGCCCAGATTCGTGCGCAGCGCGAAGACGCCGACCTCGCCCTGATTGCGCAGCATCCACGGCAGGACCACGGCGCCGGCCGCCAGGGCGCACGGAACGAGCGCGCCGAGCCAGGGCCCGAGCCCGGGCCGCGCGCGCCACGCGACCCAGGCCACGACGGGCGCCAGGACCAGCGGCGCGGGGTTCACGAGCAGCGCCAGCCCGAACACGAAGCCGTACGAGGTCCAGGTGCGCGGCCCCCGCGCGCGCTCGCAGCCGGCCAGGCGCCACAAGAGCAGCGTGAAGGCGAACGCCGCCAGCGTCGTGTCCCACACGGTCGAGGCCGCGTGCCAGATCGCCAGCGGATGGAGCGCCAGCGCCCAGCCCGCGATGCGGCCCGCGCGCGGCGCGCCGAGCCGGTTGCCGAGCCCCCACAGGAGCACGCAGGTGAAGCTCGACACGAGCCCCTGGATCGCGAACAGCAGCCAGGCCGTCGTGCGCGTGAGACCGCCGGTGAGCTCCAGCAGCAGCGCGAGCAGCCCCGGGTACGCCGGCAGGAGCCAGCCCGTCGGGCCCGAGCCCGCGCTCCACGGCGCGACGTCGCGCGTCCAGGTGTTCGCGAAGCCCTCGCCGGCGACCAGGGAGTGCGCGATCGAGGCCGCCTCGTAGCCCCACTCCCACAGCCCGCGCGACGTGTCGCCCGGCGTGTCGAAGGCCGCCACGAAGGCCAGCCGCAGCGTCAGCGCCACGAGCAGGATCGAAAGCGCCTCGCGACCCGCGAAGGACGGCGTTCGCGTCGGGCGCGGATCCACGGCGCGCACGATAGCGGCGCGCACGCCGCAGGGAAGGCCCGGCGTGCCTCAGCGGATCACGAGCTGGCGGCGGTCGAGCCGTCCCGCGCCGCGCAGGTCCGCGCGCACTGCACCCACGCGGCCCGCGAGGAGCACGTCCCCGGAACCCTCGACGCGCACCTCGAGCTCGTCCTGGTCGAGCCCGAACACGGCCGTCCAGCCCGCGCCCGCGGCGACCAGGGCGTCGAGCCGCGGGGCCTCGACGAAGGCGCGCGGCGCGCCGCGCCACGGGCGTCCAGGCGCCGCGCCCAGGATCAGCGTCCCGTCGCGGACCTCGGCCGTGATCTCACAGAGCCGTCCGACGTCACCGCGCACGCGCAGCGCGTGCGGACTCCCCAGCCGCACCTCGACGTCGACCACGCCCTCGACGCGCAGGCGCTCGAAGCCCGCGACCGCGCGCTCCTCGGTCTGTGGGGCCGGATCCACGAACTCCGCGCGAGCCTCCAGTCCCTTGGGGCCCACGCTGCCGGCGCAGGACGCGGCCGCGGCGGCCGCGAGCACCAGCCCGACGACGCGGGTCATGGGGAGTGAGCCGCTCATCGCGGCCTCACCTGGGAGGTCCCGCTCGTGCGCGACTCGACGGTCGGCGCGCCCGAGTAGCGCACGGTGCAGGCGCCCGAGGCCACCACGCGCAGGTTCCGCGTCGCCTGCACGTCGGCCTGCAGGGAGCCCGAGAGCTCGACCTCGACGACCTCGGCCTCGAGCAGGGAGGCGTCGAGGCCGCCGGCGCCCGAGGCCTCGAGCACCGCGCGCCGCACCGCGCCGCGGGCCTCGAGCTGGCAAGAGCCGGCGAGCGTGGCCTCGAACCGCTCGCCCGCCAGGCCCGCGGCCCAGACGTGGATCGCGCCCGAAGCCTGGACCGACTCGACGCGCGGCGCGGTCACGC
The DNA here is from genome assembly GCA_016795205.1 of Planctomycetota bacterium. Lineage (GTDB taxonomy): Bacteria > Planctomycetota > UBA1135 > UBA1135 > JAEUHZ01. Next base: position 99,647 of record JAEUHZ010000010.1, on the reverse strand, counting down.
GCACCACGAACGGCTTCGAGGTCGTGTACGACCCGGAGGGAAACCCGAGTTCGAGCGCGCCATCCACGACGCGCGTCTCGAACAGCGCCACCAGGTTGTCGTCCCCCTCCAGGACGGCCTGCGAGGCGCTCCCGCCGGCCTGGACCTCGAGGCGGAACGCGCCGCGCGCCTCGACGCGGGTGAAGTCCGAGAGGTCGCGGACCTCGGTCCGCGCGACGCCCGAGCCCACGACCTGGGGCCCGCTGGCGTGGACGCAGCCCGCGAGGCTCGGGATCAGGGCCAGGGACAGGACGAGAACGACGCACACGGCGAGTCGGATCGCGGACATGGGGACCTCCGAGCGGCGCTTGGCCGCCAGCGCGGCGACAGTCTCAGCCGCGGACCACGAAGTTGACCAGCTTGCCGGGCACGAGCACGACCTTGGCGACGTCCTTGCCCTCGAGGTGCGCGGCGGCGGCGGCGCGCGCCGCGCTCTCGAGCGCCGCGCCGTCCGCGCCGCGCGGCACGCGCGCCGTCCCGCGCAGGCGGCCGTTGACCTGGACCGCGACCTCGATCTCGTCGTCCTCGAGCCAGCGCGGCTCGGCCCGCGGGACCGCGCTCTGCGAGGCCAGGCCGGGCTCCCCCATGCGGCTCCACAGCTCCTCGGCGACGTGCGGCGCGAACGGCGACACGAGGCTCAGGAAGCGCTGCGCCTGCGAACGCGTCAACCCGCCCGCGAGCCGCGTGGCCTCGTTCACGAAGGTCATGAACGCAGCGATCGCCGTGTTCAGGTTGAGGTCCCGAAAGCTGTCCGCCGTGCGCTGGATGGCCTTGTGCAAGGCGCGCTCGAGCACGGCGGTGTCGCCCTCGAACGGCTTCTCCGCGGCGCCGCGCGCGAGCCCGGGGCGGATGGGCGCCGTGCCCTCCGGGTCGACGTACACGCGCCACAAGCGCTCCAGGAAACGCCGGCAGCCGGGGATGTCGCGGGTGTTCCAGGGCTTGGAGTCGGCGAGCGGCCCCATGAACATCTCGTAGAGCCGGAACGTGTCGGCCCCGTGCTCGGCGATGACGTCGTCGGGGTTGACGACGTTCCCGAGCTGCTTTGCCATCTTGGTCACGATCTGCGCCAGCGGCTCGCCGGTCTCCTTGCGCACGAAGGCCTCGCCGCGCGCCTCGACCTCGGTGTTCTTGACGAGCCGGCCTGTGGGGTCCTGGTAGGCGAAGGCCGTGACCATCCCCTGGTTGAAGAGCCGCTGGAAGGGCTCCTTGGTGTGCACGAGCCCGGCGTCGAAGAAGACCTTGTGCCAGAAGCGCGCGTAGAGCAGGTGCATGACCGCGTGCGCCGCGCCGCCCACGTACAGGTCGACCGGCCCCCAGTAGCGCTCGGCCTCGGGGCTGAACGGCGCGCGCTCGTTGCGCGGATCCATGAAGCGCAGCCAGTACCAGCACGAGCCGGCCCAGCCCGGCATCGTGTCCGTGTCACGGCGCGCGGGCCGGCCCGTGCGCGGGTCGGTCGTGCGCACCCAGTCCTGGGCCCGCGCCAACGGCGCGGAGCCGTCGGACGAGGGCTTGAAGTCCTCCATCGCCGGCAGCTCGACGGGCAGGCTGTCGAGTGGCACCGGCACCACGCTGCCGTCCTCGAGGTGCAGGAGCGGGAAGGGCTCGCCCCAGTAGCGCTGCCTGGAGAAGAGCCAATCGCGCAGCTTGTACGTGACGCGCGCCCGGCCCGTGCCGCGCGCCGCGAGCAGCTCGATCGCGCGCTGCTTGGCGAGCGGCGTGGCGAGCCCGTCGATCGGGCCCGAGTCCACGGCCGTGCCATCGCCGGTGAAGCACACGCCGTCGGCGAGACCCTGCGCTCCGGCCGGCGGTCGGACCACCTCGCGGATGGGGAGGTCGAACTTGCGCGCGAACTCGAAGTCGCGCTGGTCGTGGCCCGGCACGGACATGATGGCGCCCGTGCCGTAGGTCGCGAGCACGTAGTCCGCGATCCACACCGGGATCCGGCCGCGCGGATCGGCCGCGTCGAAGGCCGGGTTGCGCGCGAAGGCGCCGGTGAAGACGCCGGTCTTCTCCTTGGACGCGTCGGTGCGATCGACCTCGGATTTCGTGGCCGCGGCCGCCACGTAGGCCTCGACGGCCGAGCGCTGCGCCCCGGTCGTGATCGGCTTCACCAGCGGGTGCTCGGGCGAGAGCACCAGGAACGTCGCGCCCCACAGCGTGTCGGGCCGCGTGGTGAACACCGTGACCGGCTCGGCCTGGCCCTCGAGCGCGAAGCGCACCTCGGCGCCCTCGGAACGGCCGATCCACTCGCGCTGCTGGATCTTGATCGACTCGGGCCAGTCGAGCCCATCGAGGTCCGCGAGCAGCCGCTCGGCGTAGGCCGTGATCCTGAGCATCCACTGCTTGAGCGGACGCCGCACGCAGGGGAAGTTGCCGCGCTCGCTGCGACCGTTGATGACCTCCTCGTTGGCCAGGACGGTCTTGAGCTCCTCGCACCACCACACGGGGACCTCGGCCTGGTACGCCAAGCCCTGCTCGTAGAGCACGAGGAACAGTTGCTGCGTCCAGCGGTAGTAGTCCCTGTGGCTCGTGTCGATCTCGCGCGCCCAGTCGTAGCTCAGGCCGATGTTCTGGAGCTGGCGGCGGAAGTTCCGCGTGTTCTCGTCGGTGGTCGCGCGCGGGTGCTTGCCGGTCTGGATCGCGTACTGCTCGGCCGGCAGACCGAACGCGTCCCAGCCCATGGGATGCAGGACGTTGAAGCCCTCCATGCGCTTGCGGCGCGACACGATGTCGGTCCCGACGTAGCCGAGCGCGTGCCCGACGTGCAGCCCCGACCCCGAGGGATACGGGAACATGTCGAGCACGTAGTACTTGGGAGCCCGCGGGTCGAAGCCCGGCTCGCCCGGGTTGCGCGCGGCGAAGACGCCTTCCGCGAGCCACCGCTCCTGCCAGCGCTTCTCGAAGGTCTGCGGCTCGTAGAGTTGCGACACGGGTCTCTTGGGTCCTCGTCCGGGGCGGGCAAGCGCGCAGGATAGCAGCGCCGGGGCCGCCTCCCCGCCAGGGCGCGTCTCGGAGCGAGCCCGTCGTTGACAGGACCCGCGCGCGCGGGCATCTTTCCCGGCCCGCTCGGCGCGCCGCGCGGGGGCCCGGTCGCCAAACGCAGGGCCTGGAAACCCGGGGGATTAGCTCAGTTGGTAGAGCGCGACAATGGCATTGTCGAGGCCAGGGGTTCGAATCCCCTATCCTCCACCACCCTCCCTGCGCGGGCTGCGTCGACCCACGCGCGGCGTGGGCGGGGCGGCGCCGCCGGCCGGCCGAGCGGCGCCGGCAGCTAGCGCGTGGCCTGCAGGAGCAGGAAGCGGACGATGGCGCGGTCTTGCACGCCGTCGCTCGCACCATGGTCTTCCAGGAAGCTGAGCATGTCGAGGACCGCCTCGCCCTGGTTGGACGCACGCAAAGCGTCGTCGAACGCGTCCACGGCGTGGCAGCGCACGCAGTAGCGCGCGTGCAGCGCGCGGCCGTCGAGTTCGGCCTCCGCGCTGGCGGGCGGGTCGACCGCGCCGCCCACGACCGGTGTCGGAGGCGGCCGCCCGGCCCGCCACGCCACGAGCGCCGCAGCCCCCACCAAGGCCAGCGTGAAGGCCCTCGCCGCCCATCGAACTCGTCGCGCACGCATCGGGCTACACCAGGTCGAAGCGCTCGGTGCGGACCTGCGACGAACGCACGCCGAGCTCGGTCAGCACACGGTCCACGGCGTCCATCATGGGCGCTGGCCCGCACACGAAGAACTGCGCGAAGCGCAGATCCGCGGGCAGGTGGCGCCGCAGGATCTCCGCCGTGAGGAACCCGCGCTCGACCGCTGTGCCGTCCTCGGGCGCTTCGAACACGAACACCAGCTCCAGGTTCAGGTCGTCGCGCAGCCGCTCGAACTCCGCGGCGAACATGGCGCGCGCCCGGCTGTGCGCCGCGAAGAACAGCGTCACGGCGCGCCGGTCGCAGCGATCGCGCATGGCGAGGAGGATCGAGCGCATGGGCGTGACCCCGACCCCGCCGGCGATGAGCACCAGCTGCTGGGCCGGGACGCCGTCGGGGGTGAAGGCCCCGAAGGGACCGTCGATCCGCAGGCGCGCACCGGGCTGCAAGGCCGGCACGACGTCGCGCGACCAGTCACCCAGGGCCTTGATGGCGAGCTCGATCGTCCGGCCGCCTTCCAGCTCGGGCGAGGAGGCCACGGTGATCGGGTGTTCTGGAGCGCACAGCCCCCGGCGCCCGGTCGAGAGCCACACGAACTGTCCTGGAGCGAAGCGCAGCCCGTCGTGTCCCACCGCGCGCAGGACCAGCGTGCGGGTGCTCGCTCCCTCGTCACGGTTCTCGACGAGCTCCCACGGCCGGCGGAGCTGGAGCAGCGGCCGCACGATTCTCTGGACCAGGAGCGCCGCCAGGGCCAGGGCCGCGTAGGCCAGCACGGCGAGCTTCCCGCTCCGTTGCTCGGGCTCGAGCAGGATCCAGACGTGCCAGGCCATGCTCACGACGATCGTCACGGCCAGCGCGCGGTGCGCGGCCAGCCACAGCTCGTAGGACCAGCCCAGCTTCCGCCGCCAGACGGAGGAGACGATCAGGAGCACCGCGGCCCACAGCGCGATCGCGCCCGAGCGTTCCAGCGGAGCCGCTGCCAGCGGGTTGGGCAGGCTCGGCGCGAGGAGCGCCACGTGCGCCACGACGAACGCGAGGGCCGCGAGCGCCATGGCGCGGTGGAACAGCAGCAAGGCATCGGAGCCGAAGGCCGCGGCGGCCGCCCGCACGCGCGAGACGAGCGCGAATTCGACCGCGAACAGGCCGAACGCGATCCAGCCCAGCGCGGCGCCGAAGCCGGTCGGGAAGTCGCGCCACGCGGCGGAGCGCGCGAACCAGGCCGCGGTGAGCGGCCCCACCACCGCGACCGCGAACACCGCGAACCAGGCCAACGAGCGCATGCGGTGCCCGATCGCATATCGACGCCGCCGGCACAAGCACAGCCGCCCTTCCACGCTCCAAGTCGTCCGACCGACCGCGGAACTCCGGGCGACGGCCCCTGCTCGACCACCCGCTGGGCGCCCGGCCGCGGTGCGGAGGCCGTCGATCCAGGCCCGAGCGACCCCCGGCGCGGGCAGAGCTAAGCTGCCGGGGCGCGCCGCTGGTCTCCGACGCGACCAGCGAGCACCCGCGGGCGAGGCCCGCACACCGCGCGACGCCCGCCATGAGCGACCCGACCCACGATGCCTCGCCCCTGCGCGGCGAGGATCCGATCCAGCCGCTGGAGCGAGACCACGTCGAGGCGCTGCTCGGTCGGCTGCGCGCGGCGCCGCGGGGCTCGGCGCGCTTCCGCGCGATCCGCGAGCTGGGACGCGGCGGCATGGGAGTCGTCCTCGAGGTGCGCGATCCGGAGCTGCGCCGCCCGCTGGCGCTCAAGCGCATGAACCCGCGCCGCGCGGACGAGCCGGACGCGACCCTCCGCCAGCACTTCCTCGCGCGCTTCCTCCAGGAGGCGCAGGTGACCGGCCAGCTCGAGCATCCTGGCATCCCGCCGGTCCACGAGTTCTCCGTCGACGAGGACGGCCCCTACTTCACGATGCCGGTGATCCGCGGGCAGGACCTCGACGAGGTCTTCCGTCGGGCGCGCGCGGGGGACGACGGCTGGTCGATCCCGCGTGCGCTCACCGTGCTCCTCAAGGTGTGCGAAGCCCTGTCGTTCGCGCACGCCAAGGGCGTCGTCCATCGCGACCTGAAGCCCGCCAACGTGCGCATCGGGCGCTTCGGGGAGGTCTACGTCATGGACTGGGGCCTGGCGCGCATCGCCGGACGCGACGAGCCCGACCCCGTGCGCTGGAGCGCGAGCGGCGCGTTGTCCTCCGTGCACACGGACCGGGAGCAAGCGGACGGCAGCGCGGACCGCGCGCTGCAGACGCTGGACGGCGACGTGCTCGGCACGCCGTACTACATGGCGCCCGAGCAGGCGCGCGGGGACCTGGCGCGCGTCGGGCCGCGCACGGACGTCTACGCGGTCGGCGGGTTGCTCTACCTGTTGCTCTCCGGCCGCGCGCCCTACGAGCCCGACCAAGGTCGCATCTCGCCCCGCACGGTCTTGGCGGCCGTGCTGCACGGTCCGCCGCCGGCACTCTCCGCGATCGCGCCGGGCGCCGACCCCGACCTCGTCGCCATCTGCCGGCAGGCCATGGAGCGTGACGCGGGACGGCGCTACGCGGACATGGAGGCCTTGGCCAGCGACCTGCGCGCGTGGCAGGAGCGCCGCCCCATCGTGGCCGCCGAGCCGAGCTTCCTGCACGCCCTCGCGCTGTTCTGCGCGCGCCACCGCGCTGCCGTGACCACGGCGGCCGTCGCGTTGGCGTTGCTGCTCGTGAGCACGGGCCTCTACGTCTGGCGGATCACGCAGGAGAGCCGCGCCAAGGAGGTGGCGCGCGCGGAAGCCCAACGGCGCGGCGACGCGCTGGTGGCGGCGGCGCTGCGCCTGCAGGCGGACGAGCTGTGGCCGGCGGTCCCTGACCGGATTCCCGCGCTAGAAGCCTGGCTGGCGCGGGTCGCGGAGCTCGAAGCCCGGCTGCCGTCCTACCGGGCGGTGGCGAGAGCCGCGCCCTCCGTCGATCGCGAGGAGGCCGAGGCGCTGCTCGCCACCGCGCAGGCGCTGCCCGGGCTGAAGCGGGGCGTCGAGCAGCGGCTGGCCTTCGCGCGCACGCTGCGCCACATCACGATCGACGGGCAGCGCACAGCGTGGGAGCAGGCCTCGGCCGCGATCGCCTCGTCGCCGGCCTACGGAGGCCTGCGGGTCGAGCCGCAACTCGGGTTGGTGCCGTTGGGCCCGGACGCGGCCAGCGGGCTCTTCGAATTCTGGCACGTCGCGAGCGGAGAGCGGCCCGAGCCCGGCAGCGTGCGCGCCGCGGACGGCATCGTCCTGGTCCTGCTGCCCGCGGTGACGTGGACCTACGGGGTCCCCGACCAGGGCCGCAACTGGCAGCCCGGAGCCCAGCTCGCGGAGCTCGACTTGGAGCCGTTCCTCTGCGCGAAGCACGAGCTGACGCAGGCGCAATGGTCGCGCGTCGCGGGCGCCAACCCCGCGCGCTTCCAGCCCGGCTCGGCGCTGGGCGCGACGGACTGCCCGACGTGCCCGGTCGAGAACGTGACTTGGAGCGAGGCGCATCAGCTTCTGGCGCGCCTCGACCTGCGACTGCCCACCGAGTACGAGTGGGAGTACGGGGCGCTGGGGTCGCGCGAGGCTCCGGCCTTCTCGCACGGTCCGACGACCGAGGCGCTGGAGGGGCTCGAGAACGTGCGCGACGCGGTCCTGGGTCCGGGGCCGGACATGCCCGCCGCGCCCTGGACCGACGGGTTCCCGAACGTGGCCCCGATCGGCAGCTTCCCGCCGAACCGGGTCGGGCTCCACGACGCGCTCGGGAACGTCGCCGAGTGGACGGCGGACCTCGTCCGGCCGTACGGGGCCCCGCTCCCCGAGGCGACCACCGTCGTCGAGGTGCGCGCCTTCCGCGGGGGCAGTTGGTACCAGGCGCCCCGCAACTGCGCCCCGCGCATCCGCCAGTGGGACAGCGCTCGGGCAGTGAACTACGCGCGCGGCCTGCGCGCGGCGCGCAGCCTCTCGCGCTGAGGTGTCGGCCTGCGCGTCGCGCCGGCGCGCGCGCTGCCGCCTGCGGCGCGCCTCAGCCGCGCGTGCGGCCGCGCCGGAGCCAAGCCCCGAATCCGAGCCCGGCCAGGAACCCGACGAACAGGCCGAGCGGCAGCTCCCAGGCGTTGGGCAGCGCGGGAATCAAGCCCGGGCCCGTGTCGAACTCCGATTGCAGGATCACGCCGATCGACCCACCGTCGGGAATGTACGTGCCCAGCGTCGACGCGTCGTCGTTGCGGAAGATCGTCCGGCTGGCGACGAGAGGGTACGTCGTGTCGTCCAACGGGTACGTCGGCGACCCAGCCTCGGCGTAACGCAGGCTGAGGCCCTTGCCCGCCCAATCGGCGTAGAAGCTCGAGACCTTCTCCCCCCGGTAGCTCTTGTGCATCCGGTAGCCCGCGAGCTGCACACCGACCTCGCCGTTCGCGGGCACCACCACGCCCTGAGCGCAGCCGGGCGCGTTGCCCACGAGTTCCCAGGCGTCCCAGTCGGTCTCGCTCTTCTGGACACCGCGCTTGTGCCCGTCCCGCGTCCGGAAGTAGAGCTCGACGGTCGTCGTGCTCCAGTGCCCCCGAAAGGCGCCGAACACGTCCGAGGGCGTGTAGGTGTGATCGATCTCGTAGCCGCCCTCGACGGGCTTCTGGGTCGGGGGGAAGCGCGGAACTGCTGCGAGCATGTCAGCCTCCTGGGATCGGTGCGGGCGCGCAGCGTAGCGCCCCTCCCGACAGGTGTGGGAGCCACGGACCGCGCGCCGCGCTCCGTGGCGCGCGACCGTCCCGAGAGCGGGAACTGGAACGCCCCGAGCGCGGGGATACCCTCTCCCGCGCCCATGACCGACCTGGCCCACCCCGACCGCCTCCAGAAGATCGCCGCGCTGCGCGCCCAGGGCCTCGATCCCTACCCCGCGCGGGGCGTGGTCGCGACGCCGATCCCGGTCCTGCTCGCCGGAGCCGGGACCCCGGAGGCACCCGGCCCGCTGGCCGGGACGCGCGTGACCGTCGCCGGGCGCATCGAGCTCCTGCGCGACTTCGGCAAGCTCGTCTTCGCGCCGCTCCTGGGCCAGGGCGGGCGGATCCAGGCCGGGCTCGAGCGCGATCGGCTCGGGGAATGGTGGCCGTCCCGCAAGCTCCTCGACGGCGGCGACCAAGTGGGCGTGACGGGCGTGCTGGGCCACACGAAGAAGGGCGAGCCCACGGTGTGGGCCGAGAGCGTCACGCTGCTCGCCAAGGCCGTGGCACCGCCGCCGGAGAAGTGGCACGGGCTGGTCGACAAGGAGCTGCGCTACCGCCGGCGCTACGTCGACCTGTGGGCCAGCGAGGGCGTGGCCCAGGTCTTCGTCAAGCGCTCCCAGGCGCTGTCCACGATCCGCAGGTACCTCGAGGGAGAGGGCTACCTCGAGGTCGAGACGCCCACGCTGCACCCGATCGCGGGCGGCGCGGCGGCGCGGCCGTTCATCACGCACCACAACGCGCTGGACTGCGACTTCTACCTGCGCATCGCGCCCGAGCTGTACCTGAAGCGGCTCGTCGTGGGCGGGCTGGAGCGCGTGTTCGAGGTCTCGCGCAACTTCCGCAACGAGGGGCTGTCCCAGCGGCACAACCCCGAGTTCACGATGCTCGAGCTGTACGAGGCGCAGGCCGACTACCGGCGCATGCTGGAGATCGCCGAGCAGATCGTCGAGCGCTGCGCGCTGGCCGTGAACGGCACGACCAAGGTCACGTTCCGCGGAGCGGAGTACGACCTCGGGGCACCGTTCCCGCGCGTCGGCTACACCGAGCTCTTCCGCGAGCGGAACGGCTTCGAGTTCGACGACCTGGCGCGCGTGCGGCGCCGCGCACAGGAGCTCGAGCTGCACCTGGTCGACGATCCGTGGAAGCTCATGAACGACGTGTTCGAGGCCACCTGCGAGGACGGGCTCGCGGGGCCGGTGTTCGTGGTCGACTACCCCATCGGCATCTCCCCGCTCGCCAAGCAGAAGCCGGGCGATCCGCGGCTCGCGGAGCGCTTCGAGCTGTACGTCGCGGGCATGGAGCTCGGCAACGCCTTCAGCGAGCTGAACGACCCCGCCGAGCAGGAGCGCCGCTTCGTCGAGCAGGTCGCCTCCAAGGACCCCGAGGCGCCCGGCGAGGTCGACTGGGACTACGTCCAGGCGCTCGAGTACGGCATGCCGCCGGCCGGCGGACTGGGGATCGGCGTGGACCGGCTGGTCATGGTGCTCACCGGGCAGGACTCGATCCGCGACGTGCTCTTGTTCCCGGCCATGAAGCCCGAGCCGCGCGCGGTGCGCGCGGCTCCCAAGGGCACTGAGCCCAGCGGAAAGGCCGGGCCGGAGCGCCCGTAGGCCGCGCGTGTACCGCACCTTCCTCGCCTGGCGCTACCTCGCGGCGCGACGCACGAACGTCATCGGCATCGTGGGGATCATGGTCGGCGTCGGCGCGCTGATCCTGATCTTGTCGATCATGACCGGGTTCCTGCTGGAGACCAAGCGCAGCCTGCGCGGCACGCTCTCGGACTTGATCCTGGAGCCCATCCACGTCCCCGACCGCGAGGGTCGGACGATCCCCTACGACCCCGAGCCGGCCCTGGCGGTGGTGCGCGCGGACCCACGCGTCGCGGCCGCCTGCGCCCAGCTCACCTGGTACGGGATCCTGGGGCAGAGCGGACGCGACGCCGCGCTCGCCAACATGCGCATGGCCGACGCCCAGTCGGGCAAGCTCTCCGGCGTGAAGCTCGTGGGCATCGACGTGGCCGACGAGTTCGCCGCCACGAACTTCCGGGCTGCGCTGGAGTCCACGCCGCGCTTCGCCGGCTCGCGCGTGGCCGACCTGGACGACCCCTTCGCCCCGCCCCCCGGCTACGCGCCCGAGGGGCGCATGCTGCCGACGTGCATCGTCGGCGAGCAGCTCGCCAGCGCCTGGAACCTGAGGCGCGGCAGCGAGATCGAGATCGTCACGGGTGTGCCGGACCCGCTGACGGGCGACTTCCCCGTGAACAACCGGCGCTACGTCGTGGTCGGCACGTTCCGCTCCGGCGAGAACGAGATGGACCTCGAGAAGATCTACTTCGAGCGGGCCGAGCTGGCGGACTTCCTCTCGTCCGAGCGCCGTTTCAGCCAGATCCTCGTGCGTCTTCACGACTACGCCCGGGACGGGAAGGCCGTGCGCGACGAGCTCTCCGCCAAGCTCCACGCAGCGGGGCTGGTGAAGTTCGCCGACGGCCGCGAGGTGCGCACCTGGGAGGACTTCCGGCGCTCGCTGCTCGGCGCCATCGAGAACGAGCGCGTGCTCATGGCGATCATGCTCTCGCTGGTCGTGGTCGTGGCCGCGTTCACGATCTTCGCGATCCTCTCGATGATGGTCACCGAGAAGCGTCGCGACATCGGCATCCTGTCCGCGCTGGGCGCCACGCCCGGTGGCGTCACCAGCCTGTTCCTGTGGATCGCCTTCCTCGACGCGCTGATCGGAGCGGTCCTGGGCGCCGTCCTGGGCGTGCTCGGCGCGCTGCACATCGACAGGATCGAACGCTGGCTCTCGTCCGTGCTGGGCGTCCAGATCTTCAACCGCAACGTCTACCTGTTCGACCACATCCCGGCCGTCGTGAACCCGCTGTGGGTGGCGGTCATCGTGCTGGGCGCGTTCGCGTGCACGCTGCTCTTCGCCGCCATCCCCGCCTGGCGCGCCGGCCGCCTCGACCCGCTGGAGGCGCTGCGCTATGAGTGAGGCGATCGTCTCCGCACGCGGCATCGTCAAGGCCTTCCAGGTCGGCGACCGCAGCCTGGAGGTGCTGCACGGCGTGGCGCTCGACGTCGGGCGCGGCGAGCTCGTGGGCGTGATGGGCGCGTCGGGCGCGGGCAAATCGACCTTGATCCAGATCCTCGGGCTGCTCGAGGAGCCCACCGCGGGCGAGGTCCTGTTCGAAGGCCGGAGCGCCTGGAAGGCGACCGTCGCCGAGCGTGCCCGGCTGCGCAACGAGCGCATCGGGTTCGTGTTCCAGTTCTACCACCTGCTGCCCGAGCTCACGGCCGTCGAGAACGTCGTGCTGCCCGCCATGATCGGCCGGTCGTTCGGCGCTTGGCGCGCCGCGCGCCCGGACCTGGTGGCGCGCGCCGAGGCCGCGCTGGCGCGCTTCGGGCTGGCGGAGCGCTTGAAGCACCGCCCGGCGCAGCTCTCCGGCGGCGAGCGCCAGCGCGTGGCGATCGCACGCGCGCTGTTCCTGGATCCGCCGCTGATCATCGCCGACGAGCCCACCGGGAACCTCGACAGCGCGACCGGCGAGAAGGTCCTCGACCTGCTGCTCACGGAGCGCGAGTCGCGCGGCCTCTCGATGGTGCTCGTGACGCACGACGAACGCCTCGCCGCCCGCTGTCACCGCGTCGTGACCATGGCCGACGGCCGCATCGCGGGCGACGCGCGCACGACGACCGCGCGGGCCGCCGCGCGCTGAGCCCGGCCGGCCGCTGCCGGCCTGGACGCGCGCGCCCCGATCGGGGAGAGTGCGCCGACCGGGCATCCTCATGCGACAGGTCCTCCTCGCGCTGGCCGCCCTGGCGCTGGCCGTGGCGCTCTTCGTGGTGTGGCGCGGGGTCTCCGGCGGCCCGCGCCCCGCGGAGCCCGCCGGTCCGGGGCCCGCTGCACCGGGAATGGCCGTCGAGCCGGGGGCCGCGACCGCCGGGCTCGCGCCCGCGCAGCGCGAGCCCGAGCGCCGCGTCGAGCCGTCGCGCGCCATGGACGCACCGGATCCGAGCGTGAGCCAGCACGTCCGGCTCACGGGACGCGTCGTCGACGGCACGGCGCGGCCGCTCTTGGGCGTCGAGGTCCAGCTCGCGATCCTCACCGTGCGTGCGCCCGATGGAGCGACGAAGGGCGTCGGGAGCCTGCGCGAACCGCAGGCGCGCGCTACGAGCGCTGGCGACGGCAGCTTCTCGTTCGTGCTCGCGCCGCCCTCCGGCACGGTCCCCGTGCGCGCGCTCCTCTGCGCGGGCGGTGACGGGCTGACGCGCGTGCAAGCCTGGACCGAGATCCCCGAGGGGCCGCCTCAGGTGCAGGCCGAGGACCTCGTGCTGGAGCGCGCCACGACGCTGCGCGGCGTCGTCCTCGACACGGCCGGGGCGCCCGCGGCGGGTGCGCGCGTGCAAGCCCGGGCCGAGCGCGGCGCGGGCCACTGGCTGGGCGTCGGGACGGCCGTCACGAGCGGCGCAGACGGCGGCTTCGCGATCGACGACGCGCCCAGCGGGCGCCTGCAGCTCGCGGCGCGGTCACAGGACGAGGTGCACGGCGATCCGCTCGAGCTCCAGCTCGAGCCGGGCGAGGTGCGCGCGGGCCTGGTGCTCGTCGTGCCCGTGCGCGACGACGCCAGCGCCGTGAGCGGCGTCGTGCTGGACCTCGATGGGAAACCGCTGGCGGGCGCGGTCCTCCACATGACCTCGAGCACGCCGCGCGGCGGCGGCGCCTCGACGAGCGGCCGACGCAGCGACGAGCACGGGCGCTTTCGCTTCGTGGGGACCCGCGACAGCCGCTTCGAGATCGCGGCCGCGCACCCGCACGGCGAGACCTCGCCGGCCCTGGCACGCGACGTTCCGGCCGGCACGCACGGGCTCGAGCTGCGCCTGGTCCCGCTCGTGACGTCCGAGCTCCTCGTCGTGGGCTCGCTGGGCGCACCGATCGAGCGCTTCGCGTTCCGCCTCCACGTCGAGCGCAACGGGGTGCGGCGCGTGGAGTCGAGCTCGAAGCTGGCCGAGCGGCCGGCAGGGCGCGCCGCGTTCGCGCTGCCCGCCGAGCCGTTCACGATCGCCGTCGACGCGCCCGGCTTCGCGAGCCGCGAGGTCGGCCCTTTCGATCCTGGGCAGCGACTCACGCCGTACCAGGTCGCGCTGGATCCCGTGCCGGCGCTCGTGGGCCGCGTCGTGCGCGGGACCGAGCCCGTGCCAGGCGCGCTCGTGCGCGCGCAGCGCGCGCTGGAGCCGGGCCAGTCGATCGAGATCGGCGGGTTCGACGCCCGCGCTGCACCCTGCGACCGCTGCCCGGTGACGAAGTCCGACCAGGATGGACGCTTCGCGCTCGACGTCCCCTCCGCCGGAGCCTGGCTCCTGCGCGCCGAGTCGCAGGGCGCGGTCTCGGCCCTCGCCGGACCGGCCCCGGTCGTATCGGGCGCGCGCGCGGCCGAGGTCGTCATCGACCTTGCTCCCGCGGGCAGCCTGGAGGGCTTCGCACGATCCTCCGCGGGTCGTCCGCTGCCCCACCGGCGCGTGGGAGCCTCGAACGGCGACGCCGACGTGCGGCTGGCGACCACGGACGAGCGCGGCGCCTACCGCTTCGAGGGCCTGGCCGCCGGCCCCTGGCAGGTGCGCCTCGTGGCGTCCGACTTCTCGCCGCGCCCCGGCCAGCGCGAGACCCAGCGCCGCGGCGAGGACGCGCCGCCGATCGCCTGGGACTGCCAGGTCGCCGCCGGCCGGACGACGCGGCACGACCTCGTCGAGGAAGCGCCGGTCGAGCTCGTCGTGCTCGTGCGCGACGCCAGCGCGCGCTTCCCCCCCGCCGCGTGGAGCCTGCGTGCGGCGCCGGCTGACCCGCGCTCGAAGCTGGCGCGGGCGCAGGCACGGGCGGGCGAGGACGGGAGCTTCCACCTGCGACTCGAGCGGGCGGGGCGCTGGCGCGTGACGGCCGAGGTCGCACAGGGCGTGACGCGCGCGCAGCTCGCGCTGGAGCTCGAGGTCACGGCCGACGGCCAGCAGCTCTCCGTCGCGCTCGGTCGCGGCGCCGTGCAGGGCCGCGTCGCCGGCGTGGGCGCAGGCGCGCAGGTCGTCCTCACGGGCGTGGCCACCGACGGCGTGCGCGTCTGGGCCTCGACGTCGACGCGCGACGGCGGCGAGTTCGAGTTTCCGTTCGGCTTCGACGGGGACCTCGAGCTCGATCTCCCGGGGGCGGAGGGCCGCGTGCTGTCCGTGCGCGCGCGCGCCGACGAGCGGGTCGACGCGGGCAGCCTGTGAGGGCCGGCGCGCGCCGGATCAGCCGGGCGTGCCGTCGCCGAGCAGGCTTTCGGCGAGCTGACACACGGACAGCCGGCGCAGCCGCGAGAACTTCTTCTGCTGGTGGTCCTGCATGCGTCGCAGGACGTCGTCGAGGAAGCGCACCGCCTCGAGCACGTACGGCCCCTTGTTCAGCATGACGCACTCGGCGCGCGCGCCCATGGCCGCGTCCGTGACCTCCGCGCGCGACGGCTGACCGCGCTTCGCCAGGCTCTCCAGCACCTGCGTGGCCCAGATCACCGGCACGTGGGCCGCCTCGCACAGCCACAGGATCTCCTCCTGGACCTCGGCCAGGCGCTCGAAGCCCAGCTCCACGCCCAGGTCGCCGCGCGCGACCATGACGCCGATCGGCGGGGAGCGCAGACCGGTCAGGATCAGGCGCGGGAGGTTCTCGAAGGCGCGCGCCGTCTCGATCTTGAGCACGATGCCCATGTCCGGGCGCCCGAGCGCCAGCAACCGCTCCTCGAGCTCGAGCACCTCCTCGGGCTCGTGCACGAACGACATGCCGACCATGTCGGCGAAGCGCGCGGCGTGCTCCAGGATCAGGACGTCGTCGGGCGCCAGCGCCGAGCTCGTGAAGCGCGTGCGCGGCAGGTTGATGCCCTGGTCCCCGCGCAGCCGCGAGCCGTTCGGCCCCGACGCCGTGATCTGGACCTCGAGGCGCGGGGCGTCGGGCCCCGCGCGCACGACGTCGACGATCCGGCCGCTGATCTTGCCGTCGTCGAAGTGGATCGGCTCGCCCGGGCGCGCGTCGCGGAACACGGCGTCCAGGGTGCAACCCACGCGCGCCGGACCGAGCTCCGAAGCCGCGCGCGCCGGCTGGCCGTCCGGGACCACCCACAGCCGGTCGCCGACGCGCACCTCGAGCGGGAGCGCGACGGGGGCCAGGTCCCCGACCGCGAGCTGGGCGACCAACAGCAGCCCGCGCCGGATCTGGCAGGGCAGACCGGTCTCGACCCAGGCGCTGGCGTCGGCCTCCGCGATCCACCAGCCATCGCCCGCCTCCACGATCACGAGCTCTCGGTCGCGGCCGCGCAGATCGCAGAGGTGGAGCGCGTCGCCCACCCGGACGCGCTCGAAGCCCTCGCCCGAGAGCGGCAGCCGCGCGCGGTGCGGCGGCGGGTCGCGGGGCAGTCCACGGTCTGCGGCCCACGCCAGCACGCGGGCGGCGGCGCGCAGCTCGCCGCGCGCGCCGCGCTCCGGCTTCACGCGCGCCACGCGCGGCCCCTCCGGGAAGCCCGCCGTGCGCAGCTTGGGACCGGGCAGGTCGACCAGGATGCGGCACGGACGGCCCAGCTCGCGCGCCGCCGCGCGCACGTGCTCGGCGATGCGCTGCCAGGCCTCGGGCCCGTCGTGCGCACCGTTGATCCGTGCGCAGTCCATGCCGGCCGCGACCAGCGCGCGCACCAGCGTCGGGTCGTGCGCCGCCTCGCCGGGCATGGTGACCAGGATGTGGGTCGGCCGCTGCTGCGGGCGCGGGCCGAGCAGCGCGCGCGTGTGCGCCTCGAGCAGGGCCGGGCCGGCCGTGAAATCGGTCGGCGCCGTGAGCTCTGCTTCCGGCGGCCGACCGGCGATGCGCGACAACGCCGCGAGCACGGCGTCGATGCTCGCCAAGGTGTGCGCTTCGGCGCGGCCCAGCGAGGAGAGTCCCAAGGCCGAGAGCTGCCGCTGGAGATCGCGCAGGTCGCGATTGCGCAGCGCGAGGTAGTGCGCCAGGTTGCGTGCGCTGGGGCGCCACTCGGGATCGACGCGCTCGATGTCCGCGCCCAGCGCGCGCTCGACGCGCAGCGCCTCGTCGCGCAGGCGAACCATGGCGCCGAGGAGCCGTTCGAGGACCTCGGGGGTGAAGCGGCTGGGCATGCGGGGCAAGATCGCCCCGCTGGGGGGGCGCCGTCGAATCAAGCTGGCGTCAAGGTCGGAGCGCGGGCCTCACAGCACCCCGCCGTGCCCCGGGTCGACCTCGCGGCGTCGCGGCGCGCGCTGCTCCTCGGGGAAGACGTCGGGCTCGATGCTCCCGCGCCACCCCAGCCGCTCGCGCAGCCGCGTGTAGGGATCGAAGCCCGGCCGCGAGAGCAACGGGTAGGGCACCGGGTGCTGGCGCACCCGCACGAAGTCGCCCTCGTGCATGGGATAGAAGCCCTGGCCATCGACGACCAGCGTCGTGAGGCCCGAGGCGCGCGTCACGTGCAGCTCCAGCGTGTCCCGGCCGTCGACCACCAGCGGCCGGTGCGAGAGGGCCTGCGGCGAGACGGGCGAGACGCAGAAGGCCTGCATGGTCGGCGCCAGGACCGGCCCGCCCGCGGCCATCGAGTAGGCGGTCGAGCCGCTGGGCGTCGCCACGACCAGCCCGTCCGCGCGGTAGTTCGTGACCCAGTCGCGCCCGACCTTGAGCGCCAGTTGGAGCATGCCCTGGAACGCGCCGCGGGTGACCACCGCGTCGTTGAGCGCCACCGCGCGCACGGTGCGCTCGCCGTGGAGCTCGACGTCCAGGCGCATGCGCCGCTCGACGACCGCGCGGCCGCGCTCCAGCTCGAGCAGCGCCTCGCGCCACTGCCCGGCCTCGACCGACGCCAGGAAGCCGACGCGCCCGAAGTTGATGCCGAGCGTGGGCACCGGCGCGTCCTGGAAGGCGCGCACCGCGGCCAGGATCGCGCCGTCGCCGCCCAGAACCAGGACCAGATCGGGCTTGGTCCGGCGCCGGCGCGCGCCCGCTCCCGCGTCGTCGTAGGCGTGCAGATCGCGTTCGACCTGGACGGACACCGCATGCTCGGCGAGCCAGGGCTCCAGCTCGCCGAGCAACTGCTCGACGGCGTCCTTGTCGCCGTCGGCCAGCACGAGCACGCGCCCGAGCTGGGGCCCCGGGTGCTTGGCAGAGCGACGAGCGCGCTGGGCCATGGCGTCAGGCCAGCGTGGGCTGCAGCAGGGCCCGGACGGCGCGCTCGACCCCGTCGGCATCGAGCCCGGCCTCGGCGAGCTGCTCCTCGCGGGTGGTCTTGTGGTCCAGGAAGCGGTCGGGGATCGCCAGGACCTTGACGCGCGCCGGCGTCGGAGGGAGCGCGTTCAAGGCCTCCAGGACGGCCGAGCCGAACCCGCCCGCGCGCTGGTGCTCCTCGAGCGTCACGATCCAGCGCATCGTCTGGGCGTGGCGCGCGAGCAGCTCGACGTCGAGCGGCTTGGCGAAACGCGCGTCGACCACGCCGACCTGCAGGCCGCGCCGCGCACAGCGCGCCGCGGCTTCGAGGGCCTGGTTCACGAGCGCGCCGTAGGCCCAGATCACGACGCTCTCGCCCTCGACGAGCGTCTCGGCCTTGCCGGGCGCCATGGCGCGGCGCTCGCTCCGGTGGATGCGCTCCTGACCCGGTGTGTTGTCGCGCGGGAAGCGCAGCGCGAAGGGCCCGTCGTGGCGCAGCGCGAGCTCGAGCATGCGCTCCAGGTCGGAGGCATCGCGCGGCGCGGCGAGCACCAGGCCAGGGAGCGTGCGCAGGTAGGCGATGTCGAACACGCCGTTGTGCGTCGGCCCATCCGCGCCGACCAGGCCGGCGCGGTCCAGCGCCAGCACCACCGGGAGGCCTTGGAGGGCGACCTCCTGGAAGACCTGGTCGTAGCCGCGCTGGAGGAAGGTCGAGTAGATGGCGGCCACGGGGCGCAGCCCGCCCTTGGCCATGCCGGCCGCCAGCGCCACGGCGTGCTGCTCCGTGATCCCGGTGTCGAAGAAGCGCGCCGGGAAGCGCTGGGCGAAGGCGTCGAGCCCGGTGCCCGACGGCATGGCGGCCGTGATCGCCTGGACCCGGACGTCGCGCTCCGCGAGGCGCAGCAAGGCCTCGGCGAAGGCTTGCGTGTAGGCCGGCCCGACCGCCGGCCGCGGCTCGCCCGGCACGAGCTGCGGTGGGACCTTCTTGGATTCCGCCCCGGCCGCGCGCGGCTTCTCGCTGGACTTCTCGGCGGCCTTGACGCCGTGCACGCGCTCGGGGTGCGTCTCGGCCTTGGGGTGCCCGCGGCCCTTCTCGGTCAGCACGTGGATCAGCACCACGCCCTCCAGCCCGCGCGCGCGCGTGAAGTGCTCGACGAGCAGCCCGACGTCGTGCCCGTCGAGTGGGCCGACGTAGGTCACGCCCAACTCCTCGAAGATGTGCCCGGGCACGACCGCGTGACGCACGACCTCGCCGATCTGCTCCAGCGTGCGGTCGACGCGCGGGCCGATCACGGGGATGGCCTGGATCAGCCCCTGGACCTCCTGGTGCGCGCGCTGCACCAGGCGGCTGGAGCGGATGCGCGAGAGGTAGCGCGCCAGCCCGCCGACGGACTTGCTGATCGACCATTCGTTGTCGTTGAGCACGACGACCAGGCGCGCGCCGCTGGCCGCCGCGTGGTTCAAGGCCTCGAACGCGACGCCCGCGCCCAAGGCGGCGTCGCCGACCAGCGAGACGACGCGCGGCGGATCCGCCTCGCGGGCAGCGGAGAGCGCCAGGCCCAGGCCCAGGCTGATCGCCGTCCCGGCGTGGCCGGTGTGGAACAGGTCGTACTCGCTCTCGGCCGGGTTCGTGAACCCGCACATGCCGCCGGTCTGGCGCAGCAGCGGGAAGCCCGCGCGGCGGCCGGTCAGGAGCTTGTGCGCGTAGGCCTGGTGGCTGACGTCGAAGACCAGTTGATCGCGGCGGAAGTCGAACACGCGATGCAGCGCGACGGTGAGCTCGACGACGCCCAGGTTCGAGCCCAGGTGACCGCCCGTGCGGGCCACGGACGCGAGCAGGAAAGCGCGGATCTCCGCGCACAGGCGCGGCAAGTCTTCCGGGGCCAGCTCCTTCAGGTCGCGCGGCGCGTCGATCTGCTCGAGGAGCGGCGGCGCGCCGGCCGCGTCCACGCGGGTCGTTTCGGTCATCGGGATCCCATCTTCCGCGGGCCGCCGGGCGCCGCGGGAACTGTCCAGATTCGCACGCGCCAGGCCCCGGACCAAGGGGGCGGCGCCGGAGCCGGTGCGACGCTCACGCCCGGCGCTCCAGGAGGTGGGCCACGAGGTCGTAGGCCAGGTCCCCCTTGACCGCCCCCAGACCCTCGGCCGCGCGGCGGGCCTCGGCCGCCAGCTCGCGGGCGCGCTGGCGCGCGCCGTCCAGTCCCAGCACGGCGACGAGCGTGGCCTTGCCGGCCGCCTGGTCCTTGCCGGGCGTCTTGCCCAGGGTCGCAGCGTCGCCGGTCACGTCCAGGATGTCGTCGACGGCCTGGAAGCAGCGCCCGAGCGCCAGCCCGTAGGCTTGGGCCGCGATGCGCTCCGTCGGTCGCGAGCGCGCCGCGATCGCCCCCATCTCGGCCGAGGCCGCGATCAGCGCCGCGGTCTTGAGCTCATGGATCCGTGCGACCTCCGCGCTGGTCGGCGCGCCCGCGCGCGTGGCTCCGAGATCGAGGTCCTGCCCGCCGACCATGCCGGCCGCGCCGGCGGCGTCGGCCAGCACGCCCACGAGCTCGCCCGCGAGCGGCCCGCTGCGCGCGAGGAGCTGGAAGGCGTGCGTGAGCAGCGCGTCGCCGGCCAGCACGGCGACCGCCTCGCCATAAGCGCGATGGACGGTCGGGCGACCGCGCCGCAGGTCGTCGTCGTCCATGCAGGGCAGGTCGTCGTGGACCAGGCTGTACGTGTGCACGCACTCCACGGCCGCGGCGACCAGCGCAGCTTCGCGCTCGGTCCCTCCGCAGTGCGCGGCGACCAGGCGCACGATCGCGGGGCGCAGCCGCTTCCCGCCGCCGAAGACGGCGTAGCGCATGGCCTCGTGGACGCGGCGCGGCTCGCTCCCCACGGGGGGCAGCAGCCGGTCCAGCTCGCGATCGGTCCAGGCGCGCGCCTCGCCGAGCCACGATTCGATCTCAGCGGCGCGGGCCGGCGCCAGGCTCACCCGCGGCCTCCGCGCGGCGCGACCTCAGGGGCGTCCGGGTCTCCCGGGAGCGGCGCGAGCGAGCCGTCCGCGGACAGCTCCTCGACCCGCTTCTCGAGCGCCTGGAGGACGGCACGGCACTCCCGCAGCAGGCCGACACCCTCCTGGTAGCGCTCGATGGCGGGCTCCAGGGCGAGCCCACCCTGCTCGAGCTCGGCCACCAGGGCCTCCAGGCGCTGGAGGCGGCTGTCGAAGCTCGGGGCGGCGGGCTCGGGCGAGGGCGTTTTCGGGGACATGCGCGGCGAGTCTAGCGCGGGCCGCCGCGGGCGGCTGCCTCCGCCAAGCGCGGGTCAAGGTCGGAAGAGACTTCCGTGGGAAAGGCCCCCGCCAGCCGGCGCGGATTGCCGCTCCACGGGACCCGGGATAAGATCCGAGGAACAGCCGTGGAGTCCCTCGGGGACTCGCGCGCACGACCCTCTAGCTTCCGGCAGGGTCAAGCCGCTCTGGGTCCGCCGCCTCGCGCCCTCGACCGCACCACGATCCGCTCCCTCCCGACCCGCTCCATGAAGATCGTCCTGATCTACGCGAAGTCGCAGGCCATCCGGCAGAAGGCCGCCGAGGTCTTCGCCGACGAGAACGTCACGAAGGGCGAACTCGCCCGCGACGAGATCTATCCGCCGCTCGGCATCAGCATCCTGGCGGCCGAGCTCGAGCAGCTCGGTCACGAGGTCAAGCTGTTCGACGACTCGATCGACGAGATCGACGACATCCGCCGCGGCATGGAGTGGGCCGAGCTGGTCGGCATCTCCTCGCTGACGCCCAACGCGCGGCGCGCCCGCGAGCTGGGCAAGATCGCCAAGGACGAGATCGGCCGCCCCGTGGTCCTGGGCGGGCCGCACCCCACGACGAACCCCGAGTTCTTCCTCAACGCCGGCGCGGCCGACATCTGCGTGCAGGGCGAGGGCGACCTGACGCTGCCCGAGATCGTCGAGCACCTGCACGACCGCTCGCGGTGGGACCAGATCCAGGGGATCACGTTCCTGAAGGACGGCGAGCTGTTCCGCACGCCGCGGCGTCCGCTGGTCAAGCAGATGGACCAGGTCCCCTTCCCTGCGTACCACCTGTGGGACATCCCGCGCTACATGCGCCTGATGGTCAACCCCGGCGTGACGCTGATCACCTCGCGCGGTTGCCCGTACGCCTGCACGTTCTGCGACGCGGAGATGACGCCGCGCCAGTACCGCGCGATGAGCCCCGAGCGCACCGTCGACCTGATGGAGCTGATCCTCAGGAAGTACAACCCGCCGCAGCTCGTCCTGTTCGACGACCTGTTCACGATCCAGCGCAAGCGCGTCATCGCGATCTGCAAGGAGATCATCAAGCGCGACCTGTTCTTCGAGTGGGTCGCCGAGTCGCGCGTCGACACGATGGACTTCGAGATGCTCCGCTGGATGCGCAAGGCGGGCTGCGTGAAGATCTACTACGGGCTCGAGTCGGGCAGCCCCGACATGCTCGTGACGATGAAGAAGGGCGTCACGCCCGAGAAGGTGCGGGCCGGTGCCAAGCTGAACCGCCAGCTCGGCATGTACTTCAAGTTCTTCATCCTCTACGGATTCCCCGAGGACACGGTCAAGGACCACCGCCTGACCGAGGAGCTGATCGCCGAGACGCGCTGCGACGCGGTCTGCTGCTCGATCCTGCAGCCGATCCCGGGCACCGAGGTCTACGAGCAGCTCAAGCCCTACCTGACCCGGGACGTCGCCGAGATGGAGTTCCACTACTGGCACTCCACGGAGAGCTTCAAGCACCCGACGTTCACGCACGAGGAGCTGCACCAGGAGCGCGAGCGGCTGCTCAAGGCCCACGCGCGCGCCACGAAGGGGCTCGTCCCCAAGGTGCGGCGCAAGTTCGAGCGCCTCTGCGCCATGCTCCGCCACCCCGAGCTCGCGCTCGACCTGATCGAGATCCGCCAGCGGCGCAAGCGCTACCTCAAGCGCGTGGCCACCAGCGACTGGGCCTGGACCTACACCCAGGAACGCGACCAGGTCGCGCTGCAAGTCCCCAACGTGAGCGCCGACTGAGCGTCCTGGCCGGCGCTCCGCACGGCGCGCAGACCCGGGACGACACACGCGGCCCGCGCCCCGGCGCGGGCCGCGTGCGTTGCCAGCCGGTGCCGCAGCGTCTCTCCGACGCGGGCCCCATCTGCTACAAGGTCGGCATGCGCGCGCTTTGTTCCGCCATGGCCAGCCTGCTCCTCGTCTGCTCCCTGGGATCGTCGTGCTCCTCGGAACCGGCCGAGCCGGCCAGCGGTGCGACGCTCTTCGGGCAGCAGTGCGCGATGTGCCACATGCGCGACGGCTCCGGGGGCGCGCTGGGGCCCACGCTCCACGGCAAGCAGCAGTATTGGACGCGAGCCTCGCTGGTCGCCTACCTCAAGGACCCCGTGGGCGTCGCCAAGCAGGACCCGCGCCTGGTCGCGCAAGGGGCCAAGTACAGCCAGGCGATGCCGACCTACAAGATGCTCCCGGAGAGCGCGCTCGAACGCCTGGCGGACCACGTCCTGGCGCTGCCCTGAGCGCGCCTCACGGCCCGCGCGTGGCGACCCACAGCCCGTCGCCGATCGGCACGATCAGACCGCGGAAGCGCGCGTCGCGCGCCAGCCGCTCGTTGAAGTCCTGGATGGCCGGCGCGTCCGGGTCCGCGGGGCGCTCGTCGAGCACCTGGCCGAACGCGAAGGCGTTGTCGGCGAGGAGCAGCCCGCCCGGCACGAGCACGCGCGCGGCTTCGTCGGCGTAGGCCGCATAGCCCGCCTTGTCGGCGTCGAGGAACACGGCGTCCACGCTCCGGTCGGGGAGCTCGCGCAGACGATCGAGGCCGCGGCCTTCGAGCACCTCGATCCGGCCCGCGACGTCGCTCTGGGCGATCCACTCGCGCGCGAAGGCGGCATGCCGGGCCGCGAGCTCGATCGTGCGCACGCGTCCGCCCGCGGGCAGCGCGCGCGCCATCCAGATCGCGGAGTAGCCGGCCAGCGTGCCGACCTCGACGACCTCCCGCGCGCGCGCCGCGCGCAACAGCACCTGGAGCAGGCTGCCCTGCTCGGGCGGGATCCAGATCGCGGGGATCCCGGCCGCGCGCGCCGCGGCCTTGAGCGCCAGGAAGAACGCGTCGTCGCCCGCGGTGCGCTGCGCCAGATAGTCCAGGAAGGCGCGCGGAACGGCCTCGCTGCGCTCCGACATCAGGCGCTCCCACGCCGTGGCAGCACGAACGGCCGCTCGGGATCCCCGTCCCACGCGCCGTAGTGGAGCCGCGCGCCGTACACGGGTTCGAGGACCTCGCGCACGAGCACGCGGCCCGGCGGGCCGTCGGCCACGACCCGGCCGGCCGAGAGCAGCGCGAGCCGCGTGGCGTACTGGCCGGCCAAGTTCAGGTCGTGGCTCACGACCACGACCGCCCGGCCCTGGCGCGCGAGCCGCGCGAGCAGATCGAGCACCTGGACCTGGTGCTCCGGATCCAGCGCGCTGGTCGGCTCGTCGACGAGCAGCACGGCCGCCTCCTGCGCCAGCGCGCGCGCGACGAGCACACGCTGCCGCTGACCACCCGACAGCTCGTCCATGCCACGGCAGGCGAGCTCGGCGGCATCGCAGTCGGCCAGGGCGCGCGCCGCGCTGGCCTGGTCGCCGGCCGTGAGCGCCGTCCAGCGCGCGACGTGCGCGTAGCGGCCGGAGAGCACGAAGTCGGCCACCAGCACCTCGGGCAGCGCCGGCAGGTACTGCGGGACGAGCGCCACGCGCCGCGCGCGCTCGCGCGGCGACCAGGCCTGGAGCCGTCGGCCCTCGAGCTCGACCTCGCCGGACTGCGGCTCGACCAGACCCGCGAGCGCGCGCAGGAGCGTGCTCTTCCCCGAGCCGTTCGGGCCGATCACGAACACGAACTCGCCGGATTCGACCTCGAGGCGCGCGCCGCACAGGGCGCGCACCGGACCGGGGTACTCGAAGGCCAGGCCGCGCGCGCTGACGAGCGGCCCGCTCACGCTGGCACGGCGTCCCACAGGAACGTCATCGGGACCTCGACGTTCGGCGCCAGGCTCTGGTGCACCGGGCAGGTGTGCGCCGTGCGCTCGAGCGTCTCCCGAGCGCGGGCATCGAGGCCCGCGGGCATGCGCACGGTGAGCTCGAGCTTCCCGATGCGCCGCGCGGGGTCGGCCACCATGTGCTTCAGGACGGTGGCCGTCGCGCCCTCCATGGCCCAGCCGTGGCGCTGCGCCACGATGCCCATCGTCGTGAGCACGCACGTCGCCAAGGCCGTCCCGACCAGATCCGTGGGCGAGAAGCTGGCGCCTTCGCCCTGGTTGTCGCGCGGCGCGTCCGTGAGCAGCTCCGCGCGCGACGGCTCGTGCACGCTGACGCAACGCAGACGACCGCGATATTCGACGTCGATCCGGACCATGCGGCGCCCTCCTCGTCCGGCGCGCGCGCAGTCTAGCGCACCGCTCCACGGGCCGTCGGCGCCGTCGCCGCGCGCGTCCCGAGCCGCTCAACCGCCGCGCGGGTCGCGGGCGGGCTCGGGGGCGCGCCACACGACGCGCCCGTTCACGACCGTCATCCGCGCCCGGTCCTTGAGCAGCTCCGCGGGATCGCAGGTCGTGGGATCGAGGCCGAACACGCTCAGGTCGCAGGCGAAGCCCGGGAGCAGGCGGCCGCGGCGGTCGTCCTGACGGGCGGCCCAGGCCGCGCCGCTCGTGAAGCCCGCCAGCGCCGCGGCGCCGTCGAGCCGGTGATCGGGCAACGGCGAGTCGCCATTCGCCGCCCCGGCCTTCGTGCGCGTGCGCGCCGCGAACAGCCCGAGCAACGGGTCGGGGCTCTCGACCGGGAAGTCACTGCCGAAGGCCAGCCGGCCGAGCTCGGGCGCCAGCGCGCGCCAGGCGTAGGCCCCGCGGGTGCGTTCGGGCCCCAGGCGGTCGACGACCCAGGCCATGTCGCTGGTCGCGTGCGTGGGCTGCATGGACGGCACCACGCCGAGCGCCGGGAAGCGCTCCCAGTCCTTGGGCGCGACGACTTGCGCGTGCTCGATGCGCGGGCGCAGGTCGCGGAAACCGGGCACGGCGACGGTCAGCCGCGCATAGGCGTCGAGCACGATGCGGTTCGCGCGGTCCCCGATGGCGTGCACTGCCGGCTGCAAGCCGGCGCGGGCGACGAGGCTCAGGCGCGTCGCCAAATCGGCCTCGCTGGTGAGCAGCAGGCCGCGCTCTCCGGGCGCGTCCGAGTAGGGCTCGAGCAGCGCGGCGCCGCGGGAGCCCAAGGCGCCGTCGGCGTACAGCTTGACGCCCGGCACGGAGAGCATGTCGCGCGAGTCCGGGCGCTTGGGAAAGCCCTGGAGCGCCTTGGCGTCGAGGGGCCCCTGCCCGTCGAGGTAGGCGACGACGCGCAGCTTGAGGAGCCCGCGCTCGCGCAGTTCCTCGAGCAGCGTCAGCATCGGCCGCGAGGTCCCCATGTCGTGGACGCAGGTCAGGCCCAAGGCCACGAGGCGCTCCTGCGCGGCCAGGAAGCGCCGCTCGAGGACCTCGGCTGGGGGCTTGGGGATCACGCGCTCGACGAGCGCCGTGGCGGCGTCCAGGAGCACTCCCGTGGCACGCTGCTCCTCGTCGAGGAACACGCGTCCCCCCGCGACCGTCCGCTCCGGGTCGCGCACGCCCCCCAGCCCGGCCAGGAGCAGCGCCGACTCGTTCGCCAGCGCCGCATGGCCATCGACGCGCTCGAGCAGCACGGGGTGCCGGGGCGTCGCGTCGGAGAGCTGGCGGTGGTGCGGGAATTCCTTCTCGGCCCACAGGTTCTGGTCCCAGCCACGTCCGCGCACCCAGGTTCCCTCGGGCAGCGTCCGAGCGCGCGCGACGACGCGCGCCACGACCTCGGCGTAGCTCGCCGCGCCGCTGAGATCGACGTCCTCGAGCGCGGCAGCGTAGCCCTCGAGGTGCGCGTGCGCGTCCTGGAGGCCGGGCACGGCGCACGCGCCGCGCAAGTCGACGCGCGCTGCGCCGGCCGCCTCGGGGCGCGCGCTGAGCTGGGCCAGCGTCCCGGTGGCCACGACCAGTCCGTCGCGTTCGAGCAGCGCCTCGGCGACGGTCCCACGCCCGTCGTTCACGACGATGCGTCCACCGTGATAGAGCGTGGCCTGCGGCTCGGAGCGCGCGGAGCGGGCAGGCGACAGAGTGCACAGCGCCGCGAGGAGCGCCGTGCAGAGCGCCGCGGGGACGAGGAGGGAACGGCTCACGGGGGCGAGGATCTTCGGCGTGGATCGGGATATCGACGCGGGCCGGCGCGGCGCTGGAAGGCGCGCAGGGATTTCCGACCCCCCGCTACACTCCCGGGATGCAGAGCCCGTTGCAAGGACGCCGTGCGATCGTGACCGGGGCCTCGTCGGGGATCGGGGCCGCCACGGCCCGCGCGCTGGCCGCCGCGGGCGCCGAGGTCGTCTTGTGCGGGCGCGACCGGGCCCGGCTGGAGGCCGTGGCGGCCGAGTGCCCGCGCGGGCGCGCGCTGCTCGTCGACGTGCGCGACGCGCAGGCCGTGCGGCGCGCCCTGGAGCCCGTGGGCGCCGACCTCGTCGTGAACAACGCCGGCCTGGCGCTGGGCGCGGAGCAGCTCCCCGCGGGCGACCCGGCCGAGTGGGCCGTCGTCGTCGACACGAACCTGAAGGGCGTGCTGCACGTGCTCTCCGCCACGCTGCCCGGGATGAAGGCCGCCGGTCGCGGCGACCACGTGCTCGTCGGCAGCGTCGCCGGGCGCCAGGTCTACCCGGGCGGCAATGTCTACTGCGCCACGAAGCACGCCGTGCGCGCGCTCTACGAGGCGCAGCGCCTCGACCTGGCCGGCAGCGGCGTGCGCGTCGCCACCGTCGACCCCGGGATGGTCGCGACCGGCTTCAGCGGCGTGCGCTTCCGCGGCGACGCGGCCCGGGCCGCCGCCGTCTACGCCGGGATGACGCCGCTCTCCCCCGCGGACGTGGCCGAGGCGATCCTGTGGATCGTGACGCGCCCCCCCCACGTGAACGTCGGCGAGCTCGTGCTGTGGCCCACGGATCAGGCCAGCACCACGCTCGTCCACCGGCGTTGAAGTTCCGCCATGCCGCGCGTCGAAGGAAGTCGACGTGTCGGAACGACTCGACCCCCTGCCGCCCCAGCCGGCCCGCGTGCTCGTGTGCGACGACGACGGCTCGGCGCGCGAGCTGGCTCGCTGGTTGAAGACCGCCGGCCACCGGGCCGAGGCCGTCGCCGGTGGCCTGCGGCTCTCGCGCGCGCTGCGCGCGGGCGGCGCGGACGTGCTGCTGTGTGATCCCGGCGTGGCGGGTTTCGACGTGGCCATCGAGCTCGGCCGCCTCGAGGCGCCGCCGGCCTGGATCGAGCTGGCGGGCTTCGCCTCGATCGAGGACGCCGTGCGCGCCGTGCAGCGCGGCGCGGCCGAGTGCCTGCAGAAGCCCTGCGAGCCCGAGGAGGTGCTGCTCGCCGTGGCGCGCGCGCTCGAGGCGCGCGACCTGCGGCGCGAGAACCGCCGCCTCAAGGAGGACCTGGCCGGCCGCACGGAGCTCTCCGGCATCGTCACGCGCGATGCGCGCATGCGGCAGGTGCTCGCGACGATCGAGGCCGTGGCGGACACGCGCGCCACCGTGCTCGTGGAGGGCGAGAGCGGCACCGGCAAGACGCTGCTGGCGCGCGCGCTGCACCAGCGCTCGGGCCGCGCGCGCGGCCCGTTCGTCGAGGTGAACTGCGGCGCGATCCCGGCCGGGCTGCTCGAGAGCGAGCTGTTCGGCGCGGCGCGCGGAGCCTTCACCGGCGCCACGAAGGACCGCCCGGGGCGCTTCGAGGCCGCCCACGGCGGCACGCTGTTCCTGGACGAGATCGGCGCGGCCTCGCCCGAGCTGCAGGTCAAGCTCCTGCGCGTGCTCCAGGACCGCGCGTTCGAGCGCGTCGGCGAGACCGAGACCCGCACGGCCGACGTGCGCATCGTGGCCGCGACGAACGTGGACCTCGCGGCCGCCGTGCGCGACGGCCGCTTCCGCGAGGACCTGCTGTGGCGCCTGCGCGTGGTGCCGCTGGTCGTGCCGCCCCTGCGCGAGCGAGCCGGTGACGTGCCGCTGCTCGCCGAGCGCATCCTCGAGCGTCTGGCCGCCGAGCATGGCCGCGCGCGGCGGCCGCTCTCGCCCGCGGCGCTCGCGGCGCTGCTCGCGCACCCGTTCCCGGGCAACGTGCGCGAGCTCGAGCACCGGCTCGAGCGCGCGGTGCTGCTCGCGGCCGGCGCGGCCATCGAGCCGGCGGACCTGGGCGAGGACCTCGCGCCGCTCGCCGCCGGGGCCGCGCGCGGCGGGGCGCTGTTTCGGCCCGGCCGGACGCTCAAGGAGCTGCTCGAGGAGCCGGAGCGCGAGATCCTGGTCGCCGCGCTGGAGCACTGCTCGGGCTCGCGCAAGGAGGCTGCCGCGCTGCTGGGCATCGACCGCACGACCCTGTTCAACAAGATGCGCCGGCATGGCCTCATGGCGTTCCCCGCGAGGGGCGAGTAGAACCCTGGCCCCCCGCCGCTCACGCCATGCGCTGGACCACCTGGACGCTCTCGCTCGCCGCCGTGGCGCTGCTCGTCGTCGTCGGCACGATGGTGTCGCGCCAGTCGCGGGTCACGCCCGAGGAGTTCCTGCAGGCCGTCGAGCGCCGCATCGAGGACGGGCGTTACGACCGCGAGCAGACGCTGCTCAACCTGGATCAGGTGCTCGAGCGCGCGCGCGCGGCCGCGGATCCGGAACTCGAGACCCGCGTCCTGGCGCGGCGCGGGCGCCTGCTCATGGAGCTCGGCGCGTGGGACCGCGCGCGGCGCGACCTGCTGGCCGTCGCCGAGCGCCGCCCCGACGACCGCGAGGTCGAGAACGCGCTCGTCGAGCTCGAGACGCGCGCCGGCGACTTCGCCGCGGCCGAAGCCCGCGTGCGGCGCGAGCTCGAGCGCGAGCCGGAGTCGCCCACGGCCTGGACACGCCTCGGTCGGCTGCACCGCTTGACCGCGCAGAAGCACGAAGCGACCGCCGTGGAGCTCATGGCGCGTCGGCTGGCCCCCGACGACTTGCGCGCCGCCCAGCGCAGCGCGCTGCGCGCCGCCGCGCTCGACGCCGGCGACCTGGCGCGTCCGGCACTCTTCGAGGAGCTGCGCAAGATCCTGCGCGACGAGCAGGAGGATCTGTTCCAGCAGGTCCTGCGCTCCCTCGATCGCGCCTCGGAGTCCGCCGCCGAGGCGCGCGACGCGTACGCGCGGGCCTTGGGACCGGGGCTCGCTCCCGAACCGCTGGCGGGACTCCTGCAGCTCTTCGCGCAGGCCGGGCGGCCGGATCTGGCGGCCGACCTGGCGAGCTCGACGCTGCGCTACGACGTCCTGCGCAGCGACGTGCCCGTGGCCCGCGCGCTGCTCGAGTCCCTCGAGGAGCTGGGGCGGTTCCGCTACGGGAGCGAGCTCGCGCGGCAGTGGACGTTGCGCAAGGCACCGCTCGACGGGGCTTTCCTGAGCCTGCTCGCGCGCATCGCCTACGCGGCCGAGCGCTGGGAGCTCTTGTTCGCGGCCGGCTCCGAGCTGCGCGGGGTCGGCTCGACGGTCGAGGTCGAGGCCGCCTCCTTCTACCAAGGCCTGGGCCTCGTGCGCGGCGGCCAGCCGCTGGTCGGCCGTCAGTTCCTGCGGCAGTTCGTGGCCTCGACGACGCCCGAGCCCGTTCCAGGCGCGCGCGCCGCGGCCTGGCGCACGATCGCCGACGCCTCGCGCGTGCTCGGCGAGCCCGAGGTCGAGCGCGAGGCCCTGCAGGGCGCGATCGAGCTCGAGCCCGACTTCAGCGGCGAGTTGCATCTGCGCCTGGCCGAGCTCCTGCTCGCGGCCCCGCACGGCGGGTTCCGCGCACCGGAGCGGCGTTTCGCCTACGGCATGAGCCTGCTGCCCGAGCGCTCGGCGGAGCTCTTGCCGCGCTGGCACGCCATCGGCGAGCGCGAGCTGGCCTCGATCGGCTTCGATCCCGAGGCCGTGCGCTCGGGCTTGCGGCGCAACCGCATCTGGACGCCCTCCGCCGACGCCAGCCCCTACGAGCTCTACCGACTGGCCGAGATCCATCTGGCGGCCGGCGACCTCGCGCGCGCGCGCTCGCACCTCGACCGGCTCCTGGACTTGGTGCCCGAGTTCCTGCCGGCGATGGACCTGATCGTCGAGGTCGAGCACCGGCGCGGCGATCGCGTGCGACTGCTCGCGGCCGTGGCGCAGCGGGTCGCGGCCGGCGGTCGGACCCCCGAGACCTCGGCGATCCTGCGCGAGATTCCCTTCGACGAGCTGCGTCCCGAGAGCGTCCACCGGCTCATGCGCGCGGACCCCGAGTACTTCGGGCGGATCGCGGCCGCGCGCGCGCTGCGCGACGCGGGGCGTGCGCGCGAGGCGCTCGCGCTGCTGGCGACGATCCCGGGCGAGTCCCTGGGCGACGAGGCGCGCATCCTGGCGGCCCGCCTGCACCTCGCCGCCGGCCAGCCGGCCGAGGCCTGGGGCCTGCTCGCGCCGCTCGGCCGCGGGCTCGGCGCGAGCGCCGAAGCCGCCGGGCTGGCCGTGCGCGCCGCGGCCTTCGGGGGCACGGCCGTCGAGACGCGCGGCCTGTTGCGCGTGCTGGCCGCCGAGACCAGCCTCCCGCGGGCGCTGCGCCTCGAGGCGGCGCGCGTGGCGCTCGCGGCCGGCGAGACCGAGGGTGCGCGTGCGCTCCTCGACGCGCTCGACGCGCGCCCCGCCACGCGCGGCGGGGATCTGTGCGTCGAGCTGGCGATCGCCGCCGCGCTCGCCGGCGAGGCCCCCGCCGCGGCGCTGGCCTTGGCCCGCGCCGAGGCCTTCGAGACGCGCGGCGCGCACGAGCGCGCGGCGCTTTCGGTCGCGCTCCACGCCGACGAGAGCGCGCGCTGGAAGGCGCTCGCGCAGCGCGTGGCCGCGCGGCTCGGCGAGCCCGATCCGCTGCTCGCCGCGGCGCTCCTCGTCTTGCAGGGGCGCGCGGTCGACGCCCGACTGCGCGTCGAGGCGGCCCTGGCGCGCGAGGGCGACCTCGACGCGCGCTGGCTGCTCGTGGCCCACGCTGCGGGCTGGCCGGAGGCGCTCCCACAGGACCCGCGCATCGGCGCCACGCTCGCCCGCGAGGCGGCTCTGTTCGCCGCAGCCGTCGATCGGGTCGGCGACGCGCGCGCTGCCGCCGGGTTCGTGGCGCTGACGCTCACACCCGAGGGACAGGCCTTGGCCCTCGCGCAGTTGCGCGCGCTCGAGGACGCCGCAGCCCAGGGTCCGGCTTGGCGCGCCTGGCTCCGGGCGGCCCTCGAGCGGCGGGCAGGGAACCTGGCAGCCGCGCGCTCGCAGGCGGCCTTGCTGCGCGAGCGCGCGCCCGATTTCCCAGCCGCCTGGGTGCTCGCCGAGGAGCTCGATCCGGAACTCGGCAGCGATCCGGCCCGCCTGGGGCAGTTCCGTGCTGAACGCTTGCGTGCGCTGGGCGGCGCCGTCCCCGGGGGTCCGGCGCAGTTGCTCGAGGATCGCGCCCACAGCGCCCTCGCACGCGGCGACCCCGCCGCGGCGCTCCAGATCGCGGCGTCCGCGGCCCTCGAGGCCCGGCCCTCGGCGGAGCTGGCCGTGATCGCCGGCCGCGCGCTCCTGGCCCTGGGGCGTCCGCGCGAAGCCGTCGAGCGGCTGGCGCGCGCGCTCGCGGTCGAGCCCGGGCCGAGCGATCCGCGCGCCGCGGTCGGGCTGTTCTTCGAGGCCGTCGATGCCGCGCAGGAGTCGGCCACCCCGCTGCCCCAGGCCGAGTCCCAGGCCCTCTTCCGCCGCCTGGTCCTGCAGCGCGTGGACGACCCGCGCATCGTCCTGGCGATGGCGCGCCTGGACCTCGATCTCGACCCGCGCAACCCGGGCCTGGGCGTGCGGCGCGCCCTGGCGCGCCTGGACGAGTACCGCGCGCGCTTCCGCGGACGCGCGCTCGACGGACGGGTGCTGGGCGCCGCCGCGGACTGGATCGACTTCCTCGCCGAGCTCGACCCGCGCCGGGCGCTGGACGTGGCCGCCGAGGAGCTCGACCTCGCGCCGGGCTCGCTCGCGACCTGGATGGCGGCCGCGCGCGCGCGCGAGGCGCTGGGAGATCGCCGGCGCGCGCTGGCGGAGCTCGCGCTCGTGGCACGCATCCGCGACCGCGGCGAGGTGTCGCGCGAGATCCTGCGCATCCGCTCGCGCTCCGACCAGGAGGCCAGCGAGATCGAGGCCGCGGTGGCGGCGATCGCGCAGCTCGAGGGCCGCCCCGCGCCGGACGCCTCGCTGCGCCTGCTGGCTGCGCGCAGCTACCTGAACCTCGGTCCGCGCCTCGCGGCCCAGGCCCAGGCGGCGGCGCAGGCCGTGCTCGACGACCCCGAGGCGCGCGCCGAGCAGCGCAACGCGGCCGCCGTGCTGGCCTCGATCGCGATCCTGGCCCGCGCCCGCGAGGCCGAGGCCGAGGACGCCGGCCGGCTGCTCGCCGCGGCGCGGCCGCTGCGGCCCTCGCGCCTCGAGGAGGCCTTCGTCTCCGCGTTGCGCGGCGTCGCCCGGCCGCGCAGCGCGCCCGGTCCCTGAGCGCCGTCCGGCCGCCGATCAGACCGGGTGGCCGCGCTCGCGCAGGGCCTCGGCCATCGTGCCGAAGCGGAAGCGCGCAAGCAGCGCCTCGAGCCGCGGCAACGTCCGATCGAGGTGCAGGTAGTGCCGCCAGCGCGCGGTGAGCGGAGCAGCGACGCGCGGCTGCTCGGGGTCGAGTTCCCACGGATGCAGGTAGAACGCCGCGGGCCGGCCCTCGCGATCGAGTCCCGCGAGCGCGCGCCGCGTGACCCAGCCCGGCAGGAGCCGAAAGTAGCCCCCGCCGCCGACCGGCCAGTTGCGGCCCAACGCGCGACGCGTCGCCACGGGAAACTCCAGGATGCTGCCGCCGGCGACCTCGACGCGCGAGATGCCCGGGTCGAAGTCGGGGACGCCGTAGGTCGGGTGGGACACGGGGTGCACGCTCGAGTCGTAGCGATAGCCGCGCTCGACCAGGACGTCGAAGGCCCACCACGTCGCGCGTGACAGCGAGAACGTCGAGGCGCGGAAGCCGACCGGGCGTGGGGCCCCGGCGGCGCGCAGCGCGTCCTCGGTGCGTTCCAGGTCCTGCGCGAAGCGCTCGCGCCCGAGGTCGACGAGGAACAGGTGCTCGTAGCCGTGGCTCGCGATCTCGTGGCCGGCGTCGAGGCAGCGGCGCACGAGCGCCGGGTGGCGCTCGGCGACCCAGCCGAGCCAGAAGAAAGTGGCCCGCGCGCCCCGCCGGTCGAGCAGCGACAGGATGCGGTCCATCCCCACGGAGAGGCGTGAGGGCACGCCGTCCCAGTCCTCGCGGCGGAAGGCGCCGCGGAAGTTCGCGACCTGGAAGTACTCCTCCACGTCGAAGGAGAGCGCGTGGAGCACGCCGCTGTGGGGTTGCGCTCCCATGCGCTTCAGAATGCCAGCTCCTCGCCCGCGCCGTGACGGCGGCGCCAGTGCTCGAGCACGAGCAGGCTCCACAAGAGGTTCGAGCGATCGCGCACGCCGCGTTGGTGCTCGGCGCGCACCGCGGCCAGGCGCCCGCGGTCGAACCAGCGCGCGGGCAGCGTCTCCAGGGCCTCGGCGACCGCCGGCGCCAGGGGGCCGCGGATCCAGGTGCGCAGCGGCACGTCGAAGCCCATCTTGGGTCCGTCCAGGATCTCGGCCGGGAGGCGCGCGCGCAGCGCCTCGCGGAAGGCGTGCTTGCCGCGGCCCCCGCGCACCTTCTCGCGCGCCGGCAGGTGCGCGAAGCGCTCGACGAAGCGGTGGTCGAGGAACGGCGGCCGCACCTCGAGCGAGGCCCCCATCGAGGCGCGATCGCCCTTGGCGAGGATTTGATCGGGGAGGAAGTGGAAGCAATCGGCGTACTGCGCGCGGTACAGCGGGTCGGTGCCACGCGGGCGCTCGTAGAGCGCGCGGAACGCGTCGAAGGGGTCGTGCGCGGCGAGCGCTGCGCAGAGCTCGGGAGCCAGGAGGCCGAGGGCTTCCTCCCGGTCGAGCTGGGTCAGGCTGGCGAAGTAGGCGCGCGCTGGATCGCGGCCCAGGTTGAGCAGCGTGCTCTTGGCGCGCAGGGCGCGCGGCGCCCAGTCGAGCTGGGGATAGTGCCGGCCGACGCAGGCCGCCAGGCGCGTGCCGCGCCGGCCGAGGACGGCGCGCGCGCGGTGCTCGGCGACGTCGAACACGTAGCGGCGATAGCCCGCGAACACCTCGTCGCCGCCATCCCCCGAGAGCGCCACGGTCACGTGCTCGCGCGCCATGCGCGAGACGAGGTGCGTCGGCACCGTCGAAGGGTCGGCCAGCGGCTCGTCGTACAGCCAGGGCAGCTCCTCGAGCGCGAGGCGTGGGTCGGGCTCGAGCACGCGCGCATGGTGCACCGCGCCCAGCCGCTGCGCCGTCGCGCGGGCGCGCTCGAGCTCGTCGAACTGCTGCTCCTGGAACCCGACCGAGCACAGCACGAGCTGCTCGCGACCCGCGCCGCCCGCCCACTGCCGCGCCATGGCGTCGACCACGGCCGTGCTGTCGATGCCGCCCGAGAGGAACGCGCCCAGCGGCACGTCCGCGACCAGGTGATCCCGCACGACTCGATCGACCCACTCCAGGATCTCGGACGCCGGCGCCGGCTCGCGCGGCCCGTCGAGCGGCAGGTCCCAGTAGCGCGCGATGCGCGGGGCCTCTCCCGGCGACCAGGTCAGGGTGCTGGCCTGCGGCAGGCGCGCCATGCCGTCCCAAGCCGCCTCGGGCCCGGAGACGTAGCCCTGCACGAGGTAGTCGAGCAGCGAGCGGCCGCGCAAGCGACGCGGCAGGAGGCCGCTGGCGAGCAGCGCCTTGCACTCGCTGCCGAACACCAGGCCCGCGGCCGTCTGCGCCCAGTAGAGCGGCTTGATGCCGAGCCGGTCGCGCCCCAGGACGAGCTTGGGTCGGGCGGGGTCGCGCAGGTCGGCGATCGCGAAGGCGAACATCCCGACCAGGTGCTCGGCGCAACGCTCGCCGTGCTCTTGGTAGAGGTGCAGGATCGTCTCGACGTCGGAGCGCGTGCGGAAGCGGTGGCCGCGCGCCTCGAGCCCGGCCCGCAGCTCGGCGAAGTTGTAGATCTCGCCGTTGCAGACCAGCGCGATGCGCCCGTCCTCGTCGAAGAGCGGTTGATGCCCGCCGGCGACGTCGATGATCGAGAGGCGCCGGAACCCCAGCCCGACGCCGCCCTCCACGAAAAGGCCCTCGTCGTCGGGTCCGCGGTGCACCAGCGTGCGCGCCATGCGCCGCACGAGCTCGGTGTCCAGGGGCGCGCGCGGATCGGCGAGCGCGAGACCGGCGATGCCGCACACGGCTCAGGCCACTCCCGGCGCGGGACGCCGACCGAAGCCGCCGTGCCGGGGGTCACGCTCGAACCCGTCCTTGGCGCGCGTCGGGCCGAAGCCGGGTTCGCGGACCGCCACCAGTGCGCCGCGCTCGCCGGCCGCGGAGGCGCGCAGGGGTTCCTCCGCCATGGCCTGGCGCGCGATGCGGCCGAACACGACCACGATCGCGACGAAGTGATAGAAGAGGTCGAACTGCGCGCGGTTCAGGAACACGGCCCCCACGACGAAGGCGACCATCCCGGCCTCGAACATGTTCGCGTAGGACAGGATCCAACTCGAGTGATAGCGTCGCTGGGCCTCGCGGCGCACGAGCGCGAGGTCGCGGAACGTCAGCACGATGAGCAGCATGTAGAGCAGGAACGCCGGCGTGCCGCACTCGGCCCAGATCTGCAGGTAGCTGTTGTGCGCCACCCGCGTGCCCTCGGCCTTCGGGTTGCCGTCGGCCTCGACGCCCCGCGCGGGATCGTAGCTCGGGTACTCCTGCTGGAACTTGTTGTAGCCCACGCCCAAGAGCGGCTTGGACGTGATCATGTTCCCGGCGACCTTCCAGGCCTCGATGCGCCCGCGGGCGGAGCCTTCGGTCTGGTACTGCGAGATCGTCGAGAGGCGCTCCTTGTAGGTGGGCGGCGCCGCCATCCAGGCCGCGGCACCGAACAGCGCGATGAGCGCGAAGCCTCCGATCCGGTTGCGTGAGCGCCAGGCGATCGCCAGTGCCATCGCGCCCATCGCCAGGAACGCGCCGCGCGAGTGACACGACAGGATCGTCAGCACCATGAGCGGGATCGAGAGCAGCAACCCGCGGCGCAGGATCTTGCGCTTCTCAGAGAGGCCCAGGTGCAAGAGCAGCGGCATGCCCATGCACAAGGCCAGGCTGAAGTCGTTGCGGTCGGTGAGCATCCCGCCGGGGCCCTGGATGATCTCCATGCGGAAGCCCGAGAGGATGAACGCCAGGCCGTTCTTGACGCCGAAGAAGCCGAACGAGAGCGCGATGACGTAGACCAGGATCCGCAGGTACTCCCGATTCCGCACCACCCCGGTGGTGAACAGCGCGACGGCGATGATCTTGCAGAACTCGGTGAACGTCCCGAGGTCGGACGGCTGGAAGAACCTGGAGGTCACCAGGCTCAGCCCCACCAGCACCACGAGCAGCACCATGATCCAGCAGCGCATGTCGGGCAGCATGAAGCGCCGCTGCCCCGAGCCGAGCAGGAAGCCGGCCGCCGTGACGACCGCCACGTAGAACGACCAACGCTCGTAGCGCGCCCAGCCCCAGGTCAGGTCCTGGAGCCGCATGTACGCCAGGAGGGTGAACACCAACAGGCCGATGAACGGCCGGCGGAAGCAGGTCGGCAGCGTGGCGAGGATGAAGCCAGCGACGATCAGGTCGCGCACGGCGCCGCGCCCCCTACTTCAGCCGGGCCCGCAGGCCCTCGATCGCGTCGCGCAGGTCCTGGGACAGGTACTTGGCGTCGTTGGCCCAGGCCCAGGTGACGAACAGGATCGCGCCCACCAGGACCACGCTCGCGGCGGCCACGGACACGCGCCGAGCGGCGGCCAGTCGCGCCTCGCGCCGGGTCACGATCCGCTGCACCGTCCCGAGCACCGGGATCGCCATGACGCGACCGACGTCGGCCATCGTGCGGAAGCAGTTGCGGGAGTACTCGCCGGCCATGGCCAGGCCCAGCCCGAGCCCGATGCCGAGCACCAGGGAGAAGCTCACGATGAGCAGCGGGTTGGGCTCCGTGGGCTTGCTCGGCGTGGCGACCTCCTGCGTGATCTCGAACGGGTTCGAGAGCGGCGACGACAACAGCTCGCTCTCGCGCAGCTTGGCCTGGTAGGAGGCCTCCGCCGCCGCCAGGCTGGCCGCGTGACGCGCGATGGACTCCTTGCGCTCGCGCACCTCGCGGTACACGCCCTGGAGCTCGGCCACCCGGCGCTGGTCCTCGTCGATCTCGCCGACGAGGCGCGCGCGACGCGACTCCGCCACGCGCAGCTCGGCGGCCAGCGCGTCGATGCGGTTCTTGAGCGGTGGGATGGCCGGGTTGGGCTGCGAGCGCTGCAAGAGCTCCGCCCGCGCCACGGTGCGGGTCAGCGCGCCGCGCTGGGCCTCCAGGCCACGGATCTCCTCCTGGATCTGCTTGTAGCGCGAGTTGGCCGGCTTGAGGCCCTCCTGGCGCACGCGCAGCTCCACGATGCGCCGGTCGAGCTCGGCGATCTCGGCCGCGTTGCTGACCGCGGCGCCCACGGCCTCCTCGAACTCCAGGCGCGCCGGCAGGTCCTCCAGTCGCTTCTCGAGCTCCGCGAGCAGCACGCTCTTCTCGTCGATCTCGGAGCGCGTCTCCTCCAGCAGCACCTCGTTGCGGCGCAGCCGCTCGAACACCGGGTCCTCGGACCGCGCGGCGTCGGCACCCGGGACCGGCTGGGTGGCGGACAGCCCGTGCAGGCGCAAGACCTCGGTCAGGTCCTGCTCCTCCTTCTGGTACTGCCGCTCGGCCCGCAGGCGCTGGGTCGAGAGCCGCAGGACCTCGTCGGCGACCTTGCGCCGGTCGCGCTCGATGACGTCGGCGATCCAGTCGTTGCGCAGCGCGCGCAGGAACTCGACGGCCCAGTCCACGCTGACGTTCGAGTACTCGATATTGACGAAGCTCGTGGCCTGATTCGTCGACTGGGCGATCGTGACCTTGACGTCGTCCTGGACGTCCCCGAGCCAGTCCTCCTGCTCCGACGGAGTCAGGGCCAGGTACTCGCGGTTCTCCAGGGCTTGCGTGACCTTCTTGACCCGCTCGCGGCTCTTGATCTGGAACTGGGCGTTGGCGGCCTCCTTCGGGCTGACCGACACGGCCACGGGCCGCAGCTCGACCTGGGTCTTGACGACGTAGCGCTTGGGCACGACCACCGCGAAGAACACGCCCAAGGAGAGCACCAGCGCGGCGGGCAGGATCACCTGCCAGCGGCGGCGTGCGATGAGCCCCAGGAACTCCTGGAGCTGCCCGCGGGTCTCGACTTCGACGGCCACGGCGCGCGGCTCCTAGAAGATCCCGCCGCGGTTGTTGCCGCCGTAGCCGCCGTAGTACCCGCCGCGCAGCGCGTTGTACGAGAAGATCGCCGACGACAAGCTCTCCAGGATGAACTTGACCGGGAACAGGAGCGAGTCCAGGAAGTAGCCGAACTCGGCCAGCATCGTGGGCGGCACGTAGATGATGTCGTTCTCCTGGACGTGCACGTTGAAGGTCGAGTCCCCGCGCGTGAACATCTCGGTCACGTCGAAGTACTGGATGAACGCATCGCGCGGGTCGGCGCGGATCAGCCGGACGCGGCCGAAGTTGCCCGAGTCCTTCTTGGGCGCCGCCTGCATCAGCGCCTGGAACAGGGTCAGGTCGCCCGGGAAGTCCTTCTCTCCGGGGGCCTCGACCTCGCCGAAGATGTAGTACTTCTTGCCGCGCGTGAAGATGCGCACCTTGATGTCGAGCTGGTCGAAGTACTGGCTGTACTTCTCGGTCAGGAGCGCCTCGATCTGGGTGCGGGTCAGCCCGGCCACGACCACGGCGCCGAGTTCCGGGAGGATCACCGTCCCGTCGATGTCGACCGGGGTCTCCTCGATGCGCAGGTCGGCCTGGAACGAGTCCTGGATCCCGATCCGGTCCCCGATCGCGACCCAGTTCTCCTCCTCGGCGTTGCCCGTGTAGCGATTCCCGAAGCCATCGGTGTTCAGGTACTGCAGCACCCGCTTGTCCGGGGTCGCGTTGCAGCCCGCGAGCACGAGCCCGAGCAGGACCAGGACGGCCAGGCGGACCTGGATCGCGATGCACGGAGGGGTCATCGGGGAGTGGGGTTCGGGCGCGGTCCCGCGGAGCCCGAGGGATCCTGATCGGCAGAAAGGCCTTCCGGGTTGAACCCGCCCGCCGGGCTCACGCGGAGCCGTACTGGCGGGCGTAGTAGTCACGGTACGCACCGCTGCGAACCCGTTGCAACCATCCAGCGTGCTGCGCGTACCAGCGGATCGTCTCGGGCAGCGCCTCGGCGAACGTGAAACGCGGGGTCCAGCCCAGCTCACGGCGGATCTTCGAGGCGTCGATGGCATAGCGCCGGTCGTGCCCGGGCCGGTCCTTGACGAAGGTGATCAGGCTCTCGGGCTTGCCCAGCGCCGCCAGCACCTGCCGCACGAGCACGAGGTTGGCGAGCTCGTTGTTCCCGCCGATGTTGTAGACCTCGCCAGCCCGTCCGCGCTCCAGCACGGCCAGGATCGCCTCGCAGTGGTCGCGCACGTACAGCCAGTCGCGCACGTACAGGCCGTCGCCGTAGACCGGGATCGGCCGGCCCTCGCTGGCGTTGGCGATCATGAGCGGCAGGAACTTCTCGGGGAACTGGTACGGCCCGTAGTTGTTCGAGCAGCGCGTGATGCAGGCTTGGAAGCCGTGCGTGTGCACGGCAGCGCGCACCAACAGGTCGCTGCCGGCCTTGCTGGCCGAATAGGGCGAGTTGGGCGCCAGGGGCGTCTCCTCCGTGAAGAAGCCGGTCTCCCCCAGCGAGCCGTAGACCTCGTCCGTGGAGACGTGCACGAACTTCTGCACGGCGTGGCGTCGCGAGGCATCGAGCAGCACCTGGGTCCCGAGCACGTTCGTGGTCACGAACGGGGCGCCGGACTGGATCGAGCGGTCGACGTGGCTCTCGGCCGCGAAGTGCACCACGGACAGCGCGCCGCCCAGGGCGCGCGCCTCGGCGAAGGCCCGCTCGACGTCCTCCGGGACCGTGATGTCGCCGTGCACGAAGCGCTGGCCGGGCAGCTTGGCGACGGGCTCCAGGTTCTCCAGATTGCCGGCGTAGGTCAGGGCGTCGAGGTTCACGACGCGTGCCTCCGGCCGCAGCTCCGCCAGCATGTGGACGAAGTTCGAGCCGATGAAGCCGGCGCCGCCGGTGACGAGGATCGTGTGGGTCATGGTCGATGGAGCGCGAGGAACGCCGCCAGCGCCGCGCGCCAGGGCGCGAGCGGCCGGCCGCGCAGGGCGGTGAGTCGCGAGCAGTCGAGCACGGAGTAGCGCGGGCGCGCCGCGGGCCGGGGGAACTCGCTGGTCGTGCAGGGCTCGACGCGCACGTCCGTGACGCCGGCCAGCTCGAGCGTCGCGACCGCCAGCTCGAACCACGAGGCCTGGCCGTCGCAGGCCGCGTGGTACACGCCGGCCTCGCCGGCGCGCAGCACGTCCCACAGCGCCGGCGCGAGCTCCAGGGTCGAGGTCGGAGCCCCGACCTGGTCATGGACGACCCGCAACTCCTTGCGCTCCTTGGCCAGCGCCAGGATCGTGCCCGGGAAGTGCTTGCCGCGCGGCCCGTACAGCCACTGCGTGCGCACGATGCGCGTCCCCGCCGGGTGCGCCTCGCGCGCGGCGAGCTCGCCCGCGAGCTTCGTGCGACCGTAGGCCGACAGCGGGCGCGTCTCGTCGTCGACCCGGTAGGGTCGGCGCGCGCAGCCGTCGAACACGAAGTCCGTGCTGACCAAGACCAGCGGGATCCCGCGCTGGGCCACGGCGCGGGCCAGCTCGCGCGTCGCGTCGACGTTGGCGCGCGCGGCCTCGGCCTCGCGCTCCTCGGCCAGGTCGACGGCGGTCCAGGCCGCGGCGTGGATCACGCCCTCGAACGGGCCGTGCGCCGCGAGCAGCGCCTCGACCCGCGCGGGATCGGCCAGGTCGTACCCCGGGGCCACGATGTCGTCCCCGGCGCGCAGGTCCGTGCCGACCGCCGTGACGCCCCGCGGCGCGTCGAGCAGCAACTGGCTGCCGAGCATGCCGGACGCGCCGGTGACGAGGACCCGCGACATCGTGCGCCGTCAGTCCTGGTTCGCGCCACCGGCCGCGACCAGCGACGCGGCCGAGTGCAGCGACTTGAACGTGCCGGCGTCCGTCCACCAGCCGTCGAGGACCTCGTAGGTCATCGAGCCGTCCTGGATGTACCAGTTGTTGACGTCGGTGATCTCCAGCTCGCCCCGCTCGCTGGGCTTGAGCGTCTTGATGATGTCCCACACGCGGCCGTCGTACATGTAGATGCCGATCACCGCGAAGTTCGACTGCGGGTTCTTGGGCTTCTCGACGATGCGCACGACCTTGCCGTTCTGCACGGTCGCGACGCCGAAGCGCTCGGGGTCGGGCACTTCCTTGAGCAGGATCTTCGCGCCCTGGCCCTGGCGGCGGAAATCGTCGGCGGCCCGCTTGATGTTCTTCTCGATGA
The DNA here is from genome assembly GCA_016795205.1 of Planctomycetota bacterium. Taxonomy (GTDB): domain Bacteria; phylum Planctomycetota; class UBA1135; order UBA1135; genus JAEUHZ01. Next base: position 57,441 of record JAEUHZ010000010.1, on the reverse strand, counting down.
TGTTGTCGCCCAGGATCACGCACACGGGCGCGCCGGCCGCCCAGTGCTCCGCCAGGCCCAACGCCTCGGCGATCCCGCCCTCGCCCTCCTGGTAGGTGTAGTTCAGGTGCTTGAGGCCGAAGTCCTTGCCGTTGCCGAGCAGCGAGAGGAAGTCGCCCGACTTGCGCCCGCCGGTCACGATCATGATGTCCGTGATCCCGGCCTTCACCAGGGCTTCGATCGGGTAGTAGATCATCGGCCGGTCGTAGACCGGCAAGAGGTGCTTGTTCGTGATCTTCGTGAGCGGGAACAACCGGGTTCCGAGGCCGCCGGCCAGGATGACGCCTTTCATGGGGTGGGTTCGCTCGGAGCCTCTGCGGCGCCGGAATCTCTTGGGGTCGGTGGGGTTTCGGGGCGCGAGGCGGGCGAGGAGGATAGCCGCGTCCAGGATCGACCGCCAAGGTCGTCGCGGTGGAGCCGGATGATCCGCGCGGCCCCGCCCAGGCCGCTCGGGGCACGGCGCGCAGGAATCGGGTCGACCGCACGCCGCGCCGGCTCTACACCGGCGCGCGAGGAGGCGACAGGATGGGCGGGACGAGAGCGATGAAGGACGCGACGACGAACGGTTTGGACCGGCCGGGATCAGAGCCCGGCCTGGCGGTCCAGTGCGGCGCCGCGGTGCCGCAAGGCGGCGCCGAGCACGAGGCGGTGGCGCGCGCACTGCGCCGCGCTGCGTCATGCTTCGAGCACCAGCCGCGCGTCGCCGAGCTGGCGCAGGCGGCGGGTCTCTCCGCGACACGTTTCGCGCGCGCCTGCCGCGCGCAGGCCGGGATCAGCCCCAAGAGCTTCGTCCAGGTGCTGACGCTCGCGGCTGCACGCCGGCACCTGGCCCGCGGCGAGACCGTGCTCGCGACCAGCCTGGCCGTGGGCCTCTCGGGCGGTGGTCGGCTCCATGATCTCTTCACGGGCATCGAGCGCCTGACGCCTGGCGAGTACGCGCGCGGCGGCGCGGGCCTGAAGCTGGCCTGGGACGAAGCCGCGACGCCCTGCGGCCCGGCGCTCGCCTGCAGCGCGCCGCGCGGCCTGTGCCATCTGGCCTTCACGGCCGGACGCGGCCTGGAGGCCGAGCTCGCACGCGCTCGCGCACGCTGGCCGCGAGCGGAGTTCCAGCGCGACCCGCGCGCGCTCGCCCCGGCCTTCGAGCTCCTCGCCGCGCGACTCGCCGGGGGCCTGGGTGATCCGCGCCGACCGGTCACGCTGCTCCTCGCGGGCACGGACTTCGAGCTGCGCGTCTGGGAGGCGCTGCTCGCGATCCCCGCCGGCTCGACGGTGGCCTACGGCCACATCGCGCGCGCGATCGGCGCGCCGTCGGCCGCGCGCGCCGTGGGCCGCGCCGTCGGCGCGAACCCGATCGCGGTGCTGATCCCTTGCCACCGCGTGATCCGTGCCAGCGGCGCGCTCGCGGGCTACCGTTGGGGTGAGTCGACCAAGCGCGCGCTGCTGGCCGCCGAGGGCGCGACGCTCGCCGCGCGATGAACGGGGGTTTCGTCTACACGAGCCACGTCGCGGGTCGCGAGCAGGGCCTGACGCTGCTCGAGCACCTGACGCGACGCTTCGTGAAGCGCACGCCCGAGGAGTGGGACGCCGCGATCGCCGCCGGACTGGTGTGCGTGAATGGCACCGTGGCCACCACCGCGCGCCGCGTCACAGCCGGCGACCGGGTCACGTACCACCGGCCGCCGTGGGCCGAGCCCGATGCGCCGCTCGACCTGCCGGTCGTGTTCGAGGACCCGCACGTGCTCGTCGTGCACAAGCCCGCGGGGCTGCAAGTGCTGCCCGCCGGGCCATTCCTGGCGCACACGGTGTTCCACCTCGTGCGCGCCAGCGCGCCGGACCGGGCCGAGGCCGCGCCGATCCACCGCCTGGGCCGCGGCACGTCGGGGCTCTTGCTGTTGGGCAAGACGTTCGTGGCTCGCGCCGCGCTCTCGCGCCAGTTCCGCGCGCGCACGCCCACGAAGACCTATCTCGCGCTGGTCGCGGGCGCGCGGCTGCCCGACTCGTGCGTGGCCGAGCAGCCGATCGGCGACGTGCAGCACGGCCCGATCCGCATCCACGTCGCGCGTGCCGGCGGCAAGCCGGCACGCACGCGCGTGCGGGTGCTGCGTCGCGGCGCACACACGACGCTGGTCGCCGCGCAGCCGATCACCGGACGCCCCGACCAGATCCGCATCCACCTCGCGGCGCTGGGCGCGCCGATCGTGGGCGATCCGTTGTTCGGCCCGGGCGGAGTCGCGATCAGCGACGTGACGCCCGGCACGGGCGGCTACCACCTGCACGCGGCCGGGCTCAAGTTCGACCACCCCGTGAGCGGGGTCCGCGTCCGGCTGCGCGCGCCGGCGCCCTGGAGGCACTCCGGCTGAGCCCGCCCCGTGCGGATCAGCGCTGCTCGCGGTACCAGCGCACGAAGCGCGCCAAGCCCTCGCGCACGCTGGTCCGCGGGTCGTAGCCGAGCCGCGCGCGCGCCTTGGACACGTCGGCGTAGGTGACGAGCACGTCGCCGGGTTGCATGGGCTGCCGGTCGAGGAGCGGCTCGCGACCGCAGGCCTCCCCGATCAAGCCCACCAGCTCCGAGAGCGACGTCGTGGCCGACTCGCCCAGGTTGTAGATCTCGTAGCCCGCGCAGCGGTCGAGCGCGCGCAGCACGCCGTCGACGATGTCGTCGACGTAGGTGTAGTCGCGGCGCGTGGAGCCGTCTCCGAAGAAGGGCACCGGCCGCCCCTCGAGGACGGCCTTCACGAACTTGTGGATCGCCATCTCGGGCCGCTGGCGCGGACCGTAGACGGTGAAGAAGCGCAGCGCGCTGACGGGGATCCCGTACAGGTGGTGGTACGTCCAGCAGTGGAGCTCGCCAGCGCGCTTGGTGGCCGCGTAGGGCGAGACCGGGTGGTGGATGTCGTCCGTCTCGCGGAACGGCACGTCGGCGCGGTCGCCGTAGACGCTGGAGCTCGAGGCGAACACGAAGCGCGTGAGGGGCCGCGCCTTGAGCGCCTCCAGGAGGTGCAGCGTGCCCCGCACGTTGACATCCTCGTAGTGCAGCGGGTCCTGGATCGAGGGCCGCACCCCGGCCATCGCGGCCAGGTGGATCACCGCGTCGAAGCGGCCCTCGCCCAGCAGCCGGTCCACCAGCGGCCGGTCGCGGATGTCGCCCGTCACCACCACTGCGCCGGGCAGGTAGGTCAGGTTCGCGCGCTTGATCGCCGGGTCGTAGAAGTCGTTGAAGTTGTCGAGGATCGTGACGCGTTCGCCGCGCGCGACGAGCGCCTGCGCCACGTGGCTGCCGATGAAGCCGGCGCCGCCGGTGATCAGGACGTGCTGGCCCATCGCTCACTCCACCGTCACCGACTTGGCCAGGTTGCGCGGCTTGTCGATGTCGAGCCCCTTCAGGTCGGCCATGTGGTAGGCGACGAGCTGCAAGGGGATCACGTTCAAGATCGGCGACAGCCACTCGGAGCAGACCGGCACGCGCACGTGCTCGTCGCTCTTCGCGATGCTCTCCTCGTCCGATCCGATCACGATGACGTGGCCGCCACGCGCGCGCACCTGCTCCAGGTTCGAGCGCACCTTCTCGGCCAGCGGACCGCGGCTGGCGACGACCAGGATCGACATCTCGGGGTCGATCAGGGCGATCGGTCCGTGCTTCATCTCGCCGGCCGGATAGCCCTCGGCGTGGACGTACGAGATCTCCTTGAGCTTGAGCGCGCCCTCCAGCGCGATCGGGTAGTTGATGCCCCGGCCCAGGAACAGGAAGCCGCGCTGTGACTGGTTCTGGCGGGCGATCGCGCGCACCTCGGACACGGCGCGCTCGCCCAGGAGGCTCTCCATCTGCGGGCGCAAGAGGCGCAGGTCGGAGACCAGTTCGCGCCCCTGCTGCAGGGACAGCACGCCGCGGGCGCGGCCCAGCCGCACGGCGAAGAGGTAGGCGGCCACGCACTGCGCGACGAAGGCCTTCGTGCTGGCGACCCCGATCTCGGGACCGGCCTGGGTCAGGATGGTGGCCTGCGCTTCGCGCACGAGCGTGCTGCCCAGCACGTTGCAGATCGCGGTGGTGCGCGCGCCCAGGGACCGCGCCAGGCGCAGCGCCGCCAGCGTGTCGGCGGTCTCGCCCGACTGCGAGATCGCCAGAGCCAGCGTGGAGGCCGAGAGCACCGGCTCGCGGTAGCGGAACTCGGAGGCGTAGTCGACGTCGACCGGCACGCGCGCCAGGCCCTCGATCAGGTAGCGCGCGATCCAGCCGGCGTGCAGGGCCGTCCCGCAGGCCACGACCTGGACGCGGTCGATCGCGCGGAGCTCCGCGTCCGAGAAGCCCGGCACGCCGAAGTCCACGTCGCCGGACTCCAGCCGCAGCCGGTCGAAGGCCGTGCGCGCCAGGACGTCCGGCTGCTCGTGGATCTCCTTGAGCATGAAGTGCGGGAACGAGCCCTTGCCCGCGGCCTCGGGGTCCCACTCCACGCGGCGCGCGGGGCGCTCCACCGGCGTCCCGTCGATGCGCGTGACGCGCGGTGCGCGGCCCAGCTCGAGCTCGGCCACGTCGCCGTCCTCGAGGAACACGACGTCGCGGGTGTGCGCGATGAGCGCCAGGACGTCCGAGGCCAGGTACACGCCGTCCGGCCCGGCGGCGACGGCCAGGGGCGGGCCGGAGCGCGCGCAGACCAGGCGCGCGCCCTGCTCCTCGAGCGACAGCGCGGCGATCGCGTAGTAGCCCCGCACGCGCGCCAGGCTGGCGCGCACGGCGTCGAAGAGCGAGCTGCCGCGCGCGACCTCGCGTCCGACCAGGTGCGCCAGGACCTCGGTGTCCGTGTCCGACGCGAAGCGCACGCCGGAGGCCTCGAGCTCCGCACGCAGCTCGGCCCAGTTCTCGACGATGCCGTTGTGCACCAGCGCCACGCGCCCTTCCGCGTCGGTGTGCGGGTGGGCGTTCTCGTCCGAAGGCGGGCCGTGCGTGGCCCAGCGCGTGTGGCCGATGCCGGCCCTGGCCGCGCTCAGCGCGCCGTCGGTGAGGGCCAGCTCCAGCCGCTCGAGCCGGCCCGCCTTGCGGCGGATCGCGATGGCCCCGGCGTCCAGCACGGCGACCCCGGCCGAATCGTAGCCGCGGTACTCCAGGAGGCGCAGACCCTCGAGCAGCGTCTGGACGACGCCCGCGTCGCGTTGGATCGCGCCGACGATCCCGCACACGGCCTAGCGCCCCCCCCGCACGGCCGGCGGCGCGCCCAGGCGCGCCCGGAAGTGCTCCAGCGTGCGCGCCAAGCCCTCCGCGAGCGGCACGCGGGGCTCCCAGCCCAGGAGCCGGCGGGCCTTCGTGATGTCGGGCTGGCGCACCTTGGGATCGTCGACCGGCAGCGGCCGGAACTCGATCCCCGACTGCGAGCCCGTCGCGCGGATCACCGCCTGCGCGAACTCCAGGATCGTCATCTCGCTGGGGTTCCCGATGTTCACGGGCAGGTGCTCCTTGGAGTTCAGGAGCCGCCAGATCCCCTCGACCAGGTCGTCCACGTAGCAGAACGAGCGCGTCTGCGAGCCGTCGCCGAACACGGTCAGCGGCTCCCCCGCCAGCGCCTGGCTCATGAACGCCGGCAGCGCCCGCCCGTCGCGCAACCGCATCCGCGGCCCGTAGGTGTTGAAGATCCGGACGATGCGCGTGTCGAGGCCGTGGAAGCGGTGGTAGGCCATGGTCATGGCCTCGGCGAAGCGCTTGGCTTCGTCGTACACGCCGCGCGGCCCGACCGGGTTCACGTTGCCCCAGTAGTCCTCGGACTGGGGGTGCACCAGCGGATCGCCGTAGCACTCGCTGGTGGACGCCAGCAGGAAGCGCGCGTTCTTGGCGCGCGCCAGCCCCAGCGCCTTGTGCGTGCCCAGGGAGCCGACCTTGAGGGTCTGGATCGGCAGCTCCAGGTAGTCGATCGGCGACGCCGGCGAGGCGAAGTGCAGCACGCTGTCGACCGCTCCGGGCACGTGGATGTGCTCGGTGACGTCGCGCTTCTCGAAGTGGAAGTGCTCGTCGGCGAACAAGTGCTCGACGTTGCGGATGTCGCCGGTCACGAGGTTGTCCATGCAGACCACCTCGAAGCCCTCGGCCAGGAAACGCTCGCACAGGTGACTGCCCAGGAAACCGGCGCCGCCGGTGATCAGTGCGCGCGGACGTGCCATGGAATCCCCCTGCGCGGTCAGCGCGGCCCGAACCCCGCGAAGTCGACGGACTCGCCACGGTCGAGCCGGACGCGCTGGCCCAGGCCCTGGACCTCGTGCTCGCCGGCGGCGACCACGCGCACGCGCGAGCGGTCGGCGTCGGTGTCCACGGCTCCGGTGACGCGCACGGTGAAGCCCGGGCCCGGCACGGCTTGGGCGCTCGTGGCGCTCTGCAGCGGGCCGCCGCCAGCCGCGAGCAGCGGCAGGTCGACGGCCTGGCCGGGCTCGAGCTGGATCACGTCCTCGCGGAAGGCGATGCGCGCTGGGACCTTGGACTGGTTGCGCACGCGCAGGACGTCGGGTCGCACGCGTTTCAGCGCGATCGGTCCGCTCGAGGCCGAGAGCCGCGAGCCGCCGACCAGGCCGATCTGCTCCTCGCCCGACAGCATGATCCAGGCCGAGTCGACCTCCAGGAACGTGAACAGCGGCTCGCCGCGCGAGGGCGAGCCCACCAAGCCGAAGCCGCGGTCGGAGAGCAGGATCGACGAGCCTTCGTCCCACAGGACCTCGGCGCGGCCGCCCGGAGAGACCGAGACCGACGAGCCCGCGTGCAGGCGCGCGTTCTTCGTGTGGAAGGCCAGCGGGTAGCCGCCGGCGCGGCCCGCGGGCCGCACGCGCACGGGGTCGGCATGGCGCACGACGAGCACCTCCTCCGGACCCTCGGGGTACAGGACGTGCGCGCCGGGGGGCAGCGGGTCCAGCGCGTCCTGCATGGGCTCGGGGTGGCGCTGCGTGCTCCAGAACGGCCAGCGGTTGTAGCTCGAGCACGAGGCCGAAACCCCGGCCAGGAGCAGCGCCAGCGCCCAGCCCCGGCCGCCGTTCACCGCGGCCCCCCGCCCGCCGGGATCGCCGGGTGGCTGCCGTAGTAGCGCTCGACGAAGCCCGTGTCGTGGTCGCCGGTGCGGAAGTCGGAGTGCGAGAGGACGCTGCGCTGGAGCGGGATCGTGGTCTTGGGGCCCTCGATGACGAACTCGTCGAGCGCGCGCAGCATGGTCTTGATCGCCAGATCGCGCCGCGGCCGGTGGACGAGCAGCTTGCCGATCATCGAGTCGTAGTTCGGCGGGATCCGGTAGCCGCTGTAGCAGTGGCTGTCGAGCCGCACGCCCGGCCCTCCGGGAGGCACGAACAGCTCGATGCGGCCGGGCGACGGCTGGAAGTCGCGGTCGGGGTCCTCGGCGTTGATCCGGCACTCGATCGCGTGACCTTGGAAGCTGATGTCCTCCTGCCCGAAGCCCAGGCGCTCGCCGGCGGCGACGCGGATCTGCTGCTGGATCAGGTCGATGCCCGTGACGAGCTCGGTGACCGGGTGCTCGACCTGGATGCGGGCGTTGACCTCGATGAAGTAGTAGTGGCCGTCGCGACCGAGCAGGAACTCGACGGTGCCGGCGTTCGTGTAGTTGGCCTGGCGCGCGACGCGCACGGCCGATTCGCAGATCCGCGCGCGCAGCTCCGGGGTCAGGGACGGCGAAGGCGATTCTTCGACGAGCTTCTGGTGGCGGCGCTGGATCGAGCAGTCGCGCTCGCCGAGGTGCACCACGTTCCCGTGCCGATCGGCCAGGATCTGGACCTCGATGTGACGCGGGTTCTCGACGAACTTCTCCAGGTACACGGTGCCGTCACCGAAGGCCGCCTGCGCCTCGCTGCGCGCGGCATGGAAGCCGGTCACCAGGCTCGGCTCGTTGCGCGCGATGCGCATGCCGCGCCCGCCGCCGCCCGCGGCGGCCTTGATCATCACCGGGAAGCCGATCGAGTGGGCCACCGCGATGGCCTTGGCCTCGTCCTCGACCGGGCCATCCGAGCCCGGCACGATCGGCACCCCCGCCGCCCGGGCCAGCTCGCGCGCCGCGACCTTGTCGCCGAGCTTGGCGATCGTCTCGGGCTCGGGCCCGATGAAGTGGATCTTGCACGAGCGACAGACCTCGGCGAAGTGCTCGTTCTCGGACAGGAAGCCGTAGCCCGGGTGGATCGCGTCGGCGTCGGCGACCTCGGCCGCGGCGATGATGGCGGGGATCGAGAGGTAGCTCTTGGCGCTCGGCCCGGGGCCGATGCAGATGGTCTGGTCGGCCTGCCGCAGGTAGATCGCCCCCTCGTCGGCCGTCGAGTACACGGCCACGGTCTCGATGGAGAGCTCGCGGCAGGCGCGGATGACGCGCTGCGCGATCTCGCCGCGGTTCGCGATCAGGACGCGGCGGAACATCAGGACTGGATCAGGAACAGGGGCTGGCCGAACTCGACCGGCTCGCCGTTCTCGACGAGCACGGCCGTGATCACGCCCGAGGTCTCGGCCTTGATCTCGTTCATGACCTTCATGGCCTCGATGATGCACAGCGTGCTGTCGGCGTCGACGCGCGAGCCCACCGCCACGAACGGCTCGGCTTCGGGGCTGCCCGCGCGGTAGAACGTGCCGACCATCGGGCTCTGGAACGGCGTGCCGGCCGCCGCCGGCGCTGCGGCCGCTGCGGCCGGAGCGGCGGCCGCCGGCGCGAGCCCGCCGGGGACCGGGGCCGCGGGCGCGGGACCCGCGCCCTGCAGCAGGTGCACGATGGGGGCCGACGCGGCGGCGCCCGGAGCGCCTTCGCGGACCACGCGCACCTTGAGGCCCGTGGCGGGGTCCTCGACGTCGAGTTCGGCGACGCCCGCGCGCTTCATCATCGCGATCAGGCGTTGGATCAGCTTGAGGTCCATGGGCTCGGGGGGCTTCCTGCGCGGGCGGGGGTCACCGTCCGCTGGCGCGGCGGAGGATAGCGGGAGTCGGGCTGGGATTCGCGCCTCAGCGCGCCGCGAGCAGCGCCGCCGCGACCTGGACGGCGTTCAGGGACGCGCCCTTGCGGAGTTGGTCCCCGACGGCGAAGAACGCCAGCGAGCGCGGCCCGCGCGCGCCGGCGCGCACCCGCCCGACCTGGACCGCGTCGCGCCCGGCGCATTCGCGCGGGCGCGGCCCGTGCGGGTCGGCCACGTGCTCGACGCCGGGGGCCGCCGCGAGCGCCGCGACGACCTCCGCCACCGCGACCGGGCGCGCGGTCACGAGGTGCGCGGCGACGGAATGGCAGCGCTCGACCGGCACGCGGACGGTCGTCGACTCGACCGGGAGCGAGGGCAGGCCCAGGATCTTGCGCGTCTCGCTGGCGATCTTGCGTTCCTCACCGCTCTGGCCGTCCGCGCCGACCGCAGCGATGGCGGGGATCACGTTGAGCGCCAGCCGCGCGGGGAACGGCGAAGGCCGCCCGGGAGCGCGCGGCAGGCCGGCCGCCTCGCGCGTCTCGGCGTGCAGGGTCTCGAGCCCCGCGGCACCGGCGCCCGAGGCCGCCTGGTAGCTCGCCACGACGACCTCCTCGAGCCCGCCGAGGCGCGCGATCACCGCCAGCGGCAGGCAGGCGATCGCGGTCGTGCAGTTGGGGTTCGCGACCAGGCGCGGTCGGCGCGCCAGCTCGTCGCCGTTGATCTCCGGGACGACGAGCGGGACCGACGGGTCCTCGCGGAACGCGCTGGAGAGGTCGATCACGCTCGCGCCGTGCTCCACCAGGCGCGGTGCGAGCTCGCGCGAGACCTCGCTGGGCGTGCACAGGAACACGATGTCGTAGGCGGCGAGCGCCTCGACCTCCGCCGGGGTCGCGCGCACGCGGAGCTCGAGCCCGCGCGCGCGCAGCACGCCGTCGGCGCGCGCAAAGCACGCGAGCCCCTGCGCCGGATGGCCGGCCGCGAGCAGGATGTCGGCGAGCTCCACGCCGGTCGCGCCGGTCGCGCCCACGATCGCCGCCCGCGCGCCGCGCTGGCGCGCCCCCCAGGTCCAGTCCATGGCCTTCATCGCCGCGTGGCCCTCGCGCGCCACGTGCCCGAGCGCCCGCCGCTCTTCTCGAGCAGCTCGATGCGCTCGATGCGGATGCCGTGGTCGAGCGCCTTCCCCATGTCGTAGAGGGTCAACGCGGCCGCGGCCGCCCCGACGAGTGCTTCCATCTCGACACCGGTGCGCCCCGTGGTGGCGGCGCGCACGCGCACCTCGAGCTCGTTCCGCCCGCGGGGCCTGAACTCGACCTCGAGCGCGTCGAGCGGCAGCGTGTGGCACAGCGGCACGAGCTCGTCCGTGCGCTTGGCGGCCAGCACGGCGGCCGTGCGCGCCACCTCGAGCACGGGCCCCTTCGGGCCGCGCCCGGCCAAGAGCGTCGCGCGCACGCCCGGGGGGAAGACGACCCGCGCGCGGGCCAGCGCCGAGCGGCGCGTGACGGGCTTCTCCCCCAGGTCGACCATGCGCGACTCCGGGCCCAGGCGTCCGGGGACGACGTGGCTCGGAGCGCGCGCGCTCCGGCCGATTCGAGAACCTGCGCTCCGTCCTGCCATCCCCGCAGCGTAGCGCCGAGCGCCCGGCGCCGGGAAGCCACGGCGTGCCACGCCCTTGGAATGGGCGGGGGCGCGCACGACGATGGGGTCGGCGCGCGGCCGGCGCGCGAAGTTACTCTTGGGTTCATGCCCCCGCGCGTCGCGCTCCGAATCGTAGAGTGCAGCGTCGCGCCCGGCGGGAGGACGGACCCCCCTCCGGCCGCGACACCCGCCGCGCACAGACACCCATGCTGATCCCGATCGCCCTGGCGCTCCCCCTCCTCCTGGCCTCCGCGCCGCGCGGGACCGACCTCGACGCCCTGCTCCGCCAGCACGCCGCGGCCGCCGCCGCGAGCGAGTCCGTCGAGGAGCTGTGGGCCGCCGTGGGGGCGCTGACGCAGACCGCGGGCGACGAGCGTGCCGCGCTGGACGGCGCGCTCGACCGCGCCCTCTCGACCGGCACGGCCCTCGACGCCCGCGCCGTCCTCCTGTTCGTCGCGGCGCGGCTCGCGGGCGAGGAGCCCGATGTGGCGGCGCTCGCCAAGCGGCTGACGTCGCTCTTCGCCGAGCGCTCCGAGGACCTCGCGCGCGCCGCGGCCGGCGTGCTCTGCGACACGCGCTTCCGGGCGCTCTCCGAGGAGGAGCTCACGGACGTGACCGGCGCGCTCGCCGCGCTGGCCAGGGACAACGAGCGCGCGCCCGAGACCCGCATCGAGGCGGCCGTGGCGCAGCACACGCTGGGGCGCGCGGCGGCCCAGCGCACGGCGCGCACGGAGCTCGTCTCCTACCTGTCCTCCTCCGACCCGCGCCTGCGCGGCCTGGGCGCCCTGGCTCTGGCCCGCACGGGCGACGTCGAGACCGGCCGCACGGACCTGGAGCGCCTGGCGGCCACGCCCTCCGCCGAGGGTCGTCTGGCGCAGTCCTTCCTGAAGCAGGAGGAGCTGCGGCGGCTGTACGACCGGCGCCAGAAGAACCTGCTGGAGTACGCCAAGGAGAAGTCCGAGGGCGTCGACCTCAAGGGCTCGCGCGAAGCGCGCCTGCTCGAGCAGACGATGCGGCTGATCGAGACGACCTCGCTGGAGGGCGAGATGCAGACGCGCCAGAAGCTGCTCGACGCGGCGCTCGACGGCATGCTGCGCAGCCTCGACGAGCACTCCAGCCTGCTGACGCCCAAGGCCTACCTGGACAACTTCGCCGAGGACCTCCTGGAGCCCGAGTACGGCGGCATCGGCGCCTACGTCGGCAAGGATCCCGAGGACGGCCTGTTCACGATCCGCCAGCCGATCTACTCGGGTCCGGCCTACAAGATGGGCCTCCACAGCGAGGACAAGATCGTCCGCATCGAGGACTGGCCGACCTACACCGCGCAAGGCTCGAAGCCGCTCGACGAGATCATCAAGCGCCTGAAGGGCAAGCCCGGCACGCCGGTCAAGCTCTACATCTGGCGGCGCGGAATGGACACCGGCCTCATCGACCGGCCCACGGAGGACATGGCCGTGGTCGTCATGCGCGAGCGGGTCACGATCCCGCCGATGAAGACCGACCTCCTGCCGGGCGGCGTGGGGCTCGTGCAGCTCGACACGTTCAGCAACGTGGCGGCCGAGGAGGTGGCCAAGGCGGTCACCGAGCTGAAGCGCCACGGGCTGAAGTCGCTCGTGCTCGACCTGCGCCAGAACACCGGCGGACTGCTGACGCAGGCGCGCGACGTGGCGAACCTGTTCCTGCCCAAGGGCAAGCTGGTCGTCTCGACGGAGAGCCGGGCGGGCGAGCCGCGCCGGCTGTTCACGACCAAGGACCCGGTGGTCCCGGAGGACGTGCCGGTCGTGGTGCTGATCTCGCGCTTCAGCGCCTCGGCTTCCGAGATCGTGGCTGGTGCCTTGCAGGACCACCAGCGCGCCGTCGTCGTGGGCCAGCGTTCGTATGGCAAGGGCTCGGTCCAGGAGCTGTTGCCCATCCCGGGCGAGCGCGACGACGTGTTCGAGGACTTGAACGGCAACGGACGGCGCGACGAGGGCGAGCCGCTCACGAAGGACTGGAACCAGAACGGCGAGTTCGACATCGCGCCCCGCGCGCGCCTCACGGTCGCGCGCTACCGCCTGCCGTCGGGCCGCTCGATCCACCGCGAGCGCGGCGAGGACGGCACGCTGCTCTCCGAAGGCGGCGTCGAGCCGGCGGTCAAGGCCGACCCGATCCGACTGGAGCCTGCCGTGATCACGGAGATGCGGCGCGTCGTGGCGACCAAGAAGATCCGGGCTTGGCTCGACCAGGCCTGGGCTTCCGACCGCGACGAGCTCGTGCGCCTGGGCGAGTGCGATTTCGACGATCCCGCGCGTTATCCCGGCTTCGACGGCCTGTACGCCAGCCTGGAGACCTCGCTGACGCCCCAGCAGGTGCGCGCGCTCGTGCGCCGCGAGGTGCGCGGCCGGGCCCAGGACGTGCGCGGCAGCGCCTTCCCCGACGGCGACTTCCAGGACGACCCGATGCTGCAGGCCGCCATCGCGGCCGCGCTGGAGCGGCTGTCGCTCACGCCGGCCGACGTGCCGCAGTACGCGGCCACGTTCCAGGAGCGCGCGCAGCCCGAGGACCGCCCGCTGCTCACGGCCAACCTGACCGACTCGCAGCGCAGCGACCTGCGGCACGCGCTGACGCTGCTCGGCGAGAGCGGCGCCGCGATCGGCGCCGACCAGCTCGCGCAGATCCGCCGGGCGCTGCAGGCGGTCCTGGACAAGTGAGCGCGGAACGGCGCTGCGCCCGAGCGCCGTTCAAGCCCCCGGCTCGGTCTGTCCGTCGCGGTCCGCGAGCTGCGCCAGGATCGGCAGCACGAACTCGCGCACCAGGATCACGATCGTGGCCGTGAGGGGCAGCGCCAGGATCAGGCCGAACATGCCCATCGAGGCCGCGCCGGCCATCAGCGAGAAGAGCACCACGATCGGGTGCAAGCCCAGGCTGTCGCCCAGGATCTTGGGCAGCAACACGTAGTTCTCCAGCAGCTCACCCAGCGCGAAGACGATGCCGACGCGCACCAGGCTCGAGACCACGCTGTGCTCGATCAGCGCGACGACCAGCGCCAGCGCAAAGCCGGCCGCGGCGCCCACGAACGGGATCAGTGTCAAGAACCCGGTCCCCATGCCGATCAGGAGCGCGTAGTCGACGCCGGCCACGAACAGGCCGGCGGTCAGGAACAGGCCCTTCGCGAAGCACACCAGCAGGCGCCCGCGGAAGAAGTTCGCCAGGACCTCGCCCACCTGCCCGGCGATGCGCGTCAGGCGCTCGCGGTCGCGGCTCGGCATGTAGCGCTGGACGAAGCGGTGGATGCGCTCGAGCTCGAACAGCAGGAAGTAGGTGTAGATCGGCAGCAGGACGACCAGGCCCAGGAGCGCGAACACGGAGCCGAACACGTTCTGCACCAGGTGCAAGGCGCCGGCCACGGCCTTCGCGCCCAAATCGGCGGCCTGGGCCTGCTGCTCCTCGGTCAGCCAGGAATGCCACCACTCGCGCACGACCGCGATCAGGCGGTCGGCCGCGGGCGCCTCGTCGCCGATGGCCGCCTCGGCGCCCTCGGGCGCGGGCGCGCTCTGCTCGGGCAGGATCTGCACCAGCCAGTGGATCTCGTCCTTGTGCTCGACCAGCGCCTGCTCGATGCGCGCGCGGACCTTGGAGCCCAGCCCGTCGGGCCGCACGAGCTCGAGCGCCAGGTCGCGCCCCTGCCACCAGACCGTGAGCGCCAGCAGCGTGAACACGACCGCGGCGCCGCCGAAGATCAGGTTCACCGCGCGGCGGCGGCGCCAGCCCTGGCGCTCCAGCCGCAGCACGAGCGGATGGAGCACGAACGCCAGCAGGTAGCCCAGGATGAGCGGGTTCAGCACGGCCCGCACCGACCACAGGAACCAGCCGGCCAGCGCCACGAGCACCGCCAGCGCCAGGTTCCGCAGCGCCGGCGACAGCCGGTCGATCATCGCGCGTCCTCGCCGCCCCCGGGCCCCAGGACGTCCGCCGGCAGCTCGGCGCGGTAGCCGCGCGCGAAGGCGGCGTCGAAGTCGAACCCGTCGCGGAAGTCGTCGATCGAGTCCGTGTCCTGCCGGTTCAGGAGGCCCTCCTCGACGAGCAGGAAGACGATGCGCCCCCAGTCGAGCGTCTCGTGCACGCCCCAGGCGCGCCAGACGTGTCCGGCCAAGGGACCGAAGGTCTCCAGCGCGTGGACGCGCATGCCCGAGAGGAGCTCCTGCCCGCTGACATGGCGCTCGGTGCTCTCGGCCGACTCCCGACCGGCCAGGCGCACGGCGTGGTCGAGGGACTCGTAGAGGAACGCGAAGGCCTCGGGGGCGTAGCGCCCGTCCTTGAGGGCCAGCTTGCGCAGGGGATCACTCACGGGGTGCGTGCGGCGGGCGTGGACGGCCGTGGGGCGAGCGCGAGCAGCGCGCGCTCGACGCACGCGGCCGGGTCCAGGTTCAGGTCCACATCCTGCCGCGCCTCGAACAGGCGTTCCAGCGCCGCCTCGACGCGGGCTTCCGGCAGGAGCGCTGCGCGCGCCGCGGCGACGTGCACCCAGCGCTCTTCGGCGACGCCGGCCCGCGCGCGCTGGACCTCGGCCACGAGCTCGATCGCGAGGTCGAGCACGAACCGCGCCCGCGCGCGCGCCTGGGCCCGCGGCGTGGCTCCCGGCCACTCCGCGTCGAACTCGCCGATCGCGGCCGCAGCGGCCAACGGATCGGCGCGGCCGGCGAGCACGTCCGCCAGCAGCGCGCGCAGCTCCAGGCCGCCGCAGCGCGCGATCTCCAGCGCCCGCCCCGGAGCTCCGCGCGCGATGCGCGTCAGCTCGGGCACTGCCGCCGGCTCGACGCCACGCGCAGCGAGCACCGCGCGCACCTCGGCGGGCTCCAGGGGCGCGCAGCGCACCGCGAGGAGCCGGCTGCGCACGGTCGCGAGCAGCTTCTCGGGGTGCGCGCTCTCGAGCACGATGAGCACGTCCTCGCCCGGCTCCTCGAGCGTCTTGAGCAGCGCATTCTGCGCGTAGACCTTCATGAGGTCCGCCGCGCGCACGAGCACCACACGCCAGCCGCCTTCGAGCGGCCGCAGCGCGAGGAACTCCTCCAGCGCCATCCCGCCGGGCGGGCGCTTCTCCTTCTCGGGCTCCTCGCGCGGCGTGATCCAGGAGAGCGGCAACTCCTCGAGGCCGGCCTCCAGCGGATCGAGCACGAGCAAGTCGGGGTGCGAGCCCGCCAGCGCGCGCCGGCAGGCGCCGCAGGCGAGACAGGGCGCGGCCGGGCCCGCGGCGCACAAGAGCCCCAGCGCCAGGCGCTCGGCGGCCAGGAACTTGCCGGAACCCGCGGGCCCGAAGAAGCCGAAGGCGTGCGCCAGGCGGCCGGCGCGCGCCGCGCTCCACAGGCCCGCGAGGAGCGCGCCATGCCCCAGCGGCTCAGCCGAGCGCACGTCGCACCTCCTGCCACACGAGCTCGGCGACCGCGTCGGGGCTGCCGGCGGCGTCGACCACGACGGCGCGCGGCGCGAGCTCCGCGTAGCGCGCGTAGCCGCGCGCCACGGCCTGTTGGAACGCCAAGCCCTTGTCCTCGATGCGGTCCGTGGCGCGGCCCCGCCGCGCCACGGCTTGCTCGGGGGTGAGCGCGAGCAGGATCTCGCGCGTCGGCGCCGGCTCGCCGGCCCAGGTCGCGAGCAACTCGAGCACCTCGCGCTCGGGGAGCCCACCGGCGACGGCTTGATAGGCGAACGTCGAGGCGTGAAACCGCTCGCAGACGACGTGCTCGCCGCGCGAGAGCGCCGGGGCGACGACCTCCTGGAGCAGTTGGGTGCGCGCCGCGGCGAACAGCAGCGCCTCGGCGCGCGGCGTGGGCGCGTGCTCGCGCGCCAGGAGCAGCGCGCGCAGGGCCTCGCCGAGCGCCGTGCCGCCCGGCTCGCGCAGGTGGCGCACCGCCGTGCCGGCCTCGCGCGCCAGGCGCGCCGCGAGCCGCGCGGCCTGCGTGCTCTTGCCGCAGCCGTCGAGGCCGTCCAGGACGACGAACAGGGGGCGCCAGGGGCTCGTCACGCCGTCATTGGATCCGATCGACGACCTCGCGGGCGAGCGCCGAGTCCGGATCCAGCTCCAGCGCTTCCCGGGCCCGCGCCAGGGCCTCGGGCTTCTCCCCCAGCGCCTCGTGGGACGCGGCCTGCAGCGCGAGGAGCTCCGCGCGCTGCGCGGGGGTCCACTCGGAGTCGTCCTCGACGTCGAGCTCGGCCGGCACCGCCAGCGCCATGCGGTACTCGCGCAAGGCCTCCCGAGGACGGCCCGCGGTGCGCAGCGCGTCGCCCCACGCGCGGTGCAGGCCGCGCAGGAAGGGGTCGACCTCGTTGGCCTCGGCGTACAGCGCGATCGCGCGCTCGAGCCGCCCGTGCTCGACGTGCCAGGCGGCGACCGCGCGCCGGCGGGTCGCGTCGCCCGCGTTCCAGGCCAGCCAGCGCTCGCGCGCGGCCATGGAGTCGTCCTCGCGGTCCTCGCGCGCGTGGAGATCGGCCAGCGCGAGCTCGGCGGACAGCTCCACGTCGTCCCACCCGGGGAAGGCGCGCTCGGCCGCCTCGAGCTCGCGCCGCGCCGCGCCGAGGTCGCGGCGCGCACGGGCCAGCGACGCCAGCACCATGCGCGCCCGGTAGTCCTCCCCGCCCAGCTCCAGCGCGCGGCGGAACAGCTCCTCGGCGCGCGCCGAATCCCCGTCGGAGAGCGCGATCTCGGCCTGCAGCAACGCGGCGCGCGGTGCCGGCCGCGCGTGCTCGCGCGCCACGCGCAGGGCCTCGATCGCGTCGACCTTGCGGCCCTGCTGCCAGGCGCCGTAGCCCTGCGTGATCCAGCGTTCCTGCCAGGCGTCGCGCTGCGCCTCGTCCCTGGGGAGCCGCTTCGCGAGCCCCACCGCCGCGCGACGCAAGAAATCCGCCGACCAGCGCGGCTCGACCGCCAACCCGGCGACGTGCGCGCGCGCCCAGGCCTCGAAGTCGCGATCGAGCGCCTCGGGCGTCGTGCCGAACACCTCGGAGAGGGCCGCGTCGAGGTCCAGTCCGCGGTCGAAGGCCGCGAGCAGGCGCACCATCGAGGGGAAGCCGTGGCGTTCCACGAGCAGCGTGCACACGAGCCCGGCCTGGTAGTAGCCGAACAGGATGCGCGGACCGCGGAACGCACGGTTCATCTCGCGCACGCGGATCAGCTCGCCGCAGGCCAGCGCGTCGACCAGCTCGCGCCGCATGTTGCGCGTCCAGGACGGATTGCGGTGCACCTCCTCCCAGGTCGCGAGGCCCTCCGTGATCCAGCGCGGACAGCGGTTGTGCGACAGGCCCAGGTGGATCACGTGCGTGAACTCGTGGAACGAGGTGCGCGCCCAGGAGTTCGTGCCGCGCATCTCGGCCAGGGGCGAGACGGCCGTCACGACCGGTCCGAAGCACACCCCCAGCGCCGGGAAGCCCTCGAAGCCCGTCGAGCGCACGCTGAAGTCGCGGTGGCGACGGAAGACCTGGATGGCGGTGGGCGTGGGCGTGAACCCGTAGCGCCGCGCGAGCTCGGCGCGCGCCTCGACGTAGAAGGGGATCAGGTACTCGGAGAGCACGGCGTCGCCCTCCTGCTCCCAGGAGAAGCTCAGATCGCCCTGCGTGCGCAGGCCGTGGCGCTCGGCCGTGCGCGCGAGGACCAGGCGCATGTTGTCGCGCCAGGCGTCCTGCCGCCCGGCCGCGGCCACGTTGGCCCGCTCGAGCGCCTCGCGCGCCGCCTGCTCGTCGCCGGTGTTCGCCAGCGCTCGGCCCAGCTCCTTCCAGGCTTCCCAGTCGAGTGGGTCGCGCTCCACCGCGCGCCGCAGGTAGGGCAAGCCCTCCGCGAAGCGGTAGAGCTCGAGCAGATGGCGACCGGCCTCGCGCTCGGGGCCCGAGTCCCCCGGATCCTCGGCGGCCAGCTCGCCGAGCAGCGCCTCGGCCCGCGCGGTCTCGCGGTCGACGAGCTGGATCGCGGCGGCCAGCGCGCGCACCGCGCGGCGCCGCGGCGCGAGTTCCTGGAGCAGCGCGAGACGCTCGCGCGAGGACTTCGCCAGCCCGTCGTCGACGTCGGCCGAGGCCGCCGCGAGCAGGGTCTCGACGGCGCGCGGACGGGCGGAGAGCGCGGTCTCCAGGAATTGGCCGGCCGAGCGCCGCTGGCGCATCCAGTTCGTGCGGTGGAGCTGAAACAGGCCCAGCAGCGCACCTTCGTGAGTCGCATGCCGCGCCAGCGCCGCGTCGTAGAGCTGCGCGGCCGAGCGGCGCTTGGCGCGCTCGACCTCGCGATCGGCCTCGAAGTACAGGTCCCCCAGCGCCGCCAGCGCGTCGGGCTCCTCGCCGTCAGGCCCGGCCTCGAGCGCCGCAATCAGGCTCTGCGAGGCGGCCTCCAGTCGTCCCAGGCGCCGCTGGCAGGCGGCACGCGCCACGAGCCCGTCCCAGGGCTGGTCCGCCCCGGTCCCGGCGCCCTCGCGCCAGCGCGCGACGGCGCCCTCGCGGCGCCCGGCTTCGAGCAACGCCACGGCCCAGGCCCAGGCGTCGCGCGCGTCGCGCGACGGCTCCAAGAGCCCGCTCTCGGCCTCGGCGGCAGCGAGCGCCACGGCCGGATCGCCGCGCAGCGCCCCGGCCTCGAGCGCGACGCGCAGGGCCGCGGCGCGCACCGCGCGCAGAGCGCCCGCCACGGCCAACGCGGCGCGCGCGTCCTCGGCCGCTGCGGCGGGATCGCCCGCCTCGAGACGCGCACGCGCGCGGAGCGCCAGAGCCTCGGCGTCCGCGGGGTCTTCCGCCAGCAGCTCGCCCAGCCGGCGGATCGCCGCATCGGCCGCCCCGCGGCGCAGCAGGAGCGCGCAGGCCGCGCGCTCCTCGGCCAGGGCCTCGCGGTCCGCGGCGGAGGGCTCTTGCGGCGTGGGGCGCGCCTGGATGCTGGCGCTGAGAGGTCCTGCGGCCGAGAGGACCAACAGGACCAGGAGACGGCCGGTGATGCTCGCGAGGTCGTGGCGCACGGAGTTCCTTCCCGATCGAGGCCTGGCAGTCGAGCACGCGGGCGCCCGCGCGCCAAGGGCTGCGCGAACCGCCCGAGGTGCAGCTTGCTTCGCCCCAGCCGCTCCTGTATGCCCGTCGGACATGCGTTCCAGCCCCGGTTCTTCGTCCGCTGCGCGCGCCGTCGGGGGGCGGAGCGCGCAGGTCGGGACGGCGCTCCTCGGTCTGTTCCTGGCCTTGAGCACCGCCGGCTGCCGCAGCACGCAGCGCCCCCCCGCCGGCGACGTCGCGGAGCCGCCGCCGCCCTACGCCCCTGCGCAGAGCGACGCCGTGCCGGGCTGGCTCGGCGAGCCCCTGTCCTGGGAGAAGCTCGCGCGCGTCGAGAGCTGGCTCGCGAACGAGGGCCGCACGGCGACGGCGATCTGGCGCAACGAGGCCGAGCTCACCTTGAGCTCCGGACGCCTCACGTTCGCGCGCCGCGAGCTCGACGCCGACCCGGCCAAGGCCCCGGCGGTCGCGACGCGGCTGCGCGCGGCCAAGGCGGGATTCGACCGTCTGCTCCTGCGTGAGGACCTGAACGCGGGTCAGCGCCGGCGCGCCTCGGAGGGCGCCGAGCTCGCCGCCAAGCTCCTGGCCGGCGCGCCCGGCGCGCGCCCGCCGGGCGCGATCGCGACCATCGCGCGCGCCGACTGGGGCGCGTTGCGGGCCAAGCCCGCGCTCATGGACCGCACGAGCGGCCCCTACTCGCGGATCACGATCCACCACTCGGCCGACAACGATCCCGTCGTGCTCGACGGCTCGCCGGGCCGCACCTTCGCCGCGGCCCGCGACATCCAGCGCGCGCACATGAACGGCAAGGAGACGCGCTACGGCGACATCGGCTACCACTTCCTGATCGACCCGTTCGGCCGCGTGCTCGAGGGTCGTGATCTGGCCTACCAGGGCGCCCACGCGATGGGCGACAACAACATCAAGAACGTGGGCATCTGCCTGATCGGGAACTTCGACCAGGACAAGCCCAGCGAGGCCGCCCTGGGAGCGCTGCGGCGGCTGGTCGACGACCTGCGCGGGCGGTACTCGATCCCGCGCGAGCGCGTCTACGGACACCGTGACCTGCGCGTCACGCGCTGCCCGGGCGAGAACCTGAACCGCTGGATCGTGAGCTACCGCGGTGGCGCGCCGCAGGCTCCGCCAACTGCTCTCGAGGTCAAGCCGCAGGCCGCGGCGTCCCGCTCTCCGCGCAGCGTCCGATGACGCGCGCGAGGCCCTCGAAGCGCAGCGGCTTCGCCAGGTAGTCGTCCATCCCGGCGCCCAGACAGCGCTCACGATCGCCCTCCATCGCATTCGCGGTCAGGGCCACGATCGGTACGCGACGGCCGGAGCGCGCCTCGGCCTGGCGGATGCGCCGCGTCGCCTCGAGGCCATCCATGACCGGCATCGAGAGGTCCATGAGGACCAGCGCGTAGTCGGCCGAGCGGCAACGCTCGACCGCGGCCGCGCCGTCCTCGGCCAGATCGACCGCGCAGCCCAGGCGGCCGAGCATCTTGGCCGCGACCTTCTGGTTCACCGGGTTGTCCTCGACGAGCAGCACGCGCAGGTCCGCCCCGCCCGCCGCGGAGGGTGAGGGCGGCGGCCGCTCCTCGCCGGCGGCGAGGCGCGCGGCTGCGCTGGCCGCGGGCCACGTGCCGCCGGACACCGGGCCGGCGTCCTCGACCGGCAGCGCGGCCGGCAGAGCGGCCGGGGGCTCGACCCGTGGCCCGGCCCGGGGCGCGATCGGCTGGCTCCGTCGCGGGAGCGCGGGCTGGGCCGCGTCCGAGCGCAGCGCGGCGCCCGGACCTGCGGCTCCCCCCGGCTCGAGCGCGGCCTCGCGCGCCGGCAGCGCATTCGCAGCCGCCCGCACGAGCACCGCGGTGAACCAGAAGGCGCTGCCCTGACCGGGCTCGCTGTCGTAGCCGACGCGCCCGCCCATGCGCTCGGCGAGCCGTCGGGCGATGACCAGACCCAGCCCCGCACCGCCGTGCCGGCGCGTCGACGTGGCGTCGCCGGGCGAGAAGGGCTGGAACAGCCGGACACGGGAGGTCTCGTGGATGCCGACTCCCGTGTCCGAGACCGTGAAGCGCAGCTCGACGCTGCGCGCGCGTACGGCCTCGACCTTGACGCGCACGCTGACGCCGCCTTGGGCCGTGAACTTGACCGCGTTGCCGACCAGCTTCGAGAGCACCTGTCGCAGCCGAGCGGGGTCGGCCACGACGCAGCGCGGCACGCCCCCGTCGACCTCTGACGAGAGCGCCAAGCCCTTCGAGCTCGCGCTCTCGCGGTAGCTCTCGACGACCTCCGCCACGAGGTCGCGCGGCGCGACCACGGAGGGCACGAGCTCCATGCGGCCCGTGTTCAGGCGCGCCAGGTCGAGCACGTCGTCGATCACGGCCAGCAGGGCCTCGGCCGAGCCGCGCACGGTCTCGGCGGCCTCGCGCTGCTCGTCGTCGAGCGGCGAGGCCAAGAGCACCTGCGTCATCCCCAGGATGCCGTTCATCGGCGTGCGCAACTCGTGGCTCATCGTGGCCAGGAACTCGTCCTTGGCACGACTCGCGGCGTTGGCCGCCAGGAGCGCTTCGGCCAGCGCGTCGACGGCGCGGTCCTTCTGGTGGCCGAGCTCGACCAGCTCGGCGTTGTTCGTGCGCACCTCGGCATAGGAGGCGCGCAGGTTCTCGCGCATGGCGTCGAGCGTGCGCGCCAGCCGTCCGATCTCGTTGTCGCAGGCCGCGCGCACCGGCGTCTCGAGGTCCCCGCGGCCCAGGGACGCGGCCTGGCGGTCGAGGTTCTCGAGCGGCTGGACGACGCGGCTGCGCAGGAGGATCGACAGGACCAGGCCGATGCCCAGGAACGAGAAGGCCGCCTCGAGCGCCAGGGCGCGTGTGCGCTCGGCCGCCAGGAGATCGAGGCTCGCCAGCGAGAGGCCGATCGTGATCCGTCCGGCGCGGCCCGCGGCCGGCGCGCCGACGCCGGGCAGCGCGTGGGCGTCCGCGTGGTACAGGCGGTGCTCGGCGGGCCGCGCGGTTGCGCTCTCGCGGTGGAACTCGAGCAGCGCGGCCCCATCGGCACGCTCGGCGCGCACGTGGATCACGTCCGGATCGCGATCCGGGATGGCGCGCAGGATGCGGGCCACGCGCGCCGGATCGCCGGCCAGCACGGCCTCGCTGCACGAGACCGCGGCCAGCTCGGCCAGTGCCCGCCCGCGGGCGTCGAGCTGCTCCGAGAGCAGCGCGCGCTCGCTGGAAAGCGTGTGGAGGATCGTCAGCAGGAGCCCCAGCGACAGCACGAGCAGCGCGGAGCCGATGAGCTGTACGCCCAGACGCCCCGTCCGGCGCCGCCCTGATCGAACCGCCTGCTCCATGCGGCCGCCTCTCAGCTCGCGCGCGCGTGACCGCGGGGCCCCCGTCGTCGGCGCCCGGCGCAGCGGCGGCCGACGCTGCGAGAGGAGCCGCGGCGCGGGTGCACGGCGCGGTTCAGCTCGGGTCGGGCGGGGTGGCGCGGGTGGGCCATCGGCGGGGGGTGACGCTCGGCGGATCCGGAGGGAACGGGGATCCGCGCAGGTCTCTTCGGAGCGCCGGCGGTCGGGGCTTGACCCCCGCGGCCGGGCGGGGCTGGGCCGCCCCGGCTCTGCGGCCGGGGTGCCCTCTCAGTCGGCGCGGGCCGCCAGCCGCGCCCGCAGGAAGCCCGCCCGGAGGCGGTCGCGCTCGCTGGCCTCGACCAGGGTGGGCCCGGGCTCCTCCTGGGCCAGGGCCTGGACGTGGGCCTTCTGGACCTGGACGCCGAGCTCGTTGAGCAGGGACAGTCGCGGCTCCTGGATCAGGCCCAGCTCCAGCCCCAGGCGCAGCGTCGAAAGGTGCGCCAGGGCCTGGTCCGTCTGCAGCGCGCGGGCCGAGCGCAGGAGCCCCAGGCTGCGCTGGATCCGGTCCTCGAGCGCGGCCCGTCGCTCGATGGCCAAGAGGCGCCGCAGGTCGCGCTCGAACTGCACGATCGCAGGCACCAGCGCCTGGAGGTCGGCCACGAGCTGCTCCTCGCTGCGCCCCAGCGTGATCTGGTTCGAGACCTGGTAGAAATCGCCCGCCGCACGGCTGCCCTCGCCGTACATGCCACGCACGGCGAGGCCCGTGCGCTGCGCCGCGGCGAAGACCTTCTCGAGCTCGCTGCGCACGAGCGACAGCGCCGGGAGGTGCATCATGACCGAGGCGCGCAGGCCCGTGCCGACGTTCGTCGGGCAGCCGGTCAGGTACCCCAGCTCGCGCGTGTGCGCGAACGGCACGCGCGCCTCGAGCGTGCGGTCGAGGTCCTGCGCGCGGCGCCAGGCGCGCGCCAGGTCGAACCCCGAAGCCAGCGCCTGGAGCCGCAGATGGTCCTCCTCGTTGACCATCGCGGCGATGCTCTCGGTGGCGCCGAAGGCCACCGCGCGGCCGGGGAGCGCCGCCCCGCCATCCTCGGCCGGCGCGAGATCGCGCGAGACGAGGTGCCGCTCCCGCAGGAGCACGCGCACGAGGGGCGTGGCGTCGCTCATCGCGACCCAGCGCGTCTCGCCGTCGAGCCGCGCCGCGACCAGCTCCTCGCGCAGGCGCCCGCACAGCTCGAGCGCCGCCTTGGGCTCCATGCGTGCGACGAAGGGCAGGCCCTCGACGTTGCGCGCCAGCCGCACCCGGCACGACACGACGACGTCGGAATCGGGCCCCGTGGACGCCAGCCACGAGCCGACGCGTTCGGCGAAACGACGCGGATCGATCGAAGGAGGAGCCATCGGCGCGGGGCCCGGGTTCTAGCACGCGCCCCGCCGCGGCAGAAGCGGCCCCGAGGCGCAGCGAAGCTCGACGGCGTGGCGCGCCGCGGCCGCGAGCTGGCCGCGAGGCGCCGCGTCGCTTCAGGCCGGAGGCGGGCGGCGCGGGCCCAGGGCGCGGCGCAGGGATCGCACCCGGCTGGCCAGCTCGGCCCGCAGGACGCCGAGCGCGCGGTCTTGATCCTGGAGCGTGCGTGCCGCGCGCGCCAGCTCGGCGTGCGCACCCTCCAGGCGCTGCTCGCACACGTTGCGCTCGTGGAGCGCCGCCTCCAACCCGGCGCGCAGGCGCTCGAGGTCGGCGCGCAACCGCTCGACCTCACCGCGAGCGTCCCTGAGCGCGCCGCGGTGCCCTTCGAGGTCGGAGCGCACGTCGGCCAGCGCCGCGCGGTGCCCCGCGAGGTCGGCCGCCAGCGCCTCGGCCGCGACACGCGACGCCGCCAGCTCGCCCTCGCGCCGCTCGAGCGACGCGCGCGCGTGGGCCGCGTCACCGCGCGCGGTCTCGAGGTGCGCCGCCAGCTCGGCCGCGCGAGCCTCCTGGGCGGCGTGCAGCGCGCGCAGCTCGGCCAGCGCGGTCCGATGTCCGTCCAGGTCGGCGCGCAGGTCGGCCGCTGCGGCGCGCGCCCGCTCGGCGTCGTTCCCGGCCGCTGTGGCACGTGCGCGCTGCTCCTCGCCATCGCGCTCGGCCGCGCCGAGCGCTGCACGCAGGAGCGCCAGGTCGCGCTCGAGCTCGGCACGCATGCGCTCCACGGCCAGGCGCTGGTCCTGCGCCGCCGATTCGCGACGCGCGAGCTCCGCGCGCTGCTCGACCGACTCGGCTTCCAGCGCGCGCGCGACCTGGACGGCCTCCGCACGCAGCTCGCGCTCCGCGGCCAGCGCGTCACGGTGGCCGGCCAAGTCGGCTGTCAGCGTGCGCACCGTCTCCCACAGCCGCTCGCGCTCGGTGGTCCAGGCACCGCGCGCGCGGTCGAAGGCCACGAGCTCGCCGAGGACCTCGTCGAAGCGCGCCAGCAGCCCGGCCGGCGCGGCCTGCGGGGCCAGCGCGACCGGCGTCGCGGGCAGCGGCGCGCCGGCCCGCGCGGCCACCAGCGCGTGGCGGTAGACGGGCGGGGTGCTGTCCGAAGCGTAGAGCTCGCGGTTGTAGAAGCGGAACACGGAGCGCGCCAGGCTGCGCAGCTCGGGCTCGTGGTCCAGGTAGAGCGACAGGCACATGAGCGGCAGCCAGCGCTCGAGGCTGCCATGTCCGATCGCCGCGGTGCGCAGGCCCGCGGCCTCCAGCGCGGCGCGCGACTCGGGCAGGTCCGGCAGCCCGTGGTGGCGGTGCTCTTCGAGATAGCGGTGCTCGAGGCCCAGCTTGTCGCGCAGGAAACGCTGCAGGAGCCGCTCGGACTCGTCGACGGCCGGCGCGCGGTAGGGACCGGCCACGACGACCCAACGCCGAGCCACGCGAGCGCACTCCGCGAGGAACGCCGGCCGCGCGGGCGGCGGGACGTGCTCCAGCGTGTCGAAGGCCGCCACGACGTCGACCGCCCGGTCTTGGAACGGCAGGCGCGCGCCGTCGCCCAGCACCAGCCCGGGCTCCGCCGAGGCCTCGACGTCGACGAGGTGCACGCGGTCGGCGGGCAGGAAGGCGCGCAGGTTCGCGGTGCGCCCGCCCACGTCCAGGATCGCGAGCGGCTCGGCCTGTGCGCGCAGCCCGGCGAGCAGGTCGGTCACCAGCCGGTAGCGCTGGTACTGGTCGAACGGCAGCTCGAGCGGGTCCTGGATCACGCGTCCGACTCCAGCGTCACGGTGCCGCGGCCGGGCACGTCGCGCGCGACGCTCCAGCGGGAGGGCAGGAACAGCATGCCGTGCTGCAGGCGACGGGCGTCGACCACGTCGAAGGAGAGCACGTGCTCGCGGTGGTCGATCGCCGTGGGTGCGGCCTTGCCGTGGTCGTAGAGGAACGTCGTCAGGTAGTACGCGCCCGCGAGCAACGGCAGGCCGTCGAAACGCATCTCGACCACCCCTTGCTCCCCCGGCAGGCACTCGTCGATCACGATGGGCCGCTCGCGCCAGTGGTGGTTCGCGCCGTTCACGTAGGTGCCGTCGCTGCGGTAGAGGCCCACCCCGAAGACCGGGTTGCGGACCGCCGCGTGCACCCTGTAGTGGAGACGGATCCGGAACGGCTCGCCGGGCTGGAACACGAGGCTGGGCCGACCGGCTCCATCGATCATCTCCACCTGCGTCGTCTCGATCTCGCCGGTCCCCCAGCGCGGGTAGGCGCTCGTGCCGCGGTCGAAGGACGAGAGGCGCTCGTTGCCGCGCGCCTTGGCGCGCTTCAGGTACTCGTCGGCGACCCGCTCCGGCGCGCCCTGTTCCAGCACCTCCCCGCGGTCGAGCAGCACGACGTGCTGGCACATCGACTTCACCGCTCCGATGTCGTGCGAGACGAAGATGGTCGTCTTGCCCTGCTCTCGGAACTCGTTCAGGCGGTTGACGCACTTGCCCTTGAAGTGCTCGTCACCCACCGAGAGCGCCTCGTCGATCATCAGGATGTCGGGGTCGACCGAGGACGCCACCGCGAAGCCGAGGCGCACGTACATGCCCGAACTGTAGGTCTTGACCGGCCGTTCGATGAAGTCGCCGAGCTCGCTGAACTCGACGATCCCGGGGAAGCGCGCCTCGATCTCCTCGTCCGGCATGCCCAGGATCGAGCAGGCCAGCCGGATGTTGTCCCGGCCGGAGAACTCCGGATGGAACCCGGCGCCGAGCTCCAGGAGCGACGAGACGCGGCCCTGCACCGCGACCTCGCCCTGCGTGGGGCGCGTGATGCCCGTGAGCAGCTTGAGGAGCGTCGACTTGCCCGCGCCGTTCTCGCCGATGATGCCCACGGTCGAACCGTGCGGGATGTCCAGGTAGACGTTGCGCAGCGCCCAGAACTCGCGGTGGAGCTTGAGGCCCGGCACGAGCAGCTCCCACAGCCTGTGGCTGGGCTTGTCGTAGAGCCGATAGGCCTTGCCCGCGCCGCGGCAGACGACCGCCGAGCCGGAGGCCGAGTCGGCCCGCGCTGCACTGGTGCTGTGCGTGGTGGCCTTCACAAGAGGTCCGGGAAGCGCGGCTTCTGCCGCAGGAAGAAGCCCACGCCCGCCAGGAACACGAGCAGCGCGACCGCCGCGAACGCGGCCACGATCGGCGGCTGAGGCCACAGGCCGTAGATCAGCACGCGCCGGTAGCTGTCGATCAACCAGTACATGGGGTTCGCGCGCAACACCCAGCCGAGCCCTGCCTCCTGGACCATGCGCGCAGGGTAGAAGATCGGGGTCATGAACATGCAGACCGTCAGCGCCACGCCCATCACGTGGTAGACGTCGCGCACGAACAGATTCAGTGCGCTGAACAGGAACCCGAGGCCGGTCGTGAACACGAGCTGCACGCCGAGGAGCACCGGCAGCGCCAGCAGGGTCAGGCCGAAGCCCAGCTCGCGCGCCGGCGGCGGCGCTCCCGGCGCCGGCGTCGAGGGCGAGATCCAGGCGAACCAGGCCACGCCGCACAGGGCGATGGCCACCCCGATCAGCATGTTCACGAGCGCCGAGAGCGCCAGGTAGACCGGGAGCACCTCCGAGGGGAACACGACCTTCTGGATGAGGTTCTGGTTCTCGACCAGGGTGTTCGTCGAGCGCGACAGCGACTCGGAGAAGGCCTGCCACACCAGGATGCCGGCCAGCATGAGCAGAGCCGTCTCCTCGTCGCTCTGCCCCGGATCCCAGCGCGTCTTCAGCACGAAGCTGAACACGAACATGTAGATGAACAGGTTCAGGAGCGGGAAGATCACCGACCAGAAGAAGCCCATGCTCGACGCGACGTAACGCGCCGAGAGGTCGCGCCGCACCAGGTCCAGGAGCAGACGGCGGTTCTTCCGCAGCGATCGGGCCAGTTCGAACAAGGCGCGCGGACCTAGAGCACGGCCTTCCCGAGCGCGGAGAGCACCAGGTCGACGGCGACCTTCGCCGTCGCGTTGCGGTTGTCGAGGATCGGGTTGATCTCGGTGATCTCCAGCCCGAGCAGCTTCCCGCTCTCCGCCGCGTGCTCCATGATCAGGTGCGATTCGCGCAGCGTGGTCCCGCCGAACACCGGCGTGCCGACGCCCGGGGCGACCGTCGGGTCCATCCCGTCCACGTCGAACGACAGGTGGAAGCCGGCCGTGCCGGCGCTGGCGATCTCGATCGCGAGCTTCATGACCTTGTGGACGCCGTGCATGTCCAGGTCCTTGACCGTGAAGACGTGGATGCCCGAGGCCTTGATCTCGGAGCGCTCACGCGGGTCGATCGTCCGCACGCCGATCAGCACGGCCTTCTCGACGTCCACCATCGGGACGCGCTCTCCCAGGCGCACGAGCTCCGGCGCGCCCCGGCCGATGCAGGCCGCCAGCGGCATGCCGTGCACGTTGCCCGACTCCGTGCTCTCGGGCGTGTTCATGTCGCCGTGCGCGTCGAACCAGATCAGGCCGATCTTCTGCTTCTTCCGGTGGTAGTGGCTCGAGATGCCCGCCACCGTCCCGACCGCGATCGAGTGGTCCCCGCCGATCACGACCGGGAAGGCGCCAGCGGCCAGCGCGGCCTCGACGCGCCGGCGCAGCTCGGCGCAGGCCGTGGCGATCTCCTCCAGGAAGCGCGCTCGCGGGTTCTCTGGCTCGCGCGAGGCGGGCTCCGGAACGGGCACGTTGCCGTGGTCCTCGAAGCGCAGGCCCAGGGCGCGCACGCCCTCCTCGATCCCGGCGATGCGCACCGCGTTGGGCCCCATGTCGACGCCGCGGCGACCGCCGCCCAGGTCCATGGGCACGCCCAGGAAGGCCACGGTCCGCTCCATCATCGAATCCTCCGCAGGTTCACGCGATCGCCGCTCCCGAGCCCGAGACACTGCGCCGCGTTGCCGTCGCGCACCGCGATCTCCAGCGAGCCGAAGGAATCTACCAGGGCCAGCGGCGCGCCTGGAGCGGCTTCGGCATAGGCGCCGAGCACGCCGATCGAGTGGCCGCCGACCTCGACGACCCAGCGCGACGGATCGTCGCCCAGATCAGCGGCGCGCGCGTCGAGCACCAGGTTGCCGTAGCGGTCCGCGAACAGCACCCGGGCCTGTGCGGACGCGCCGTCCAGGCGCGCGCGCGGCAGCTCGGTGCGCTGGAACGCGAGCTGTGGGCCCCGGCCGGCCGAGAGCGGATCGACCTGGCCGTTCACCAGGGCCGCGGCCGCCGGCGCGAACACGTCGCGGCCGTGGAACGTGCGGCCCGTCCCGGGCAGTGCGAAGCGTGGCACATCGAGCTCGCGCACGCGCGCCTCGGCCGACAGCACCGGCGCGAGCAGCCCGTTGTCCGGCGCCAGGAAGGCCTGCCCGCCGTCCAGGGCCACGAGGATGCGGCGCGCGCTGCCGACCCCCGGGTCGACGACCGCGACGTGCACGGTGCCGGAGGGGAAGTAGGCGCGCGCGTGCGCCAGGAAGTACGCGGCGCGCGCCACGTCCTGCGGCGGGATGGCGTGGCACAGGTCGACGATGCGCGCGCCGGATGCGCGTGCCAGGATCACGCCGTGCACGATCCCGACGTAGGGATCGACCAGGCCGAAGTCCGTGGTCAGGGTGACGAGGCCACAAGCGCGGAACGACGGCGCGCCGGACGGGTCCAGGGGCTCCACGTGGCGCCTCAACGCGTGCGTGACGCCAGCGCGCCCAACCAGGCGCCCTGGACGGCGGGATGCGCGCCGGTCCCGCGCAGCTCGCGCAGGACGCGCTGGTACTCCGACAGCCCCCCCCACAGCCCGGCGGCGAAGCCCACGCGACGCAGGTCGGTGGAGGCCGCGCCCACCGGCGGGTTGGCGAGCTCGCGCAGGAGCGGGAAGCCGCCACCCGTGTCGTAGAGCAGGCCCGCCGCGAGCAGGCTGACCTCGAAGTCGGACTCCCACAGGGCCGTGCGCAGGAGCGACTCGACGGCCCGGTCTCCGGCGGAGGCCAGCGTGCGCGCCAGCTCGACGTCGAGCTCGCGGTCGTCGGGCCGCGGGAAGAGCGCGCGGTAGAGCTCCAGGTCCTCGGCGATGCCGCCAGCCGCCAGGGCGCGCACGAGCTCGACCGCCAGCGCTCCGCGCGGGGCGGGGTCCGCCGAGAGGGCCTCGCGCACGACCGGCCGGCCGACGAGCCGGCCCGCGCGCGTCAGCGCCGTAGCGATCGCCACGCGCTCGCGCCCCTGCGTCCGCGCGAGCAGTTCCTCGAGCAGGTCGGCGGCGCGCGGGTCGCGGGCCGCGCGCTGCAACGCCTCGACCGTGGCGCGGTGCTCGGGATGCCCGCGCTCGCGCACGCGCTCCTCGACCTCGGCCTCGGCCTTGCGCTGGTCGTGACGCAGCCCGGCGACGCGGTAGGCGGCGCGCACCAGGGGCTCGGGGTCCTCGGCCAGCGCGCCGTGCCTGGCGAGCCAGGCGGCGTCGCGCACGCCGCCCAGGGCCTGCGCGAACTCGGCCCGCGCGGCGACGTCCAGCGCCGAGGGGTCCGCGCCGCGCAGCGCCGCGTCCGCATCCTCGCCGGCTTGTCCCAGGAGCTCGACGGCGCGCCAGCGCAGCCCGGGGACGTCGAGCGCGGCGCGCACGAGCTCCGGCACGAGTCGCTCGACGCGGCGATCGCGGACCTCCTCGAGCAGCACGCGCCACTCGTCCGGATCGGCCGGCATCCACAGCTCGTTCGCCACGAGCTCCGAGAGCTCGCGCGGCATGACGGCCACGGCCGCGCGCAGGCGCGCGGCACCGCGCCCCGCGAAGAGGACCTGGAGCAGGTGGTCCGCGACCCCCACCCGTCGCACCTCCGACTGGGCGCCCACGACGATCTCCGCGAGCCGCTCGGGGTCCGAGGCCAGCTCGCGGATGGCGAGCACGCGCCAAGCCTGGCCGGCCACGAGCCCGTACTCGCGCGCGGCCTCGAAGCGCAACCGGACGAGCAGGGTCCCGGCCGGCGTCGGGCTCGACGCGCCGGGATCGAAGACGTGGACCAGGAGCTCGCGCGCCGCGCTGGCCGCGGGGTGCGCCGGATCGGCCGCGATCTCCTCGACCCGCCGGCGGCCGGCGTTCCGTCCGTCGCGCAAGAGCGCCAGCAGCGCGGACTCGCGCACCAGGCCCTGCTCCGCGGCAGCGATGTCGAGCAGCAGCGCGGTCGCTCCGGCGTTCATCTCCCCGAGCGCCAGGATCGCGGCCGCGCGCTCCACGCCGGTCGACGTGCGAGCGGCGGACTCCAGGAACGCCCGCTCGCCCTCGTCCGACGCGCAGCCCAAGGCCACGATCGCCGCCGCGCGACGTTCGGCGGAGAGCCCGGGCGTGGCCAGGGCCGCGCGTGCCAGGGTCGCCGTGCGCCCCGTGAACTGGACGGTCCGGTCGCGCTCGACCAAGCCGCGCCATTCGGCCGGCGGCGGCGGCACGCTGAGCGGACCGAACCGTTCCTCGGGCCGTGCAGCGGGGCCTTGGGCGCCCGCGGTCGGGGCGCCCAAGACCGCCGCGACGACGAGCAGCGGGGCGAGCCGGTGGAGGGGCGGAACCATGGCTGGGAGGAGCCTCCTCATCGGCAGGTCGCGGCCGGGAGGCGAGGGCGCATGCTGCCACGCGGCCCCCCTGCCCGGCCACAGGGAAGCGGGGCCCCCAGCGCGGCCCGCAGGGCACGCTCAGGGCCCGGCGTAGACCACGACCTCGAGCCGCCGCGGCGGCAAGCGCCGCAGCGCGTTGCGACCCTCGCGGCCGTCCTCCGTGCGCACGAGGAGTTCGCCCTCCAGGCCGGGCTCGAGGTCGCGCAGGAGGAAGCGGCCGGCGGTGTCGGTCCGGGTTTCGCGCCCGTCGGGGAGCAGCACGCGCGCACCCTTGACGGGGACTCCGGTGGCGCGGTCGAGCACCACGCCCGCGAGCACGGCGCGGCGCGCGTCGGCCGGCGGCGCGCCGCCGCAGGCCACGGCCAGCGCGACCAGCAGCAGCGCGGAAAGGGCGCGGCTCATGCCTCGGGCTCCCCGAGCAGCGCCACGAGCTCGTCCCGGCGGCGGTCGCGCTCCGCGGGCGAGCTGGCTTCCAGGTTCAGGCGCAGGAGCGGCTCCGTGTTGCTCGCTCGCACGTTGAACCACCACCAAGACGGTTGGCCGAGGTCGCCATACTCGACGGTGATCCCGTCGAGTTCGTCCTGCCGGCCGTCGGCATAGCGCCGCCGCAGCTCGGCGATCGCCCGCGCCTTGTCCTCGACGTGGAAGTTGACCTCGCCCGTGGCGTGGTAGCGGCGCAGGTCTTGCACGAGCGCGCTGAACGGCGTCTGCGAGCGCGAGAGCAGGTTCAGCGCCGACACCATGGCGAGCACGCCCGAGTCGCAGGTGAAGTTCTCGCCGAAGTAGAAGTGCCCCGAGAGCTCGCCGCCGAACGGCGAGCCCTTGGCGCGCATCGTGGCCTTGATGAACGAATGCCCCACGCGGTCGCGCACGGGCACGCCGCCCGCGCGCCGGATCTCTTCCTTGACCACCCAGGACGAGCGCAGGTCGTACACGATCGGCGCGCCGGGGTGACGCTTCAGGAGCTCGCGCGCGAGCAACGCGGTCACCAGGTCGTTGCCGACCGTGCGCCCCGTCTCGTCGACGAAGCAGCAGCGGTCGGCATCGCCGTCGAAGGACACGCCGAGCTCGGCGCCGGTCCGGCCCACGAGCGCGCGCACGGGATCGAGGTTCTCCTCCTTGAGCGGGTTGGCCTCGTGGTTCGGGAACGTGCCGTCGAGCTCGGTGAAGATCGCCGTGGCCCGCGCACGCGGCACGCGCTCCAGGATGGGACCCAGCGTGTGGCCCTCCATCCCATTGGCGCAATCCACCGCGATCGTGACCTCGCGCTCCAGGCGCGCGAAGCGCGCCACGTGGTCGGCGTAGGCCGCCAGCAGGTCGCGCTGCTCGAGCGCGCCGCGCCGCGCCGCCGGCGGCGGGGCGGCCGGGGCCAGCGCCGCGCGCTCGACGTCGCGGATCCCGTTGGCGGCCGAGATCGGCGTGGCCCCGCGACCGCACAGCTTCATGCCGTTGTACTGGCCGGCGTTGTGGCTGGCGGTCACGTTGAGGCCGCCGTCGCAGTCGATCGAGCCGATCGCGAAGTAAGCCATCGGCGTGCTGGCGAGGCCGATGTCGACCACGTCTGCGCCCGCGTCGCGCATGCCCTCGATGACCGCCGCGGCGATCTGGGGCGAGTGCGTGCGCATGTCCCGGCCCACGACCAGCCGCCGCGCCGCGAGGAAGCGCGCGAAGGCGTCGCCGATGCGACGCGCGAGGGCCGCGTCGAGCTCGGTCGGGACGACTCCGCGGATGTCGTAGGCCTTGAAGATCCCCATGTGTTCGTGTCGGCGTTCGTGGCTTGGGTGCGAGGAGCGTGCAGGATAGCCGCGCACGGCGGCGGGCGCGCGCCTCAGGTGCGCGCCGCCCGAGCGCAGCGCACGCAGTCCGCGATGGCGGATTCCCAAGCCCAGGCCGGCGCCGACGCCGCACCCGCGCGCGCGTGCGCCAGGAACTCGACATTTCCGCTCCCGCCCCGGATCGGCGAAGGCACCACACCCAGCGGGCTCAGCCCCAGGCCCGTCAAGGTGTCGAGCGCCGCGCGCAGGACCTCGGCGTGGACCCGCGGGTCGCGCACGACGCCGTCGCGGCCGGCGCGGCCGGGTCCGGCTTCGAACTGCGGCTTCACGAGCAGCAGCAGGTCCGCGCCGGGCGCGAGCCAGGCGCGGACGGCGGGCAGCAGCAGGCGCGCGGAGACGAAGGCCACGTCGATGGCGACCAACGTCACCGGCTCGCCCAGCCCGGCCAGCGAGCGCGCGTCGACGCCCTCGCGGACGACCACCCGCGGATCGTGGCGCAAGCGCTCGTGGAGCTGGTCGCGGCCCACGTCGATGGCGTGGACGCGCAGGGCGCCGCGCTCGAGGAGGCAGTGCGTGAAGCCACCCGTGGACGCACCGACGTCGGCGGCCACGCGCCCGTGCGGGTCGACACCGAAGGCGTCGAGCGCAGCCTGGAGCTTCGTCCCGCCGCGGCTCACGAAGCGCGGCGCGCCAGCCAAGACCTCGATGCGCGCTCCGGGCGACACGCCGCGCGCGGGTCGCGTCTCGACCAGCCCCTCGACCAGGACCTGGCCATCCCGGATCCAGGCCTGGGCCGCGCTGCGCGAGGGCGCGAGCCCGCGGGCCGCGAGCGCCCGATCCAGGCGATCTTCGTGGCGTGCCGACACGTCCCGAGCGTACGATTTCACCGTCGGGCGGGAGAGAGACCCCCCGGGTCGGCGCCCGACGCTCGTTCCGTTGTGGGAGGGACACCCATGCGTTCCGTGAGCGTGCACATCGTCGGTGCCTGCAGGGAGGAGGTCGCCGCGCAACTCTCGAAGATCGCCCAAAAGGGGATGGGCGATCACTGGTATCACCCGGACCGGCAGCACGCGCGGCTGACCCTGCGCTTCCAGCCGGGCGCCCAGCCGCCGCAACCGCCCAACTCGGACGACGAGTTCGTCGGGACGCTGGGAGCCCCGCCCGAGGTCACGATCTACCTCGACACGGGCGGGCGCCTGAACCCGGACGAGGCCGGCCGACAGCTCGACCGCAGGGAGATCCACAAGGTCGTCGAGCACATCCTGGCCCGCTTCCGCGGCGTGGCGCGTGACGACCTCTCACCCCACCTGTGGACGCTCGAGGAGATCCGCACGGGGAAATCGATCGCGGGCGCTCAATTCGGCGACCACGACGCGTGGCGCCGGCTCTACCAGCGGCGGGCCTCGCAGGAGCACTGAAGCGGCCGGCCCGGCCGCGTGGCCTCAGCGCGAGGCCGCGGCCGGCTTCGACAGCAACTCGCGCACGCGGCGGCAGGCCTCGCGGATCGTGTCCTCGCTGCTCGCGTAGCTGAAGCGCAGGAAGCCCTCTCCCAGCGCGCCGAAGCTCGTGCCCGAGAGACACGACACGCGCGCCTCCTGGAGCAGGCGGCGCTCGAGCTCGCGCGAGGGCACTCCGGTGCCGGCGGTGTTCGCGAAGGCGTAGAAGGCGCCCTTCGGCAGCCCGCAGCGGAAGCCGGGGATCGAGTTCAGCTCCTGCACGATGACCTTGCGTCGGGCGTCGAACGCCGCGCGCATGCGATCCACGCACTCCTGGGGGCCGCGCAAGGCCTCCATGCCGGCCATCTGCGCCGCCGCATTCGTGCACGAGTTGCAGTTGATCTGCAGCCGCTCGGCATGCTCGACGAGGGACGTCGGCCAGACGCCGAAGCCCATGCGCCAGCCGGTCATCGCATAGGTCTTGCTCCAGCCGTCGAGCAGGATCGCGCGGTCGGCGATCTCGGGGTACGAGAGGATGCTCACGTGCTGCTCGCCGTCGTAGAGCAGCCGCGAGTAGATCTCGTCGGAGAGCACGGCGACGTGCGGGTGTCGCTCGAGACCCTTGACGAAGCGGTCCATCTCGGCCTTGGGCGTCACGCCACCCGTCGGATTCGCCGGCGAGTTCAAGATCACGAGGCGCGTGCGCGGCGTGATCTTGGCGAGCAGCTCGTCGGCACGGAACGCGAACCCGCGCTCCTCGCGCAGCTCGAGCGGCACGGGCGTCGCACCTGTCCAGCGGATCGCCGACTCGTAGATCGGGAATCCGGGGTTCGGGTAGACGATCTCCGCACCCGGCTCCCCGAAGAGGAGCACGGCGTAGAAGATCGTGGGCTTGCCACCCGGCACGATGATCACCTGCTCGGGGTGGACCCGACCGCCGTGGAACCGCGCGCAGTAGTCGGCGACGACCTCACGCACGGCCGGCAGGCCCTTGGCCGGCGTGTAGCCGTGGAAGCCGTCCGCGAGCGCCTTGCGCCCGGCCTCCACGATGTGCTCGGGCGTGCGGAAGTCCGGCGCGCCGATGTGCAGCTTGAGCACCTGCTCGCCGCGCGCCTCGAGCGCGGCGACGCGGTTCACGACCTCGAACGCGGTCTCGGTGCCCAGGCGCGAGACGGCCGAGGCGAGTTGCAGGCGGGCTTCCAACGGCGGCTCCTTCCAGGGGGTGGAATCCGCAGATTGAGGCGTGGCGACCGAGCGCGCAAGCGTGCCGGCCGCGATCCGCGGGCGAACCCGGCCCGAAGCCCCCTCCCGCGCCCGGACCGCCGCTTGCTTGCGCGCTCGGACCGCGATCCGTGGCGGGTCCCGCGCCGCACTCGCGGCCTGCGGCGCGCGTGCGTGCGCCGGCGATTCCCTCTCTCCCCTCTGCTACGTTACGGTGCCGGAACGACCCATGCCGGAGGCCCGTCCCCTGCGCGTGACCGCGCGCACGGCTCGGCGCGCCCTCCACGGCCGTGCTTCGCCCCGCGCGCTCCCACGCATGCGACTTCCACTCACGAGCGCGCTCGGCGCGCTGCTGCTCTTCGCCTCCTGCGCCCAGGATCCCGACCTGGTCGTCTACTGCTCGCTGGACCAGGAGTTCAGCGAGGAGCTGATCCGGCGCTTCGCGCGCGAGACCGGGCTCTCAGTCCGCGCCGAGTACGACATCGAGGCCAACAAGAACGTGGGTCTCGCCATGCGCATCCGCGAGGAGGCCGCCTCGCGCCCGCGCTGCGACGTCTTCTGGAGCAACGAGAACACGCAGGTCGTGGCCCTGGCGGCCGATGGGCTGCTCCAGCCCTACGACTCCCCGAGCGCGCGCGACATCCCGGAGGAGTTCCGCGATCCCGAGCGCCGCTGGACGGGCTTCGCGGCGCGCGCTCGCGTGTTCATCGTGAACACCGGCCTGGCGGACCCGGCCGAGATCCGCACGATGTGGGATCTGTTCGACCCCCGCTGGACGGGCCGCGTCGCGCTGGCCCGGCCGCTGGCAGGCACCACGAACGCCCACTTCGCGGCCCTCTACCAGGTGCTGGGCGAGGCCGAGGGCCGGCGCTATGCCGAGACGGCCGCGCGGCTCGCGCGGAGCGGTGCCTTGAACCTCGCCACCGGCAACGCGCACGTGATGCGCCTCGTGCGCGACGGGCAGGCGGCCTTCGGCTGGACCGACACGGACGACTTCAACGTGGCGCGCGAGGCGGGCTTCCCGGTGGTCGCGGTCTATCCGGACAAGGACGGCCCCGGCACGGTGCTGATCCCGAACACGGTCTGCATCCTGGCCGGCGCACCGCGCCCGGAGGCGGCACGACGCTTCGTGGACTGGGTGCTGCGGCCCGAGATCGAGGCCGAGTTGGCGCGCTCGCGCTCGGCCCAGATCCCGGTGCGCGCCTCGGTGCCCCGGCCGCCGCACGTCGTGGGACCCGACGGCTTCCGCTCCATGCAGATCGATTGGCTCGCGGTCGGGCGCTCGGTGCAGCAGCGCACGGCCGAGTTCCAGGAGCTGTTCCTGAAGTGAGCCGGCCGCTCGTCGCGACCGCCGTGCTCGCCTTCCTGGTCCTCGGGATCTTGCCCGTGGCGGTGATGGCGGCGCGCGTGGACGGTGCGGACCTGGCTGGCGTCTTCTCCGGCCGCACGCTGGCGCTGCTCGGCCGGACGGCGCTCTTGGGCTGCGGCGCGGCCGGACTGGCGCTCTTCCTGGGCGTGCCGTTCGCGTTCCTCGTGGCGCGCACCGAGCTGCCGGGGGCCGCGTTCTGGCGGCTGGCAGGCGTGCTGCCGATCCTCTTGCCGCCGCTGGTCGTGGCGGTGAGCTGGGCGGGCATGACGAGCGTGCGCGGCGGCCTGGCGACGACGCTCGTCCTGGGACTGTGCGCGTTCCCCCTCGTCGCGCTGTACGCCGCACGCGCCTTCGAGCGGATCGACGCGCGTCAGGAGGAGGCGGCGCTCCTCGCGGGCGGGATCACCGCCGCGCTGCGCGCCGAGCTCCCGTTGGTCATGCCGAGCGCGCTCTTCGCGGCCTGCTTCGCCTTCGTGCTGGCGATCAACGATTTCGCCGTGCCCGACTACGTCTCGTCGATCGGTCCGAAGTGGAACGTGTACGCCGACGAGGTGTTCGCCAGCTGGCGCAGCGCGCGCGACACCGGCGCGGCGGTCGCGGCCTCGATCCCGCTCGTGCTCCTCACGGCGCTGGCCCTGTGGCCCGCGCTGGAGCTGCGCCGGCGCAGCTTGCTGGCGTCCCTCACGGGCGACTTCCGCGCGCCCGCGCGCCTCGATCTGGGCGCCTGGCGCTGGCCCGCGCTGCTGTTCGTGCTCCTCGTCCTGGGCGTGGCGGCCTTCGCGCCGCTCGGGCGGCTCGTGTGGGAGTCGGGCGGCGGTCCGCGCGGTTTCACGCTGACGAACCTGCAGGCCGCCTTCGGGCGCGCGCTCGAGCTGGGCCGCGCGAACTTGGCGTCGAGCCTGCTGTTCGCGGTCGGCGCGGCGGCGGTCGCGGTCCCGGTCGGGCTCGTCCTGGGTCACGCCCTGGAGCGCGCGGGCGCCGCCGGCCGCCGCTGGGCGCCGCTCGTCCTGGTCCCCATCGCCGTGCCCGCCATCCTGTTCGGGATCGGCGGCATCGCGCTGTGGAACCGCGGCGTGACGGCCGAGCTGTACGACTCGGGCTGGATGGCGGTGTTGCTCTTCGCGGGTCGCTTCCTGCCCTTCGTCGTGCTGGCCTTCGCCGCGGCCACGGCGATGCTGGACCCGCGACTCGAGGACGCGGCGCGGCTCTCGGGCGCGGGCGCAGGGCGGCGCTTCGCGCTGATCGTCGTGCCCTCGCTGTGGCCGACGGTGTGCGGCGCGGCCCTGGTCGTGTTCGTGCTCGCGATGCGCGAGCTGGACGCCGCCATCCTGGTACCGGCCGCGAACTCGACCGTGCTGTTCCGGCTGTACAACGCGGTCCACTTCGGGCGGGACGATTTCGTCGCCGCCCTGGCGCTGCTCGTCGTGTGCTTCGTCGTGGCGCCGGGGCTCCTGTGGACGCTCTTCGCGCGCCGCCGCCTGGAGGCGCTGCCGTGATCGCCGTGGCGTTGGAGGGGCTGGTCGTGGAGCTCGGCGGCCGCGCCGTGCTGGGTCCCCTCGACCTCTCGATCGAGGAGCGCACCTGGACGCTGCTCGTCGGCCCCTCGGGCGCCGGCAAGACGACGCTCCTGCGCGCGGTCGCCGGTCTGGTCGCGCCGGCGCGCGGACGCGTGCTGCTGGCGGGCGTGGTCGCCAGCTCGGGCCGACAGCTCTCGATCCGGCCCGAAGAGCGCGGCGTGGGCTTCGTGTTCCAGGGCGGCGGCGCGGGGCTGTGGCCGCACATGAACGCGCGCAGGACGCTCGAGTTCGTGCTGGCGGCGCGCAAGGTGCCACGCGCCGCGCGTGCCCGGCGCGTGACGGAGCTCCTCGAGCTCGTCGAGCTCACGGGCCTGGACGCCCGGCGCCCGGGCGAGCTCTCGGGCGGCGAGGCCCAGCGCCTGGCGCTGGCGCGTGCCCTGGCGCACGATCCGCGCGTGCTGCTGCTCGACGAGCCGCTGGGGCCGCTGGACGCACGCCTCCGGCAGGACCTCGCGCGCCGCATCCACGAGGTCCACGCGCGGCGCGGACTCACCACGCTGCACGTCACCCACGATCCGGACGAGGCCCGGGGCCACGCGGATCGGATCGTGCGGCTCGAAGCCGGCCGCGTCGCGGCCGATGGAGCGGCCTGAGATGTCACCGTTGCGACTCGTGCTCGGTCTGTGCGTGCTGGGCGCCGTGATCTTGGGCGTCAGCCTCGTGTTCCAGCGCCCGCCGGCCGCCGCGGAGGCGACGGCCTTCACGAGCTCGAGCCAGTGCCAGGCCTGTCACGCGCAGGTCTTCGAGGAGTGGTCCGGCTCGCAACACAGCCAGTCGTGGGTCAACCCGGCCGTGCGCGCGCTGTCCAACGACTTCGCCAACACGGACTGCATCGACTGCCACGCGCCGCGTCCGGTCTTCGAGACGGGCCTCGCGAACCGCGTGCTGCCGCGCGAGAGCCGACGCCAGGAGGGCGTCGACTGCATCGCCTGCCACCAACTCGCCGACGGTCGCATGGCGGGCACGATCGACAAGCCCGAGGCGGCCTGCCGCCCGGCGGCCACGCGCGAGCTCGCGCGCGTCGAGTACTGCGCGCCTTGTCACGACCAGCACGGCACGGTCGCGCAATGGCGCGAGACCGAGTACGCGCGCCAAGGGGTCGGGTGCATCGACTGTCACATGCCGTTCCGCAACGGAGATCCCAACCAGGGGCGCGACCACGCCATGCACGGCGGCCACAGCCTCGAGGTCGTGCGCTCGGCCGTGACCCTGGCGGCCGAGCGCCGCGGCGACGCGATCGTCGCGCGCGTGACGAACAGCGGGGCGGGCCACCACTTCCCCACCGACGAGCGCTCGCGCGCGGCCGACGTGTTCTGGCGCCCGCTCGAGGCCGACGGCCGGCCGTCCGGCCCGTGGCGCTGGGCCTACCGCTTCCGCAGCCCGTACCGCCACGAGGTCGAGCTGGTCGACACGCTGCTCGCGGCCCAGGCGACGCGCGAGATCGAGATCGCGGACGCGGCCGGGCGCGTCGAGGTGGCGCTGTTCTACAAGCTCTCGCCGTACTGGAAGGACCCGGAGCGGCCGGCCCCCGAGGCCGAAGCCCGGCTCGTCCACCGCGTGGTCGTCGAGCCGTGAGCGGCGCGCCGCTCGCGAGCGTGCTCAGCGCGCTGCTGCTCGGGCTCGCGACGGCGGGCTGCGGCACGGGCGACCCGCCCGCCGCCTCCGAGCCGGGCTTCGCGCTGCGCGCGGTCGTGGTCCCCTCGCGGGCGGCAGCCGAGGCCGCCGCGCCGCGCGCGTCGGAGACCGCGCCAGAGCCGGCCGATCCCGAGGCGCTCGAAGCCGTGCTGGGCGGGCTCGCGGGTCCCGACGCGCGTCTGCACCGGCTGGCGTTGGCCGACGCGCGTGCGCTGGGCGACGCGGCGGTCGCGCCGCTCGCCGCGATCCTGCGCGACCCGGCCCAGGTCCCAGCGCGCCGCGCGGCGGCCGCGCACGCCCTCGCGGGCCTCGGCACCGAGCGCGCGCTGTCCAGCCTGCTCGGCGCGCTGGAGAGCGAGCACGAGGCCTGGCTGCGCGCCCAGTGCGCCTGGCGCATCAGCACCCTGCAGATCGACGCGGCCGTGCCGCGGCTCGTGCTGCGGCTCAAGTACGAGGCCGACGACATGACGGTCGTGTGGATCGCCGAGTCGCTCTCGACCCTGGGGCACCTCGCGGGCCTCGACGGGCTGCGCGTCGTGCGCGACACCTCGGGCGACGAGGCCGCGCGCGCCAGCGCCGGCGAGCGCCTGGCCGCGATCGCCGCCGAGCACGGCTTCGAGAGCGGCGACGAGCTGTACGCCGCCTGGTACGCGGGCGACCCCACAGGCCGGATCCGCGTCCCGCAGCCGAGCCCGGCGCTGTTGCGCGAGGCCTGGGACTGGATCGCGCGCCTCGGTGAGTGGGACTTGCGGCGCGTCGACGACGCGCGCTTCGTGTTGGTTCGCCTGGAAGGCTGGGTCGTGCCGCTCCTGGCTCAGAGCCTCCACGAGTCGGACGTCTACACGCGGGTGCACGCCGCGCAGGTCCTGGAGCGGCGCGGGGCGCGGGCGCGGGCCGCCGCGCCGGAGCTCGTCGCGGCGCTCGCGGACGCGCGCCTCGGGCCGCAGGCCGCGCTGGCGCTGGGGGCCATCGGCGACCGCGCGGCTGCGCCCCCGCTCGAGGCGTTGTTGGTCGGTGCGCCCGACCTCGAGCGCCGCGTCGCCGCGGCGCGCGCGCTGGGCAGGGCGGGGACCTCCACGTCGATCGAGCCCCTGCGCGCCGCGAGCGGCGCGGGCCAGCCACTCGACCTGCGCCAGGCCGCGGCGGCCGCGCTCGTGGGCCTCGACCAGGGCGATGCGCAGGCCGGATTCCTGCTCGAATGCCTGCTCTCGCCGGCCGCGGATGCCGGCTCGGCGGAGCACGCGCTGGGTGCCTGGATCGCCGGGCGCGCCCGGGATGGCGCGCAGCCCTGGGCCGGGCTCTGCGCACGCTGGCGCGCGCTGGATCCCGCGGCCGGGTCGGTCCCTGACGCGACCGAGGTCGCCCACCGCCGCGCCGAACGCGCTGCGCTCGCGCGCGAGGCGCTGGCGCACGCCCGACGCTGACCGTGCTCAGGCGGCGCGCGACGCGACCCAGGCCACGGTCGCGATCCAGCCCAGCGTGTTCAGCGCGAACAGCAAGTCCCCGCCCAGGAGCACGCGGGTCGGGCTGCCGCCACCCTTCTGCGTGTGGACCAGGAACAGATAGCGCCCGAGCCCGAACACCACGAAGGGCACGGTCCACACCAGGCGATCGCCCTGGAACTTCTCCACGGTCTCGTCCGCGACCGTGTACATCGTGTAGGTGACGATCGTGCACGCCGCGAGCACGGTCGTCATCTGGTCCAGGAACGCGCCGTTGTACTCGCGCAAGATCGCGCGGTGCTCGCCCCGTCCCTCGCCGAGCAAGTCCATCTCGGCCTTGCGCTTGCACAGTGCCAGGAACAGCGCGAGGAACATCGTGCACAAGAGCAGCCAGTGCGAGATCGCGGCAGGCACCGCCAAGGCGCCCGCGATCACCCGCAGCAGGAAGCCAGCGGCGATGCAGAACGCGTCGACCAACACGACGTGCTTGAGCTTCACGCTGTAGGCGAAGTTCAAGGCCATGTAGCCCGCGACGACTGGCCAGACGGCGACCGGGTCGCCCTGCGCC
This sequence comes from Planctomycetota bacterium, assembly GCA_016795205.1. Classification (GTDB taxonomy): domain Bacteria; phylum Planctomycetota; class UBA1135; order UBA1135; genus JAEUHZ01. The sequence continues at coordinate 14,493 of JAEUHZ010000010.1, read as the reverse complement.
CGGAAGCCACACCACAGCGCGCCCACGGCGCAGCCGGCCGAGAGCGCCAGCGCCTGCGTCACGCCGACGCGTCCCGAGGCGATCGGGCGGCGCGACTTGGACGGATGGTTCCGATCGGACTCCCGGTCCAGGACGTCGTTCAGGAGGTAGATCGCGCTGGCACCCAGGCAGAAGGCGGCGAACGCCCACAGGGTGCGGCGCACGTCGTCGAGCCCGCCCTGGAACAGCCCGCCGCCGGCGCCGCGAGCGAAGATCAGCGCGGCGAAGACGAAGACGTTCTTGACCCACTGGTGCGGGCGCAGCGCGAGGAGCAGGGCGGCCGGATCGAGCTTCATGGCATGCGGGGCGTGCCCGGAATCCGCAGGGATCGGCCGATCGAGGGCTCCGGCCTGCCCGGAATCCGCCGGAAAATGGCCCAGGGCCCGCCAGCGGGTGCACCGCCGCGCGCGGCAGCGGCGCGGGGCGGGCCTCCGCCCCCCCCCACGGATCAGTCCAGGCTGACCTTGCGCAGCTCCTCGATCGGCGAGTCCGGGCCCACGACGAGGTGCTCGGCTTCCTTGTCGAGGATGCCCTTCTCCTGGAGCTCGTAGAGTTCGTAGGTGGCGACGACCCCGCTGTCGAGGAGCGCGCAGGTCGTCGTGCGGTGGTTCATCTCCGGGTCGTTGTCGTCCGCGACCAGGACCTCCTTGCCCGATCCGTCGGGGAAGCGCCGCAGGGGGAAGCGCTTCACGTCGCGCCCGGCGTAGGCGGAGTAGGTCCCGTCCACGCCATCCAGCGTGCGGAACCAGTCCTCGGGGTTCTCGGCCGACAGGCCGGTCAGCGCGCTGCGCTTCACGGCCGGGCACGACAGGCTCTCGGCCCGGTCCTTGGTGTTGTTCCACACGCCGCTGGCGATCAGCGCGCCGATGAACTTGGCGCCGCCCTCCTTGGGCAAGTCCTTGTGCTTCGTGTTGTACATCACGAGCCCGCTGTAGATCTCACCGAGGTTCTTCTTGCAGGCCGTCACGTTGGCCTGGTCCATGGCCTCGGGGATCTTCGGCAGGAGGAAGAACATCAGGATCGAGATGATCAGGATCACCGCCAGCAGCTCGATCAGCGTGAAGCCGGCGGAGAGGGTCCTGGCGACGGAACGGCGGGCGTGGTGCAGCATCACGCGTGGTTGTACCCCGCCCGGCGCCGCAGGTCACCCCGGACAGGCGCGCAGCGCTCGGGGCGCCCACCAGGCGCGCCCGACGGCCGCCTCCGGGCCGAGGTCGCGCACGGTGGCCGCCCCGCGCAGGCCGCGTGCCGGCGGCGGCGCGCGCCTCAGCCGCGAGCCTTCGCGCCCACCGCGTCCTGGAGGGCGGCGACCTTGTTGGTCTCCTCCCACGGGAAGCCCTCACGGCCGAAGTGTCCGTGGTAGGCGGTGCGTTCGTAGATCGGGCGGCGCAGTTGGAACTGCTGGATGATCGCCGCCGGACGCAGGTCGAACGTGCGCTCGACGGCCTCCGTGAGCTCCGCATCGGAGACCTTGCCCGTGCCGAAGGTGTCGACGCGGATCGAGAGCGGCTTGGCGATGCCGATCGCGTAGCTGAGCTGGACCTCGCAGCGCTCGGCGAGCCCGGCGGCGACCACGTTCTTCGCGACCCAACGCGCGGCGTAAGCCGCCGAGCGATCGACCTTGGTCGGGTCCTTGCCGGAGAACGCGCCCCCGCCGTGGCGGCCCATGCCGCCGTAGGTGTCGACGATGATCTTGCGGCCGGTCAGGCCGCAGTCACCGTGCGGGCCGCCCAGCACGAAGCGTCCGGTCGGGTTCACGTGGTAGATCGTCTTGGCGTCCAGGAACTGGGCCGGGATCACGGCCTTGATGATCTTCTCGATGACCTCGGACTTGATCGTCTCGTAGGACACGTCGGGGTCGTGCTGCGTGCTGAGAAGCACGGTGTGCACGCGCACCGGCTTGAAGCCCTCGTACTCGACGGTGACCTGGCTCTTCGCGTCCGGACGCAGCCAGGGCAGGATCTTCTTCTCGCGCAGCTCGGCCTGCTTCTCGACCAGGCGGTGCGCGTAGTGGATCGGGAACGGCATCAGCATCTCGGTCTCGCGGCAGGCGAAGCCGAACATGAGGCCCTGGTCTCCGGCGCCTTGCTCCTTGTGCAGGCCCTCGCCTTCGGAGACGCCCTGGCTGATGTCGGGCGACTGCCGGTCGAGGGTCACCATCACCGCGCAGGTGTCGCCGTTGATGCCGAAGCGATCGTCGGTGTACCCGATGCGCTTGATCGTGTTGCGCGCCACCGTGGCGTAGTCGACGCGCGCGTTCGTGGTGATCTCGCCGGCGACGACGCACAAGCCCGTCGTGACCAGCGTCTCACAAGCCACGCGGCTCATGGGGTCCTGCGCCAGGATGGCGTCGAGGACCGCGTCGGAGATTTGATCGGCCACCTTGTCGGGGTGGCCCATGGACACGGATTCCGAGGTGAAGAGTTGCCTGGACATAGGGTCTCTAGGATCGGAGCTGGAGTCGTCGGGCTGGAGAGGATCCGGGGGGCGCTCGTCGTCCGCGCGGCGCGTCCGGGACCCAGCCGGCCGACGAAATCGACCGCGCAGGATAGCGCGCCGCCGGCGTTCGCGCCCCGGGTTTCAGGGCCTTCCGCCGGACAGACGGTCGAGCACGCGCGTCGAGAGCTCACGCCACGTCAGTCGCGTCGCCCCCTTCTGCGACTCCACGGCGGCCCGCCCGGCCTGTCCCATGCGGCTGCGCCCCTGCGGATCGGCGAGCAGGCCTTGGAGGACCGGCCCGAGCTCGGACTCGCGTGCGACGCGCAGCGCGGCGCCCGCCCGCTCGAGGAGCGCCGCCTCCTCCCGGAAGTTCAGCACGTGCGGGCCGTAGACGACCGGGCGCCCCTGCGCCGCCGGCTCCAGCATGTTCTGCCCGCCGTGCGGGATCAGCGAGCCGCCCACGAACACGAGGTCGGACGCGGCGTAGACCTGCTCGAGCTCGCCGATCGTGTCCACGACCAGCGGGCGCGCCGGATCGGCGGACTCGCCCGCGCGCAGGCGCGTCAGGAGCTGAGGTTCGGCGCCCGCGGCGGCGAGCTCCCTGGCCAGCGCGGTCGCGCGCTCGGGGTGCCGCGGGACCAACACGAGGCGCGCGGTCGGGAATGAGCCGCGCCAGGCGCGCACGAGCGCCAGCTCCTCGCTCGGATGCGTGCTGCCCGCGACGACGACGAGCTGGCCCGGGCGGGCGGCCACGAGCCGCACGATCTCCTCCGAGGGCTCGCGCGGGCCCGTGCGCAGCCCGTCGGCCTTGACGTTGCCCGTGACGACGACGCGCGCGGGGTCGGCGTCGAGTCCCTGGAAGCGCCGGGCGTACTCCTCGTCCTGCGCGCAGAACAACGAGATGCGCGCGAACTGCGGCATCAGGCGCTTGAAGGCCCGATAGCGGCGGAAGCTGCGCTCGGTGATGCGCCCGTTCACGACGGCCAGCGGCACGCCGGCGCGGTTGGCCTCGCGCAGGAAGTTGGGCCACACCTCGAGCTCGACGAGCACGACCGCGACCGGATCGACGCGTCGGAGGAAGCGCCGCACGACCACGGACAGGTCGAAGGGGAAGCGCACGACGAGTGCCCCCGGGTAGAGCTTGCGGGCCACGTCGAAGCCGGTCGAGGTCACCGTGCTGACCACGACCTGCAGGTCGGGGCGGGCTGCGGCGAGCTCGCGCACCAGCGCCTGCGCGGCCTTGACCTCGCCGACCGAGACGCCGTGCACCAGAATGCGCGGCCGCTCGCCGGGTCCAGCGCGTCGCGGCAGGTCCGCGCCCGCGCGCGCGGCCACCGTGGCGCGGAAGCGCGCTGAGCTCAGCGCCCGCACGACCCACCACGGCGCGGGGAGCACGACCGCCGCGACCCAGCACAGGTCGTACAGGGCATAGAGCACAGCCGCCACGAGGCCCGGCCCGGGATCGACCAGGATCGGCGGCGGCACCTCTGCGACACGGGCGCGCTGGGCGGCCGGGTTCACGCCGCGGGCCTCCAGCGCGCCGGAGACGTCCCGCCGGGGCGCGCCGTGGCGCGGCTCCCCCAGGGCCGCGGAGCCCGCGGGCTCGTGCGCAGCGCGGGCACTCAGGCCTCGCGGCCGTGGCACTTCTTGAACTTCTGCCCGCTGCCGCACGGGCACGCGTCGTTGCGGCCCACACCCTCGAGGTCCTTGGGCGTCAGGACCCGCGCGGCCGGCTGCGCGGCGGCAGCAGGGGACGCGCCCCCCGCGGACGGACGCGGCGCCGCGGGCTGCGTGTCGCGCGCCTGGGCCAGGGCCTGCTGGCGCCGGGCCAAATCGAACTGCTGCGAGGCCGGCACGAAGGCCGGCCCCACCGGCCGGCGCGGCGGCGGCGCGAGCGGTCGCGCGGCCGGCGGCGCCGGGGAGCGGGGCGCGGCGCCCGGAGCCGCCGGGCCGGACGGAGCCGTTCCGGTCGAGGGCGCGAGCCCGCCCTCGCCGAGCGCAGCGGCGGCGCCCTCGGGCCGAGGCGGCGCGAGCGGCGGCACGGCCCCGGCCTGGAGCGCGGGGTTGCCCGGCGTCTGGCCCGGCGGCAGCGGCGAGACGTAGCGCGGGGCTGCGACGCGCGAGCGCGCCACCGCCGTGGGGTCGACCTGGATCCGCAGGATCAGGCTGGTGACCTCGTCCTCGATGGCCTGCAGGAGCTTCTCGAAGAGCTGGTAGCCCTCCTTCTTGTACTCCGTCTTCGGATCGACCTGCGCGTAGCCGCGCAGCCCGATCCCGGCCTTCAAGGCGTCGATCGCCAGCAGGTGGTCGCGCCACTTGTCGTCGATCGCCTTGAGGAGCAGGTAGCGCTCGACCTCGCGCAGGACCTCACTCCCCAGCTCGGCCTCGCGCTTCGCGTAGGCCTCGAGCACGAGCGCCGTCACGGGCCGATGGTCGCCGACCTTGGCGGTGGCCTCGGCGGCCAGCGCGGCATCGACCTCGAAGCCGAAACTGCGCTGGAACCAGGTGCGGAAGCCCTCGGCCTGCTGGAGGTGCACCTGGCGCGCGTTGCGCTCGACGACGCGCTCCAGCATCGCGCGCAGCTTCTGGGGCAGCTCGATGCGGAAGAGCACGTCCTGGCGCGTGCCGTAGATCTCCTTCCGCTGGCCGTTCATGACCTCGTCGTACTCGAGCAGGTTGCGACGGATCTCGAAGTTGCGGTCCTCGACCTTGCGCTGCGCGCGCGCGATGGCACGCGTGACCATCCCCGACTCGATGGGGACGTCCTCCTTCATGCCGAGCTTCTCCATCGCGTTCTTGACCCAGTCGCGGTAGAAGATCCGCATCAGGTCGTCTTCCAAGGAGAGGAAGAACCGCGACTTGCCCACGTTGCCCTGGCGGCCCGTGCGACCGCGGAGCTGGTTGTCGATCCGCCGCGCTTCGTGGCGCTCCGTGCCCAGCACGTACAGGCCGCCGAGCGAGAGCACCTCCTGCTCGTCCGCGTCGCACTGCGCGCGCACCTGCTTGCGGATCGCGTCGATCTCGGCCAGCCGGTCCAGGTCGCCCAGGTTCAGGTTGGCGGCCTTGAGTGCCTCCTCCAGGCGGTGCTCGAAGTTGCCGCCGAGCTTGATGTCCGTGCCACGGCCGGCCATGTTCGTGGCCACGGTCACGGCGCCGCGCTCGCCGGCCCGCGCGACGATGGTGGCCTCGCGCTCGTGGTTCTTGGCGTTGAGCACCTCGTGCGGGATCCCGCGCTGCGTGAGCAGCTTGGAGACGACCTCGGATTTCTCGATCGAGGTCGTGCCGACCAGGACCGGTTGGCCCTTCTTGTGGGTCTCCTCGATCTCGTTGCCGATCGCCTTCCACTTCTCGGGCGCGGTCCGGTACACGACGTCCTCGTGGTCGGCGCGCGCGATCGGCATGTTGGTCGGGATCGAGACCACGTCGAGCTTGTAGATCTTGTGGAACTCGCCGGCCTCGGTGATCGCCGTGCCGGTCATGCCCGCGAGCTTGCGGAACATCCGGAAGTAGTTCTGGAGCGTGATCGTCGCGAGCGTCTGGTTCTCCTGCTTGGGCTTCAGGCCTTCCTTGGTCTCGACGGCCTGGTGCAGGCCGTCCGACCAACGACGCCCGGTCATCTTCCGGCCCGTGAACTCGTCGACGATGATCACCTCGTCGCCCTCGACCACGTACTCGGTGTCGCGGCGATTGAGGTGGTGGGCGCGCAGCGCGTTCTCGATGAAGTGCAGCCAGTCCTCGTGCGGCGGCACGAAGAAGCTCGGGACCCCGACCAGCTTCTCGGCGGCCTCGATGCCGGCTTCGAGCAGGGCCACCGAACGCTCCTTCTCCTTGACCTCGAAGTGCTCGTCCTTGACCAGCTTGCGGGCGATCTCGTCCGCCAGCTTGTACTTGTCGCTGGTGTCCGCGGCGGGCCCGGAGATGATCAGCGGCGTGCGCGCCTCGTCGATCAGGATCGAATCGACCTCGTCCACGATCGCGTAGAACAGGTCCTTCTGGACCTGGTCCTCCGCGCGCGTCTTCATGTTGTCGCGCAGGTAGTCGAAGCCGTACTCGTTGTTCGTGCCGTAGACGATGTCGCACAGGTAGACGGGCTGGCGCTCCCAGGGCGACATGTCGGACTGGATCGACCCGACGGAGACGCCCAGGTAGTCGTAGATCGGGCCCATCCAGGCCGCGTCACGGCGCGCCAGGTAGTCGTTGACCGTGACCAGGTACACGGTCTTGCCCGAGAGCGCGTTGAGGTACAGCGGGAGCGTGGCGACGAGCGTCTTGCCCTCGCCCGTCATCATCTCGGCGATCTGGCCCTCGTGGAGCACCATGCCGCCCACCAGCTGCACGTCGTAGTGCCGCATCCCGAGCGTGCGCACGGCCGCCTCGCGGCACAGCGCGAAGGCCTCCGGCAGGACGTCGTCGAGGGTCTTCTCGCCGCGCGCGATGGCGGCCTTCCAGGCGTTGGTCTGCGCCGGGAACTGCTCGGCCGACAGGCCCTGGGCCCAGGACTCGAGCTGATTGATCCGGCGCACGAGCGGATCGAGCCGCTTGACCATGCGCTCGTTGCGCGCGCCGAAGATCCCTCGGAGCGTCGTGCCGACGTTCTCCCCGATCGTCCCCAGACGGTCGGTCAGCTTGTCCCAGTCGAAGGCCATGGATGGTATGTCGGTGGTGGCCCGGCGCGGCCCGTGGGCTCCCCTGCCGCGCGATCGGGCGATCCGAGCCGCAGATTAGAAGCGAGCCGGGCGGCCGAGGGAAGCGCGAGGCCGGGGGGGCGGGCGGAGCTGCGGCCCGCGGCCCCTCACGGGGCCGGGCGGCGCTCGAGGAGCTGGCTCAGGATCGCGAACAGGACCTCGCGCGGATAGGGCTTGCGCAGCACGCCGGAGGTCTTCGGGATGCGCTCCAGGTCGATCGTCGAGGCCGTCGCGAGCAGCACCGGCATGTCCTTGGTCCGCGGGTCGGCACGCACCCGGCGCAGGACCTCCTCGCCGTCGACCTCCGGCATCGAGAAATCGAGCAGCAAGAGGTCGGGCCGCGGCTCGTGGCGCAGGCGCTCGAGCACCTGCGCGCCGTCGAAGGCCAGCTCGACGTCGTACCCACGCCCGCGCAGGAGTGCGCCGAGCCCGTGGCAGACCTCGGCCTCGTCGTCGACCACCAGGAGCCGCGCGCGCTTCTCCCCTTCGAGCTCGATCTTCGCCAGGCCCTCGGCCAGCACTCGCAGGTCGCCATAGGTCGGTAGCCCCTCGGCGGCCCAGGCGGCCTCGATGCGCTTCTTGAGCTCCGCGTTGCGGCGCTTGAGCTCCAGCCAGCGCGGGAAGTCGGGATCCGTCGGCTTGACGTCCAGGTCGTCGTGCGTGTCGACCGCGAAGAAGTACTCGGCGTCGACCAGGTACTCCTGGACCACGAACTTCATGAACGGGTAGTCGGGGTTCCCCAGGCGCAGCGTGTGGCGCTTGTGCGCCGCGCGGTCGCGCACGGGCTGGGGATCGAAGCGCGCGAACAGCTCGTCGAGCGTGTTGGCCCCCTCCAGATCCGCCACCGTGATCCGCGGACGCGGGAAGCCCTGGCCCGGCCAGGCGATCTCCAGGTAGATCGCCACCGCGCGCCGCACCATCGCCGGGGTCAGTTCCTCGAGACGCATGGGAGCGCCGGAGCGCGCGCGGGCGCGCGCGTCAGGCCGGCGACCCTCCCCGCTGGCTCGCGCGCGCCTCGCGCGCGCCGGCCTGCGCGCCGTGATCCGCGCCGTGTTCCAGGCCGTGCCGCGCGCGCGCGCCACTTGGCGCGGCGCCGGCCGGCTCGCAGCGCGCCGGCGGGGGCGCGTGCGGCGTGAGCGTGCCGACGAGGTCCTCGGCCGCCGCGAGACCCGCACCGTCGAGCAGCGCCTCGATCTCCGCGGCCAGGCGCGCCAAGGTCCCGGGATCGCCGAAGCTCGCCGTGCCGACCTGGACGGCGCGACAGCCGACCACCAGGAACTCGAGCACGTCCGAGGCGGTCGCGATGCCGCCGCAGCCGATGACCGGGATCCTCACGGCGCGCGCGCACTCCCAGGCGCAACGCAGCGCGATGGGCTTGATCGCGGTGCCCGAGTAGCCGCCCTGGGTCGTCCACAGTCCCGGCCGCCGGGTGCGCCAGTCGACCTGCATGCCGAGCACGGTGTTCACCGCCGTCACGCCGTCGGCGCCGGCGGCTTCGACCGCCACGGCCATCTCCGCGATCCGCGAGACGTTCGGCGACAGCTTGGCCCACACTGGCTTGCGCGTCGCACGGCGCACGCCCTCGATCACGCGCGCGGCCATGCCGGGATCCGTGGCGAAGGGCAGCTTGCCGTCCTGGACGTTGGGGCAGGACAGGTTGACCTCGAGGACGTCGACGGCGGACTCCCCGTCGAGGCGCGCGGCGAGCTCGGCGAACTCCTCGACGCGCTCGGCCCCGATGTTCGTGACGATGATCGTGTCGGCCGCGGCGACCTCCGGCAGCACGGCCCGCACGTAGTGGTCGATGCCCTTGTTCTCGAGGCCGATCGAGTTCAGGAACCCGGCCTCGGTCTCGCAGATGCGCGGGGCAGGGTTGCCCGGCCGCGGGCGCAGCGTGACGGTCTTCGACACGAGCCCGCCGACCAGGCCGGGCGGCACGACGTGCCGCATCTCCAGACCGTGACCGAACGTCCCCGACGCCGACAGGATCGGATTCGCGAGCCGGACGGGGCCCAGATCCACTTGCAGACGCGCCACGACGGCGGGCGACTCTAAGGCCTCGGCGCGGCCGGGGCAACGCGTGGACGGCGCACGCGGACGGGCCCTACATCAGGCCGCGGGCAGGGACGGGGCCGGCGCGCGCGGACGCAGGAGGCCCGAGCCGATGAGCAACACCGCGCCCACCGTGATGCACGCATCGGCGACGTTGAAGGTCGGGAAGTGCCAGGACCAGGCGTCGAAGTAGACGTCGATGAAGTCGCGCACGGGCCCGAACGGGAACTGCTCCGCTGGGTAGTAGCGATCCAACGCCAGGTCGCGCGCGCGCAGCAGATTGTCGTAGAGGTTCCCGAGCGCTCCGGCGAACACCAACACCAGCGCCGCGGCGAAGGCCGGACGGCCGCGGGGCGTGCGCACCAGGAGCCACAGCAGGAACAGGACCGCCGCGCAGCGCCCCCCCACGAGCAGGTACGGGATCGAGTCGAGCTGGCCGAACGCCGCTCCGGGGTTGAGGGACAACATGAACGTCAGCCAGTCGCCCACGAGCGGCAGGCGCCGATGCCCGCGCCCGCAGGCGTCGACGACGAGCTCGCCAGCGCGGTCGAGCCGCTCGATCCAGTCGAAGGCGGCGGCCTTGGACCACAGGTCGAGTGCCAGGAGCGCCGCGGCCACGACGAAGCGCGCGAGGAGCGTGCGGGCATCCGCGCAGCGCGCCCCGCCCGCCGGCACGGTGCTCACGCGAGTCCCTCTTCCTCCTTGCGCTGGCAGGCGATGCAATTGCGCGCGTGCGGCATGTGCTTCAGGCGCTCCTTGCCGATCGGCGCCTGACAACCCTCGCAGAACCCGTAGCTGCCGTTCTTGACCCGGTCGAGCGCTTCGAGCACCTCGCGCATGGTGGACTCGTCGCGCTGGATCAACTCCAGGCTGAACTCCTGGCTGTAGCTGTCCGTGCCGCCCTCGCCGGAGGCGTCGATCTGGATGCCGCGCTCTCCGATCGCCTCTTCCTCGAGGCGGTCGATGTCGCCGCTGAGGAGCACCAGCATGGCGCGCAGGCGCGCGGCGTGTTCTTCGAGTTCCTTCGCCGAGAGTCGCTTCATGGAGCAGGCTGCGGGGGCGGGGGAGGTGGAGAATTCGACGGGGCGTCGGGTGCGGGGCGCGCCCGGCGCTGGTCGGCGGTTATCGGCCGGCGGGGCCGGCGAACCGCGCCGCGAGCGCGCTTTCCGGCCCCGTCAGGGGCGAAGAGTGTAGGGACGCCCCCCCTCCCCTTCAAGCGCGACCGGAGCTTGATCCAAGGCGGCGGATGGAGGAGCTTCGCGCGCACGATGGGCGGACCGAGCCGCGTTCGGAAGGCGGCGCGCGACGCAGGCGCGCAGCCCGCGATCCCGCCCGGCTTCGCGGTCGAACTCGCCGAGCTCTTGGTCGCGCTGCGGGCCGAAGCGGGGCTCGCGCCGAACACCCTGCTCGCCTACCGGCGGGACCTGGAGCGCTTCTTCCGCTTCGCCGCCGGCCGCGGCGCGACGCGCTTCGCAGACGTCGACGCGGCGCTCGTCGTGGACCACCTCGGAGCGCTGCGCGCGGACGACTACGCCGAGGCCAGCGTGGCCCGAGCGCTGGCGGCACTGCGCGTGCTGGCCCGTCACTTGGTCCAGGAAAGCGCGCTGCGCCGCGACCCCACGGCCTTGGTCGCCGCGCCCAAGCTCGCGCGCCCCCTGCCGCGTTCCATCGCGCCGTCGGACGTCGCGGCGCTGCTCGCCGCGCCGGGCGATCCGCGCTGGTCGCCGCGCGAGCCCTGGCGGGCCGAGCGTGACCTGGCGCTGCTCGAGGTGCTGTACGCGTCGGGCGCGCGCGTCAGCGAGGCCGCCGGGTTGCGCCTCGACGGCCTCGACCCCGCGCTCGGGATCGTGCGACTCCACGGCAAGGGGGGCAAGGTGCGGCTCGTCCCGCTCGGCGCGCGGGCCGCGACGGCCCTGGCGCAGTGGATCCGGACCGGCCGGCGCACGCGACCCGGCGCGGCCCGCTCGCCGCACGTGTTCCTGGGCGCGGGCGGCGCGCGGCTGTCGCGCGCCGAGGCCTGGCGCGTCGTGCGTCGCGCCGCGCGCCTCGCGGGGCTCAGGGCGCCGGCCTCGCCGCACGCGCTGCGGCATTCGTTCGCGACGCACCTGGTCGAGGGCGGCGCCGACCTGCGCGCCGTCCAGGAACTCCTGGGCCATGCCTCGATCCGCACCACGGAGATCTACACGCACCTCGACGCGGACGCCGTGGCGGCGGTGCACCGGCTGCACCATCCGCGCGCATGAGCCCAGCGCGCGAGGGTCGCGGGAGGCTACTCCTGGCGCTGTGCGCCGTGTGGATCTTGTGGGGCTCGACCTACTTCGCGATCCGCGTCGCGGTCGAGGCCCTGCCGCCGTTCCTGATGGCCGGCACGCGCTTCGTGCTGGCCGGCGCGCTGCTCCTGACCTACGCCCTGGCGACCGGCGCGGAGCGGCCGCGGCGCGAGCATCTGCTGCCGGCCTGCGTGTCCGGCGCGCTGCTCATGCTGTGCTCGAACGGCTTGGTGTGCTGGGCCGAGACGCGCGTGGACTCCAGCGTCGCGGCGCTGGTCGTCGCGGGTGTGCCGCTGTGGATGCTGCTGTTCGACTGGCTGCGCCCGCGCGGCGCGCGCCCCGCGGCGCGCGGCCTGGCGGGCGTGGTGGTCGGCATGGCGGGCGTGGCGCTGCTCGCGGCCCCCGACCCGGCTCATCCGCTCGACCCGCTGGGGATCGCGGCGCTCGTCGCGGCCACGATCTCCTGGTCGATCGGCTCGCTCTACTCGCGCGGCGCGCACTTGCCGCGCGCGCAGGTGACGGCCAGCGGGCTCCAGATGCTGGCGGGCGGCATCCTGCAGTGCGTCGCCGGGGTGGCGCTCGGAGAGGTCTCCCGCGTCGACCTCGAGCTGGTCGGCGCACGCCACGTGGCGAGCTGGGCGTGGCTGGTCTTGGCTGGCTCGATCGCGGGCTTCAGCGCCTACCTGTGGCTCCTGAAGCACACCACGCCGGCGCTGGCGACCTCGTACGCCTTCGTGAACCCGCTCGTGGCGCTGGTGCTCGGCGTGGTGTGGGGTGGCGAGGTGCTGGCGCCGCGCACCTGGATCGCGGCGGCGATCATCGTCGGCGCGGTCGTGCTCGTCGTGACCGCCCGACGGCCTTCCGCGCGCGCGGGCTCTTGAGCCGCGCGCTCCTCGGGAGTCACCGCGGGCGCCAGGGTCTGGCGCGCGCCGGCGGCGAGTGTGCTGGGCCTCGGAGCGCCGCAGGCACGGTCGCCCGAGGTGCGCGCGCCGCGCCGCGGGCCAAGGCCCGCGGCGCGGCGCGCGTCCGACCTCATCGCGTTTCAGGGCGCGCGGAACTGGAGCGTCGAGTTGTGCACCGTGCCGACGCACACCCCGGAATCGACCCCGTCGTAGTTGTCGAAGACGTAGTGGATGCCGCCGTACAGGCGCGACACGGCGGCCTCGCTGGCCGCCTCGTAGAAGTTCGCGAAGGTGCGGTCCGCGGGCAGCCCCGCAGTCGGGTTCAGGCGGCTGTGGCAGGTGTCCGTGAAGGCGTAGGCTCCGAACATTTGCGTGAGAACCGCTGCGGCGGCGCCGGACTGCGTCGAGTGCCCCGAGGTGTACGTGGGGAAGTTCGGCGTGCCGATCAGCGGATCCCAGCCCGCGTCGATCTCGCTGCGGATGTACGTGGCCGGCCGCATCAGATAGCTCGTGTACTTCTCCTTCCAGCAGTTGATGAACGCATCTGCGAGGGCCATGCCGACGCGCGCGAAAGCCTCGGCGGAGACGTCCAGCGTGAGCGACTCGTCCGCCGCGACCTGGCAGGTGATCGCGACCCAGTGGCCGGGCGGCGTGCCGGTCGCGCCCGCGCCGTCCGCCCAGTACAGCCCGATGTCCGCCTGGTCCGCGGTCAGTGCCGCGCCCGCGTCGCCGGTCGTGTTGTAGACCAGCAGGGCCTGCGCGAACCACGGGCTGCTCGTGGCCGTCGAGTACGGGGGCGGGCCGATCGGCTCGCATTCGTCGCCGTCCGTGAGCACGAACGTGCGCATGTCGCCCCAGCAGGGCAGCACGGGCTGCGCGTTGCCCGTGACGGGCGTCCAGCCGCCCTCGTTGGGCGGAACCGGCGCAACCCAGTTCGTCTGGCAGGCGGCCTGCGTGGCCGTGCCGTCGGTCGCGGCCCAGGCCAGGATCGCGTTGCCCAGCTCGTCGCCGTAATCGACCGAGCGGTCGACGACCGCGGTCGCGACGCCGGTCGAAAGCGTCGCCAAGAGCGAGGCTTCCTGGGCGTCGAACTCGGTCGTCGAGCTCGGCACGAGACCGTTCGAGACCACGTTCAGCGCGCGGTTCGCGACGATGGCCCAGTTGTACACCTGTCCAGCCACCGGGTTCGGCAGGTCGTTCGCGAGGAGGCCGTTGAGTTGCCCCTCGAGACTCTGGAAGCCGGGCATGCCGTGCACGACCGACTCGTAGAGCGTGACGCCCGTGTAGGCGAAGACGCGCGAGGCGCGCGGCGGATTGACACCCGTCTGCCGGATGCGCGTGTAGAGGGTCTCGTGCCACTCGACCGCGACGTTGGAGTTGAACGTCGAGGTCGCGGGCGAGGTCGGCGCCGGGGACGAGGAGGAGCCGTCGCCGGAGCAGGCCGACAGAGCGCAGAGGCTCGCCGCGGCCGCCGACGAACAGAGCGTGTGGATCGTACGGTTCATGGAGTTCAGGTCTGGCTTCGGGATCTCGCGAGGGCGCGACAGCGACGGGCGGACGGACTATGCTCCACAGCATGCTGTGGCCGGAGACCGCCAGCGGCGACGACCGCGCGCGCGGGGGGCGGCTGTGCCCCCGAAAGAACGCTCCCCGAACTTCGCCTGCGGCCCCGGGGAGACCGGACCCAAACTGCCCGGCAGCGGCCGGCGCGCAAGCAAGTAGGAACCGTTTTCCCTATGGGTCGCGCGGACGCGCACTCCACGCGGCCGTGCTCGTGGTTTTTATGACCCTCTCAACCCTGGGTGCCTGGCTCGCTCTGCGCGACGCCGCGCCGCCGGGAACGCCCGTCGGGCCCGCACCGCGCGCAGCACCGGGGACCCTTCCGGCCGGGAGCGGGCCCGCCGCCCCCGTGCCCGATACGGGCCCAGCGGACGCCCGGGAACGTATTGGCGAGGAGGGGCGCCGCTCGGACCCGTCCGCGCTGGGGACGCTCGAGCCGCCGCGACTGCGGGTCGAGTTCGTCGACGAGGCCGGGCGGCCGGTCGAGGGCGCGGTCGAGGTCGAGATCCGCGGCCGGCCGGCCCTGGGCGAGGGCTTCGTCTCGCC